>NZ_AP028659.1:0-612500 GCF_041154425.1 Variovorax sp. V15
TGGCGACCGCATCCTGCTGACCAGCGCGTTGTACGGCTTCGCCAACAAGCCTTTCCGGGTGCAGGACTGGACCTATTCGATGAGCTCGCCGCTCTCGTTCCAGGTCATCGAGGACGAAGAAGCCTTCTACGACACCGCCGACGAGGTGCTGCGCGACCCGTCGCCCAACACCAATCTGCCCAACCCCTTCCTGTTGCCACAGCCCCCGCTCGACCTGACGGTGCGCAGCGGCCAGGAGCAGATGGTGCAGCAGGGCGGCACGCTGGTGATCCGCGCGCGCGTGAGCTGGTCCGCATCGGCGGAGGATGCCGTGCGCCGCGGCGGGAACGTGCAGGTTCAATGGCGCACGACCACGCCGGTCGGCGATTGGCAGAGCGTCACCCTGCCCGGCACCGCCACCGAGACCTTCCTGCTCGGCCTGGAAGTGCATGGTGAATACCAGGTGCGCGCACGGTTCATGACGGCCTACGCGTCCAGCTACTGGACGATGGTCACCCACACGCTGCAGGGCGCGAGCGTGAAGCCAGGCGACGTCGAGGGGCTGAGCCTCGCCGTCGAACCGAACGGCGTGGTGGCACGCTGGTCGGCTCCTGCCGGCATTGATCTGCTCGAATGGGGGGCGACGCGGATCTTCGTCGGCGCGACCTTCGAGACGGCGGTGGAGCGGTGGACCGGCAAGGCCCTCACCGCGAACATCGGATGGCTGCCCACGGGCACGGTGAAGGTCTGGGCGCAGCATGGCAACACGCAAGGGGTCTGGGGCATCCCGATCTCGACCACCATCGAGATCGCGCCACCCGCGCAACCGATCGTGCGGGGCGAGGTATGGGGCTCGCAGATCGAGCTGGCCTGGCAGCCGTGCGGCACCACGCAGCCGATCTCGGCGTACATCGTCAAGGTGGGGCCGACGCTGGCCGAAGCGGTCGAGATCGGGCGCACGGGTTCGCTCAATTTCGTGCGCAACGAGCCGGTGGCCGCGACGCGGGTCTACTGGGTGACTGCGTTCGATGCGGCGGGCAATGGGAGCGATGCCGGTTATGTCCAGCTCGCCTCGTTGCCGTCGATCGACGATGCGATCAAGGAACTGCAGGAGGGCCTCGACGAGCAGATCGCGGACCTGCTGAACGTCAATTCGGGCATCAGCGAGCGCCTGGTCGATGAGGCCATCGAACGCGGCACTGCGATCACGCACGTGGAGAAGGTCGTCAGCGACACGGCCGAGCAGTTGGCGCAGCGCATCGACATCGTCTCTGCGCGTGCCGTCGGCTATGTGCGTGCCAACCTGGTGTTCAACGGCGGGTTCGAGTTCGATCTCGACAAGTGGAATCTGCAGGGCAAACCGTGGGAGGTCGTGGAAGACGATTGGGGCACTTCGGCGCGCCTGCATAGCGCTATTCCTGCTGACGGTCGTCTGGAGAGCGGAAGCTTTCCCGTCAAGCCTGGCACGTGGTATGCCGGCTCGGGGGACTCGGTGTTCGAGAGCGATACCGGCAGCAGCGGCTTTGCGCTTGAATTTTTCGACGCGACGGGCACTTCTCTAGGGCTCACGAGCAACATGAAGGACGGCCGACATGGCTTCATGAACGAGCAGCTGCGTCGCAACGACTTCGCGGTGGAAGCTTTCGCTCCAGCCAGCGCAGTCGTGGGCAGGATTGCCTTCCTTTGGCGCGGGTTCGTCGCTGGCGGAGCGATCGGTGTGCGATTCGTGAAAGTGGAGCAAGGACGTTTCCCGGTCACGCCTTTCACCTCTGAAGCTAGTGACCGGGGTGCCGTGGCGGCCATTCGGAATGAGGCGACAGCAAGAGCAGCAGCCGATGCCGCAGAGGCCATCGAACGCTCGTCCTTGGTTGCGCGCCTCGATGGTGCGGTCGCATCGATACAGGAGGAAAAAGACGCGCGCATCGGCCAGAACGGAGAACTCTGGGCTCGTTGGAGTTTGAAGGTCACTGGGGACAAGAAGGTTGCTGGCATCACGATAGGCGTCGAGAACAAGACGAGCAACATGACGGTGCTGGTCGACAAATTCGCCGTGGCGCAGGAAGCCGTTGATGGCAAGGTGAGCTACCCATTTGTGGTGGGCTCGGTGGCCGGTGCATCGACCGTGGGCATCGACGGCACGCTGGTGGTCGACGGCAGTATCCTCGCGCGCTCGATCAGCGTAGACCGGTTGTCGGCAATCACCTCTCGCCTGGGTTATGTCAACGCGGGCCAGGTCGACATCTCCGGGGACGGTGTGGGCGGCTGGGGTTTCCTGCGCAGCGCGAACAAGTGGATCGGCGACAACAGCTGGGGATGGATTCTTGCGCGCCACTCCGGCGGCGACACCTTCGTCGAGTTGAACTGCAACGGCATGGGGCTGCAGATGCAGAACGCCACCGGGCGATTCCGCCTCTGGGGACCGGGCTTCAACCTGCAGAACGAAGGGCTGACGATCAATCAGTTGGATGTGATCGATACGTTGAATCTGCGTGGCCAGGCCGTGACGGTGCCTTCTTTCGCGTCGTCCGCGTCGAACACGGTCTCGGTCAATCACTTCATACCTGGCAGCGTGCCGTTGGAGACTTTCATCCAGGGCTCTGTCTTCGTGATGCAGACGGCCTATGTCTCTCTGTACGTCGACGGTGCGCTGCGATGGCTGGGAGCCGGCATTGCCGGGACCACCGTGACCGGTGGTATCCAGGTGTCTCTGAACCCTGGCTGGCACTCGATCAGTCTCATTACTCCCGCACAGGTCGGCACCGCCGGCTCTTCCATCTACGCGCTCTCCACGCGCCGCTGAACCATGCCTCACTTCACTGTCTACAACACCCGCACCGGCGAGATCCGCTGCACCGGAACGCAAGCCACCGTCGAGTGGTGCCATGCTCAGGCAGGGCCCGGAGAGTCCGTCTATCTGGGGCCGGCAGAACCGGGTTCATACATCCGTAACGGCTCTCCCGAGCTGCTGCCTGAGCGACCGAGCGAGCGTCATGTCTTCGACTGGTCGTCGCATGCCTGGCGCGATCCGCGCACGCCGGATGACCGGAGGGCTCAGCTCAAGGCCGACCTCGCCGAGCAACGCTGGAGCGCGGAGACCGGCGGCCTGACGCTGCCGGGCGGGCTACGCGTGCGAACGGGCCGCGAAGACCGCGCGGCGCTTGCCCAGATGCTGGTCGAGATGGACGCCGGAGCGATCGACAGCATCGACTTCAAGGCTGTCGATGGCTTCGTCACGCTCACGCGCGAAGAGGTGCAAGCCATCTCGCGCGCCATCGCCGATCACGTGCAGGCCTGCTTTTCCGCCGAGCGCGCAGCCCATGTCTTCATCGACGGGCTCGGCGCCTCGGACATCCCGGCCAGCTGCAACCTGGCCGACTTCATGGGCGAACAGCCCGCCGACAACCTCTCCCTTGCATAACCAACCAACCCGAACCAGGAGCTTCGAATGGCATATTCATCCGCATCCGCCAACGCTTTCATCAAGCTGATCCTTCTCGGCACGCCCATCGCCGGGCTGGCCGACAACGCCTCCGCGAACCCGTCGACGGATCTCTACATCAGTCTTCTCACCGCCGCTCCCGGTGCCGGCGCCAACCAGAGCACCAACGAGCTGGTGTACCCGGGGTATGCACGGATCGCCGTGCCGCGCAGCCCGGCGGGCTGGTCGGTGATCGGGAACGAGGCATTCCTGGTGAATGCGCTCGAGTTCCTGGAAGTGGCCGGCACGGCCGTGGGCACGGCCACGCACCTGGGCATCGGCACCGCGGCCGCGGGCAATGGCCTGCTGCTGCTGCACGGTGCTCTGACGCCGGTGATCCCGATCCAGGCCGGCGTGGTTCCGCGCCTGAAGACGTCGACCAAGGTCGCGTTTCTGACGGTCTGAACGGCACATCGCGATGGCACACAAGACAGCAGACCGCATTCTGGAGGCCAGCACCACCGTAGGGCTGGGCTCCTTCGCGCTGCAGGGCGCCGTCGATGCATATCGACCGTTCTCCGCAGCTGGCATGGCAGAGGGAGACACCTGCCACTACATGATCAACGCGGTCGACTCGGTCGGCCGCCCAACCGGCCTGTTCGAACTGGGCCGGGCCACGATGACCGGCGGCGCGCTCGCGCGCACCCTGGTCATTGCATCGAGCAACGACGGCGCGAAGGTCGACTTTCCGGAAGGGCCGAAGCAGATCGGGCTGACCATTCTCTCGGCTTCCACCGAGCAGTTGAAGGCCGACTGGCAGGAGGCGCTGGGCCTCGACCAGACGGGCATGGTCTGCTACTTCGCGCAGGCGACGCCGCCCGCGGGCTACCTGAAGCGCAACGGGGCGGCGGTTTCGCGTACGACTTATGCGCGGCTCTTCGCGAAGATCGGTACGACTTACGGGACGGGGGATGGTTCGACCACCTTTAATCTGCCCGATGGGCGGGGGGTGTTCGATCGAGGGCTGGACGATGGACGGGGGTTCGATCCTGATCGAACGCTTGGTTCCTATCAGGAAAGTGCCAATCTGGCACACGCACACCCCGTCGCCGACCCAGGTCATGCTCATGCGATTACCGATCCTGGCCATGCGCATGGCGTTGCTGATCCCGGCCATGCGCATGGTGCTTGGACGGATCAACAAGGCTGGCACGGCCACACCTACTCGCGCACACACATGTCTGGTGTAGGCGCGGGCATTTCCGGTGTTCTCGGAAATATCACGGATGGATACGAAACTTTGGGCACCGACGGCAGCGGAAATCACGGGCACAACGTTGGAGTGGGGGCATCCGGTACAGGGATCGGCATTTACGCGTCTGCGACTGGGATCACGATCAAGAACAGCGCCACCGGAATCTCCGTGAACAGCAATGGCAGCACGGAGGCTCGTCCCCGCAACACCGCCTACCTCGCATGCATCAAGTACTGACCATGAAAACAAAGACCGTCTATTCATTCGGCCCCGACCGCGTCTACATCGGCCCCATCGTGCTCGACGAGAGCGACCTCTCGCCCGCCGACGAAGGCGAGGTGTGGCTGGTTCCAGGCAATTGCCTGATCGCGGAGCCGCCGCCTCCCGTCGAAGGCAAGCGCTATTTCGCTGCCGCCAACGGCATGTGGATCGCCGAGGACATTCCCGTACCGGAGCCAGTTCCCGAACCATCGGCGCGGCCGGAGCCAGAAGTGCCCGGCATCGAGCAACCGGCGACGCCCGAACCGCACGAGCCGACTCTCGAAGAACGTGCCGCAGCCTTGCGCGACGGGGTGCAGAAGCATCTCGACAGCACAGCGGCCGCTTACGGCTTCGACGACATCAGGACCGCGGTCACCTACGCTGAGGAGCCGGCCGTCCCGCGCTTCCAGGCGCAAGGCCGTGCCTTCCGCGCATGGCGCTCGCTGGTGTGGGACTTCTGCTATTCGCTGCAGGACAAGGTCACGGCAGGCCAGGCCGAGGAGCCGACGCTGGAGCAGCTGCTGCCGATGCTGCCCGTGTGCGACTTCCTTGCGTTCGAACCGGCGGCCGGGTCGCCATCGGAGTAGCCCCATGTACGGCGCATTGACCTTTGGGGCCTCGGCCTTCGGCGCAAAGCCGTTCTCGGGTGCGCTCGTCTACGAGGTCGCGGGCTATCTGGCCGGGGACGCCAGCCTGATCGGGATCGGCGCAAGCCGGGCTTCGTCCTCCGGCCTGCTGGAGCTGGCGGCCTACGCCACGGGCGGCCTGGTGGCCGTGCGCAGCGCGGTTGGGGCGATGACGCAGGGCGCCACGCTCGAAGCCCCCGCATCGATCGTGTCCAACGTCTCCGGCCTGATGCCGCAGTCCGCACCGCTGCTCGGTGTGGGCGTGGGCGTGGTGTCTTCGGAGGGCGATGTCGAGGCGGCGGCGGACTTCCTCGGCTATCGCCTGCGAGCGTACGACCAGCTTTTTCCTGCGAACGTCGCCAATGGCGACATCGTCCAGATCGGATCGCGGCTGTACGAGTGGCGCGCCAATGCCGGGCGGTGGCGCCCGGCGGGGCGGGCTTCCTAGCAAGAAGACCGGGTGAGAGGACGGAAAACCCGCGCAGGTGCACGTCATCCAGGCGTGGACCCTGTGAAGATGAGTATTATTCTCATCTTCTCGGGCTTTCCTTCCCCTCCTCCATGAATCTCCGAACGACCTCGCACGCCGTCCGGCGCGCGTCGTGACCGCTGACGTTCGTTACCGCCTGAGCGTGGCTTCGCGCGCCGTAGCCGCCATCGCAGGCGGCTACGGCGTCGCCGCGCTGTCTTCCGTCGTGCTCGCGCTGTGCCTGCCCGCCATCTTCGGCATGGCCCGCAGCGAGGCCACGATGACCGGCCTGCTCGCTTCCTTCGCCGTCTTCGCGTTCGCGGTGATGTGGGTCTTCGCGGCGCGTACGGCATCGCGTGCGTGGGCGGGCCTCGCCGCTGCCGCGGCCGTGCTGGGCCTGCTCGCGTGGCTCATGCATGCCACCGGAGGCGCCGCGTGAAGGAGGGCTTCCGCCAGTCGATGGCATGGCTTCACACCTGGTCGGGCCTGCTGGTGGGCTGGGTGCTGTTCATGGTGTTCGCGGCCGGCACGGCCTCGTACTTCAAGGACGAGATCACCTTCTGGATGAAGCCGGAGTTGCATGCATCGGCCGCGCGGGCCCAGGTGCCGCAGGTCCAGGCGGCCGAGGGCGCAGTGGGCTATCTGCAGAAGCACGGTGCCGGCAGCCCGCGCTGGTTCATCAACCTGCCGACCGAGCGCCAGCCGTCGACCGACGTGCTTTATCTCGCAACACCCGGCGCTGCCGCACCGGCAGACAAACCCCGCCGCCGCTTCGACCGTGTCTCGCTCGACCCCGCCACCGGCGAGGCACTCACCGCCGCTCGCGTCACGCGCGGCGGCGAGTTCTTCTACCGCCTGCATTTCGACCTGCACTACATGCCCGCGCTGTGGGCGCGATGGATCGTCGGCTTCTGCGCGATGTTCATGCTGGTGGCGATCTTCAGCGGCATCGTCACGCACAAGCGCATCTTCAAGGACTTCTTCACCTTCCGCCCGAAGAAGGGCCAGCGCTCCTGGCTCGACGCGCACAACGTGACGGCGGTGCTCGCGCTGCCCTACCACCTGATGATCACGTACACGGGCCTGGTCACGCTGATGTTCATGTACATGCCCTGGGCGCCGCAGGCGGCCTACAAGGATCGCGGCGGCGAGCAGGCCTTCTTCTCCGAGGTCTTTCCCGGCGGCGGCCGCGACCAGGTCAAGGCCTCGGGCAACAGGGTCCCGCTCGCGCCCATCGCGCCGATGATGGCGCAGGCCTCCGCGCACTGGAACGGCGCCGCCGTGGGCCGCATCACCGTGCACCAGCCCAACGACGCCAACGCGGTCGTCGCGCTCACCCGCGCCGAGGGGCCGCAGCTCTCCTACGACAAGCCATCGATGCTTTTCAACGGCACCACCGGCGCGCTGATCGGCGCCTACGGCGACGTGCCCAAGCCCGCGGCCGAAACGCGCGGCGTGCTCTATGGCCTGCACATCGCGCGCTTCGGTGATCCGCTGCTACGTGCGCTTTTCTTCCTCTCGGGGCTCGCGGGCTGCCTGATGGTGGCGACGGGACTTCTGCTGTGGGCCGTGAAGGAGCGCCAGAAGTTCGCGAAGACGCTCAAGCAGGGTGGGCGCGTGAGCATCGGGCTGCGGCTGGTCGACGGCCTGAACCTCGGCGCCATCGCCGGCCTGCCCGTCGCGATGGCCGCCTTCTTCTGGGCCAACCGCCTGTTGCCGGTGGGCATGGCCGAGCGTGGCGAGGCGGAGATCCGCTGGTTCTTCATCGTCTGGGGCGCGGCCGCAGTGCTCGGCCTGCTGCGGCCCACGCTGCGCATGTGGCAGGCACAGCTCGCGGTGGGCGCGCTGCTCTTCGCGCTGCTGCCGGTGCTCAACGCCTTCACCGGCCCTGCACCGCTGACCGTCAGCCTGCGCGCCGGACCGAGCGCGGTGGCGGGCTTCGACCTCGTCGCGATCGCGCTGGGCCTGGGGCTCGCGGGCGCGGTGTGGATCGTCGAGCGCAAGCGGCGCAAGTCGATGGCTGCAAGGCAGCAGGCAGAGAAGAAACTGCCGCCATCGCCACAACAGCCGCAGCAGTCGTCGACGCTCGCCCCGTCGGGCCAGGGTTCGTGACGGTGATGGATTCGTCCCTCCTCTCCCTCGTGTTCGCCGCATCACTCGCGGGCTTCTGCGCGCTGAGCCTCGCGATGGACCGCCACAGCGAGGACGTCTATGGGCGAGGCAGCACGCCGGGCCCGTGGCGACGCTGGCTGCAGCTCGGCGGAGCGCTGCTGCTGTGCCTGTCGCTGGGCGCCAGCCTGCGCGCGGCGGGCAGCGCGATCGGCTGGGTGCTCTGGCTGGGTGCGCTCACGGCGGCTGCGTGGTCGACCGTGGGGCTGCTCAGCTATGCGCCGCGCCGCTTTCACTGGATCGCGTTCGCGGCCACGGCCGTCACGCTGTGCAGCCTGCTGGCGAGCCTCTTGCCGCCGTCGTCCGCGCCGCTCACGCCGTGACGGAGGCGGTGCGCGGCGCCTGTCCGCTCATCGCGCCTTCCACCGCCGAAACATAAAGCCGCGCGGCTTCATGCGGGCCGCCGCACCGAGCTGCCGCCCGAGAGCACACCCTGCGTCATCGGCAGCGCCATGAAGTCGTGCGGGAAGCCCATCGACACGGCGCTGGCCGCTTCCAGGCGCTGCAGCGCATCGGCGTCGAGCTGAACCTCGAGCGCGCCGAGGTTGTCCTCGAACTGCGCGAAGGTGCGCGCGCCGATGATCGGCATCACCGTCGGCGCGCGGCGCTGCAGCAGCCACGCCAGCGCGATCTGCGCACTCGAGCGGCCCTGCTCCTTCGCGACCTGCCCGACCGCTTCGGCGATCTCCAGCGAGCGGGCGCTGAGCGCGCCGTTGCCCACGGCCACGTCCTTGCGCGAACCCTTCACGCCCGAGGCCGGGGCGTTGCGATGGTCGAGGTCGGCGCGCGTGTACTTGCCCGAGAGCACGCCGCTGCCCAGCGGCGACCATGCCAGCACGCCCAGGCCGAGTTCCTGCGCCATCGGCAGCAGCTCGCGCTCCACGGTGCGCTCGATCAGGCTGTACTCGATCTGCAGCGCCACCAGCGGCGCCCAGCCGCGCAGTTCGGCCAGCGTCTGCATGCGCGCGATCTGCCAGGCCGGCGTGTCGGAGATGCCCGCGTACAGCACCTTGCCCGAGCGCACGAGGTCGTCGAAGGCGCGCATCACTTCCTCGAAGGGCGTGAGCCCGTCCCAGATGTGCAGGTACAGCAGGTCGATGTAGTCGGTGCCCAGCCGCTTCAGGCTGGCCTCCACCGAGCGCACCATGTTGCGGCGGTGGTTGCCGCCCGCGTTGGGGTTGCCCGGCTGCATGTTCAGCGAGTACTTGGTGGCCACCACCACCGACTCGCGTCGGTCGGCGATGAACTCGCCCAGCAGCTTTTCCGAGCTGCCGTTGGTATAGAAGTTGGCGGTGTCGATGAAGTTGCCGCCGCGCTCCACGTAGAGGTCGAACATGCGGCGCGACTCGCCCGCGTCGGCGCCCCAGCCCCATTCCTGGCCGAAGGTCATGGTGCCCAGCGACATGGGGCTGACGCGCAGGCCCGAGCGGCCGAGGGTGATGTAGTCGTCCAGCTTCATGATTCAGATTCCTTTCGTGCGTGCGTTTCGAGGTTGAAGGCGGCGACGCGAGGGCCGCATCGCCATGACCTGGAAGGTATTTGCGCGATTGCTTTGGAAAAAGCCTGTTGGAGCGAATGCTTTATGAAGCCAGTCTTCATAATGGCCGCCATGTCGCCCGAACTGCTGCCCGCTATCGCCGCCTTCGCCCGCGTGGCGCATCACGCCAGCTTCACGCGCGCCGCGCAGGAGCTGGGCCTGTCGCCATCGGCCCTTTCGCAGACCGTGCGCACGCTGGAGCAGAAGCTCGGCGTGCGCCTGCTGGACCGCACCACGCGCCGCGTCGGCGTGACGGAGCTGGGCCAGCAGTTCCTCGCGGGTGCGCAAAAGGGCCTGGCCGCGCTCGCGCAGGCGGTCGAAGGCATCGACGAGGCGCGCGACAAGCCGGCAGGCCTGCTGCGCCTGAACGTCTCGCGCGTGGCGGCGGAGCTGCTCTTCTTTCCGCACTTCGGCGCGTTCGCCAACGCCTATCCGGACATCACGCTCGAGTTCGTCTGCGACAACCGCATGGTCGACCTCGTGGAAGGCGGCTTCGACGCCGGCATCCGCCTGGGCGAAAGCCTCGCGCAGGATGTGGTGGCCGTGCCGGTGGGCGGGCCGCTGCGCATGGTGACGTACGCGGCGCCCAGCTACCTGAAGGGGCGCAAGCCACCGCGCACGCCCGAGGACCTGCGCGAGCACCGCTGCCTGAACTACCGCCTCACCACGGGCGGCCTCTATCGCTGGGAGTACGCGCAGGACGGACGCGTGCTCGACGTGGAGCTCTCAGGCCCGCTCGTCAGCAACGACGCAGACCTGCTGCTCGCGGCCGCGCGCTCGGGCGCGGGCATTGCCACATCGTTCGAAGGAGCCGTGCGCGAAGACTTCGCGAGCGGCCGCCTCGTGCCGCTGCTGGAGCCCTGGTGGCCGACCTTCCCGGGCTTCTATCTCTACTACCCGAGCCGCGCGCAGATGCCGCGCAAGCTGCGGGTGTTCATCGACTTCCTGCAGGCGCGGCACGCGCCGCCGCCGGTGTCGCAGCGGGCGGTCAGGCCCGCATCAGCGCCTCGATCTCGTCCGCCTTCACCGGCACGCCGCGCGAAATGAGTTCGCAGCCGGTGGCGGTGACGATCGCGTCGTCCTCGATGCGGATGCCGATGTTGTGGAACTGCTCGGGCACGCCCTCGGCGGGGCGCACGTAGATGCCGGGCTCCAGCGTCAGCACCATGCCGGGGTGCAGGATGCGGCTGGGGCGGTTCTTGATGACTTCGTTCGACAGCGGGTCCTTGCGCTCGCTCACCTCGCCCACCTGGGTGGGCTCGACATAACTGCCGCAGTCGTGCACGTCCATGCCGAGCCAGTGGCCGGTGCGGTGCATGTAGAACTGGAAGTAGGCGCGCGTGTCGATGACGTCGTCGACGCTGCCGACCTTGTTGGCATCGAGCAGGCCGAAGTCGAGCATGCCCTGCGCGAGCACCCGCACCGCCGCGTCGTGCGGGTCGTTGAAGCGGTTGCCGGCCCTGGTGGCGGCAGCCGCCGCGTCCTGGCTGGCCAGCACCAGGTCGTACAGCGCGCGCTGCGGGCCGCTGAACTTGCCGTCGGCGGGAAAGGTGCGGGTGATGTCGCTGGCGTAGCCGTCGAGCTCGCAGCCGGCGTCGATCAGCACCAGCTCGCCCTTGCGCACGGGCGCGGCGTCGGCACGGTAGTGCAGCACGCAGGCATTGGCGCCTGCCGCGACGATGGAGTAGTACGCCGGATATTGCGAGCCGCCCAGGCGGAATTCATGCAGCAGCTCGGCGTCGAGGTGGTACTCGCGCGCATCCTTGCCTTCGCGCAGCATGCGGGCCGACAGCTGCATCGCGCGCACGTGCGCGCGGGCGCTGATCTGCGCGGCGCGGCGCATGATGTCCTGCTCGTGCGCGTCCTTGACCAGGCGCATCTCGTCGAGCGGGCCGCACAGGTCGCGCTGCTCGTCGGGGCACAGCGCGCCATAACGCACGCGCGCGCGTACCGACTGCAGCCAGCCGTCGACGCGGCTTTCCAGGCCCTTGTGGATGGCGAAGGGAAACCACACGGTGGCGCGGTTCTCCAGCAGCTTGGGCAGCTTCGCGTCGAGTTCGGTGACCGGGAAGGCCTCGTCGACGCCCAGCGCCGCGGGCGCCGCGTCGGGCCCCAGGCGGTAGCCGTCCCAGATCTCGCGCTCGATGTCCTTGGGCGCGCAGAACAGCGTGGCGCGGCCGTCGCCCGCCAGCACCAGCCAGGCATTGGGCTCGGTGAAGCCGGTCAGGTAATAGAAGTAGCTGTCGTGGCGGTAGAGGAAGTCGGTGTCGCGGTTGCGCGGCCGCTCGGGCGCGGTCGGGATGATGGCGATGCCGTCCTTGCCGAGTTGCGAGGCGAGGCGCGCGCGGCGCTCGGCGTAGATCGTGGTGGCGATGTCTGCTGCGGTCATCTTGTTGGCGTGTTCAGTTGGGCGAGCCGTTCGGGGGTTCCCACATCGGTCCAGGGGCCGGTGTAGAGCTCTGCGCTCACGAGTTCATTGTCCATCGCGGCGCGCAGGATCGGCGCCAGCGGGGCTTTGCGGCCGGCCGGGTTGCCGCCCGGGATGTCGCAGTAGGGCGGCGCGAAGAGTGCGGCGCGATACAGGCCGATGGTCGAGAAGGTGTATTTCTCGGCGGCGGTGTTGAGCGCGAGGCCCTCCGGCGAGAGGCCGAAATCGCCCTTCGGATTGTGCGCGGGGTTCGGCACCAGCCAGAGATGCGCGAGCCTGCCGCTGGCGACGAAACGCTCGACCGAGGCCTGCGTGAAGGCGAATCCGGGCGCGAACACGTCGCCGGCCGCGACCCAGAACACGTCGCCCAACAGGGGCAGCGCACGCACGATGCCGCCGGCTGTTTCCAGCGCGCCGCCGAAGTCGCGACCCTCGTCGGAGTATGAAATCGATAGCGCGGAGTGCCCGTCCAACAAAGGCTTTGCGCCGAACCGAGCCGAGATCTGGGCGCCGAGCCAGTCGGTGTTGACGACCAGCTCGGTGAAGCCGCCGGCGGCCAGCGCCTCCATCGGCCATTGCATCAGGGGCTTGCCACGCACCTCCAGCAGGGGCTTGGGGCAGGAGTCGGTCAGGGGCCGCATGCGCTCGCCGCGCCCGGCGGCCAGGATCATGGCGCGCACCGCGTTGCCGCTCACGCCGCGACCCGTCCGCGCTGCAGTTCGTTGCGCTCGCTGTGCCGGGGCTGGAACAGCGACACCAGGCACTCCATCAGCGCATGCGCCTTGGCCGAGTGGTCGCCGCTGAAGTTGCAGACGTACACGTCCAGCGTCACGCCGCGCTGCTCGGGCCAGGTGTGGATGCACAGGTGCGATTCGGCCAGCAGCACCGTGGCCGTGACGCCGCCCGGCCCTTGCGGCGTGGCCGGGAAGCCGTGGATCAGCTTGCCCACCGCCTGCAGCCCGGCGGCCGCCACCGCCTTGAGGCAGACGGCCCCCAGCGCGTCGCGGTCGGTGAGCCACTGGGGGCCGCATTGGCAGTCGTGGAGGTCGGCGGTGAGGTGCAGCCCGTGCATGGGTGGCAACTCTAGCAGTCCGCCTGACGCACAAGAACATCGGAAGGGTGTTCAGGCCGTATCGGGAGCGTCCGGGGCTCGCCCGGTAAAATCGCGGGTTCTCCCCACCCCAACCCCTCTTTTCCCTCCGAAAGTCCACCGCACATGGCAAACCACGCCCTGATGGCCAACGCAATCCGCGCACTGGCCATGGATGCCGTCCAACAAGCAAATTCCGGACATCCGGGCGCACCGATGGGCATGGCCGACATGGCCGTCGCACTCTGGGGCGATCACCTGCGCTACAACCCCGCCAACCCGCACTGGTTCGACCGCGACCGCTTCGTGCTGTCGAACGGCCACGCCTCGATGCTGCTGTACTCGGTGCTGCACCTGACCGGCTACGACCTGCCCATCGGCGAGCTCAAGAACTTCCGCCAGCTGCACAGCAAGACCGCCGGCCACCCCGAAGTGGACGTGACCCCGGGCGTGGAGACCACCACCGGCCCGCTGGGCCAGGGCATCACCAACGCGGTGGGCTTCGCGCTGGCGGAGAAGCTGCTGTCGGCCGAGTTCAACCGCAAGGACCACACGGTGGTCGACCATCACACCTACGTCTTCCTGGGCGACGGCTGCATGATGGAAGGCATCAGCCACGAAGCCTGCGCGCTGGCCGGCGCCTGGCACCTGAACAAGCTGATCGCGCTGTACGACGACAACGGCATCAGCATCGACGGCCAGGTCAAGCCCTGGTTCATCGACAACACCGAAGAGCGCTTCAAGGCCTACGGCTGGAACGTCATCGGCCCGATCGACGGCAACGACGCCGCTGCGGTGTCCAAGGCCATCGCCAAGGCCAGGAAGGAAGAGTCGAAGCCCACGCTGATCGTCTGCAAGACTGTCATCGGCAAGGGCAGCCCGAACCGCGCCGGCACCGCCAAGGCGCACGGCGAGGCTCTCGGCGCGGAAGAAATCGTGCTCACCCGCGAAGCCATCGGCTGGCCCTACCCCGCCTTCGAGATCCCGGCCGAGGTGTACGCCGACTGGGACCACAAGGAAGCCGGCGCCAAGACAGAAGCCGAGTGGAACGACAGGTTCGCCGCCTACGCCGCCGCCTACCCCGAGTTGGCCGCGGAGTTCACCCGCCGCATGAAGGGCGAGCTGCCCAAGGACTTCCACCAGGTCGCGTTCGACACCGTGGTTGCCGCACACACCAAGGCCGAGACCGTCGCCAGCCGCAAGGCCAGCCAGCTCGCGCTCGAAGCCTTCACCGCCGCGCTGCCCGAGATGCTCGGCGGCAGCGCCGACCTGACCGGCTCGAACCTCACCAACACCAAGAGCACCGCCGCCCTGCGCTTCGATCCGAAGACCGGCTCGGTGGTCATGAACGTGCCGGCCGTTCCTGCCAAGCAGGGCGCTGAAGACGAAGCCAAGCCCGAAGCCCCGGCCGAAGCGCCGCACGGCACCATCGGCCGCCACATCAACTACGGCGTGCGCGAGTTCGGCATGGCCGCCATCATGAACGGCGTGGCGCTGCACGGCGGCTACATCCCCTACGGCGGCACCTTCCTCACCTTCAGCGACTACAGCCGCAACGCCATCCGCATGGCCGCGCTGATGAAGCGCCGCGTGATCCACGTGTTCACGCACGACTCCATCGGCCTGGGCGAAGACGGCCCGACGCACCAGTCGATCGAGCACGCCGCCTCGCTGCGCCTGATCCCGAACCTCGACGTCTGGCGCCCTTCGGACACCGCCGAGACGGCCGTGGCCTGGGCCGTGGCGCTGCAGAACCAGTCGCGCCCGACCGCGCTGCTGCTGAGCCGCCAGAACATCGCCTACTCGCCCAAGAGCGAACTCGGCGACATCAGCCGCGGCGCCTACGTGCTCTCCGAGCCGGAGAACGTCGGCCTCAAGAACAAGAAGACGGCGGCCGTCATCATCGCCACCGGCTCCGAAGTGCCGCTCGCGCTGGCAGCCCAGAAGCTGCTGGCCGAGAAGAAGATCGCCGTGCGCGTGGTGTCGATGCCCTCGACCACCACCTTCGACCGCCAGGACCTGGCCTACAAGAAGGCCGTGCTGCCCAAGAAGCTGCCGCGCATCGCCGTGGAAATGGGCTGCACCGGCGGCTGGTGGAAGTACGGCTGCGCGGCCGTCGTCGGCATCGACACGTACGGCGAATCGGCGCCCGCGCCGGTGCTGTTCAAGCACTTCGGATTCACGGCGGAGAACGTGGCCGCCACGGTGGAAGCGGCGCTGCGCGACTGAGTCCTTTCGCCGGATCACGACAACAGTTTTTCAACCTTAGGAGCAAGTCAGATGGCTATCAAACTCGGTATCAACGGCTTCGGCCGCATCGGTCGCAACGTGCTGCGCGCAGCCGTGCAGAACTTCAAGAACGACATCGAAATCGTCGCCATCAACGACTTGCTCGAGCCCGACTACCTGGCCTACATGCTCCAGTACGACTCGGTGCATGGCCGCTTCAAGGGTGAAGTGACGGTCGAGGGCAATACGCTGATCGTGAACGGCAAGAAGATCCGCCTGACGCAGGAGCGCGACCCCGCGCAACTGAAGTGGAACGAAGTCGGCGCCGACATCGTGCTCGAGTCGACCGGCCTCTTCCTCACCAAGGAAACCGCGCAGAAGCACATCGATGCGGGCGCCAAGAAGGTGATCCTGTCGGCACCGTCGAAGGACGACACCCCCATGTTCGTCTACGGCGTGAACGACAAGAAGTACGCCGGCGAAGCCATCATCAGCAACGCCAGCTGCACCACCAACTGCCTGGCCCCGCTGGCCAAGGTGCTGAACGACAAGTGGGGCATCAAGCGCGGCCTGATGACCACCGTGCACGCCGCCACCGCCACGCAGAAGACCGTGGACGGCCCGAGCAACAAGGACTGGCGCGGCGGCCGCGGCATCCTGGAAAACATCATCCCGTCGTCGACGGGCGCGGCCAAGGCCGTGGGCGTGGTGATTCCCGAGCTCAACAAGAAGCTCACCGGCATGAGCTTCCGCGTGCCGACCTCCGACGTGTCGGTGGTCGACCTGACGGTCGAGCTGGTGAAGGAAGCTACGTACAAGGAAATCTGCGCCGAGATGAAGGCACAGAGCGAAGGCGCGCTCAAGGGCGTGCTGGGCTACACCGAAGACAAGGTCGTGGCCACCGACTTCCGCGGCGACCCGCGCACCTCGATCTTCGACGCCGAAGCCGGCATCGCGCTCGACGGCACCTTCGTGAAGCTCGTGAGCTGGTACGACAACGAATGGGGCTACTCGAACAAGTGCCTGGAGATGGTGAAGGTCGTCTCGAAGTAAGACTTCACGGCCTCGACGAAAAACGCGCCCTCGGGCGCGTTTTTTTATTTGAGCTCCTGCTCGCCGTCATCGCAGCTTCTCGTTCCTGCGGACCTCGCTGCTCAGCTGCGAGGTCAACCGCGTCGCGGCCCTTCGCGCCGCCAACCCGAAGTCGCCCTTGAACTCCCCGAACTCGGCCGTGCCGTTGCCCACGGCGCGCACGCGCGTGACCTCGGCGCCTGCCGCATCGGTCACCACGCACGAGACCTCGGCCGTGAACGAGGTCGGCGGCCAGCTGATCCACGAGGACGAGCTCGAATCGGTCTTGATGCGCGGCGAGAACACCAGCGACACGCCCGCCGCCTCGTTGGCCTTCGCGTCGCCAGCGGTGCGCAGAACGACGACGTCGCGGTAGACGGCGCGCAATGCGTCGCGTATCGACTTCTCCAGGTCGCGGTACGGGTAGTAGCTCACCCGGTCGCCGCTGCCGCCTGGGGTGATCACTTCCAGGTCTCGATCCGCATCGGTCATCACGTAGGCGACCTTCTTCGGGATGAGGTGCGCCTGCGAGCGAGCCGGTGCGGTCTCGGTGATCATGGTGATCGGGTGCACGCAGCCGGCGAGCAGCAGCAGTGCCGACAGCGCCATGGCCACCGGAAGAGAAGAAGAAAAGGGGAACTGCATCGAAGCGCCTCCTGACCTCTGGGATCAACGGCCGATGGCGGCCACGAACTGCGGGTCGGCGTACACCTGCCGCAGCAGCGCACGCACGAGGCGCGGATACGCGGCCTGTCCGGCAGGCACGGCGACGATGCTCGCGTAGCTCGAATCGAAGGCGGTCTCGGCGCGGTAGGTCTTGCGCAGGCGCTGCGTGGCGTCGCGCGTGACGGTGATCTCCACGTCCATGCGGCCGGTGCCGTTGATCACGCCCAGGTCGATCTCGTTGGCCAGCACGCGCGCCGCGATGCGCGTGGGCGCCTTCGGGTCGTAGACGGAGATCTCGCTGAGGTCGCGCATCATCGCGTCCTGCAGGTACTGCGCGAAGCTGCCGCTGGGCGACAGCAGCCGGGCACTGCGCAGGCGCACGGTGTTGACCTTGTCCTCGGCACCGGTGGGCTGCGCCTTCGCGAGGGCCACCGGGCCGGGCCGCGTTGCCTCCAGCTTGTCGAGGGTCTCGTAGTCGGCCGCGTAGGGCGGCGCCAGCAATGGCGCGCAGCCGGTGGCCAGAACGGCGGCTGCCAGCGCGCCGGGCAAGAGGAGGCTGCGCAAACGCCAGCCCTGCTGCGAACTAAAGATCGCCATCCCGTCGGTCCCCTCTCTGCATCTTCACGAGGCCCGCGATGCATGCATGGTGCATCGGTGGCGCGTGCTCCCGGCGCGACGGTAGCACGCATCGCGCGGCGCGCGAATGCGTGATGCCGCGAAACCGGAAGGTGCGCGACGGGAGCGGAAAGGACGAACGGACTAAGACGGGCCTCAGACCGGCTCGAGCACGTGGATCAGCTTGCCCGCGGTGAGCTCCTTCGTCTTCTCGCTGTGCGCCTTCATGTGCGGCGCGACCGCGTGCGCCTGCAGGTGCGCCAGCGTTTCCCACTTCTCGATCACGACGAAGGTGTCGGGGCCGAAGCTGGCCTTCGACGTGGGGATGCCCTGCGCATCGACCGTGGCGCCGTACTCGATGCAGCCTGCCTCGGCCAGCACGGCCGCGCGGTTCTCGGCGAAGGCTTCGAGCAGCCTGGCGCGCTGGCCCGGCTTGGCGGTGATGACGGCGACGACGTGGATCATTGAAAAGTCTCCGGTTGGATGAGTGGTGAATGACGACGGTCGAATCTAAGAGATTCGGCGCGGCAGTGCCGGTCAGGTCCGCGACAACTCCGCGGCCTTGTCCCTATCATCGCCTGCATGTTCTTCCCGCTCCCTCGCACGGCCACCGCGCCCTTCTGCCCTTCCGAAGTCAAGGGCAGCGTGGCCGTCCCGCAGGAACTGCCCTTCTTCAAGAAGCTGATGCGCTACGCGGGCCCGGGCCTGCTGGTGTCGGTCGGCTACATGGACCCGGGCAACTGGGCCACCGACATCGAGGCCGGCTCGCGCTTCGGCTACGGGCTGCTGTTCGTGGTGCTGCTGGCGAGCCTGTCTGCCATGCTGCTGCAGACGCTGTGCGTGCGGCTGGGCATCGTCGCACGCAAGGACCTGGCGCGCGCCTGCCGCGAGCACTACTCGCCGCGCGTCAACCGCCTGCTCTGGCTGGGCGCCGAACTCGCCATCGTGGCCTGCGACCTCGCCGAGGTGCTGGGCAGCGCGCTCGCGCTGCACCTGCTGTTCGGCGTGTCGATTCCGGTGGGCATCGGCATCACCGCCTTCGACACGCTGCTGGTGCTGGGCCTGCAGGGCGCGGGCTTCCGGCGCGTGGAGGCCATCGTGCTGGGGCTCGTCGGCACCATCGCGGCCTGCTTCGTCGTCGAGCTCGCGATGTCGCCGCCCAACTGGTTCGGCGTGGCGATGGGCTTCGGCCCGAGCCTGGAGCGGCTGCACCAGCCGGGCGCGCTGTACCTGGCCATCGGCATCGTCGGCGCGACGGTGATGCCCCACAACCTGTACCTGCATTCGTCCATCGTGCAGACGCGCCTGATCGCCGACACCGAGCCCGCTCGACGCGAGGCGGTGCGCTTCTGCACGCTCGACGCGGTGGTGTCGCTCTCGCTCGCGCTGCTGGTCAACGCGGCGATCATGGTGCTGGCGGCCAGTGCCTTCCACGCCACCGGCCACCGCGAGGTGACGGAGATCGACGACGCCTACCGGCTGCTGGAGCCCATCGTCGGCAGCGCCATCGCGGCCACGCTGTTCGGCATCGCACTGCTGGCTTCGGGCCAGAGCTCGACCTTCACCGGCACCATCGCGGGCCAGATCATCATGGAAGGCTTCCTCGACCTGAAGATCCCGTGCTGGCAGCGCAGGCTCATCACGCGTGCGCTGGCGCTGGGCCCGGCATGGTTGGGCGTGTGGTGGTTCGGCGACGGCGGCGTGGGCAAGATGCTGGTGCTCAGCCAGGTGGTGCTGAGCTTCCAGCTGCCGTTCGCGATGTGGCCGCTGATCCGCTTCACCAGCAGCCGCGCGCTGATGGGCGGCTTCGCCAACGGGCCGGTGGTGAAGTCGCTCGCGTGGCTGCTGTTCGGCGTGATCGGCGCGGCCAACGTCTGGCTCATCGCCTCCGTGGCCACGGGCAATTGAGCCGGCTTCAGGGCGTGCCCGCGTCCTTCCACAGGTGCACCAGCGCTTCGGGCGCCTCGGCTTCCGGCACTTCGAAGCTCACGGAGATTTCCTCGGTGCCCTGCACCAGCACCTCGACCCGATAGAAGCGCTGGTCGCCGCCGCTCACCGTCGCGCCGGGCTGGCCGGCATGGGGTACGGCGCTTTGCAGCGCATCGCCGATCTGCCTGCGCAGCGCGTCGGTGCAGTCGCCGAGCTGGAAGCTGCGTGGCCGGGACAGGCCCGGCAGGTAGGCCAGCCCGCCTTCGCGCGTCACGCGCACGACGGTGGCTTCATCGAGCGGCGGCAGGCGGATCATGGCTCGGTCACTCCGGTGGCCAGCCATGCATCGGCCACGGCCTTGTGCACCGCGCTGCCCGCGCCGAAGCGACGCGACGCCATCTCGATGCTGAGCGTGGCGAAGGCCGCGAAGTCGGCGTCCGCGCGCAGGCGCCTGTCGCGCAGCGTGTCGTACCAGACGCGGCCCACGCCCTCCCACGCCGGTCCTTCCACGGCAACGGCAGCCAGGTAGAAGGCGCGGTTCGGAATGCCCGAGTTGATGTGCACGCCGCCGTTGTCCTGCGTGGTGGAGACGAAGTCCTTCATGTGCGCGGGCTGCGGGTCCTTGCCGATCACCGGGTCGTCGTAGGCGGTGCCGGGCTCGGCCATCGAGCGCAGGGCCTTCGCCTTCACGCTCGGCATGAAGAGCCCGGCGCCGATCAGCCAGTCGGCCTGCCGCGCGGTCTGCTTCAGCGTGTGCTGCTTCACCAGCACGCCGAACACGTCGCAGATCGATTCGTTCAGCGCGCCGGGCTGCCCCTGGTAGACGAGCGCGGCCTCGTGGTCGATCACGCCGTGGGTGAGCTCGTGGCCGATGATGTCCACCGCGATGGTGAAGCGGTTCATGACCTGGCCGTCGCCATCGCCGAACACCATCTGCGCGCCGTTCCAGAAGGCGTTGTCGTAGTTCCTGCCGTAGTGCACGCTGCCGGTCAGCGGCATGCCCGCGCCGTCGATGGAGTCGCGCCCGTACACGTCGTGGTACAGCCGCCATGTGGCGCCGAGGTGCTCGTAGGCTTCGTCGGCCGCGATGTCGCCGGTGGCGGGTTTGCCCTCGGTGCGCACCAGCCTGCCGGGCAAATCTGTCTTGTGGCCCGCGTCGTGGATGGCGCGCTCGGGCGAGTCGGGCCGCGCTGGGCGCACCGGCGTGCCGGTGATGTTCGAGACCACCGCCGGCGGCACCAGGCCGCGCAGCGCGCGATGTTCGCGGTCGATGGTCAGCGTGTTGGCGGCGCAGTCGCTCAGCGGCGGGCTGGCGCTTTCGGCGAGCCGGCTCAGCAGGTACGGTGGCACGAAGGCGGGGGGCAGGATCTGCGGGTCGCGCGAGGGCATAGCAGGCCTTTCTCCAAGTGTCTTTCACGGGTGTCGAACGGGTGTCGACGGTTCCGGAACACCGTAGCAGAAACACAGGCTCGCCCCTGTCGGATCGAGTCTCAAGCCCTGGGCGGCATGTCGTCTTTGCCCAGCGCAGCGGCCATGAAGTCGACGAAAGTTCGCACGCGCGCCGACAGCTGGTGGCGCTGCGGATACACCGCGTAGATGTCGGCGTCGGGCGTGCGGTAGGCGGCGAGCACCTGCACGAGGCGCCCGCTGCGCAGGTAGCGCGCGATGTCCCACTCGGCGCGCATCAGGATGCCGTGGCCGTCGAGCGCCCAGTTGACCGCGATCTCGCCGTCGTTGGTGCTGAGCATGCCGCGCGTCTTCACCGCCTCGGTGCGCTGCGCGCTGCCGCGCCCGGTGCTCAGCCGCCAGATGCCGTAGCCCTCGTCGCCCTGTCGGATGCCGATGCAGCGATGGCGCGTGAGGTCGTTGGGCACCTTGGGCAGCCCGGCGCGCGCGATGTAGGCCGGCGAGGCGCACAGCAGGCGCCGGTTCGATGCGATGCGCCGCGCGATCACGCGGGCCTCGGGCGGCGCGCCGAAGCGGATGCAGACGTCGAAGGCGTCTTCGGTCAGCGGCGGCGGGTTCACCGAGAGCTGCAGCTGCACTTCGACCTGCGGATGCTTCTTCGCGAACTTCGAGATCAGCGGCGCCACGTGGCTGCGCCCGAAGCCCAGCGTGGCGTTCACGCGCAGCAGGCCCTGCGGCTCGCCCTTGGCGCCGCCCAGCAGCTGGGCCATGTCGTCGATCTCGCCGAGGATGCGGCGCGCGTGCGCCACGTAGAGCTCGCCTTCGGGCGTGAGGCTCATGCGCCGCGTGGTGCGGTTCACCAGCGTGACGCCCAGGCGCGATTCCATCTGCGCGAGCCGCTTGCTCACCGCGGGCGTGCTGATGCCGAGTTCGCGCGCTCCGGCGCTCAGGCTGCCGCTGGCCGCGAGGGTGGAGAAGAAACCGAGGTCGGCGGGCTGTATCGGGGCTGCCATGGTCGATCCGATTGTTGAATTCAGGTTAACGATGGATTCACTTCCGGCGTGAATCGTTCGACGCGGCCGATCCTACAGTGGGAGCCCGACAGAGCACCTACACACGAAGAAGGACATCGACGATGAGCAGCTACAGCATCGCCACCATTCCCGGCGACGGCATCGGCAAGGAAGTGATACCCGCAGGACGCCAGGTGATGGAGGCGCTGGCCGAGGCCTCGGGCGGCGCGCTGAAGTTCAGCTTCGAGGACTTCGGCTGGGGCGGCGACTGGTACCGCGCGCACGGCGAGATGATGCCGGCCGACGGCCTCGATGCGCTGCGCGGCAAGGACGCGATTCTTTTCGGCTCCGCGGGCGATCCGCACATTCCCGACCACATCACGCTGTGGGGCCTGCGCCTGAAGATCTGCCAGGGCTTCGACCAGTACGCCAACGTGCGGCCCACGCGCATCCTGCCGGGCATCGACGCGCCGCTGAAGCGCTGCAGGGCGGAAGACCTGAACTGGGTGATCGTGCGCGAGAACTCCGAGGGCGAGTACGCCGGCGTCGGCGGCCGCGTGCACCAGGGCCATCCGATCGAGGCCGCCACCGATGTGAGCATGATGACCCGCGCGGGCGTGGAGCGCGTCATGCGCTTCGCCTTCGGGCTGGCGCGCTCGCGGCCGCGCAAGCTGCTCACCGTGGTCACCAAGAGCAACGCGCAGCGCCACGCGATGGTGATGTGGGACGAGATCGCGCTGCAGGTCTCGAAGGAGTTCCCCGACGTGAGCTGGGACAAGGAACTCGTGGACGCGATGACCGCGCGCATGGTCAACAGGCCCGCCACGCTCGACACCATCGTCGCCACCAACCTGCATGCCGACATCCTCAGCGACCTCGCGGCCGCGCTCGCGGGCAGCCTGGGCATCGCGCCCACCGGCAACATCGACCCCGAGCGGCGCTACCCGTCGATGTTCGAGCCCATCCACGGCTCGGCCTTCGACATCATGGGCAAGGGGCTCGCCAACCCGGTGGGCACCTTCTGGTCGGTGGTGATGCTGCTGGAGCACCTGGGCGAGGCCGAGGCCGCGCGCCGCGTGATGGCAGCGGTGGAGCACGTCACGGCCAACCCCGCGCTGCATACGCGCGACCTCGGCGGCAACGCGACCACAGAGCAGGTGACGCGCGCGGTGTGCGCGCACATAGCGGCCGAGCCGCTGCGGCTGGCGGCCTGATCCGCCCCCGAGATTCCACGGTATCCGCGCGCCTCGAAGCGCGCGCCGCAGAACAACGAGCCGGAGACAAGACCATGAACGCTTCCTTGAACACGCGTCCGTATCGGCGCACCTTGCTGCAGGCCGCAGCCATCGCAATGGGACTGGGCACCACCGCCCTCGCCCTCGCGCAGCAGGCTCAGGCCACCTCCGGTTGGCCCACGCGGCCGATCAGCCTCGTCGTGCCCTTTCCCGCCGGCGGCACCACCGACGTGCTGGCCCGCGCGCTGGCCGACAGGCTCTCGCAGTCGCTGGGCCAGCCGGTCGTGGTCGAGAGCAAGCCCGGCGCCGGCGCCACGCTCGGTGCTGACTACGTGGCGAAGGCAAAGCCCGACGGCTACACGCTGCTGATGGGTGCGGTGCACCACACCATCGCCACCAGCGTCTACAGGAAGCTGCCCTACGACTTCCAGAAGGACCTGGCGCCCATCACCGTGGTGGCGATGGTGCCGAACGTGCTGGTCGTCAACGCCGTGAACACGCCCGCGAAGAACGTGGCCGAACTGGTGGCGCTCGCCAAGGCCGCGCCCGAGAAGCTGGCCTACGGCTCCAACGGCAACGGCACGGCGCAGCACCTGATCGGCACGCAGTTCCAGGCCAGCACCGGCGCGAAGCTGCTGCACGTGCCCTACAAGGGAAGCGGGCCGCTGACCACCGACCTGCTCGGCGGGCAGGTGGCGATGTCCTTCGACACCATCACGCCGGTGCTGCAGCACATCAAGGGCGGCAAGCTGCGCGCGCTGGCCGTGACCACCGCGCGGCGCTCGTCGGTGCTGCCCGAGGTGCCGACGCTGGAGGAAGCGGGGCTCAAGGGCTTCGACATCGGCACCTGGTTCGGCGTGCTCGCGCCGGCGGCCACGCCGAAGGAGATCGTGGCGAGGCTGAACGCCGAGATGGTGAAGATCATCCATTCGCCCGACTTCGCGCAGCGCATGCAGGCCATCGGCGCCGAGCCGCTGGGCGGCACGCAGGAGGAAATGGCGCGGCAGATCCGCGAGGAGACGGCCAAGTTCGCGAAGCTGGTGAAGGAAGGCGGCGTGGCGATCGAATAGCGCCGCAGCGAATGGCGGCCGGCGGCGTGCAGGCGGTTACGCACGCGCACACCTGCGTTCAGCGGCCGGGTCGCCGAGGCCATAGGATCAGGGCTTCCGAAATCACCGCCACCCGCCCATGTTCATCGTCACCCTCACCTACATCCGTCCGCTCGAGGAAGTCGACGCGCTGATGGATGCGCACATGGTCTGGCTCAAGAAGCACTACGAAAGCGGTCTTTTCGTGGCCTCGGGCCGGCAGGTGCCGCGCCAGGGTGGGGTGATCCTCGCGCGCTCGGGCGACCGCGAGGGCCTGGAGGCGGTGCTGGCGCGCGACCCCTTCGTGCAGGGCGGGGTGGCGCGCACCGAAGTCATCGAGTTCGTGCCGCGCATGACGGCGCCGAGCGTCGAGATCCTCAAGACTTTCTAGGCCGGCTTTCCAGCCGCTTCCGCCGGCAGCTCCTCGCGCCCGCCGGGATGCCGGGCGAAGCGCGGCGCGTCGTGGCCGTGCACCGGCGCCGGGTCTTTCCAGGGCCAGCCGCCGAACTGGGTGCGGCGGTAGTCGGCCATGGTCTGGCTGATCTCGGCGTGCGTGTTCATCACGAAGGGGCCGTACTGCGCCACCGGCTCGGCGATCGGGCGGCCCTGCAGCACCAGGAACTCCGCAGTGTCCGCATCGCCGTTGGCGATCTCGACGGCCACGTCCGCGCGCAGCTCGATGGCAGCCGGGCCCTGCACCTGCTCGCCGCCGACCAGCGCCGTCGCTCCCTTGAAGAAGTACAGCATGCGCCGCGTGCCCTCGCCGGCGGCGGCGGGCAGCGTCCACTGCGCGCCGGGCGTCATCTTCAGCGTCCAGATCGCCACGTCGGCATCGGCTTGTGCGGCCCAGGAGTCGGGCGGAGGGGCCAGCGGCTGGATCGGGGCCTGCGCGTCGCCGCCGAGCCGACCCGCGATCACCGCGACCTCGGTGCGGCCGCCCTTCGCGTCGTCGGAAACGAAGCGCGGGATGGCCTCCGACCAGAACATCGTGAAGTGCGGCTCGGCCATCTTGTTCCTGGCGGGCAGGTTGAGCCAGATCTGGAACAGTTCCAGCGGGTTGGCCGAGGCGGCGTCGAGCAGCGGGAACATCTCCGAATGCACGATGCCCTTGCCGGCCGTGAGCCACTGCACGTCGCCGCCGCCGAAGCGCGCGGTGGCGCCCAGCGAGTCGGAATGGTCGACAAGGCCCTTGCGCACGATGGTCACGGTCTCGAAGCCGCGGTGCGGGTGCGAGGGAAAGCCCGGCACTGTCTCGCCGTGGTACATGCTCCAGCCGTCCTTGCGGCTGAAGTCCTGGCCGATCTGGCGGCCGGCCAGCGAGGCCTCGGGGCCCATGCGGCCGTTGGCCTTGGGGTAGGCGTCGTCGTGATAGACGCAGAAGAGAAACGGGTCGATCGTCTGCCACGGAAAGCCCAGGGGGGCGATCCGCACGATGGGGCTCTTGCTGTTGTTGCCGGTCATGGCGCTGCTAATCCTTTCCAGGTGGGGCGCGGCCGATGATGCCGCGCCAGTGCCTGGAATATCGGGGCGCCGCCGCCTTGCGGTAGGTGCCTTGCGTGCAACGGTGAAGAGCGCGTATGGAACGATGGGCATCGGTCGTCCTTCTCTTCCGGCGGCCTGCCGGCGCCTTTACTGCTTCGGCATCTCGGCGTTCGGGTCCATGTAGACCAGCTCCCACAGGTGGCCGTCGATGTCCTGGAAGCCGTGGCCGTACATGAAGCCGTAGTCCTTCGGCTCGGTCGGCGTGGTGCCGCCGGCGGCCTTGGCCTTGGCCACGAGTTCGTCGACCTCCGCGCGGCTCTCGCACGAGAGGCACAGCAGCACTTCGGTGCTCTTGGCGGTGTCGGTGATGCTCTTGGTGGTGAAGGTCTTGAAGAACTCCTCGACCAGCAGCATCACGTGGATGCTGTCCTTCTGGACGACCATGCATGCGGCATTGGCGTCGGTGAACTGCTCGTTGAAGGTGTAGCCCAGCGCGGCGAAGAACGCCTTGGTCTTGTCGAGGTTCTTGACGGGGAGGTTCACGAAGATCTGCTTGGTGGCCATGGTGTCGTCCTGTCGATGAAGAAGAGAAGTGGTTTGTGGAGGTGTTTTCCGGCGTCTTGTGTACGCCGTCCACAAACGATATCAAATCAAATGGACGGCGTCCACATCTTTTTTCGAAGCCCGTGATCCGGTCGATGCGACCGCGATTGCAAGGGGAGAAACGGACCGGGCATCATGGCCACATCATGGAAATCGAGTTCAAGTTCTGCATCCCCGCCGGCCGCCTGAAGGCCGTCGAAACCGCCCTCAGGCGCGGCACCGTCGAGCGCACCCGCCTGCAGGCCCGCTATTTCGACACCGCCGACCAGCGGCTGGCCGCCGACGGCATGGTGCTGCGGCTGCGCAAGGAGGGGCGGCGCTGGGTTCAGACCGTCAAGGCCACCGGTGACAACGCCCTGCACCGGCTGGAGCACAACGTCGATCTGGGCACGACGGGCCCGGCGCCGCAGATCGATCCCCAGCGCCACCAGGGCACGCCCGTGGGCGAGCGGCTTGCGAAATTGCTGGCGGATGGCACGCAATTGGTCGAACGGCAATCGACCGACATCGTGCGGCTCACGCGCGAGGTGCGCGTCACCGGGCCCGGCGGCGCGGTGGTCGAGATGGCGCTGGACGTCGGCAAGGTCGTCGCCCACGCCGGCACGCCCGAGCAGCGCGAATCGCCGGTGTGCGAGCTCGAACTGGAGCTCAAGCGCGGCGACGTGCAGGGTCTGGTCTCGCTCGCGCGGCGCTGGTCGCAGCAGCACGGGCTGTGGTTCAGCACCGTCTCGAAGGCCGAGCGCGGCGCGCGCCTGCTGGCGGCGTGGGAAACCGTGGAAGCCGTGAAGGCCGAGCCGCCGCGCTTCGCCGACCAGCACCCCGACGGCCTGGCCATCCGTCAGGCCGTGGTCGCCTCGTGCCTCGCGCAGATGCTGCCGAACGCGAGCGAGATCGCCGCGGGCAGCACCGACGAGGAGCAGATCCACCAGCTGCGCATCGGCATCCGCCGCCTGCGCACCGCCCTGCGCGAACTCGCGCCGCTCGACCCCGCCTCCGGCCTCGCCGAAGCCGCCGAATGGGAGCCTCCGCTCGTCGACGCCTTCCGCGCCCTCGGTGCACTGCGCGACCGCGAGCAGGTCGTGAAGCTGGCCCAGCCGCGCCTGCGCGAAGCCGGCGCGCCCGACTTCGACCCGCTGGCCGCCGACGATGCCGCTGCAGCCGATGCGCCCTCGCCCAGCGATATCGTGCGCGCCCCGGCCTTCCAGAACGTGCTCGTCTCGCTGATCGGCTTCACCGCGGCGAAGCCGGCCGAACCGGCGCCCGAGACTGCCGCGGAAGGCGATCCGCCATCAGCACCGGTAGGCGCCAACGACGCCCGCCGCCTTCTGCGAAAGCACCTGCGGCGGCTCCACAGGCAGGTGCTGCGCGACGGCGAGCGCTTCGAATCGCTGGACACCGAAAGCCAGCACCGCGCGCGCAAGCGCCTCAAGCGCCTGCGCTACCTCGCAGAGTTCGTGGCGCCGCTGTTCGACGAGAAGGAAGAAGGCGGCGCCGCCGGCCGCTACCTGAAGGCCCTGCGCCCCGCGCAGGACGCGCTCGGCGAATTCAACGACGAGGCAGTCGCGCTCGCCCTGTACCGCGAGGCCACCGCGCGCGACGCGCGCGCATGGTTCGCGGTGGGATGGTTCACCGCGCGGCACGCGGCCGGGGCGAAGGCCTGCCGCAAGGCGCTCGCGAAGATCGAGGATGCGGCGAGGTTCTGGAAGAAAGGCTAGCCGTGGGGGAACACGGCCCGTTCAGTGATGGTGCCCGTGCGCCCCATGAACATGCCGGTGCTCGATCTCCACCGGCTGCGCCGCGCGCACATCAGTCACCTGCAAGCTGAACTTCAGCGCCTTGCCGGCCCAGGGATGGTTGCCGTCGAGCAGCACGATCGGGCCCTTGATTTTCATCACGGTGAAGACGTGCTCGCGGCCGTCGTCGAGGCGGCCCTGCAGCTGGCCGCCCACTTTCACGCCCGGCGGGAAGTCGGTCTTGGGGATGCTGCGCACCAGCGACTCGTCGCGCTCGCCGAAGGCGTCTGCGGGGGCCAGGTTCAGAACGGTCTGGTAGCCCTTTTCCTTGCCGTCCAGCGCTTCCTCGATCTTGGGCAGCGTGTTCTGGTAGCCGCCATGCAGGTAGGCCATCGGCTCGGGGCTCGCCTCGATGAGCTTGCCCTGGGCGTCGGAGACTTTGTACTTGATGGTGACGACGGTGTCTTTTGCGATTTTCATGGGCTCGCATTCTCGGCCGAAACCCGAAGGCGCAGGCGGCGGTGCGGCTACTTGAGCACATCCATCTGGTCGAGCTTGCCCATCACCAGCCCGATGAAGGCCGACACCGCCAGCGGCAGGTGCTTGCGGCTCGGATAAACCACGTTGAGCCCCCGGCCGGCGTACTCGTACTGCGGCAGCACGCGCACCAGCTGGCCGGCCTGCTCGTCGCGGGTGGCCATGGCGGGTGGCAGCTGCGCGATGCCCAGCCCGGCCAGCGCGGCCCTGCGCAGCGCCTGGGCGGTGTTGCCGGTGAAGCGGCCGGTGACCTGCACTTCTTCCTCCACGCCGTCGGGGCCGGTGAGGCGCCAGGTGGTGTGGCCGGTGGGCGTCGAAGGTGTCACGCAGTCGTGTCCGGCCAGATCCTGCAGGCTCTTCGGTTCGCCGCGCCGCGCGATGTAGGCGGGGCTCGCGAGCAGGCCGGCGCTGCGGGTGGCCAGCCGCCGGCCGACATAGCCCGAGTCGCGCAGCACGCCGCCTCGGAAGGCCACGTCGATCCGCTCGGCGATCAGGTCGGCGGACGCGTCGCTGAGCACGAAGTCGAGCTTGACCAGCGGGTGCTCGGCCAGGAAGTCGGCCACCCATTCCATGGGGAAGAAATCGAAGAAGTCCGCCGGCGCGGCCACCCGCACGAGGCCGCTGGGCTCCTGGCCGCCGGCCGCCAGCGCCTGCCCGGCGGCGGCCAGCCCGTCGATCAGGCCGGCGCACCGGTCGTGGAAATCCTGCCCGGCGCTGGTGAGCGTGAGCTTGCGGGTGGAGCGCTGCATCAGTCGGGTGCCGAGCTGCGATTCGAGCTGGTGGATGCGCCGGCTCACGGTGTTGGGCGGCAGGCCCAGCCGCCGGGCGGCCTCGGCAAAGCTGCCGTGGCGCACCACCTGGACGAAGACGGCGACGTCGTTGAGGTCGAACATGGCGGCTGATTCCTTCAATTCGTGGACGAGTGCAATCCGACTCTACCGCCTAGTCGATCAATAGGTGCGTGCCTAACCTTCTGCCCATGACTTCCACATCGCTCGCTTCCCCCACGCAACGCCGCATCTTCTGGGGCGTGCGCATCCTGCTGGCCCTGGCTTTCGGCGCCGCCGGAGCCGCCAAGCTGGCCGGCGCGCCGCAGATGGTCCAGGTGTTCGACGCCATCGGCTTCGGCCAGTGGTTCCGCTACGTGACCGGCCTCGTCGAGGTCGGCGGCGCCGTGCTGCTGCTGGTGCCCGCGACCGGCTTCCTCGGCGGCCTGCTGCTGTTCGCGACCATGGTCTGCGCCGTGGCCACGCACCTCGCGCTGATCGGCGGCAACCCGGCGCCGGCCGTGGTGCTGGCTGCGCTGTCGGGCTTCGTCGCCTGGCGGCTGTGGCCCGTGCCGCAACCGGCCACGGCCGCCTGAGCTTCCCTTCATTCTTCTTCTTCTTCTTCTTTTTTCTTCCAGACCCCACGGAGTACTTCATGACCGCACAACAACCCCGCATCGGCATCATCCTCGGCTCCACCCGCGAAGGCCGCTTCGGCGAGAAGCCCGCGCAGTGGATCCACGAGATCGCAAAGCAGCGCACCGACCTCGCCTTCGAGCTGGTCGACCTGCGCGACCACCCGCTGCCCCTTTTCGACGAAGCCGGCGCGCCGGCCTGGGGCCCGGTGAAGAACGAGGCCGCCCAACGCTGGCAGGCGAAGCTGGCCAGCTTCGACGGCCTGATCGTCGTCACGCCCGAGTACAACCACGGCCCCAGCGCGGTGCTGAAGAACGCCATCGACTGGGCCTACAAGGAATTCATCCGCAAGCCGATCGGCTTCGTGGGCTACGGCGGCGTGGGTGCTGCGCGCGCGGTCGAGCAGCTGCGGCTGGTGGCCGTCGAGATGCAGATGGCGCCGGTGCGCCACGCGGTGCACATCGGCATGGTCGAGTTCCTCGGCATCTGGCAGCAGGGCAAGAGCTTCGGCGACTTCCCGCACCTCGCGCAGGCGGCCACGGCGCTGCTCGACGACATCGCCTGGTGGACGAAGGCACTGAAGACCGCAAGGGAGGCCGTATGACCGCCGCAGTCGCAACGCGGGCCCGCGCCATCGTCTACCGTACGCGCGGTTCGCGCCACGGCGGCATCACGCGGCTGATGAGCCCAGGCGACCTGGGCGAGTTCCTCAAGCCCTTCGTGTTCCTGGACCTCTTCGGCTTCGACGTCACGGGCGGCCACAAGGGCTTCGGCCTGCATCCGCACTCGGGCATCGCCACGCTGACCTGGCTGATGGAAGGCGACACGCAGTATGAGGACACCACCGGCGAGCAGGGCACGCTGCGTGGCGGCGGCGTCGAGTGGATGCGCGCCGGCAACGGCGTGTGGCACACCGGCGCGCCCGCGCCCGGCGTGGAGCGCGTGAGCGGCTTCCAGCTGTGGGTGGCACTGCCGCCTTCTGAAGAAAACGCGCCCGCGCAGAGCATGTACCTCGCGCCCTCGCAGGTGCCGCAGGAAGGCCCGGCGCGCGTGCTGCTCGGCCGATACGGCGCGGCGCAGAGCCCCGTCGCGGCGCCCTCGCCGATGAATTACCTGGCCGTGAAGCTGAAGGACGGTGAGCGCTGGAGCTATGTGCCGCCGGCCGGCCACACCGTGGGCTGGGTCGCGCTCAGCGCGGGCAGGCTCGAAGCGGGCGACGACACCGGCGGCCCCATCGCCGCCGGCGAGCTCGCGGTGTTCGAGGAATCGGGCGCGGCCATCGACTTCGTGGCGCACGGCGACACGTCCTTCGTGCTGGGCTCGGCAGTGAAGCATCCGCACGAACTGGTGATGGGCTACTACTCGGTGCACACCAGCAAGGCCGCGCTCGAGCAGGGCGAGGCCGAGATCCGGCGCATCGGCGCGAAGCTGCGGCAGGAAGGGCGGCTCGCCTAGCCCGCCGGGTAGTAAGTAACCCGGCGTGCGCCGGGCGGGCGGCTGCGCCAGAATCGTTCGCTTCATCCTTCATCGAACGATCCGACTGGTTTTGCAGCCAGCCTCAGCCCCGCCATGAACATCGCCGATTCCTTCGTCACCAACGCCGCCCGCTTCGTCGAGATCCGGCGCGACATCCACGCGCACCCCGAGCTCGGCTTCGAGGAGCACCGCACCTCTGACAAGGTCGCGAAGCTGCTCGCCGAGTGGGGCATCGAGGTGCACCGCGGCATCGCGGGCACGGGGCTCGTCGGTGTGCTGCGCAAGGGCACGGGCAGCCGCACCATCGGCCTGCGCGCCGACATGGACGCGCTGCCGCTGCACGAGGCCAACGAGTTCGCCCACAAGTCGACCAACCCCGGCCGCATGCACGCCTGCGGCCACGACGGCCACACCACCATGCTGCTGGCCGCCGCCTGGCACCTGTCGCAACAAGGGCCCGACGACTTCGACGGCACGGTGAATTTCATCTTCCAGCCCGCCGAGGAGATGGGCAAGGCCGGCGCGAAGAAGATGATCGACGAGGGCCTGTTCGAGCGCTTCCCGTGCGACGCCGTCTTCGGGCTGCACAACTTCCCGGTGGGCGACGTGGGCCGCTTCGCGCTCAACGAAGGCGCGCTGATGGCGTCGAGCAACACCTACATGATCACCGTGCGCGGACGCGGCACGCACGCCTCGATGCCGCACACCGGCATCGACCCGGTGGCGGCGGTGGTCACGCTCGCGCAGCAGCTGCAGACCATCGTGGCGCGCACCATCCCGAGCACCGAGCGCGCGCTGCTCGCGGTCACGCAACTGCAGGGCTCCGATGCACCGAACGTGATTCCCGACGTCGCCACCGTCGGTGGCACCATCCGCACCTTCTCCATCGACGCCATCGACAAGCTCGAGGCCCGCCTGCGTGAAGTGGCGGCTGGCGTGGCGGCGGCGCACGGCTGCACCGCCGAGGTGTTCTTCAAGCGCTCGTCGCCGCCGACCGTGAACCACCCGGCCGAGGCGCGCTTCGCGGCCGGCGTGATGCGCGAGGTGGTGGGCGACGACATGGTCACCGACAACTTTCCCGCCGTGATGGGCGCCGAGGACTTCGCCCACATGCTGCTCGCGCGGCCCGGCTGCTACGCCTTCCTGGGCAACGGCGACGGCGACCACCGGCTCGACGGCCACGGGCCCGGGCCTTGCATCATCCACAACACCTCGTTCGACTTCAACGACGAGATCATCCCGATCGGCGCGAGCTACTTCGTGAAGCTGGTGCAGCGCTGGCTGCCGGCGCGCGGCTGATCGGCATTCCCTTTTCCTGTTGATGATGAAAGCGGCCACCCAGATGAGCACGACCCCGTTCACCCGACGTTCTCTCGCAGCCTTTTTCGCGGCCGGCGCCGCTGCTTTGGCGATCGGCGTTCCGGCGCATGCGCAGCAGCGCGTGATCCACATCGTCGTGCCCTTCGGCACCGGCGCGGTGCAGGACACGGTGGCGCGCGCCTTCAACAACGAGCTGGGCGCCGCGCTGAACGCTAGCGCCATCGTCGAGAACCGCGCGGGCGCGGGCGGCACCGTGGGCGCGGCCATCGTGGCGCGCGCGCCGGCCGACGGCAACACGCTGATCCTCGCGGCCGCGAGCCACAACATCGCGGGCTTCCTCTACAGCAAGCTCAGCTACGACCCGCTGAAGGACTTCGTCGGCGTCGCCAATGTCGGCAACGCGGGCTACGTGCTGGCGGTGGCCAGCGGCATGGGCGTGTCGAGCACGGCCGACTTCATCAAGGAGGTCAAGGCCAACCCCGGCAAGTACAACTACGCCTCCGCCGGCAACGGCAGCGCCACGCACCTGGCGATGGCCTCCTTCCTCGCGAAGGCCGGCCTGCAGATGACGCACATCCCCACCAAGTCGACCGGCGAGGCCGTCAACGAGGTGCTCGCCGGCCGCGTGCAGGCGGTGATCTCCTCGAGCATCGGCGTGATCGGCTTCCAGGACGACGCCCGCATGAAGCTGCTGGCCTCCACCGGCCAGTCGCGCAGCCCCTTCCTGCCCAAGCTGCCGACCGTGGCCGAGAGCGGGCTGCCGGGCTACGCCTTCGACTCGTGGATCGGCCTGCTCGCGCCCGCCGGCACGCCCAAGGCCGAGGTCGAGCGCCTGAACGCCGCGGCCAACAAGGTGTTGGCCGACCCCGCGATCCAGGAACGCTTCAAGCGCCTGGGCGTGGAGCCGCGCAGCCAGAGCGCGGAGGAGTTCCAGAAACTGCTGCGCGCGGACTGGGATGCGATGGGCGCGGTGGTGAAGGCGTCGGGGGCCAAGGTCGACTGACGGCGTGAAATTACAAGCCTGACCCTGTATTCAATAAAAATAAGGCAAAGCAGATATTTTGACAAAACAAGTCAGGGCCGATATTCTGTAGACGCAATGGACTATCCCCTGCGCTTCGTCGATCAGCTGCGGCCGCACCTCAAGGCCCTGCGCAAGCAGCGCGGCCTGACGCAGGCGCAGGTCGGTGCCCTCGTCGGCGTCAGCCAGGCCCGCATCGCGGAGATCGAGGCGAACCCCGGCGCGGTCAGCTTCGAGCAGCTGATGAAGCTCCTGTCGGCGCTGGGCGCCTCCTTCTGCCTACGCGAGGAGGCAGTGCCGGGCCCTGCGCCGGTGGCGGCGGAAGAACCCGCGCTGTACGACGCGGTGAAGCTTCCGCCCGGCCCATGGACCGCCACGCCGATGAGCGACCAGTCGGTGCTGGTGCGCCTGGAAGCCGAATCGCCGGGTGCGCCGGGCGAATCGCTTCGCGCACTCCAGGCACTGAACCCCGGCAAGGACGTCAAGCCCACCTCGCGCCGGAACTTCGTCGTCCGGCCCAAGAGGGAGTCGTGGTGACGCAGGCCCTCGACGCCTGGATGAACGGAGAGCGCGTAGGCACCTGGATCGTCGAGCGCGGCGCCCATTCCTTCCGCTATGACCCGGTGTGGTCTGAGTCGCCGCGGCGGCGGTCGCTGTCGCTGTCGATCCCGCTCAACAGCGCGCTCGAGGTTCGCGGCGAGGTGGTCCGCAACTACTTCGACAACCTGCTGCCCGACAACGACAGGATTCGCGCGCGGCTGCGCAACCGCTTCCGGCTCAAGGACGCCACGGCCTTCGGCCTGCTCGAAGCCATCGGCCGCGACTGTGTCGGCGCCGTTCAACTCGTGCCCGAAGGCGCCGTGCCGCAAGGCTGGAACGCCATCGACTGCGAGCCGCTGGACGAGGCGCAGATCGCCGACCTGCTGCAGGCCGTTCCGTCCGAAGACGTGCCGCAAGGCATGCACGACGAAGACCTGTTTCGCATCTCGCTGGCCGGCGCGCAGGAAAAGACGGCGCTGACCCGCTGGAATGGCGCATGGTGCCGGCCGCATGGCGCCACGCCCACCACGCACATCGTGAAGCTGCCGCTCGGGCTGATCGGCGGCTCCAGGCGCGTCGACGCCTCCGACTCGGTGCAGAACGAATGGCTGTGCGCGCAGATCGTGCTGGCCCTCGGCCTGCCGGTGGCTCCGACTTCCATGGCCACCTTCGGCGGGCAGACGGTGCTGATCGTGGAGCGCTTCGACCGCGAGTGGATGGACGGCGGGACCTGGATCGCACGCCTGCCGCAGGAAGATTTCTGCCAGGCCCTGGGCCTGCCGTCAGAAAGGAAGTACGAGCAGCACGGCGGGCCCGGCATGTCGAAGTGCCTGCAGCTGCTGCAAGGCAGCAGGAGCGCGGAAGACGGCGTGCGCTTCCTGCTCGCGCAGCTGGCTTTCTTCCTGCTCGCGGCCACCGACGGGCATGCCAAGAACTTCTCGATCCACCTCCAGCGCGGCGACGCCTACGAGATGACGCCGCTGTACGACGTCATCTCGATGTGGCCGTATTTCGGCGATGGCGCCAATCAGTTCCAGCCGCGCAGGGCGGGCCTGGCGATGGCGATCCGCTCGAGGAACGTGCACTACGTGTTCCAGACCATCCAGGCTCGCCACTGGCATGGCCTGGCGATGAAGAGCGGCGGCATCGGCGTGTGGAACGCGATGCTCGACCTGGTGGCATCTGTGGACGCCGCGCTGGGCGAGGTCGAGGCTCTGCTGCCGCCGGACTTTCCCGCGCGCACCTGGGAGGCCATCTCGCAGGGCATGCGAGGCGAGGCGAAGCGATTCCTCGCGGGCGCCGACATCGCCTCGCGGGAGGCTGCTCAGGACTCCGCGCTCAGGACTCCGAAGTGAACCCGATCTGCTTCACCAGCGGCCCCCAGCGCTCGTACTCGGCCTTCTGGTCGGCGGCCATGTCCTGCGGCGTGCCGCCGTTCGCGACCAGGCCGACCAGGGCCAGCGCGTCGATCACGGCCTTGTCCTTCAGCGCCCGGGTGATGGCCGCGTTGGCGGTGGCGATGGTGGAGGCGGGCGTCCTGGCGGGCGCGTAGAAGCCGAACCACTCCTCGGAGGTCACGTCGGGGTAGCCCAGCTCCGCGAAGGTCGGCACGTCGGGCAGGAAAGGCGAGCGCTTCTTGCCGGAGGTGGCCAGCACGCGGATGCGGCCGGCCTTCACGTACTGCAGGTAGTCGCCGCTGGGGTTCATGGCCGCCGCGATCTGGCCGCCCACCAGGTCGGTGATGCTGGGCACGGTGCCGCGATAGGGCACGTGCTTGAGATCGACGCCCGCGCGCATGCCCAGCAGCGCGCCCAGCAGGTGCGGCATGGAGCCGGCGCCCGGCGATCCGTAGCTGGCCTTCTCGGGGTTGGCCTTGGCCCAGGCCAGGAAGTCCTTCAGCGTCTTGACCTCGGCCGGGACCGAAGGACCCACGGCCAGGCCGTGGAACATCACCGCGCCGATGGAAACGGCCGTCACGTCCTCGGGCTTGTACGAGAGCTTCGGATAGATGTACGGATACACCGAGAGCGCCGAGACGGGTGCCAGCGCCAGCACCGAGCCATCGGCCGGCGCGGCCTTCAGTGTCTCCAGTGCGATGCGCCCGCCCGCGCCGGGCTTGTTCTCGACGTAGCCGGGGTTCTTGCTGTAGGGCGTGCCGCCGAGCTTCTCGGCCACGCGGCGCGCCACGCTGTCGCCGGCGCTGCCGGGAGGAAAGCCGTAGATGACCTTCACCTGCTCCAGCGCCTGCGCGATGGCGGCGAAGGGCGTCAGTGCGCCGGTGGCGGCGGCGCCTGCCATGGCGTTGAGGAAGTGGCGTCGTTGCATGTGCTGTGTCTCCTTGAGTTTGTGTGTTTGCGAAAGGGCTGGGGAAAACGGAAGGCGGCCCGGGAGGCTGCCGCGGAATCAGGCCGCCGCGCGCCGGCGGGCGTAGTCGATGAAGAACGCAAGGCTGCGCGGGTTCTGCATGCTGTCGGGGCTCGCCACCTTGTCGGCCGGCGTGCCCAGCAGCAGCTTGCGCAGGGGCACTTCCATCTTCTTGCCGCTCAGCGTGCGCGGGATCTCGTCCACCTGCACGACGTCGTCGGGCACGTGGCGCGCCGACGCCTTGGTGCGGATGGCGGCGCGGATGCGCTCGATGAGGGCCGCGTCGAGCGCCATGCCCGGCTGCAGCACCACGAACAGCGGCATGAACGAAGGCCGGCCCAGGTATTCGAGGTCGACCACGACGCTGTCGCGCACCTCGGGCAGCTGCTCGACCACGCGGTAGATCTCGGCGGTGCCCATGCGGATGCCGAAGCGATTGATGGTGCTGTCGGAGCGCCCGTAGATCACCGCGCTGCGTCGCGCAGTGAAGCGGATCCAGTCGCCGTGGCGCCAGACGCCGGGAAAGGTCTCGAAGTAGCTTTCGCGGTAGCGCCGGTTCTCCGGATCGTTCCAGAAGTACAGCGGCATCGAGGGCATGGGCTTGGTGATGACGAGCTCGCCCACCTCGCCGACCACCGGCCGGCCTGCGTCGTCGAATGCGTACGCCGCCACGCCGAGCTCGGGGCACTGGATCTCGCCGGCGTGCACCGGCAGGCTGGGCGCGCACGCCACGAAGCCCGAGGCGATGTCGGTGCCGCCGCTGATCGAGGCCAGCCAGAGGTCGGGCTTGACGGCCTCGTAGACCCACAGATAGGCCTCCACCGGCAGCGGCGAGCCGGTCGCGTTGATGGCGCGCAGCCGCTCCAGGTTCGCGATGTCGCGCGGGCGCAGGCCGTCCTTCATGCAGTTGGCGAGGTAGGCCGCGCCGCAGCCGAACAGCGTGACGCCCTGTTCGCCGATGAAGCGCCATAGCGCGCCGGCGTCGGGCCAGGCGGGGTTGCCGTCGAACAGCACGATGCTCGCGCCGGTCAAAAGCGCGCCCACCTGCAGGTTCCACACGATCCAGCCGGTGCTGCCGAGGAACAGCAGCCGGTCGCCTGCGCGCAGGTCGTGCTGCAGCGCCATGGTCTTCAGGTGCGTGAGCACGATGCCGCCGTGGCCGTGCACCATCGCCTTGGGCAGGCCGGTGGTGCCCGACGAATAGACGATCCACAGCGGGTGGTCGAAAGGCAGGCGCTCGTAGCGCGGCGGCGCGTCCTCGCGCAGCGCGTCGGCCCAGTCGACGCGGTCGCGCCAGTCGGGTGCCGATGCCTCGTCGTCCGGGCCCGGCACGTGGACCACGCGCTTCACGCTGGGCAGCTCGGCCAGCAGCTCCTTCACCTGGGCGCTGCGGTCGTGGTGCTTGCCGTTGTAGCGGTAGCCGTCGGTCGCCAGCAGCAGGCAGGGCTCGATCTGGCGCAGCCGGTCGAGGACCACGCCCGGGCCCATGTCCGGCGCGCAGCTCGACCAGATGGCGCCGATGCTGGCGCAGGCCAGGAAGGCGACGACGGTCTCCGGCCAGTTGGGCAGGTAGCCCGCAACCCGGTCGCCGGGGCCGATGCCCCATGCGCGCATCCGGCCGGCCAGCGCGGCGGTGTCGCGCTCCAGCTCGGCCCATGACATGGCGCGCAGCGGCGCGTCTTCCCGGCGCGCGATGATCGCCGGGCTTGCCGGGTCATTGCCCACTCTGCGGAACACGTTCTCGGCGTAGTTCAGCCGCATGCCGGGAAACCACTGAGCACCGGGCATCTCACGCTGCGCGAGCACCGGTTGCGCATCGCCCTCGCTTACCACGCCGAAGTACTCGCGGATCGACTGCCAGAAGAGTTCCAGCGAGTCGACGGACCACTGCCAGAGCTCCTCGTAGCCGCCCGCCGGCACGCCGTGGCGTTCGGCCAGCCATTGCTGGTAGGCATGCAGGCCGCTGGCGCGGACCTGTTCGGCCGAGGGGGTCCACAGCAGCTGGCCGTGGGCGTCGGAGGGGGGCGAATCGTGCATCGTGCGGCTGGAATCCGGAGGGCCGCCCGGCGGGCGGTTCGGGCCGAATTGTTCGGGCGATGCGGAAGCGATACTGTTGAAAATGAGACATTTGACTTAAGGGTTTGCCCGTTGGAAAAGAAGCCAGACGAACTGCGGAAAGCGCATCGCCAGGGCGCATCGCATCCGCCGCCTTCCCGGCGCCCGAGGGCGGATGGACCCGCGGGCTTCGGCATCGACGAGCTGCTTCGCCTGTCGTCGTGGAGCGCGCCCTTTCCCGCGCCGCTGCGCAAGCGGGTGATGGAGCGCATGCGCGAGCACCGGGTGTCGCGCGGCCAGCTGCTGGCGCGGCGCGGCGAGATCCCGTCGGCCTGGTTCGGGCTGATGGAGGGGCTGCTCAAGACCTCGGTGCTCGCCGCCGACGGCCGCAGTTCCACGCTCGGCGGCATCCTGCCGGGCTGCTGGTTCGGCGAGGGCGCGCTGCTGCGCGGCAAGCCCCGCCATGCCGACTACGTGGCGCTGCGCGACAGCCGTGTGGCGCTGCTGCCGCAGGACGACTTCGCCCGCCTGCTGCAGGAGCATCCGCCCTTCAAGGACTTCATCTACGGCCAGATCAATGAGCGCCTGCACTACTTCATGGACCACGTGGGCGACGTGCGGCTGATGCGCGGCCCCGCGCGCGTGGCGAATGCGCTGTGCGGGCTGGCCCATCCGCTGAACAACCCGCTCGGGCTGATCCACCTGCCCATCGCGCAGGACGAGCTCGCCGCCATCGCCGGCGTCTCGCGCCAGCGCTGCAACCTCGCGCTGCAGCACATGCAGGCCGAAGGCTGGCTGCACGTGGGCTACGGGCAACTGACCCTGCTCGCGCTGGAGCCGATCGCGGGCATGGCGCGGGCGGGCTGATCCGCTGCTGCTTCGGCGCCCCGCCCTATGTGCCTGTAGGACGCCGGCGGATTGAACTCCGCATCCTCCAAAGCCATGCTCTGGCGGTGCCTCCGGCGCACCGTGCGCGGGGGGCGGAAAGGACTTTCCATGAATTCGACGTCGCCCCTCGAACAGCCTGCGGCCATGCGCGCGGGCGGATCGCCCAAGGTGCTCTGGGCCGTGATCGGCGTGCTGGCCATCGCGGTCGCGGCGCTGGGCGGGGTGCTGCTGCACAGGCAAGGGCAGGAAACGGCCGCGCCTGCATCCACGCCCGTGGTCGCCGCGGCGACCGCCCCGGCGCCCGACGACTTCAAGCCCGAAGCCATGCCACCCGCGCCTGCCATGCCGCCTGCCGTCGGTGGATACGCTGGTGCAGCCGGCACGGCCCCGCGGTCGATGGCCGCCGTGCCGCAGGCGGCGCCCGCTCCCGCGAACTCGACGACGGTTGCGGCTGCCGAGCCTGCGCCCGCCATGCCGGCCGCGCCCGCTTGCGCGGTCTGCGGCCGCGTCGAGTCGGTCCGGCCGGTGCAGCGCCAGCAGAAGACCACCGGCGTGGGAGCCGTCACCGGTGGTGTGGTCGGCGGCCTCGTCGGCAACCAGTTCGGCCACGGCAACGGCCGCGTCGCCACCACGGTGCTGGGAGCTGTGGGCGGCGGTTTTGCCGGCAATGCCATCGAGAAGCACGTCCGCACCGTCACCGTCTACGAGGTGGGCGTGCGCATGGACGACGGCCGGCTGCGCACGGTCGAGACGAAGACCGCGCCGCCGATCGGCAAGCCAGTCACGCTCCAGCGCGGCGTGCTGCGTCCCGCCGACGGCCGCAAGTAGGCGGGCGGACCTCCTGCAGGGCCAGGGCCGCGCGCCCTGCGCCGCCTCCTCCGCATCACAGAAGAACGCGACGCAAAAGAGCGCTTGCCCCAAAAGTATCTTGACCGTATATCCTTAATATATTTAGAGTGTGGCGTTTTCCACCGCACATCCGAAGGAGCGATCAAGTGAGCAATCCCCGCTGGCAGGGCGTCTTTCCCGCCGTCACCACCAAGTTCAACGCCGACGAGAGCATCGACGCCGAGGGCACGGCCCGGCACATCGACTTCCAGATCCGCAACGGCATCCACGGCCTCGTCACCTGCGGCTCGCTCGGCGAGGCCAGCACGCTGACGCTGGAGGAGAAGCTGCAGGTCGCGAAGATCGCGCTCGAAGCCGCCGACGGCCGCATCCCCGTGCTGGCCAACGTCTCGGAAACCAGCACCCGCGAGGCGCTGCGCTACGTCGACGGCGCCAACAGGCTCGGCGTGGCCGGCTTCATGGTGATGCCCTCGGTGATCTACGTGGCCGACGCGCGCGAGGCGATGCTCAACGTGCGCACCATCGCCAACGCGGCGCAGAAACCCATCATGGTCTACAACAACCCGGTGGCCTACCGCGTCGACCTGAAGCCTGCGCACATGGCCGAGCTGGCCGACTGCGAATGGATCGCCGCCATCAAGGAAAGCACCGACGACATCCGCCGCATCACCGACCTGCGCAACACCGTGGGCGACCGCTACCAGCTCTTCCTCGGCGTCGACGATCTCGCCTACGAGGGCCTGGCGCTGGGCTGCGACGGCCTGCTGGCGGGCGTGGGCTGTGCCTTCCCGCGCGAGACCGTGGCGCTCTACGACCTGATGAAGGCCGGCAAGTTCGCCGAGGCGCTCAAGCTGTACCAGTGGATGACGCCCATGCTGCACCTCGACGTGTCGACCAAGCTGGTGCAGAACCTCAAGCTCATCGACGCGCTCGTGGGCGTGGGCACCGAGCACATGCGCCGCCCGCGCCTGCCGCTCATCGGCGCCGAGCGCGAGTTCATCGAAGGCATCGTGAAGAAGGCGCTCGCGACGAGGCCTGTTCAATACCAGTCGGTCATGTAATAAACCGACGGCGCGCCGGCACCGGCTTACCGGTCGGCTGCCGGCCGCGTGTTTTTCATCGTCCCCAACCCAGCAGGAAGAAGCATGAAGACAAAAGCAGGCATGGTTTCGTTTCTCGGTCTCGCAGCCCTGGCCCTCGCCGGCCAGGCGCATGCGCAGGAGCAGGTGGTCAAGATCGGCCACAGCGGTCCTCTCTCGGGCCCCAACGCCTTCGCGGGCAAGGACAATGAAAACGGCGTGCGCCTCGCCATCGAGGAGCTCAACGCGAAGAAGCTCGTGGTCGGCGGCAAGACGCTGAAGTTCGAGCTGGTCTCCGAAGACGACCAGTGCGACGCCAAGACCGGCGTGAGCGTGGCGCAGAAGTTCGTGGACGACGGCGTCAAGTTCGTCATGGGCCCGTACTGCTCGGGCGTGGCCATTCCGGCTTCGCGCGTCTACAGCGACGGCGGCACCATGGTCTCGACCGTGGGCACCAACCCGAAGGTCACCCAGGGCGGCTACAAGAACCTCTACCGCATCATCGCGAGCGACAACCAGATCGGCGGCGCCATGGCCGTGTATGCGGCCAAGGAGATGAAGCTCAAGAAGGTCGGCGTGATCGACGACCGCACCGCCTTCGGCCAGGGCCTCGCCGAAGAATTCACCAAGGAAGCGAAGAAGCAGGGCCTCACCGTGGTCGGCCAGGAGTTCACCACCGACAAGGCCGTGGACTTCACCGCCATCCTCACCAACATGAAGGCCAAGGCGCCCGAGGCCATCTTCTTCGGCGGCTACGCCCCGCAGGCCGCGCCCATGGCACGCCAGATGAAGCAGCTCGCCGTGCCCGGCAAGCTGCTGGGCGGCGACACCGTCTGCAGCCCCGCCACCGGCAAGCTCGGCGGCGACGCGGTCAACGACCTGGTGTTCTGCGCGCAGGGCGGCTCCATCCTCGAGAAGGCGCAGAGCGGCCCGGCCTTCAAGGAGAAGTTCAAGAAGCGCTTCAACGTCGATCCCGACGCCTACGCCGCCTCGTACTACGACCAGGTGCTCTTCATCGGCGAGTCGATGAAGAAGGCCAACTCCATCGACCCCGACAAGGTCGGCGCCGAGCTCTACAAGGCCACCTACAAGGGCGTGGCCGCCACCTACGCCTACGACGACAAGGGCAACATGAAGCAGGCGCCGATCACCGTGTTCACCTTCAAGAACGCGGCGCCGGTGCCCATCGCCAGCTACTGATCCGAAGCGAAGAACATGCAGCGCATCCAGGTCATCGACTCACACACGGGCGGCGAGCCCACGCGCCTGGTGGTCGGGGGCTTCCCCGACCTGGGCAAGGGCAGCATGGCCGAGCGCCGCGCGCTGCTGGCCGAGCGGCACGACAGGTGGCGCGCCGCCGCCGTGCTGGAGCCGCGCGGCAGCGATGTGGTGGTGGGCGCGCTGCTGTGCGAGCCCCTCTCGGCCGATGCGGCTGCGGGCGTCGTCTTCTTCAACAACGCCGGCTACCTCGGCATGTGCGGCCACGGCACCATCGGGCTGGTGGCCAGCCTCGCGCACATGGGGCGCATCGGCGTGGGCGAGCACCGCATCGAGACGCCCGTGGGCACCGTGACCACCACGCTGCACGAAGACGGCTCGGTCAGCGTGCGCAACGTGCCCGCCTACAGGCACCTGCGGCAGGCGGCGGTCGAGCTGCCGGGCCACGGCACCGTGCGCGGCGACGTGGCCTGGGGCGGCAACTGGTTCTTCCTGGTGAGCGAGCACGGCCAGCGCGTGGCGAGCGACAACCTCGCCGCGCTCACCGACTACACCGCCGCGCTGCGCAAGGCCCTGTCGGCGCAGGGCATCACCGGTGCCGACGGCGCGGAGATCGACCACATCGAACTCTTCGCCGACGGCAGCGAGGGTGCCGACAGCCGCAACTTCGTGCTGTGCCCCGGCAACGCCTACGACCGCTCGCCCTGCGGCACCGGCACCAGCGCCAAGATCGCCTGCCTGGCGGCCGACGGCAAGCTCGCGCCGGGCGAAGTGTGGAAGCAGGCCAGCGTGATCGGCAGCGTCTTCGAGGCCAGCTATGCGCTCGACGGCGAAGGCCGCGTCATTCCCACGCTGCGCGGCCGCGCGCACATCAGCGCCGAGGCGACGCTGCTGATCGACGACGCCGACCCCTTCGGCTGGGGCATCCGGCTCTGACCACGGGCACGACGGGCGCAATGGACGCGGACGTCATCATCATCGGCGCCGGCATCGTCGGCGCCGCGTGCGCGCATGCGCTCGCTCAAGCCGGTGCGAAGGTGCTGGTGCTCGACGCGGGCATCGGCGGCGCCACCGGCGCGGGCATGGGCCACCTCGTGGCGATGGACGACAACCCGGCCGAGCTCGAGCTGAGCCGCCGTTCGATCGCGCAATGGCGCGAGCTCGCGCCGCGCATGAGCGAAGACTGCGCATACAGCCCCTGCGGCACGCTGTGGATCGCCGCCAGCGACGAGGAGATGGCCGAGGCCGAACGCAAGCAGCAGCGGCTTCGAGCGCACGGCATCGACAGCCGCCTGCTCGACGCGCACCAGCTCGCGGCCGCCGAGCCCGCGCTGCGCAATGGCCTCGCCGGTGCGCTCGAAGTGCCGGGCGACGGCATCCTCTACGCACCCAACGCGGCGCGCTGGCTGCTCGCCCAGCAGGCGGCATCGGTCCGCGTCGAGCAGGCGAAGGTCGATGCCATCGAGGACGGCGGCGCGCTGCGACTGGCCGACGGCAGCCGCCGCGCCGCGTCGCAGGTCGTGCTCGCCAACGGCATCCAGGCGACCACGCTCTGCCCCGAGCTGCCGATCCGTCCGAAGAAGGGCCACCTGCTCATCACCGACCGCTATCCGGGCACGGTGCATCACCAGCTCGTCGAGCTCGGCTACGTCACCAGTGCGCACCACAGCGAGGGCGACTCGGTCGCCTTCAACGTGCAGCCGCGTCCCACGGGGCAGCTGCTGATCGGCTCCTCGCGCCAGTTCGACACCACCGACGCGGCCGTGGAAGCGCCGATGCTGGCGCGCATGCTCCAGCGCGCCCTGGAATACCTGCCGGGGCTCGCCAGCCTCAACGCGCTGCGTTCGTGGACCGGCATGCGCGCGGCCTCGCCCGACGGCCTGCCGTTGCTGGGCAAGCACCCATGGCGCGAGAAGCTCTGGCTCGCCGTCGGCCACGAAGGCCTGGGCGTGACCACCGCGCCCGGCAGTGCGCATTTGCTCGCCGCGCTGATGACCGGCGCGGCACCCGGTTTCGACGCCGCACCCTATGCGCCGCGCGGCCTGCGGGAGGCCGCATGAACAACGGCCACACCCTGCTGCACATCGACGGCCATCCGGTCCGCGTGCAGGCAGGCAGCTCGGTCGCCGCCGCGCTGCGCGTGGCCGGCGGCATGGGCGTCGCGCGCACGTCGGTCACGGGCCAGCCGCGCGCGCCCTTCTGCGGCATGGGCGTGTGCCAGGAGTGCCGCGTGCTGATCGACGGCAAACGCAGGCTCGCGTGCCAGACGGTGTGCGCCGAGGGCATGCGCGTGGAGACTTTGGAATGAACGGCGTCGTGCCCGAGCGCTGCGACGTGCTCGTCATCGGCGCCGGCCCTGCCGGCATGGCGGCGGCTGTTGCGGCCGCACCGAGCGGCGCATCGATCGTCGTGATCGACGACAACCCCGCGCCCGGCGGACAGATCTGGCGCGACGGCCCCGGTACCAGGCTGCCGCCCGCCGCGCGCAAGTGGCGCGATGCGCTCGAACGCCACGCCAACATCCGCGTGCGCAGCGGCGCGCGCGTGGTCGCTGCGCCCTCGCCCGGCGAGCTGCTGCTCGAAGACGCCGACGGCGCCGTGCGCATGCGATGGGGCAAGCTCGTCCTCTGCACCGGCGCGCGCGAACTGCTGCTGCCCTTTCCCGGCTGGACGCTGCCGGGCGTGACCGGTGCGGGCGGGCTGCAGGCGCTCATCAAGGCCGGCCTGCCGGTCGAGGGCGAGCGCATCGTCGTCGCGGGCAGCGGACCGCTTCTGCTTGCCGCCGCAGCCACCGCGCGTTCGGCGGGCGCCAAGGTGCTGCGCATCGCCGAGCAGGCTTCGTTCGCCTCGGTCGCACGCTTCGGTGCCAGCCTCGCGCGCTGGCCCGGCAAGGCGGCACAGGCCGTCACGCTGGCCGACCCTTGCTATCGCACTTCGTCGCACGTGGTCTCGGCGGGTGGCGCCGCGCAGGTCGAGTCGGTGCGCCTGCGCCGAGGTAACGGCAAGGAGGTGGAGATCGCCTGCGACCGCATCGCCTGCGGCTTCGGCCTGGTGCCCAACACGCAGCTCGGCCGCATGCTCGGCTGCGCGCTGGCTTCGGACGGCTTCAGCGCGCGGGGCCTACAGGTCGATGCGCGGCAGGCCACCAGCGTGCCCGGCATCTTCGCGGCGGGCGAGTGCACCGGCTTCGGCGGCAGCGAGCGTGCGCTGGCGCAGGGCAGCATCGCCGGCCATGCGGCGGTGGGCAACGAGCGTGCCGCCGCCGCCCACGAAGGCGAACGCGCCCGCTGGGATGCCTTCGCCACGCAGCTGCACCGCAGCTTCGCGCTGCATGCCGACATCCGCACCTTGCCCCGGCCCGACACGCTCGTGTGCCGCTGCGAGGACGTGCCTTTCTCCGCGCTGAAAGACTGCAGCGGCTGGACCGACGCCAAGCTGCACCGCCGCTGCGGCATGGGCGCCTGCCAGGGGCGCGTGTGCGGTGACGCGGCGCAGTTCCTCTTCGGATGGACACCGCCAGCGCCGCGCCCGCCGCTGTCGCCGGTGCGCATCGCCACGCTCGCTGGCCTCGCGGGCGAAGGCGCGGACGCCCGACAATGACGCTGCCGCATCCGCAGAACAAGACCATGGCCTCCCCGAAGAACACCGTCGCACCCCGTCCCCAGCCGAAGCGCCGCGCCGCCGACGAGGCCTACGACGCCATCGAGACGCTGTTGTCCACCATGCAGCTGCAGCCCGGCAGCCAGATCGTCGAGGCCGAACTCGCCGAGCGCACTGGCCTGGGCCGCACGCCGGTGCGAGAGGCGCTGATGCGCATGGTGTCCATCGGCCTCATCGTGCAGCAGCCCCGGCGCGGGCTGCTGGTGTCGGCCATCGACCTGGCCGACCACCTGGACGTGATCCAGACGCGGCGGGTGCTCGAACTGCTGATCGCCGCCTGCTCGGCGCGCCGCGCCACCGCGCGGCAGCGCCAGGAGATCGTGCGCTGCGCCGAGGCGATGGTCGAGGCCGCGGGCCGCGGCGACCTCAACGACTACATGCAGGCCGACCGCGCGCTGGATCTCGTCAACCACCAGGCGAGCCACAACGACTCGGCGGTGCGCGCGGTGATCCCGCCCATCGTGCAGTGCCGGCGCTTCTGGTACGCCTACCAGCACGAGGGCGAGATCGTCGAGGGTGCGAACGCGCACCTGCAGCTGGCGCGCGGCATCGCGACGGGCGACGAAGCGGCCGCCACGGCTGGCGCCAACCGGCTGATGGACTACCTCGAGGTCTTCGCGCGCAAGATCATCGACAACTAGCCAAAGAGAAAAAAAGCAGGCCGAAGGACTTCGTTCGCTGCCCCGGCACCCCGGGCAGCTGCACGAGCCACGGCCGCAGCCTGGCCTTCCTTCAGCGCACGCCCGCCGGCGCGGTGCGCACCTTCGGCGGCTGCGCGCCGCGCTGCGCATGCTGGCTCAGCCAGATGCTCGCGATCACGATGAAGATGCCCAGCACCTGCCACGTCGAGAGCGCCTGGCCGAGCAGCGCCCAGCCGAGGATCACCGCCGTCACCGGGCTCAGGAAGGCCAGCGGCGCGATGGTCGAGGGCTCCAGCCGCGCCACGCCGCGGAACCACACGATGTAGGTCAGCGCGGCGCCCGCCAGGCCGAGCCAGCCGAAGCCGATCCAGTTGTGCAGCGTGAGCGCGGGCAGCGGCGGCTCCAGCAGCAGCGCCACCGGCAGGAGCAGAAGGCCGCCGGCGGTGAGCTGCCAGGCCGTGAAGGTCAGCGCCGACACCGGCGGCTGCCAGCGCCGGCTCAGCACCGTGCCGAAGGCCATCGACACCGCCGCGGCGATGGCGGCCGCGATGCCGAGCGCATCGAGCGCCGCGTTCGGCGTCAGCACCAGCAGCGCCACCCCGCCGATGCCGACCACCGCCGCCATCACCGACAGCGCGCGCACCTGCGAACCGAGGAAGAAGCTGGCCAGGAACACCACCATCAGCGGCTGCACCGAGGTGATGGTGGCCGCCACCCCGCCCGGCAGCCGGTAGGCCGCGAGGAACAGCATCGCCCACAGCACCGAGAAATTCAGCGCGCCCAGCAGCAGGATGCGGCCCCACCATGCGCGTTCGGGCAGCTGCCGCACGATCGCGAGCAGCAGCAGGCCGGCAGGCAGCGCGCGAAGCAGCGCCACCGTCAGCGGGTAGTTGGCGGGCAATAGCTCGGTAGTGACGATGTAGGTGCTGCCCCAGATGGCGGGCGCCGTGGCGGTGAGGAGGATGTCGGTGGTGCGGCTGGTCATGCCTCGAATCTAGTGAGTTGACCGGCGGTTGTGAATGTCCGAATAATGAATTGATTCTTTACCGGCAGTCGTCAATAAGGCATGGACCACCTCACCGCCCTCAAAGTCTTCCGCACGGCCGCCTCCAGCGGCAGCTTCGCCGGCGCCGCGCGGCAGATGGGGCTTTCGGCGGCGGCCGTCAGCAAGAACATCGCGGAGCTGGAGGCGCATCTGAAGGTGCGGCTCATCAACCGCACCACCCGGCAGATGAGCCTGACCGAGGCCGGCGCGGCGTACCACGAGCGGCTGTCGCGCATCCTCGACGAGCTCGCCGAGGCCGACGCCGCGCTGGCGCCCATGGGCAGCAGCCCCGGCGGCGTGCTGCGCGTGAGCGCGCCGCTGACCTTCGCGCTCACCCTGCTGTCGCCGGCCGTTCCCGAGTTCATGGCCCGCCACCCGAACCTGCGGCTGGAGCTGAACCTGCAAGATGCCCGCGTCGACATCATCGGCGAGGGCTACGACCTCGCCATAAGGGGCAGCGACCGGCTCGAGGATTCGAGCCTCGTCGCGCGCGAGCTCATGACCATGGACCACGTGCTGTGCGGCGCCCCCGCCTACTTCGCCATCGCCGGCCGGCCCGGACAGCCCGGCGACCTGAAGAACCACGAGTGCGTGCAGTTCACGCTCTCGGGCCACGCCAACAAATGGACCTTCGCGCGCGCCGGCCGCAGCGTGTCGGTGCACATCGACGGGCGCTACAAGGTCGGCTCCAGCATCGCCGTGCGCGACGCGCTGCTCGCGGGCTTCGGCCTGAGCCTTGTCCCGCGCATCTATGTCGAGGCCGAGCTGGCCTCGGGGCGGCTGGAGGCGGTGCTCGAAGACTGGGAGGCCGACCGCACGCCGATCTACGCCGTGTACCCCTCGCGTCACCTCGCGGCGAAGACACGCGCCTTCGTCGATTTCCTGGTCGAGCGGCTTTCGGGGCGCTGACCGTTCAGCAGCCTGCCGACGGGCGTGCGGCGCACCAGCAGCTGGTAGCTCGCGAGCGACGCCAGCGAGGTGGCCGCGATGTTCAGCCCCATCTTCGCGACCGCGCCCAGCGGCGCGTTGAACAGCAGGATGCCGAAGCCCACGGTGCCCAGCATGTGCACCAGGTACACCCAGTACGAGCTTTGCGACAGATAGGCCAGCACCGCGTTCTGGCGCGGCAGGTAGCGCACGAAGCCGCCGATCAGCGCCATGCTCCAGAGCCACGCGGTGGCGTTGTAGGCGAAGGCGATCCAGAACTCGGGGTTCGGCACACGATGCAGGCTGCCGCCGCGCGAGGCACCCAGCAGCAGCACGGTTGCAACGAGGAAGGCGAGGCCCGCCGCCGCGCAGCCCTTGCACCGCGCCGCGAACAGCGCCAGCAGCCGCTCCTGTTGGCCATGCAAGTACCAGCCGGCCACGAAGAAGAGGCCGCTCTGCATCCATTCGGCCAGCGGCGGCAGGAACGAGCCGCTTTCCGTGACCATGCCCGACGGATAGAGCATGCCGACAAAGGCCAGCGGCAGCGCCAGCACCGCGAAACCCCAGCGCCGCGCCATCAGCCCGGTGAAGCCGGAGGCCAGCGCCTCGCGTACCCGCGCCGGCACGAAGCGCCGGACCCGCATGCCGGCCCACGCCAGCACGCTGAGCCAGAACAGCTGGTACAGGAACCACAGGTGCATGGTGTTGAAGGGCGAGCCGCTGGCCTGCCGCGCGGGTGTCAGCACGGCGTCGATGCCCGGCACGCCGCGCACCGTCAGGTGGATGTAGACCATCGCCAGCACCGTGGTTGCCACGAAAAGCGGCGGCCAGAAGATCGCGAAGGGCAGCGCGAGCCGCAGGCAGCGGTTCTTCAGCATGCCGTTCGCGCCGCGCCGCTCGGCCAGCAGCGCCACGAAGAAGCCGGCCAGCACGAAGAACACCGGCATGCGGAAGCTGTGGATGAACAGCAGCAGCAGGTCGGCCAGCGGCGACGTCTTTGGATCGCGCCACGGCAACGGCGAGTCGATGGTGAGGTGGTTGATCGCGACGTGCAGCACGATGCCGAGCCACATCATGAGGGCGCGTAGGTTGTCGAGCGCGTGCAGCCGCTGGGGGGCCTGGGTGGTGTGTGCGTTGTTCATGCGGCCACTGTCGGGCCTCACGCAACGTCAGGGTCAAGCGCTGCGCGGGGCCGTCGCGGGATTCATCGCGCGCAGCAGGTAGTCGCGCACCGCAGGCGTGGTGACGGCGGTGGCCTGCAGCACCGGTTCGGCCGCCATCGCCTGCATCAGCCGGGCGCCGATGCCGGGGTCGTGGTCGGTGAAGGCGTCGAACAGGCGCGCCCATTCGCGCGCGATGGCCTGCACGGCTTCGTCTTCGGGCGGAACGCCGCGCGCCTGCAGGGCAGCGAGTTCGGCCGCGAGCCGCCGCCATTCGTCCTCGGGCGGCGGGCCCAGCCGCGCGAAGTCGTCGGTGCGCATGTGGCGCAGCAGCGCGGCCATGCGGATGCCGATGGCCTCGCCGATGTAGTCGACCAGCTCCGTGGAAGGCCCGTCTTCGCGGCGCGCCACGGGTTCGCGGCGGTACATCTCGCCCCAGCGCGTGACGAGGTCGTAGTTGCCGTCCATCCACTGGCCCATCAGCGTCATCCAGCGCGCGGCCAGCGGCTGCACTTCCAGCGAGTCGGCAGGCACGCCCCGCGCCATCAGCGCCGCCACCTCGGCCACCAGCGGCGGCCAGCGCTCGGCCACGAGCTTCCAGTTGGCCATGAGCGACCGGATCTCGGCAGGGCTGAAGTAGCGGCCGTAGGTGGTCATCTGCTCCAGCGTGGCGAGCCAGTCCTTCATGTCGGGCTGGGCGCCTTCGGCCAGGCGCTGCTCGAGCAGGCCGAGCCGTTCGCGCAGGGCGGTGGCTTGCGCGATCTGCTGGTCGAGCGAAGCCATCTGGCGCCGGAGGATGGATGGCAGCGCATCGCTTTCCGTGCCGAGCACCGCGCCGATTTCCGCCAGCGGCAGGCCCAGCAGCCGCAGCGCCTGGATGGCATGCAGGCGGGCGATGTCGGCCGCGTTGTAGAGCCGGTAGCCGGCCTCGGAGCGCGCGGAGGGCGCCAGCAGGCCGATGGCGTCGTAGTGGTGCAGCGTGCGCACCGTGAGGCCGGTGTGCCGGGCGAGTTCTCCGACCTTCAGCAGCACGGTGGTCGCTCCTGCGGTTTCAGCTGGCGTCGGATTTCGGTTCGGGCAGCTCGGGCTCTTCCCAGCCCAGCAGCTCCGCCAGCCGCCGCACGACCCAGGCGGCCTCGGCCGCCGACACGCCCGATTCGGGCGCCAACAGGCCGGCGTGGATGCGCCGCAGGATCTCGCCTTCGACCGGCACCTCGGTGTGGTGCTGGATCTGCGCATGGCCCACGAGGTGGCTGGCGAGGTCCTCGCAGATCTCGTAGCGCTCGCGCACCACGCCGATGGGCTCGCTCAGGCGCTGGCGCGCATCGGTGTAGACCGCGAAGAACGAGGGCGGGATGAGGATCTGGTTGTCGTCGGACATCGCGGGTCTCGGGGGAAGGCTCGGGGCGGCGCGCCCCAATGACAAAACGCGCCCTGGGGCGCGTTCGTCGTGGCTCCTTCAGGGAGCCGGCTGGCCGAAGGCCGGATCAGCCGCCCTTCTTGGCGCGCTTGCCGGGGTTCTTCTTGCTGCGCGTGGCGGTGCCGCGTTCGAGGCTGACCTTCTGGCCGCCACCGGAGCGCGGCACGGTGTAGCCGGGCAGCGGCGTCGGCTTCGGGGTGGCAACGCGTTCGGCTTCGGTACGGAATGTCTTGGGCATGAAAAGCTCGGGTAAAAGTGAATGTTCGAACCTGCAATTAGGCCACATCGGGAATTTCACATGCCAATAACCGCAACGGCGGGTGGTATCGGGCGCGCACGCTTCGTTTCTGGCTCGCTGATGCGCCATGTCTGCGTGATGGCCGGCACGGGCGCCATCGGTCTGATCGCGGTGTTCGCGGTCGACCTCATCAACCTGTTCTACATCTCGCTGCTGGGCGAGAAGGAGATCGCCGCGGCAATCGGCTTCGCGGGCGTGGTGGGCTTCTTCCATGCGTCGCTGTGCATCGGGCTGACGATCGGCATCGCGGCGGTGGTGTCGCGCACCGTGGGCGCGGGGCGCGCTGAGGATGCGCGCCGCATCGCCACGTCCAGCCTCGTGCTGATGACGGCGCTGGCCGTGGTGGCGGGCACGGGCACCGCGTTCTTCCTGCACCCGGCGCTGCATGCGCTCGGCGCCCAGGGCGAGACGGCGCGGCTCGCGCATCGCTACCTCTCGGTGACGGTGCACACGCTGCCGCTGCTGGGCATCGGCATGGCGACCTCGGCGCTGCTGCGCTCCATCGGCGATGCGCGCCGCGCGATGACGGTGACGCTCGGCGGCGCCTTCGTGACGGCGGCGCTCGATCCGATCCTGATCTTCGGCTTCGGACTGGGGCTCGACGGCGCGGCCATCAGCGCGGTGGTCTCGCGCATCGTGCTCGCGGCCGTCGGCCTGCACGGCGTGATCGTGCGGCACCGCATGCTCGGGCGCTTCGAGCCGCGCAGGCTCGCCGACGATGCGCGCGCGCTCGGCACGGTGGCGGCTCCGGCGGTGCTGACGAATCTCGCGACGCCGGTGGGCGCGGCCTTCGTCACGCATTCGGTCGCGCAGTTCGGGCCTTCGGCGGTGGCGGGCGCGGCCACCATCGACCGGCTGACGCCGGTGGCCTTCGGGCTGGTCTATGCGCTCAGCGGCGCGGTCGGGCCGATCCTCGCGCAGAACCTGGGCGCGGGGCAGTTCCGACGCGTGCAGGAGGGGCTGCGCGACAGCCTGCTCTTCATGGTGGTGTCGGTGGCCGTGGCGTGGCTGGTGCTGGCGCTTGGGCAGGGCGTGATCATCCGCGCGTTCTCGGCCGACGGGCAGGCGGCGCAGCTGATCTCGCTCTTCTGCAGCTGGCTGGCCGCGAGCTTCTTCTTCGCGGGCGGACTGTTCGTGGCGAACGCGTCGTTCAACAACCTCGGGCATCCGCTGCTGTCGACCGCGTTCAACTGGGGGCGCGCCACGCTGGGCACCATTCCGTTCGCCTGGTGGGGCTCGCACTACGGCGCGGCCGGGGTGCTGATCGGCCAGGCCGTGGGCTCGTCGATCTTCGGGCTGCTGGCGGTGATCGTCGCGTTCCGGCTGGCCGCGAAGCTGGCGCGGCAGGAGCTGCCGGCGCCGGACGCCGCACCGGCCCCGGTGCTCGACGCGCCGGTGGCGCCGACCTCGGCGCATGCGGAGGCCGCAGCTTTGACCACGCCGCAATCGGTTCCGAAGGGCGCCGCATCTTCGTGAGGGCCGCCGCGCACGGCCGCCCGAAGCGGCCGGCCCGCCCCCGGTAGGGGGTTGGAGAAGCGACACGAAGTGCGCGAAGCCTGGGGGCGAGTCCTAGATGAGCCGCACCTTGACCGACTTGCCTTTCACGCGGCCGCTGGAGAGCTTGCGCACTGCTTCCGCCGCGATGGCGCGGTCCACCGCCACGTAGGTCGAGAACTCGTTGACGTTGATCTTGCCGACCTGCTCCTTGGCATAGCCGCATTCGCCGGTCAGCGCGCCCAGCACGTCGCCGGCGCGGATCTTCTCCTTGCGCCCGCCCACGATCTGCAGCGTGGCCATCGGCGGCTGCAGCGGCGCGCCCTTGCCCGGCGTGAGCTCGGCCACCGGGTGCCATTCGGATTCGCGGCCTTGCAGCTGCTCGATCTTTCCGACGCTGCCCATCTCGTCCATGCTCGCCAGGTTCAGCGCCAGGCCTTCCGAGGCGCCCTGCTGCCCCACGCGGCCGGTGCGGCCGACGCGGTGGATGTGCACTTCGGCATCGGGCGTCACGTCGACGTTGATCACGGCTTCGAGCTGTGCGATGTCGAGCCCGCGCGCCGCCACGTCGGTGGCCACCAGCACCGAGCAGCTGCGGTTGGCGAACTGCACCAGCACCTGGTCGCGCTCGCGCTGCTCCAGCTCGCCGAAGAGGGCCAGCGCGCTGAAGCCCTGGGCGCGCAGCACCTCGACGAGGTCGCGGCACTGCTGCTTGGTGTTGCAGAAAGCCAGCGTGCTCACGGGGCGGAAGTGGTCGAGCAGCAGGCTCACGGCGTGCAGGCGCTCGTGGTCTGCCACCTCGTACCAGCGCTGGCGGATCTTGCTGCCCTCGTGCTGCGACTGCACCGCGATCTGCTCGGGGCTCTTCATGAACTGCTGCGCCAGCTTCGCGATGCCTTCGGGGTACGTGGCCGAGAACAGCAGCGTCTGGCGCGCCGATGGGCACTGGCGCGCCACCTTCACGATGTCGTCGAAGAAGCCCATGTCGAGCATGCGGTCGGCCTCGTCGAGCACCAGGGTGTTGAGCGCTTCGAGGTCCAGGTTCCCCCGCTCGAGGTGGTCCATGATGCGCCCCGGCGTGCCCACCACGATGTGCGCGCCGTGCTCCAGGCTGGCCACCTGCCCGCGCAGCGCGACGCCGCCGCACAGCGTGACCACCTTGATGTTCTCCTCGGCGCGCGCGAGGCGGCGGATCTCGGTCGTGACCTGGTCGGCCAGTTCGCGCGTCGGGCACAGCACCAGCGCCTGCACCGCGAAGCGGCGCGGGTTCAGGTTGGAAAGCAGTGCGAGGGCGAAGGCGGCGGTCTTGCCGCTGCCGGTCTTGGCCTGCGCGATCAGGTCCTTGCCGAGCAGCGCCGGCGGCAGCGCGGCCGCCTGGATGGGCGTCATCTGCGTGTAGCCGAGCTGCGTGAGGTTGGCCAGCATCTGCGGCGAGAGCGCCAGCGCGGAGAAGCCGTTGTCGCCGGCCGTGGAATCAGGGGTGGTCATGGTTCGAAGGCCGAGAGACGCGCGAATGACAAAGGCCTTGCGGCGCCCCTGGGGAGCGTCGCAAGGCCTTCGGTCGGTGGCGTATCAGCGGCGGGGTGCGTTGTTGTTGCCGGAGCCGCCGGAGTTCGTCGGCGGCGGGCCGCGGCGCTCCAGGTGGCGGAAGGTGATGCGGCCCTTGGTCAGGTCGTAGGGCGAGAGCTCGAGCGACACCTTGTCGCCGGCAAGGATGCGGATGTGGTGCTTGCGCATCTTGCCGCCGCTGTAAGCGATCAGCTGATGGCCGTTGTCCAGCGTGACGCGGTAGCGCGAGTCCGGCAGGACTTCGGTCACCGCGCCGTTCATTTCGATCAGTTCTTCCTTTGGCATCTGTGCTTACCTCTGAATCGTTCGTTCGATGTGTGTTGGAGATTGAATTGGTGTGATTGTTTCAGCCCGCGCACGGGAGCGCGAGACGGACGCGCGATTCGCTTCAACAGGAACGACGGCAGTGGTGGCCATCATGGGCGCCGGTCTGGCGCTCCAACACACTGTGAATGCCGGCTTGCCGAGCGGGAGGCCGGAGAGTCCGGGAGCAGCGCAGCTTGCAGGCGGGATTGACGAAATTCTTCGTCGTGGTATCGAAACGAACCCGACATTATAGCTTGCAGGGCATGACAGTTGCTTGTCTTAAAACAACGCCCAAAAGAAAAAGGCCCCGAAGGGCCGTTGTGCAAGCGCTATTTGCTATCGAAAGCATAGCTTCGCAGGAGTGGCGCCAGCCGCGCGCGCCCGGCGTGCGGCGCGCAGCAGCATCAGGCCGGCGAACTGGCAGGCCGCCCCCACCCAGCCCACCGTGCCGACGCCGAACAGCTCGATCGCCACCCCGCCCAGCCCCGAACCCGCGGCGATGCCCAGGTAGATCGCCGAGGCGTTGAGCGACAGCGTCATCGGCGCGCGCTCCGGCGCCAGCCGGATCAGCCGCACCGCCTGCGCCGGCCCGAAACCCCAGCCCGCGAAGCCCCAGAGCGCCGACAGGCCCACGATCGCCGGCAGCGCCAGCCCGTGCGGCAGCATCTGCGCCGCGAACGACAGCCCGCCCAGGATCAGCACCAGCATCAGCGCGAAACCCTGCGCCATGCGGTCGGCGCCGAAGCGGTCGGTGGCCCAGCCGCCGGCCGCGGTGCCGATGGCCGCCGCCACGCCGATGGCGAAGAACACCGCGCCCGTGCCCTCCGCGCCGAAGCCCAGCGTGTGCGACAGGAAAAGCGCGATGTAGGTGTAGAAGCTGAAGCCGCCCGTGGCCCACAGCAGGCTGACCAGCAGCCCTGGCAGCACGCCCGGTTCGCGGGCGATGGCGAAGGCCGGTGCGCGCTTTTCGGCGACCGGTGCCTGCGCCAGTTCGCGCGGCAGCCCCAGCGCGAGGCCCCAGGTGGCGAGCGCCGCCACCGCCGCGATCAGCAGGTAGGCCGTGCGCCAGCCGCCCCAGCCCGCGATCCACGCGCCCAGCGGCACGCCGAGCGCCACCGCCACGGTGCCGCCGCCGGTCACGATGGCCAGCGCCCGCCCGCGCAGCGCGGGCGACACCATCACCGCCGCCACCGCGCTCGCCGTCGGCAGGAACACGCCAGCCACCAGCCCCAGCGCTACGCGCGCCAGCGCCAGCTGTACGAAGCCGTGCGCCATCGAGGCCGCCAGCGTCAGCCCAGAGAAGGCCGCGAGGCTGACAACCAGCAGCCGGCGGCGGCCGAAGCGCGCCAGCAGCGCGGCCATCAGCGGCGAGCCGATCGCATAGCTCAGCGCGAACAGCAGCACCAGCTGCCCGGCGCGCGCGGCGCTGATCTGCAGGTCGGCTGCCAGCACCGGCAGCAGCCCCGCGACCATGAAGCTCTCGGTGCCGATGGCGAAGGCGCCCAGCGCGAGCCAGCCCAGGCTCAGCGGCAGGCGCTCGGCCGGTTGCGGCGCGGAGGAGGAAGAGGAAAGAGCCGTGTTGTTCATGACGATGACTCCGTGGCGAGTGTGTTCAGTGCCTCCAGAATAGGTTTGCAAGTGGCTCTTCAAAAGAACCACAATCGGCGAAGTTCATGGAGCCACTTTTCGAACTCGCCATCCGCCTGCCGCCCGCCGGCTCGCGCGACCTGCTGCGCGAACTGCACCGCCAGTTGCGCGCAGCCATCCTCGATGGCCGCCTGCAGCCCGGCGCGCGCCTGCCCGCCACGCGGGCGCTGGCGCAGCGGCTGGGCGTGTCGCGCAACACCATGCTGGCGGCCTACGACCTGCTGCTGGGCGAGGGCTACCTGCTCGCCCGGCCGGGCGCCGGCACCTACGTGGCCGACACGCTGCCGGCGTCCCGACGGCGCCCTGCCCCCAGGAGAGCCTTGGCCGCCGGCCGCGACCCCCGCCTCGTGCCCGCGAGCGTCCCCGGCGCCGACCTCGCTCCCACCCTGCAGCCGCCGCCCGCGCGCGACGACTTCCGCGTCGGCCTGCCCGACGTGAGCCTCTTCCCCTTCGACATCTGGCGCCGCCTGAGCGACCGCGCCCTGCGCCGCGTCGCGCGCCAGACGGCCGACTACGCCGACCCGCAAGGCCAGCCCGCGCTGCGCGAAGCCATCGCCGGGCATGTGTCGTTCACCCGCGCGGTCGGTTGCACGGCCGACGACATCGTGGTCACGGCCGGCGCCCAGCAGGCCTTCGGGCTGCTCGCGCGCATCCTGGTCGTGCCGGGGCGCACGGTGGTCGCGGTGGAGCAGCTTTTCTACCCCTCGCTGCGCGAAGCGATGCTGGCGGCGGGCGCGCGGGTGGTGACGGTGCCCACCGACGCCGAGGGCCTGTGCGTGGAGCGCATTCCGCCTGAGGCGCGCGTGGTCTGCGTGACGCCCTCGCACCAGTTCCCCACCGGTGTCGCGATGTCGCCGCCGCGCCGCGCCGCGCTGCTGGCTTTCGCACGCGAGCGCAACGCGGTGATCGTCGAGGACGACTACGACAGCGAGTTCCGCTTCGCCGGCCGCCCGCTCGACGCGCTGCAGACGCTGGACCGCGCCGAGTCGGTCTTCTACGTCGGCACCTTTTCCAAGAGCCTGTTCCCCGCACTGCGGCTGGGCTTCGTGGTCGCGCCGCCCTGGGCCCGCGCGGCGCTGGTGCGATCGCGCGAACTGGCCGACTGGCACGGCCCCGTGCTCGGGCAGGAGGCGCTCGCAGCCTTCATCGCCGAGGGGCATCTCGCGCGCCACATCCGCAAGATGCGCAAGCTCTACGGCGCGCGGCGCACCGCCCTGCTGGAGGCGCTGTCGCGCCACGGCGCGGGCCGGCTGGAGACGATTCCGTCGAGCGCCGGCCTGCATCTGTCTGCACGGCTGCATGGCGACACGCGCGACTTCACCGTGGTCGAGCGCGCCGCAGCGGCCGGCATCACGCTGCCGCCGCTGTCGCGCTTCGCGCTCGATCCGCTGGCGCCCGGCACGCCCAACGGGCTGGCCTTCGGCTACGGGCTGATCGGCGAGGCGCAGATCGACGGGGCGATCCGGCGGTTGGCGACGCTGCTGTAGCGCGAGGGTCTGATATGCCACCGAAGGCTGGCGGGCTTGGTGGTCGACCAGTACGACCATCGCTCGCACAATTCTTCAGCGCTGCGCGTTGCTCGGCTGAAGGCCCGGAACGCTTCGTGAATCGTTCGGCGCTTCAACATTGCCAAGGAAGGTCGCGCGGGCTATTGGCCGAGCTTCACCAGACAAATGCCCGCGAAGACCAGCGCCGAGCACGCGATGCGATGCAGCCCCAGCCGTTCCTTGAGCAGATAGGTGGAAATCAGTGCGACGAACAGCACGCTGCTCTCGCGCAAGGCGGACACAAGCCCCATGGGGGCTTGCGCCAGCGCCCATACCGCGATCCAGTACGCCCCGATCTGCAGGGTTCCTGCGACAGCGCTCAACGAAAGCGTGCGCCGATCGACGCGGAAGGCGGCCTGACCTTTCCAGCAGAGAACCACGAGCGCCGTGGCCAAGCCGTCGCCAATGGTCAGGAGGACCGCAAAACCCAGCGCGGACTCCGATCCGCGCGCGCCCAGCCCGTCCACGACGGTGTAGGACGCGATCAGCAGGCTGGTCGCCAAGGCGTAGGTCGTTCCTCGATGGCCGATTCCTCGGGCGCGGTGCTGAAAGGCGAATGCCAGCACACCCATGCTGAGGCAGAGGATGCCGACGACCCCGATGGGCGGCGGAAGCTCTCCGAGCGCCATCGCGGCCGCCAGGGTCACGAGCACGGGCGCGCCGCCACGCGCGATCGGGTAGACATGCCCCAGGTCACCGTGCTTGTAGGCCAGAGGCAGCACGAAGTGGTAGATCGTGTGGATACAGATGGAGAGCGCCAGCAGCCACCATTCCGTCGATGCATGAAGGCCGATGAAAGGCAGCGCGCACAGGGAGATGACGCTGCCGAACAGCGTCGTCATCGCCATCACCGCGACCTTGTCTCCCCCCATCTTGATGGCGCTGTTCCAGGCCGCATTCATCAGCGCGGCCAGCAGAATCGCCAGAAACACATCAGTGCTCACGCCGCCTCCCATTCCTTTTCGATGAGGGAGTGTCGATTTCGGGTGATTGCTTTGTAAAGTTGAATTTCCTATCGCCTAATCGCAGAAAAACTGAATGAGGAATCTCAACCTAGACCAAGTCCAGACCCTCGTGGCCATCGCGGATCTGGGGACGCTGGCCGCGGCGGCGCAGGCGCTGCACCTGGCGCCTCCGACGATCAGCCTCCACATCCGGGAGCTGGAGTCGAGGCTGGGCGCTTCACTGATCGAGCGCGGGCGAAGGCAGCTGCGTCTGACTCCCGCAGGGATGGCGCTGGTGGAGGGTGGCCGCAAGCTGCTCGCCAGCGCGGACGGACTGAGCGACCTGGTTCGCCGGAAGTCGCAGGGGCGCGAAGCTGTCGTCCGCATCGGCTCCTCGGCCGGTGTCAGCGCTCATCTGTTGCCTGCGTTGTTGGCGCGCCTGGCCATGCGCAGTCCGGGCGTCGACGTCACGGTGGAGATCCTGAGCTCTGTGGAGGCCGTCGCGCGGCTGCAGGCGGGCACTTTGGACATCGGCGTCGTCGCGATGCCGCAGGCCCCGTGCGCGGGAGTGAACATCACGCCGTGGCGCCACGACCCCATGGTGGCCATCGTTCCTTGCAGCTGGAAATCTCCCAAGCTCATCACGCCGCAGTGGCTCGCAGAGCGTCCCTGGATTTCCTTCGATCCGGCCACGCAGATGTACCGGCTCATTGCGACATGGTTCGGCCAGGCCGGATTGAATCCCCGGGCGCGCATGCACCTGAACTACCCCGAGGCCATCAAGAGTCTGGTCGAAGCAGGACACGCGGCCGCCATCCTTCCTCTGGAGCCGCATGCCAGAAACGAAAAACGCACCGAATACGTGACGCGGCACCTGCAGCCGCGACTCACCCGCCCCCTCGGCCTGGCCCACCGGGCAACCAGAAATCAGGACAACGCGGTGCAGAACGTCCTGCTGGCGCTGGGAGAGTTTGCGGATGGCTGATGGCCGCCCACCCAGGCAGGCGACCATGCGTGATGCCTAGCCGACCCCCAGCATCCGCTTGTTCGCCGCCACGTCCACCCCGCCCGCCGCGAAGTCGTCGAAGGCGCGGTCGGCCACGCGGATGATGTGGTCGGCGATGAACTTCGCGCCCTCGCGCGCGCCGTCCTCGGGGTGCTTGATGCAGCACTCCCACTCCAGCACCGCCCAGCCCGGGAAGTCGTACTGCGCCATCTTCGAGAAGATGGCCTTGAAGTCGACCTGCCCGTCGCCCAGCGAGCGGAAGCGCCCTGCCCGGTTGATCCAGCTCTGGAAGCCGCCGTACACGCCCTGCTTGCCGGTCGGGTTGAACTCGGCGTCCTTCACGTGGAAGATCTTGATGCGCTCGTGGTAGTGGTCAATGTAGGCCAGGTAGTCGAGCTGCTGCAGCATGAAGTGGCTCGGGTCGTACAGCAGGCAGGCGCGCGGGTGGTTGTTCACGCGCTCCAGGAACATCTCGTAGCTCACGCCGTCGTGCAGGTCTTCGCCGGGGTGGATCTCGTAGCCCACGTCCACGCCCACGGCGTCGAAGGCGTCGAGGATGGGGCGCCAGCGGCGCGCGAGCTCGTCGAAGGCTTCCTCGATCAGTCCCGGCGGGCGCGGCGGCCACGAATAGAGGTAGGGCCAGGCCAGCGCGCCCGAGAAGGTCGCGTGCGCCGTGAGCCCGAGGTTGGCCGAGGCCTTCGCCGCGAAGTGCAGCTGCTCGACGGCCCACTGCTGGCGGCGCACCGGGTCGCCGCGGACCTCGGGCGCCGCGAAGCCGTCGAAGCCCGCGTCGTAGGCCGGGTGCACCGCCACCAGCTGGCCCTGCAGGTGGGTCGAGAGTTCGGTGATCTGCAGGCCGTGGCCCGCCAGCGTGCCCTTCACCTCGTCGCAGTAGGTCTTGCTTTCGGCCGCCTTCTTGAGGTCGAACAGGCGGGCGTCCCAGCTCGGGATCTGCACGCCCTTGTAGCCCAGGCCGGCGGCCCAGCCGGCAATGCCGTCGAGGGTGTTGAAGGGGGCGGCGTCTCCCGCGAACTGGGCCAGGAATATGGCTGGGCCCTTGATGGTTTTCATCGGCTTGTCTTCCTTGTACGTTGGGGCAGCGTTGAAAGCATACTTGGCGTGTCGTCCGACCCCGCGCGAGAGGCCAACGAGCCAAAATGGACTTTCCTTTCCGCATCACCCGTCCGGTTGCCACCGACGACAGTCCAGCGATGACACAACCTGTTTCCGCCAGGCTCAAGATCGGCCTGTCCGCCTGCTTCTCGCATGCCGACCCGGCCCGCTCGCTCTTCACCAACAAGACCCTGCAGTACGTCGAGCAGTCGATCGCGCACTGGCTCATGTCCGCTGGCGCCATGGTCGTGATGGTGCCCTGCCCCACCGGCGAGACCGCGCGCGGCGACACCAAGCTGTCGCACTATGCCGAGTGGCTCGACGGCGTGGTGATGCACGGCGGCGCCGACGTCTGGCCAGGCAGCTACGGCGAGGTGCCACTGAAGGACGCCTGGATCGGCGACCGCATCCGCGACCTCTACGACCTCGCGCTGGTCGAAGCCTTCGAGCAGGCCGGCAAGCCCATCTTCGGCGTGTGCCGGGGGCTGCAGCTCATCAACGTGGCCTTCGGCGGCACGCTCTACCAGGACATCGAGGAGCAGCACGGGCACCCCCAGACGCTGAAGCATCGCGACCCCGTGACCTACGACCAGAACTTCCACGATATCGAGATCGTCGAGGGCACGCGGCTTTCCAAGCTTTATCCGCACGTACGCACGGCGCGCGTCAACAGCATCCATCACCAGGGCATCAAGGGGCTCGCGCCGGGCTTCGAGATCGAGGCCTGGAGCCTGCCCGACCGCGTGCCCGAGGCCATCCGCCGCCGCCCAGAGAAGGGCCGCAGCTACATCTCGGCCACCCAGTGGCACCCCGAGTTCCACAAGTACGGCAGCACCGAGACTGTGGACGACACGCCGATCCTGCACGACTTCCTCTGGGCCTGCGCCACCGCCAAGGTCGCGCCGAAGACCACGCCGCGCTCCGGCCCCGGCAAGATCCGCGACCGCGCCGCGCGGGTGCTGCGGCAGGCGCTGCTGAGAAGGCGGGGCTAGGCGGCGCGCCCCCAGGCGTTCAGCGCCACGCGGCGCGCAGCAGCGCTGCCGGATCGGAAGTGCCGGCACTGATGCCCGTCACCGGCCCCCAGTCGGGGTCGAAACGGCTCGACAGGAACGCGGCCGACTCCTGCGCGCTCGCGTGCTCCAGCATCAGGCAGGCCTGCGCGGCCAGCACCAGGCGCTGCGTGAAGCGGCGCGCCTGCTGCTCCAGCTCCTGCGGCGGCAGCTGCGTCATCTTGCGCACGGCCTGCAGCGCGTCCTGCACGCGGGGCTCGCCGGTGGCGACTTCATGCAGCTGGTCGAGCACGAGGTGCACGTCGTCGGGGTTGCGCGAGACGGCGCGCAGCACGTCCAGGCACATCACGTTGCCCGAGCCTTCCCAGATCGAGTTGACGGGCGCCTCGCGGAAGAGCCGGCCCATCGGCCCTTCTTCCACATAGCCATTGCCGCCGAACACTTCCATCGCCTCGCCGGTGAGCGCCACCGCGCGCTTGCAGTTCCAGAACTTGGCGGCGGGCGTGAGCAGGCGACGCCAGGCCGTGTCCAGCGGCGCCGTCGAGCCGAAGCGCGAGGCCAGCCCCATCGCCAGCAGCGTGGCGGCCTGCGATTCGAGCGCCATGTCGGCCAGCAGCGCGGTCATCACCGGCTGGTCGGCCAGGGCCTTGCCGAAGGCATGGCGGTTGCGCGCGTAGTGCAGCGCCTGCGCGAAGCCCTGGCGCATGAAGCCGGCGCTGGCCAGCGCGCAATCGAGCCGGGTCACGGTCGCCATCTCGATGATGGTCGGGATGCCCCGGCCTTCGTCGCCCACGAGCACGCCCCAGGCATCCTTGAACTCGACTTCGCTGCTCGAATTGGAGCGGTTGCCGACCTTGTCCTTCAGCCGCTGGATGTGCACCGCGTTCTTGTCGCCGTCGGGCCGCCACCGCGGCACGAAGAAGCACGAGGAGCCGTGCTCGTCGGTCTTCGCCAGCACCAGGTGGCCGTCGCACATTGGCGCGGAGAAGAACCACTTGTGGCCGGTGATGAGGAATTCCTCGCCCCACGGTCCGGCGCCGGCCGGCACGGCGCGCGTGGTGTTCGTGCGCACGTCGCTGCCGCCCTGCTTTTCGGTCATGCCCATGCCGACGGTGATCGATGTCTTGCCTACGAGCGGAATGTCGCGCGCGTCGTGCTCGTTCGACGCCAGCTTGTCGCGCAGCGCGGCATACAGCGCCGCGTTGCGCCGCACCACCGGGATGCAGGCCTTGGTCATGGTGGTCGGGCAGGTCGAGCCCGACTCGATCTGGCTGTGCATGTACAGCGACGCGCCGTAGCCCACCCAGGCCGAGGGCCGCTCGTCGAAGAACGGCAGGTTGGCGATGCCGTTGCGCCGGGCGATGCCCATCATCGTGTGCCAGGCGGGGTGGAAGCTCACCTGGTCGATGCGCTCGCCGGTGCGCGAGTGGGTGTGCAGCTCGGGCTCGTGGCGGTTGGCGTCTTCCGCGGCGTGCAGCGTGGCCTCGGCGCCGTACTCCGCGCCCTGGCGCGCCAGTTCGTCGTCGCGCCATGCGGCACCGCCGCGCGTCACCGAGGCGCGCAGCGTGGGGTCGCTGGTGTAGACGTTGTAGTCCTTGAGTTCGGGGACCTGGTTGTCGGGGTGGATGCCGGTGGTGGTCATGCTTGTCTCTCTCCGGTTGATCGTTGCGGGGCGGGTCAGGCAGCGGGGCTTCGTTCGCGCAGCACCAGCGTCTGGGTGGCGAGGCCGATGGGCCCCTGCTCGTCGTAGAGGCAGGACGAGACCAGGCCCGCGCCGCCGCCGTGCACCTCGGTGGCCGAGCGCAGGCCGATCCACTCGCCCTGTGGCACGCGGAACAGGTTCAGGCTCAGGTCGGCGTTGGTGAACAGGTAGCGCTCGGCCGGCAGCACCCAGCTCAGGCCGTTGCCGAAGTCGGCCGCCGCCGCGGCGCGCATGGCGGGCGAGGTGGCCGCGCCGTGCAAGAGCGGCACCGCGAGGCGGAACCATGCGGAGCAAGGGCCCGGCCGGGTCGAATCGCCCTCGGCCACGCGCGTCTCCATGGCCGTGCCGTAGAACGACGTGCCCTGTGGCAGGCCCGGAATGCGCACGCGCTCGGTGCAGTCGCGCGGCAGCGGCCGCAGCGGCTCCTGCGGCCAGCCCGGCAGGCCGGGCGGCAGCGCCAGCGACTGTCCCGCCAGCAGCAGCGCGTGCGCCCGCGCCACCAGCACCTCGCCTGCCAGCAGGTCGATGCCCACGCGCACCGTGGAGCGCGAGGACTGCACCTGCGTGCGCGTGACGAGCGGCGCCAGCGGCACCGGCTTCACCAGCTCGAGGGTGAGCCGCGCCAGCTGCCAGCCCGGCCCCGGCGCGGCGCGCTCGGCCACGTGCACCAGCAGCGCGGCGGGCGCGCCGCCGTGCTGCGCGCGCGGGTCCCAGGGGCCGCGCGAGTGTTCGCTGGGAAGCCATGCGTCCTCGCCTTGCGAGGTGAAGACGGCGGGGCGGGATTCGTCGGAGTCGTCGGGGGCGTGGGCCATTGCAGAATGCCGTTCGATGGGTCCAAAAATTCTAGGAACAACCCGCCCGCGAGGTGTTCGGGTTCCGCCGCGCTGATGGCGACCGCCCGCGCCCCGGCCGCCGTCCCGAGGCGAAAGCCGCGCCAGTCCCGCGCGCGCCACACCTCGCAGGCGTTGCAGGAAGCCTTTGTTCGGCTTTTGGTCGAGAAGGGATACGCCGCCATCACCATCCGCGAGATCGTGTCGGTGGCGGGCACGGGGCTCGGCAGCTTCTACGAATACTTCGCGAGCAAGGACGACCTGGCGCGCGTGTGCCTGCACCTGCGCTCCAAGGCGCTGCTGCTGGACATGCGAGCGGCCGTCGCCGCGCACGCGGGCCGGCCGCTCGCGCAGATCGTGGACGCGGTGATCGACGCGCAGCTGGAGGCGCACCGCGCGCAGCCCCTTGCCTGGGGCGCGCACTACCTGCTGGAGCGGCACCTCTCGGGCCCCGAGGCCTACCGCAAGATGTACGACCGTTTCGTGGCCGAGTGGGTGGGCGTGCTCGACGCGGCCATCGACCTGTCGCCGGACTGCCAGAAGAAGGAAGTCGCCCGCGTGTGCCAGACCATCATCTACGGCCTGTTCGCGCACCTGCACATCGGCACGGGCGAGCGGCCCGACCTGCAGGCGCTGTCACGGCAGCTGCGTGCCGCGCTGCATGGCTACCTGAAGGGCGTGGCCTGAACGAGGGTCAGCGCGGGCTGCTGCTGTTCTTGTAGCCGCTGACGCTGGCGTCGATGGTGCCGAACACCGTGACGCCGCTGCCGCTGGTTGGCGTCGCGGCCGAGGAACCGGGGTTGCCGGCGGAACCCGTGCCGGCGCAGCCCGTGGCCAGCACGCCCATTGCGATCGCGAATGCGGCTGCGATGAAAGACGACTTCAACGGAATCTCCTGGATGGTGGGGTCCGGGCCACTATAGGCCCGGCGGCCGGGACGGCCTGTAACAAACAGACCCGGCGCCGACAGGGTTGTTGACGGCGCCGACCTGCCCGGTGCCCTATTCGGGCTTGGCGCCCGAAGCCTTCACCGCAGCGCCCCACACGCCGATCTCGCTCGCCACGAAGCGGTCGAACTCGGCCGGCGCCGTCGGTGCGGGCTCGGCGCCGCGCTCGCGGATGAAGCGCGCCATCTGCTCGCTCCTGAGGATGTCGGTCACCTCGCGGTTCAGGCGCTCGACGACATCGCCCGGCGTGCCGCGCGGCGCCATCAGGCCGAGCCAGCCGACGGCCTCGAAGTTCTTGGTGCCCGCCACGCCGCTTTCGCGCACCGTGGGCACGTCGGGCAGCTGCGAGGAGCGCGTGGCCGAGGTCACGGCCAGCGGCACCGCCCGGCCCGACTTGATGTGCGGCAGCGCGGCCGTCACCGAGTCGATCATCAGCGGCACCTGGTTGCCCAGGAAGTCCGACTGCGCAGGGCCGCTGCCCCGGTACGGAATGTGCGTGACGAACACATGCGCCGCCGCCTTGTACATCTCGCCCGACAGATGCTGCGTGCCGCCGATGCCGGCGCTCGCGTAGCTCAGCCGGCCGGGTTCGGCCTTGGCGCGCGCGGTGAGCTCGGCCAGCGTGCGGATGCCGCTCTCGGGCGTGGCCAGGAAGACGAGCGGCACCTTGGCGACGAGCGAGATGCCGACCAGGTCCTTGCGCGGGTCGAAGCCCGGCTTGGCGTAGAGCGTCTGGTTCACCGCCATCGCGCTGCCCGCCACCACCAGCGTGTAGCCGTCGGGCTGCGAGCGCACCACGAACTCGGTGCCGATGTTGCTGCCGGCGCCGGCCTTGTTGTCGACCACCACCGGCTGGCCCAGCCGCTTGCCGAGCTGCTCGGCCAGGGCGCGGGCGAAGATGTCGGTGGCTTGCCCTGGCGGGAACGGCACCACCAGCTTGACCGGCTTGTCGGGCCACGCGGCGGCGTGCGCCGTGCCCATGCCGCCGAGCACTGCAATCGACAGTGCCACGCTCGTGGCGAAGTGTCTGCGCAGCATGCTCAGGGCGCCGAGAGGTGCTTGCCCACGATGCCCGCGAGCTCGAACATCGTCACCTGGTCCTTGCCGAACACCGGCTTGAGCTTGGCGTCGGCGTTGATCGAGCGCTTGTCCTTGGCGTCCTGCAGGCCGTTGGCCTTGATGTAGTCCCAGAGCTTCTTCACGACTTCGGTGCGCGCGACCGGCTCGTTGCCGATCACCGCCGCGAGTGCGTCGCTGGGCTTGAGGCCCGCGCCGGTCTTGCGCGGCGCGGCGGCCTTCTTCGCGGCCGGTGCCTTCTTGGCCGCGGGCGTCTTCTTCGCCGCTGCCGTCTTCTTGGCGGCGGCGGTCTTGCCGGCGAAGGTCTTGCGCGGCGGGAACTTGCTTGCGCCCTCGCGCGGCGCGAACTCGAAGGTCACCTTGCCCTCTTCCGCGTTCCAGGTCAGGAAGGCCTTGAAGGGGCGGCGCGTGCGCATGCTCACGAACTTGTCGAGGAGGTCGGTCTTGCCGGTGGCCAGCAGCTTCTCCATCTGCGCGCGCTCCACGGGCTGCTGCAGGATGATCTTGCCGGTCTTGAAGGTGCAGCTCGGCGTGGGCTGCGAATTGGTGGGCACCGACTTCTCGCAGACGTAGTTGCTGCCGTGCTCGAACACCGGCGCGCCGCACACCGGGCAGGGGCCGACGGTGTCCTGCTCGCTGAAGTCGACGATTTCGCCGCTTTCCTCGTTCTTGTCGTCGCCGAAGTCGAACTCCAGCTTCCAGTTCTTCGCCTCCTCGTCGAACTTGATGACGATCTCGGAGGTGAACGGCCAGCCGGCCTTGGAGCGGAAGCCCTCCAGCGGGCCGATGTGCTTGTCGCGCAGCAGCGCCTCGGCCTCTTCCACTTCGAAGGTGCGACCGGCGGGCGACTTGCCGAACGAGAAGCCGCAGGCGTCCTCGCCCGTGCCGCTCTTGCCGGTGCAGGCATAGCGGCGGTAGTTTTCCTTCACGACGCCGCCGCAGTTGGGGCACGGCGTGCGCAGCGTGGCGTAGTCGCCCGGCACGGTGTCGCGGTCGTATTCCTTGGCCTTCTTGACGATGTGCTGCGTCATCTCGGCGATCTCGCGCATGAAGGCGTCGCGGCTGAGCGCGCCCTTCTCCATCTGCGCGAGCTTGTATTCCCACTCGCCGGTCAACTCGGCCTTGGAGAGTTCCTCCACGCCCAGGCCGCGCAGCAGCGTCATGAGCTGGAAGGCCTTGGCCGTCGGAATCAGCTCGCGGCCCTCGCGCAGGATGTACTTCTCGGCGATCAGTCCTTCGATGGTTGCCGCGCGCGTGGCCGGCGTGCCAAGGCCCTTCTCCTGCATGGCCTCGCGGAGCTCGTCGTCGTCGATGGTCTTGCCCGCGCCTTCCATGGCGCCCAGCAGCGTGGCTTCGGAGTAGCGTGCCGGCGGGCGCGTCTTCAGGCCCTTGGTGTCGACCGACTCGGCCTTCACGATCTCGCCCGGCTTCACCGGCACGAGGCGCTTGCCGTCCTTGTCGTCTTCCTTCTCGTCGTCCTGCGCTTCCTTGCCGTAGATGGCGAGCCAGCCCGGCTTCACCAGCACCTTGCCGTCGGTGCGGAACGGGTACTTCCTGCCGGCCTGCTCCACCGTGCTGACGCGCGTGGTCACCTGGTATTCGGCGCTCGGGAAGAACACCGAGAGAAAGCGCCGCACGACGAAGTCGTAGAGCTTCTGCTCGGCCTCGCTCAGGCCGCTGGGCGCCTGCAGCGTCGGGATGATGGCGAAGTGGTCCGACACCTTCGCGTTGTCGAAGATGCGCTTGTTGGGCTTCACGTAGTTGCCGTCCACCGCCTGCTGGGCGAAGGGCGCAAGGTGCTTCATGCCGCTGTTGGCCAGCATGCCCATGGTCTGCTTGACCACCGGCAGGTAGTCCTCGGGCAGCGCGCGCGAATCGGTACGCGGGTAGGTCAGCGCCTTGTGGCGCTCGTACAGGCTCTGCGCCAGCGCCAGCGTGGTCTTGGCGCTGAAGCCGAAGCGGCTGTTGGCCTCGCGCTGCAGCGAGGTCAGGTCGAACAGCAGCGGCGAGGCCTGCGTGGTGGGCTTGCTCTCTTCGGTGACGGTGGCCGGCTTGCCGCGCGCGGCATCGGCGATGGCGCGGGCTTCCTGCTCGTTCCAGACGCGGTCGGCGCGCTGCTCGGGGTCGGGCTCGCCGTTGGGCAAGAGCGGTGCGTTCGCCTTCTTCCAGTCGGGGTTGAACCACTTGCCCGGGTACTCGCCGGCCTCGGCCGCGAAGGTGCCGTGGATTTCCCAGTAGTCGCGCGAGACGAACTTGCGGATCTGCTCCTCGCGCTCCACCACCACCGACAGCGTGGGCGTCTGCACGCGGCCCACGGTCGTGAGGAAGAAGCCGCCATCGCGCGAATTGAAGGCGGTCATGGCGCGCGTGCCGTTGATGCCCACCAGCCAGTCGGCCTCCGAGCGCGAGCGCGCGGCATCGGCCAGGCCCTGCATCTGCTTCTCGGTGCGCAGCGCGTCGAAGCCCTCGCGGATGGCCTGCGGCGTCATCGACTGCAGCCAGAGGCGCTTGACCGGCTTGTTCAGCCCCGACTTGCCGCCCGCGTACTGCTCGATCAGGCGGAAGATCAGCTCGCCCTCGCGCCCCGCGTCGCATGCGTTGATGAGCTGCGTCACGTCCTTGCGCTTGGCCTGCTTGACCACCGCGTTCAGGCGCGTCTTGGTCTTGTCGACGGGCTTCAGGTCGAAGTGCGGCGGAATCACCGGCAGGTTGGCGAAGCTCCACTTGCCGCGCTTGACGTCGAATTCCTCGGGCGCCTGGATTTCGACCAGGTGACCGACCGCGCTGGTCACGACATAGCTGTCGTTCTCGAAATGCTCGTCGTGTTTGTCGAATTTCCCTGCGACCGGCGTGAGAGCGCGGACGATGTCCTGCGCCACCGACGGCTTTTCTGCGATTACCAACGTCTTCATCAACAGTTCCTAAAAAAATTCAGGCCGGCGCCGGGCCGCCCCAAGGCGGCCTGCGGCCCCCTCGGGGGGCAGCGACGACACGCAGTGCAGGAGCGTGGGGGCCACATACAATCTGCGGCTTCCGCGTGCGCACGCGCACACGCGCATGTGTGTGCATATTCAAACTAACAGACTTCGGCGATGCCTTCCAAATCCCCACTTCCGGCCGGTCGTGATACGCAGGCCACCGCGCTCCCCGAGGCGGACGCGCAGCCCGGCAAGGATCGTTCCGGCGGCCGCCGCATCCAGATGCGGCGCTCCGATGTCCACGGCAACGGCGTGTTCGCCGTGCAGGACCTGGCCGAAGGCGAGACGCTGATCGAATACAAGGGCGAAGTCATCAGCTGGAAGGAGGCGCTGCGCCGCCATCCGCACGACCCGACCCAGCCGAACCACACCTTCTACTTCCACATCGACGACGGCCGCGTGATCGACGGCAACGTCAAGGGCAACGATGCACGATGGATCAACCACTCGTGCGAGCCGAACTGCGAAGCCGACGAAGTCGATGGGCGCGTTTATATCAAGGCGCTGCGCAACATCGCCGCCGGCGAGGAGCTCAACTACGACTACGGCCTGATCATCGACGAGCCGTACACGCCCAAGCTGCTTTCCGAATTTCCCTGCTGGTGCGGCTCGGAGCAGTGCCGCGGCACGCTGCTGACACCCAAGGATGAGGACGAGGAAAAGAAAAAGAAGAAGAAGGCAAAGAAAAAAGCCGAAAAGAAAAAGGCCGAGAAAAAAGAAGCGAAGAAAAAGGAAGCCAAAAAGGCCGAAAAGAAGGCTGAGGCGAAAGCGCAAAAGAAATCCGCGAAGAAAGACAAGTCCGCAAAGGACTGACCATGAGCAACAGCAGCACCGCCGACTGGTTCCAGGACCGGATCGCCGCGTCGGTCGCGCCGCTGGTGCCCGGCTTCGCGGTCGAGGCGGTGGCGGAAATAGATTCCACCAACACCGAGCTGATGCGCCGCGCGCGCGCCGGTCGCGTCGAGCCCGTGCTGCTCGTGGCCGAGCGCCAGACGGCCGGGCGCGGCCGGCTCGGGCGCCCCTGGCAGAGCGGTGCGCAGCAGGACGCGGCTGTCTCGCTGACCTTCTCGCTGGGCATGCCGCTCGCACCCGCCGACTGGTCGGGCCTGTCGCTGGCCGTCGGCGTGGCGGTGGCCGAGGGGCTCGACCCCTCGGGCGCGCACAAGATCGGCCTCAAGTGGCCCAACGACGTGTGGGTCGACGACCGCAAGCTGGTCGGCATCCTCATCGAAACCGCCCTGCCCTCCGACGGCGGCCCGGATGCGTCGCGCTATGTGGTGATCGGCATCGGCATCAACATCGGCGCGCGCGAGGGCGACGGCATGCGCACGCCGCCGGCATGGCTGCACCAGTGGCGTCCCGGAGCCAGTGCTCCCGAGGTGCTGGCCGAACTGGCCGAGCCTCTGGTACGGACGGTGCTCGACTTCGAGGCCCGCGGCTTTGCTCCTTTCGCCGAACGTTTTGCCGCGCGCGACGTGCTGCGCGGGCGCGAGGTGGCGCTCAGCGACGGCACCGCAGGCCTGTGCGAGGGCGTGGCCTGGGGCGGCGAACTGCAGGTGCGCACCGACGCCGGCCTGCAGCTCATTTCCAGCGATGAAGTGAGCGTGCGCCCTCGCGGCATGCCTTTCTGATCTTCACCATGAAGCTGCGCCTGCTCCTCGTCGTCCTGTTGCTGGCCAATGCCGGCTACTTCCTCTGGGCGCGCGGCGATCTCGCGGGCTTCGGGCTCGCGCCGGCCAGCCTCGCGGAGCGCGAGCCGCAGCGCATGGCGCGGCAGATCCACCCCGAGTGGCTGCAGATCCGCAAGGAAGCGCCGAAGGCCGCCGCGCCGGCGCCCTGACGAACTCCCGCTGCCGTCTCAGGACGGCTGCTCGCCTTCGAATCGGACCGTGAAGAGCGCGCCCGGCGGCTGCTTGCCGGGATGCGCGTCCTCCAGCTTCACCTGCGCGCGGTGCTGGTTCGCGATCTCCAGCACGATCGGCAGGCCCAGCCCCGAGCCGTCGGCCTCGTTGCCGAGCACGCGGTAGAAGGGCTCGAACACCAGTTCGCGGTCGGCCTCGGCGATGCCGGGGCCGTTGTCCTCCACCTGGAGCAGCAGCACGTGGCCGAAGGGGTCGGCTAGCACGCGCACGGTGATCAGGCCGGGGCGCTCGGGCGTCGAGGGCGTGTAGTTGATCGCGTTGTCGACCAGGTTGCGCACCAGCTCCTTCAGCAGCGTGGCGTTGCCGTCGAACACCACGCCCGGCGCGCCGGGCTCGACGCCGTCGTAGCCCAGGTCGATGCGCTTCTCGATGGCGCGGGGCACCGCCTCGCGCACCACCTCGATGGTCAGCTTCGCGAGGTCGCAGGGCTGGTGGTGCGCGTTGGCGCTGTTGCCCTCGGCGCGCGCCAGCGACAGCAGCTGGTTCACCGTGTGCGTGGCGCGCTTGCTCGCGCGGCCGATCTGCTTGAGCGACTGCTTCAGTTCGTCGGCGTTGGCGCCCTCGCGCTGCGCCAGGTCGGCCTGCATGCGCAGGCCCGCCAGCGGCGTTTTCAGCTGGTGCGCCGCGTCGGCCAGGAAGCGCTTCTGCGTGCCAATGGAATCGTTGAGCTTGTCCAGCAATTCGTTCACCGAGGACACCAGCGGCACCACTTCCAGCGGCACCGAGGATTCGTCCAGCGGGCTCAGGTCGCCCGGGCGGCGCTCGCGGATGCGCGCCTCCACCACCGACAGCGGCTTGATGCCGCGCACCAGCGCCAGCCAGATCAGCAGCACCGCCAGCGGCAGGATGGCGAACTGCGGCAGCAGCACGCCCTTGATGATCTCGGCCGCCAGCACCGACTGCTTCTCGCGCGTCTCGGCCAGCTGCAGCAGCGTGGGCGGCACGTCGTCGGTGCCGCTGGCGATCCACATCGAGGCCACGCGCACCGGCTGGCCGTGCACGTCGCTGTTGTGCAGGAAGACCTGGCCGGGCGGCAGCGGCTCGTCGAGCCCGGGCTGCGGGATGTCGCGCTCGCCGCTGAGCAGGTTGTCGTAGCCGTCGAGCAGCTGGTAGTAGACGTGGCCGGTCTCGTCGGCGCGCAGGATCTCGCGCGCCGACTGCGAGAGCACGAACTGCGCGTGTCCTTCCTTCACCGTCACCAGCTCGGCCAGCGCCTTCACGTTGTGCTCCAGCGCGCGGTCGTAGGGCGCGTTGGCGATGCCCTGCGCCACCAGCCAGGTGACGCCGATGCTCACCGGCACCAGCAGCAGCAGCGGCGTGAGCATCCAGTCGAGGATCTCGCCGAACAGGGAGCGCTGCGCGCGCTGGAACAACTTCATCGCGCCGATTCCTCCGGCGTGCCGCCGCCCGCGCGTGGCGGCTGCCGTGTGGTCGTCACTGGATCTTTTCGAGGCAGTAGCCCAGCCCGCGCACCGTCGCGATGCGCACCGGGCCCTTCTCGATCTTCTTGCGCAGCCGGTGGATGTAGACCTCGATGGCGTTGAGGCTCACCTCCTCGCCCCATTCGCACAGCCGGTCGACCAGCTGGTCCTTGCTCACCAGCCGGCCGGCGCGCTGCAGCAGCACTTCGAGCAGGCCGAGTTCGCGCGCCGAGAGTTCGATCATCTTGCCGTCGATGGTGGCCACGCGGCCGGCCTGGTCGTACACCAGCGGGCCGTGGCGGATGGTGTTGCTGGTGGCGCCCATGCCGCGCCGGGTGAGGGCGCGCACGCGTGCCTCGAGCTCCTGCAGGCTGAATGGCTTGGCCATGTAGTCGTCGGCGCCGTGGTCGAGGCCCTTGACGCGCTCCTCCACGCTGTCGGCGGCGGTGAGCACCAGCACCGGCAGCTGCGAGCCGCGCGCGCGCAGCCGCTTGAGGATCTCGATGCCGTGCAGGCTGGGCAGCCCGAGGTCGAGGATCAGCAGGTCAAACTCGTCATGGGTCATGAGCGCGGTGTCGGCCTGCGAGCCGTTGGCCACGTGGTCGACCGCCGCGCCCGAGGTGCGCAGGCTGCGCAGCAGGGCATCGGCCAGCACCTGGTCGTCTTCGGCAATCAGAATCCGCATGCGTCACCTCCGGCCTGTTTCAGGTGTCGGGCGTCCTCGGGGCGCCGTTCACGGTTGTCTCTTCGCAGGAGTCTAGCCCGCCGTATAGGCTTCGAGTCCGATGGTTACCACGGTGGCGATCTCGTCGCCCACGCTGCTCCTGAACTCCTTCTCGGCCTGCGTCACCGCGCCGCGGAAGGCGTCGAGCCAGGCCAGCCCGTCGGCGGTGAAGAGCACGCGCCGCGCCCGCGCATCCAGCGGATCGGGCCCGCGCGTGACCAGCCCCCAGGCCTCGCACTGGTCGACCAGCGCGCCCATCGCCTGCTTGGTCATGCCGGCGCGCTCGGCCAGCTCGGTGAGGCGCGAGCCCTCGCGCGACAGGTGCCGCGTGATGTGGATGTGCGCCGCGCTCACCTGCGCGCGCGCCGCGAGGTTCGACAGGGCCAGCGGCACTTCGACGTCGTGCGCCATCAGCTCCAGCACGCGCTCGTCGAAGCGGCGCATGGCGTGGCCCAGCAGGCGGCCCAGGTGGGTCTGGCGCCAGGCGTCCTGGTCGGCGGGAAAGGGGGCTTCGGCCATGGCGCCGAATGGTAAAGCAAACTGACCAAAAAACAGGTTTACGCCGAGGAATCAGCCCCTACACTACTGTTCAAGCATCCAGCCTGTAGTTAAACGCAGATGGATGGTGTCACACACAAGCCATTGATCTTCAAGGAGTTTTTCACATGGACGCAGCAGTCAAGGGTTCGAACATCGGCGCCAACAGCGAGAAGGCCAAGGCCCTGCAGGCCGCGCTGGCCCAGATCGAAAAGCAGTTCGGCAAGGGCACCATCATGCGGCTGGGCGAGGGCGAGGCGCTGGAGGACATCCAGGTGGTCTCTACCGGCTCGCTGGGCCTGGACATCGCCCTGGGCGTCGGCGGCCTGCCGCGCGGCCGCGTCGTCGAAATCTACGGCCCTGAATCCTCGGGCAAGACCACCCTCACGCTGCAGGTCATCGCCGCCATGCAGAAGCAGGCCGGCACCTGCGCCTTCGTCGACGCCGAACACGCCCTCGACGTGCAATACGCCCAGAAGCTCGGCGTGAACTTGTCGGACCTGCTGATCAGCCAGCCCGACACCGGCGAGCAGGCGCTCGAGATCGTCGATTCGCTGGTGCGCTCCGGCGCCGTCGACCTGATCGTGGTCGACTCGGTCGCCGCGCTCACGCCCAAGGCCGAAATCGAAGGCGAGATGGGCGACTCGCTGCCCGGCCTTCAGGCCCGCCTGATGAGCCAGGCGCTGCGCAAGCTCACCGCCACCATCAAGAAGACCAACTGCATGGTCATCTTCATCAACCAGATCCGCATGAAGATCGGCGTGATGTTCGGCTCGCCCGAAACCACCACCGGCGGCAACGCGCTGAAGTTCTACGCCTCGGTGCGCCTGGACATCCGCCGCATCGGCACCATCAAGAAGGGCGACGAGGCCATCGGCAACGAAACCAAGGTGAAGGTGGTGAAGAACAAGGTCTCGCCTCCGTTCAAGACGGCCGAGTTCGACATCCTGTTCGGCGAGGGCATCAGCCGCGAGGGCGAGATCATCGACATGGGCGTGAACGCCAAGATCATCGACAAGTCGGGCGCCTGGTACGCCTACAACGGCGAGAAGATCGGCCAGGGCCGCGACAACGCCCGCGAGTTCCTGCGCGAGAACCCCTCGCTGTCGCGCGAGATCGAGAACAAGGTGCGCGAGTCGCTGGGCGTGCCGCTGCTGGCCGCCGATGCCGACGACGTCGCCGAGAAGCCGCAGAAGGCGGCCAAGGCCGACAAGGCAGAGAAGGGCGAGTAACCAGTCAGGGCGCGGCTCTCGGGGCCGCGCCGGCGACCCCGCATGGCATTCGACGCCCCATCCCTCAAAGGCCGCGCGCTGCGCCTGCTGAGCCAGCGCGAGCATTCGCGCGCAGAGCTGGAGCGCAAGCTGGCGAAGCACGAGGAAGAGCCCGGCACGCTGGCGAAGGCGCTCGATGAACTGGAGGCCAAGGACTTCATCAGCGAGCCGCGCGTGGTGGCTTCGGTGCTGCACCAGCGCGCGGCCAGTTCGGGCGCGCTGCGGGTGAGGCAGGAACTGCAGGCCAGGGGCATCGCGCCCCAAGCCGTCGCCGAGGCGGTGGCCAGCCTGCAGGAAACAGAGGTCGAGCGCGCCACGGCCGTCTGGCGCCGCCGATTCGACGCTCCGCCCGCCGATGCGAAGGAGCGCGCGAAGCAGATGCGATTCCTGATGGCGCGCGGCTTCTCCGGCGCCGTCGTCTCCAAGGTGCTCAGGAGCGATTTCGATGAAGCAGCACAAGAGCAGTGAAGAGGGCGCGGCGCAGTCCCGCGTCATCACGCAGCGCGTCGCTTGCGAGTGGCGCCGAGCCTATGTGCTGGCGGCCGATCCGAGGCGGCTTCCCGAATGGGCCAGTGGCCTCGCGAAAAGCGCGCTGGTGCCGCACGGCGACCACTGGATCGTGCGCACGCCCGAGAGTGGCGAAGCCCGCATGCGCTTCGCGCCGCGCAACGACTTCGGCGTGCTCGACCACTGGGTGGCGCCCGAAGGCGTGCCCGAGGTCTACCTGCCGTTGCGCGTGATCGGCGTCGCGCCGGATGCCTGCGAACTGCAGTTCACGCTGCTGCGCCAGCCGCACATGGACGACGCGGCCTTCGAGCGCGATGCGCAGTGGATCGCCCGCGACCTGCGGACCCTGCGCGACCTGCTCGAGGCAGATTGACTGTCCGATCGCAGGCGCGGCAGCCGGCGGCGCTCAGAACTTGCGGTACTTCAGGAAGGCCTCCTGCGGGTCGGTGCCCGCGAGGATGGCGGTGCGCACGAGGTTCTCGCGGCCCATCATGTGCTCGGCCTCGGCAATGATGGACTCGGCCTGCGCGAGCGGCAGGCGGATCACGCCATCGGTGTCGGCCAGCAGCAGGTCGCCCGGGTTCACCGTGACCTCGCCGATGCGCACCGGCACCTCCATCGCCTCGGGCAGCCAGTAGCCCACGATGTCGCGCGGCGTGAAGTAGCGGTGCCACACCTGGAAGCCCTGCCGGATGATGAATTCGGCGTCGCGCACGCCGCCGTCGGCGATCACGCCCAGCACGCCCTTGCGGCCCAGCGTCTCGGCCGAGAGTTCGCCCATGTGCGAGACGGTCGAGTCGTTCGGCTGGATCACCGCGATGTGGCCCGGCCTGGCGCGCGAGAGAAAGCCGGTCCACGCCATCAGCGTCTCGTGCGGATCGGCCGCGGGGTCGACGCGGCCGTTCACCGTGAAGGCCGGCCCGCAGAGCTTCTGGCCGGGGATCAGCGGACGCAGCCTGGGCGGCAGCGTGAAGTCGCGCAGCCCTGCGGCGCGCATCACGTCATGAAGGACGCCGGTGTAGCAGGCCTGCAGGCGGGTGAGCGGGGAGGCCGGCGGCGTGTCGGGAGTCTGGGCCATGTGTGAATCCTGTTTTCTTTATAAAAACACTTTTCACGAATGAGATTAACGATCGGGCCATTGGTAAAGGCTGGGGTTTGCGCGAGTTCGCGGGTAACCACTGAGTCAGGAGTCGGCGAATAGGGTTGTGACGGGGGCGGCGATGCACCCGGCTCGCGTATATTTGATTTCATCAGTGAAATTCATATTTCACACGTGCGCAGCAACTCCCAACCAAAGGACCTCCAGTGACTTCACGCGTTCAAGGAAAGAACATCCTCGTTACCGCAGCCGGCAAGGGCATCGGACGCGCCAGCGCGCTGGCGCTGGCCCGCGAAGGCGGCACCGTGTGGGCCACCGACGTGGACACGGCGGCGCTGGCCGAGCTCGCCGAGCTGGCCCGCGAAGAGGGCCTGGCGAGCCTGAAGACCGCCGCGCTCGACGTGCGCGACACCGCCGCGGTGCAGGCCTTCGCCCAGGCCACGGGGCGGCTGGACGTGCTCTTCAACTGCGCCGGCTACGTACACGCCGGCAACATCCTGGCCTGCGAGGAGGCGGACTGGGACTTCAGCATGGATCTCAACGCGAAGTCCATGTACCGCACCATCCGCGCCTTCCTGCCCGCCATGCTGGAGCGCGGCGGCTCGATCATCAACATGGCCTCGGCTGCCTCCAGCGTGAAGGGCGTGCCCAACCGCTTCGTCTACGGCGCTTCGAAGGCGGCAGTCATCGGGCTGACCAAGGCGGTGGCGGCCGACTTCATCCAGCAGGGCGTGCGCTGCAACGCCATCTGCCCGGGCACTGTCGAGTCGCCCTCGCTGCGCGACCGCATCGCGGCCCAGGCAGAGCAGGCCGGCACCGACGAGGCCGCGGTGCGCGCCGCCTTCGTGGCGCGCCAGCCCCTGGGGCGCGTCGGCAAGCCGGAGGAGATCGCCGCGCTGGTGGTGTATTTGGCTTCCGACGAGTCGGCCTTCACCACCGGTGCGATCCATATGATCGACGGTGGATGGTCGAACTGAACGGGGAAAGATGAAGCGAGCAGCAACGGCGCCGGAAGAAGAGCAGCAGGGGCCGCAAGGGCAGGACGGCCTCGAGGAGGCCGTGACGGAAGGCGAGGGCGCGCTGCGCTACGCCGCACCGGCCCTGGAGAAGGGGCTGGACATCCTGGAGGCGCTGGCCGACAGCCCCTCCGGCTACACGCTCAACGAGCTCGCCCAGAAGGTCGGGCGCAAGGTCAGCGAGATCTTCCGCATGGCGGTGACGCTGCAGCGCCGCGGCTTCGTGCAGGTCGACGAGAACGACCGCTACACGCTCACGCTGCGCATGTTCGAGCTGGCGCACCGCCAGCAGCCGCTCAAGAGCCTGGTGAGCGCGGCGCTGCCGCTGCTGCGCGAGCTGGCCAACCGGGCGCGGCAGTCGTGCCATCTCGCCATGTACCAGGGCGGGCGCGTGGTGGTCATCGCGCAGGTCGAGAGCCCGGAGCGCTGGTCCTTCGGGCTGAAGGTGGGCGTGGTGATGGGGCTGACCGACACTTCCTCGGGCCACGTGCTGCTGGCCTTCCGCGACGAGATCGACCGGGCCCGCATGCTGCGCGCCCACATCGGCGTGGAGGGGGAGCTCGACATGGACCCCGGCCAGCTCTTCTCCATCCTGCAGGAGGTGCGCGAGCGCGGCTACTCGGCCATGCCGAGCAAGCAGACGCGCGGCATCACCAACATCGCGTTCCCGGTGATGGGCGCGGCCGACCATGCGATCGCGTCGATCAACGTGCCGTACATCGAGCGCATCGACCAGAAGTCGGCGCCCGACGTCACGCAGGTGCGCGAGATCGTGGACAACATCGCCGCGCGCCTTTCGGCGCTGATGGGCGCCAGCGGCTACAACGACAACGAATAGCGGGGCTCAGTTCGGGTCAGGAGCTTCGTCGAGCGGGGAGGGCGCCTCGCTCTTGTGTGCGGCGATGTCGCGCACGTTCTTCTGCACCGCCACCGCGCCGAACAGGCTCAGCAGGAAGGCCATCGCGTAGAAGCCTTTTTCGCTGGAAGCGAGCGTGGCGTTGAAGAGGCCGATGGCCAGCAGGGCCACCGACAGCAGCAGCGAGACCCAGCACAGGCCGTAGTAGATGCCGGTGACGGAGATGCCCTCGAGGCGGTCGCGTACGGTCTTCTGCAGCGACACGGCGGAGAAGAGGCCGTACATCAGCACGGTGAAGTAGTAGCCCTTCTCGTTGAGCTGCATCGAGGCGTTCCACAGCCCGATCAGGTAGACGACGGCGCCGATGAAAAGCGCGGCCCAGGAAGCGGCGACGAATGCCGCGGTCGGTTTCTGGAATCTGACGGCCATGGGATTCTCCTCGTATGGTTTGCGCGCGATTATGGTGGAGCGGCGCCAGTGGCATGATCCGCGCCGGGCCGGCGTCTGCGCAGCAGAAGCAATCGCACGAGGCGGCCGTCAGCATCAACAACAATGGAGGAGTCTTCCCATATGTCGTCGTCGACCGACCCCGCGGCCCAGCAGTCGCTCGTGCGCACCGGTGCCAAGGCCGGGCTGTCCTTCGCCGGTTCAGTGATCAAGGGCGGCCTGCTCGGCGTCTTCCTGGGCGGCGGTGTTTTTTTCTTCTACCTGAGCCAGCTGCAGGGGCCGGGCAACGTGGCTGCGCGCGCGGGTGGAGTCGGCGCAGTGCTCGCTCTCGTCACCTCGCCTCCGCTGCTGGTGGCGCTGCTGCTGCTGTTCTTCGTGGTCGTCTACGTGGCGCTGGGTGTGCAGCAAGGGCGTGCTCGTGCGATGCAGCACCTGGTGGCGGCACGCGGCGAGGCCGTTTCGCAACGGCTGGGCGGCGCGATCGCGAGCCGCATCGAGGCCATGCCGAAGGCGCACGGCGCCTTGCATCGCGTGGCTGACTGGCTGTCGGTCGACGCGCTGAGCAAGCAGCTCGCCCCGGTGCTGGGCGAAGGCAAGGCGGTGCGCACGGTCGTGGCTTTCGTGATCGACAGGCTGCCGCTGAGCGAGATGCTGGCCGAATGGCAGCGCAGCCGCGCGGAGAGCGGAAATGAACTGGTGGCGGGCGAGGGCGGTTCGGCACCGCAGGACCCGGCACTGCGCGCGCTGCTCACGCGGCGCATCCACGAGACGCTTCAGGACATGGCCGCGCCCTCGCGCAAGCCGCTGTACATCGCGCTGGGCGCGCACGCGGCCCTGCTGGGCGTGGGGCTCTGGCTGGTGAACTGACCGGCCGGAAGGCCGGTGCGAGGCGTGGGGCTCAGAGCCCCAGCATCAGCTTCAGGTTCTGCACCGCGGCGCCGCTGGCGCCCTTGCCGAGGTTGTCGAGGCGGGCGATCACCACGGCATGGCGATGGTCCTCGTTCGGGAACACGCGGATCTCGAGCTTGTTGGTGTCGTTGAGCGCCAGCGCCTCGAGCTTGCCGTCTTCTGTAGGCGGCAGCACCTTCACGAACTGCTCGGGCGTGTTGCTGCGCGCGTAGTGCGCAGCCAGCGCGTCCTGCAGGTCGCCGGCCTTGGGCTTGCCCGGCAGCAGGTCGAGGTGCAGCGGCAACTGCACCAGCATGCCCTGCTTGAAATTGCCCACCGACGGGATGAAGACCGGCCGGCGCGTGAGGCCGGTGTAGGTCATGATTTCGGGGATGTGCTTGTGCTTCAGGCCCAGCGCGTAGATCTCGAAGGCCGGGGCTTCCCCCTTCTCGTAGGCCTCGATCATGGTGCGGCCGCCGCCCGAGTAGCCGCTCACGGAAGGCAGCGAGATGGGGAAGTCGGCCGGCAGGATGCCCGCGTCGACCAGCGGGCGCACCATGGCGATAGCGCCGGTGGCGTAGCAGCCGGGGTTGCCCACGCGCTCGGCCTTGGCGACGGCCTGCCAGTGGCCTTCGGTGAGTTCGGGGAAGCCGAAAACCCAGCCCGGGGCGATGCGGTGCGCCGTGGAGGCGTCGATGATCTTGGGCTTGGCGCCGGGCAGCTGGTCGATCAGCGCGACCGACTCGCGCGCGGCGTCGTCGTGCAGGCACAGCACCACCAGGTCGACGCCGGCCATCAGTTCGCGCTTGGCGGCGGTGTCCTTTCGCAGCTCGGGGGCGATGCTCACGAGTTCGACCTGCGGCATCGCCTGCAGACGTTCGCGGATCTGGAGGCCGGTGGTGCCGGCTTCGCCGTCGATGAAAACCTTGGCCATGGTGGAAGTGCCCCTGGGTAGCTGAAAGAGAAGTACGGTAGGTACGTATTGCCCGCAACCACACTCACAGTATTGGTGCGGCGCACCATGATACAGTCCGCGGTTGTTCGCCGCCCCCAGCCGTCAGGCTGCCGTCGCCCGCGGACAACAGAGCATAGACCCTCTCCAGCCCAGATCTCCCGATTTCTCAACTTCCTCCTTCCGAGAGACATCCCTCATGAAGATTCACGAGTACCAAGGCAAGGAAATCCTTGCCAAGTTCGGCGTGCCGGTGCCGCGCGGCATCCCGGCCTACACGGTCCAGGAGGCGGTTGAAGCCGCCCAGAAGCTTGGAGGCCCGGTCTGGGTCGTCAAGGCCCAGATCCACGCGGGTGGCCGCGGCAAGGGCGGCGGCGTCAAGGTCGCCAAGTCCATCGAGGACGTCAAGAAGCTCGCCGGCGAGATCCTGGGCATGCAGCTCAAGACCCACCAGACCGGCCCCGAAGGCCAGAAGGTCCGCCGCCTGTACATCGAGGACGGCGCCGACATCCAGAAGGAATACTACGTTTCGGCCGTGACCGACCGCGCCACCCAGAAGGTGGCCTTCATCGCTTCGAGCGAAGGCGGCATGGACATCGAGGAAGTGGCCCACTCCTCGCCCGAGAAGATCATCACCGTGTTCGCCGACCCGGCCCAGGGCCTGACCGACGAACAGGCCAAGCAGATCGCCGACGGCATCGGCATCCCGGCCGACTCCACCGCCCAGGCCGTGGACATCTTCAAGAAGCTCTACACCTGCTACATGGAGACGGACGCCTCGCTGGTCGAGATCAACCCGCTCAACCGTGACAGCAAGGGCAACATCATCGCCCTGGACGCCAAGTTCAACTTCGACAGCAACGCGCTGTTCCGCCACCCCGAGATCGTCGCCCTGCGCGACCTCGACGAGGAAGACGCGGCCGAAGTGGAAGCCTCGAAGTTCGACCTCGCCTACATCTCGCTGGACGGCAACATCGGCTGCCTGGTGAACGGTGCCGGCCTGGCCATGGCCACCATGGACACCATCAAGCTGTTCGGCGGCGAGCCGGCCAACTTCCTGGACGTGGGCGGCGGTGCCACCCCCGAGAAGGTCACCGAGGCCTTCAAGATCATGCTGAAGAACAAGAACGTGGAAGCCATCCTCGTGAACATCTTCGGCGGCATCATGAAGTGCGACACCATCGCCACCGGCGTGATCGCAGCCTGCAAGGCCGTGAACCTGCAAGTGCCGCTGGTCGTGCGCATGAAGGGCACCAACGAAGTCGAAGGCAAGAAGCTGCTGGCCGAATCGGGCCTGCCGATCATCAGCGCCGACACCATGGCGGAAGCGGCCCAGAAGGTCGTGGCAGCAGTCAAGAAGGCCTAAGGAACCAGTCATGTCGATCTACATCAACAAAGACACCAAAGTCATCACGCAGGGCATCACCGGCAAGACCGGCCAGTTCCACACCGAGAAGTGCCAGGAATACGCGAACGGCAAGAACGCCTTCGTGGCCGGCGTGAACCCGAAGAAGGCCGGCGAGTCGATCTTCAACATCCCGATCTTCGGCTCGGTCAAGGAAGCCGCCCAGCAGACGGGCGCCACCGTCTCGGTGATCTACGTGCCGCCGGCAGGCGCCGCGGCCGCCATCTGGGAAGCGGTGGAAGCCGACCTCGACATGGCGATCTGCATCACCGAAGGCATTCCGGTGCGCGACATGCTCGAAGTGCGCAACAAGATGAAGGCCAAGGAAGCCGCCGGCGGCAAGAAGACGCTGCTGCTGGGCCCCAACTGCCCCGGCCTGATCACGCCCGACGAGATCAAGATCGGCATCATGCCCGGCCACATCCACCGCAAGGGCCGTATCGGCGTGGTCTCGCGCTCCGGCACGCTGACCTACGAAGCAGTGGCTCAGCTGACGGAAATCGGCCTGGGCCAATCGTCGGCTGTCGGCATTGGCGGCGACCCGATCAACGGCCTGAAGCACATCGACGTGATGAAGGCCTTCAACGACGATCCGGACACCGACGCCGTGATCATGATCGGCGAGATCGGCGGCCCGGACGAGGCCGACGCTGCCCGCTGGTGCAAGGACAACATGAAGAAGCCGGTCGTCGGCTTCATCGCCGGTGTCACCGCCCCTCCCGGCAAGCGCATGGGCCACGCCGGCGCGCTGATCTCGGGCGGCGCCGACACGGCCGAAGCCAAGCTGTCCATCATGGAAGAATGCGGCTTCACCGTGACGCGCAACTTCTCGGAACTGGCCAAGCTGCTCAAGGCCAAGCTGTAAAGAGACGGCTCCGCGACACCGGCCGCAGAGCCGGGTCATGAGAGGACCACGCAGAAACAAAAAAGCGCCCGCACTGGATTGCGGGCGCTTTTTTCAATAAAACACAGTGGGATCAGAGACATGGAATTTCTTCAAAGCACAGATTTCTGGATAGGTCTGCTCAAGATCATCTGGATCAACATCATCCTGTCGGGGGACAACGCGGTGGTGATCGCCATGGCGGCGCGCTCGCTGCCGCCCGCCCAACAGAAAAAGGCCGTGCTCTTCGGCTCGGGCGCGGCCGTGGTGCTGCGGATCGTGCTCACGGTGGTGGCGGCCAAGCTGCTCGCCCTGCCCTACCTGCAGATCATCGGCGGCATGCTGCTGCTGTGGATCGGCCTGCAGCTGCTGGGCGAGGAAGACGAGGGCGACGGCGAGTCCAAGGAATACGGCAGCATGATGGCCGCCGTGCGCACCATCTTGCTGGCCGACCTGGTGATGAGCCTGGACAACGTGATCGCCGTGGCGGCCGCGGCACAAGGCAGCATGGTGTTGCTGATTCTTGGCCTGGCGATCAGTATTCCCTTGGTGATTTTCGGCAGCACGCTCATGATCAAGCTCATGGAACGTTTCCCGATCATCGTGATGCTGGGCGCCGCGCTGATCGGCTGGGTCGGCGGCGAAACCATCGTGCAGGACGCCATCCTGCGCGACACGCTGGCGGCCAACCCCTGGCTGCACTACGCGGCCGCGGCTGCCGGTGCCGTTTTCGTGGTGGCCGTCGGCCGTCTCCTGCAACGGCGTGCGCACGCCGCTGCACAACACTGAGCCCAAGAGAGATCGGCGCTGACAGACCATGGCGAGTGTCGGCGTCTCCCTTTTCTCCACTCGCCCTCCGCTGACCTGGGAATTCGCCTTCCTGACCGACGTCGGGCGGACGCGCTCCCACAACGAGGACGCGGTGCACGTCGACCCCGCCCTCGGCCTGGCCCTGCTGGCCGACGGCATGGGCGGCTACAAGGGCGGCGAGGTGGCCAGCGCCATGGCCGTGTCGCTGCTGCACGGCAGCTTCGGGCGCTGGTTCGCCCACGCCGGCATGCAGGCGCCGGCCCGCGTGGTCCGGCGGGCGCTGCAGGCCGCCACCGACGAGGCCAACGGCGCGATCCTGCATGAAGGCACCACCAACCCCGAGCTGCAGGGCATGGGAACGACCCTGGTGCTGGCGGCGTTCCGGCCGCAGCGGGTGGTGGTCGGCCACATCGGCGACTCGCGCTGCTACCGCCTGCGCAACGGCAAGCTGGAACTGCTCACCCGCGACCATTCCCTGCGCCAGCAGCAGCTCGACGCCGGCGCCATCACCGCCGAGGAGGCGCTGAATTCGCCCACCCGCAACCTCGTCACGCGCGCCGTCGGCGTGGAGGCCCAAGTCTTGCTGGAAATGCACGAACACAGCGCAAGACCCGGCGATCTCTATATGCTTTGCTCCGACGGGCTCAGCGAGATGGTTTCGGATGAGCAGCTTTTCACGCTTCTAGGACACGATGTCGGGCTTCAGAAAAAAGCATCACTTTTGGTTGCGGCGGCCAATGACAATGGCGGACGGGACAACATCTCCGTTGTCCTGGCCAGCGCGAGCGTTGCGGAAACGCCGCGCTCGGGCAGCTAGCAGGTTCCGCAGGCAGCGGCCCTGCGGCCTGCCTGCCGTCGTCATTCATGCTTTGGATTCGGGGAGTCGGCAATGCCGAAGATGATCATTTCGGTCGATGGCGTTGTCATCGGGCAGGTTGCGCTCGCCAAGGAGCGCACGACGCTGGGACGCCGTGCCTACAACGACATCGTGATCGACAATCTGGCGGTCAGCGGCGAGCACGCCGTGCTGCACATGACTGGCGGCGAAGTCGAAATTGAAGATCTCAACAGCACCAACGGCACCTACGTCAACGCGCTCGCCGTCCAGCGGCAGGCGCTCAAGGACAACGATGTCATCGAGGTCGGAGGCTGCCGCATCCATTTCCGCGCGCGCAGCAACCTCGACACCGGTGCCGGCTCGATCCGCACCGCCTCGGGCGAATACCCGTCGGGCGCGATGCCGCTGTCTTCGGCTCCCACGGAATCCGGCGCGCTGGTCGAGCTCGGCATTCCGGTGCTGCGCGTGCTCTCCGGCGCCAACGAAGGGCAGGACGTGGGCTTGCAGAAGGTGGTCACCACCGTCGGCAAGCCCGGCGTCGCCGTGGCGGTGGTCACTCGCCGGCGCCAGGGCTACGTGGCGGCGGGTGTCGAAGGCAACGTCACGCTCAACGGCCTGCAGCTGGGGGCCGAGGCCGTCGCGCTGCAGGAGCGCGACGTGCTCGAGCTGGGCGATGCCACGCGCATGCAGTTCGTGCGCATCTGAGGCGCTTTCCCTCTTGGCTCGCCGCGGCCGCGCCTTCACGGACCGGGCGCCGTGAGAGAAGAACTGCGGCGGCACTGGCCGCGCATTGCGATCACGCTGCTGCCGGTGCTGCTGGCGCTGGCGCATGCCACCGGCGCCTGGCGGCTGACCGCTCTTGAACGTCTTGACCAGCTGATCTACGACGTCCGCCTGCGTGCCACCATGCCGGGCACGCCCGATGCGCGGGTGGTGATCGTCGACGTCGACGATGCCAGCCTCGCACGGCAGGGCCAGTGGCCCTGGGCCCGAGACAAGATCGCCCGCCTGACCACCGAGCTGATGACCCGCCAGCAGGCGGCCGTGCTCGGCTTCGACGTCATGTTCCTCGAGCCCGATCGCAGCTCGGGCCTCGACAGGCTGAGGGAAATCATGGGCGGCCCGCTGGGCAAGGTGCCCGGCCTGGCCGCCGAGGTCGAGCGGCTGGCGCCCTCGCTCGATCACGACGCCACGCTCGCTGCCGCGCTGAGCGGCCGGCGCGTGGCGCTGGGCTACTACTTCACGCGCACGGAAGCGCCGAGCGCCAAGGGGCAGCTGCCCGCGGCACCCCTGCTGCCGGCGGGTGCTTTCCCGCAGGGCGGTACCTACGCCACGGGCTGGAACGGCTTCGGCGCCAGCCTGCCCGAGCTGGCGAAGGCGGCGCCGGTCGCGGGCTTCCTGAACACGCTGGTCGGCATCAACGGCGATGGCGTCATCCGCAGCGTGCCGCTCATCGCCCGCTACGACGGCGACAAGGCGCAGCCGGGCTACTACGAGTCGCTGGGGCTTGCGGTCTACCGGCTCGCGAACGGATCGCCGCCCGTGCAGCCGGCCTTCGCGCCGGGCGGCGGCAATGCGCCGCAGCTCGAATCGCTGAGGGTGGGGCGGCTGCGCATTCCGGTCGACGGCACGGGCAGCATGCAGGTGCCGTTTCGCGGCCAGGGCGGCGCGGACGGCGGATCGTTCCGCTACGTGCCGGCCGCCGACGTGCTCGAAGGCAGACTCGCGCCAGGCGAGCTGAAGGACAGGATCGTGCTCGTGGGCGCCACCGCGCCGGGGCTGCAGGACCTGCGCGCCACGCCGGTCGAGGCCGCGTTCCCGGGCGTGGAAGTGCACGCGAACATCGTCTCCGCGCTGCTCGACCGGCGCCTGCTGAGCGTGCCCGACTACGCGCCGGGCTACGAGGTGCTGCTCGTCGCCGTGACCGGCCTCCTGCTGGCCTTCGGGATGTCTCTGCTGTCAGCGCCGCGCGCCCTGCTGCTCGCCGCCGGCGCGATCGCGGCGCTGATCGGGCTGAACGTGTGGCTCTACGTGGGCTCCAGCCTCGTGCTGCCGCTGGCGTCTGTGCTGGCGATGGCGGCCCTGGCCTTCGCGTTCAACATGAGCTGGGGCTACTTCGTCGAATCGCGCGCGCGGCGCGGCCTGGTGCGGCTCTTCGGCACCTACGTGCCGCCCCAGCTCGTCAACGAAATGATGGAGCACCCCGGCCGCTACAGCATGCGCGCAGAGAGCAAGCCCATGACCGTGATGTTCTGCGACATGCGCGACTTCACGCGCCTGTCGGAGCAGATGGCGCCGGCCGAGCTGCAGGCCTTTCTCAACACAGTCTTCAGCCGGCTCACCAACGTCATCAGCGCGCACCGCGGCACCGTCGACAAGTACATGGGCGACTGCGTCATGGCCTTCTGGGGCGCGCCCATCGATACGCCCGACCACGCCACGCTCGCCGTGCGGGCCGCGCTCGACATGGCCGATGCCGTGCACGACATCAACCGCCTCCATCGCGCCAGCGGCCGGCCCGAGATCAGCGTAGGCATCGGCATCAACAGCGGCGTGATGAGCGTGGGCGACATGGGATCGACCGCGCGGCGCAGCTATACCGTGGTCGGCGATGCAGTCAACCTCGCGTCTCGCCTCGAGGGCCTGAGCGGACACTACGGCGTTGAAGTGGTCGCGAGCGGCACGACGCGCGAGCTGGCGCCGGGCTTCGTCTGGCAGGAGCTCGACAGCGTGCGGGTCAAGGGAAAAGCACAGGCCGTTGCCGTTTTTACGCCCTTGTCCGCAAGCACGCCCGAAGCGCAGCAGCAGACGCGGCAGATGCTCGAACGCTGGGGCGAAGTGCTGGCTGCATACCGTCGCCAGGACTGGGCCATGGGCCGAAACTTGCTGGCTCCCCTGCTCGCCGCGGATGCGAAAAAAGTCCTTTACCAGCTCTACGCCCAGCGTTTAGCCTCGATGGCGTTGCGACCGCAAGACCCGAACTGGGACGGCGCGACCCGGTTCGAGACCAAATGACGACAGACACATAAAAGGGGTCTTTCACAATGCAGGTTCGTGTGCTGGGTTGCTCGGGCGCCATCGCCAAAGACTGCCGCACCACCTCGTTCCTGGTCGACACGGACCTGCTCGTCGATGCGGGCACCGGTGTCGGAGACCTCACGCTCGATGAAATGGTCGGCATCGACGACGTCGTGCTCACGCACAGCCACCTCGACCACATCGCAGCGCTCCCCCTGATGCTCGACGCCATCGGCAGCCGCCGCACGCAGCCGTTGCGCGTGCACGCGCTGCGGGACACCATCGACGCGCTGCGCACGCACGTGTTCAACAACGTCATCTGGCCGGACTTCGAAAGCATTCCCAGCCAGGAGGCGCCCTTCGTGAGCTTTCACTACATCGCGGTGGGCCAGCAACTGCCGCTGGGCAGCCGCGAGCCCAAGGTGGTTGAAGTGCTGCCCGCGTTCCACACCGTGCCGGCCTGCGGCTTCGCCGTGCGGCGGGCAGAGGGCGGCGCCCACTGGGTGTTCAGCGGAGACACCGAGCGCAACGCGCCCTTCTGGGAGCGCGTGAACGAGCTCGACGTGGCAATGCTCGTGATCGAAACGGCATTCAGCAGCCGCGAGCAGGCACTGGCCGAGCGCAGCCTGCACCTGTCGCCCGCCGTTCTGGCCGGTGAACTGGCCCACATCGCGCCGGGCAAGCAGTACCCGATCTACATCACCCACACCAAGCCCGCCGAGACCGACGAGATCATGAGCCAGATCGAAGCCTTGGTGACCGAGCACGCGGCAGGCATGGGGCAGCGGGACATTCGCTGGCTGAAGGTGGATGGCGTCCTGACTTTCTGACCGCCGGTCAGTGAGCACATTGGCATGACAAATTTGTCACGAAGTGTCGCATCTTGAGGCAAGTTGTGTCACGTGGTGTAACGCCAAAGTGGCTCCAGGTGACGTGTTCGGTCGGTGGGAGGGTCTGAAGACTGGTGGCACGGATGCTGCGGAAGGTACCTCGCTCCGGGCAGGTTCCCGGGCGTAACAACCAACCTACCTGGAGTTCCTAAATGAACGTTCGTACCGTTGCCCGCCGCGCTCAGGCCGGCTTTACCCTTATCGAACTGATGATCGTTGTGGCGATCATTGGTATCTTGGCTGCTATTGCGATTCCGCAGTACCAGACGTATGTTGCCAAGTCGCAAGTTTCGCGCGTAGTGTCGGAAACAGGCTCTCAGAAAACTGCAGTTGAAGATTGTTTGAACAACGGTCAGACGACGGTTGGTGCGGCCACGGATGCTACGCATTGCGGCGGCACGGCCACTGCTTCGAATCTACTGAGCAATACTGGTAATACCATGAACGGCACCAAGCCCGGCACGGCAACTGACGGCGGCGTTCCCGTTTTGGCAATTGATACGACCAGCGCAACGGCAGTTGCAACTCTGACTTCTACGCTGGGTACCTCCGCTGCGGCAGCTATCTCCGGCAAGACGGTCACTTGGACTCGTGACAATGCTGGCAGCTGGAAGTGTGCAACCACGGCCCTGGCTAAGTATGCTCCTGCAGGCTGCCCTGGCGCTGCGAGCTAATATTTTTCTTTCTTAAAAAAGCCGCCGGTGGGCGGCTTTTTTGTTTGACGACCGCCCGATGAGGTTAATCGGGCGTCTCTGGCCGGCATAGGGCGGCTCTGTGCCCCTCGCGGGTGTCAACCTATAGCAGGACGGGTCATTTAGAGGAACTGCTATGTCTCAGGCAAGATTCAAAGCTCGCGGTTTCACATTGATCGAGCTGATGACTGTCGTCGCGATCATTGGGCTACTCGCGGCCATCGCCATTTCGCAATATCAGACCTATGTTTTCCGCTCACAGGTCCAACGCGTCGTCGGCGAGGCAGGGAGTCTCAGGACTGCTGTGGAGTCGTGCCTTGTGAGCGGTAGAACTTCTCTGGGGAATCCATCGGCAGCCGGAAACTGCGATCCCCAAGCAACACCCTCCAATCTGCAGGCAACGGGCGGCAACGCAGCTCCCTCTATTGCAGAGACTTGGTCGACCGTTGGCTCTGGTGTTCCGCAGGTGTCATTGTCCACTACCACCCCGTCGTCGATTGTGGCGACTTTTGGAAATCTAGCTGGAGCTCCACTGCAAGGAGCAACTGCAGGGTCGATTACATGGACGCGTAATCTCGATGGTTTTTGGAGTTGCAAGTCAGCGAGTATCGATGCGAAATATGTCAGCCCCGCTTGCCCTCTTTGATGGGGCGCGATCTAGCAGTTCCTTTTTCAATAGCAAGTACTTAGTGGGCAGTCCCTCGGCTCGATTGACGCTCAAGGCGCTCCCTGACTTCTGGCGTTAGAGCAGCAGAACGGTTCGTTAAAAGTTTTCGCCACTCCTCCTGCAGGGATTGTTCGACTTCGGAATTCACATTTACAGCCTCTCGAGGATCAGATAGCAGGTCGAACGTGTATTGCTTATTGGTTTGGCCATCAATCCAATGCTTGTGCAGCTTCCTCGGTGTGCGTCCATCGATTAACCCTATTAGTTGAGCTTGCTGAAAGTACACAAGGCGGGATTGAGTCGACGCTTGTAGAGGTACGCCGCTCCAAGACCGAGGAAGGGGCATATCGAGAAGCCTCAGCAATGTGGGGGCGATATCGATTTGCGATATCACTGGGTTGGGTCTTAATCTGCCCGCTTCAGCACTGCCGTACGAGAGAAGCACAAATGGCACGCGAAGCGACTCCTCCCATACACTGTGCGTGTGACTGTAAAGACCTCGCTCGCCGAGCGATTCCCCATGATCCCCAGTAATAAGGACGAGGGCATCCCGGAGGTATCCTCGCGATTCCAGCATACCGAGGATGTCGTGAATCACGCGATCAGCCTGCAGGATGCCTCTGTCGTAGAAGTTCGTTGCGCGCTGCGGCATCTGGGCGTCTCCAGAGCCCCAGCGAACTGCAGTGTAATTTTCGCCGGGCCCAAACTCCGGCGTGTCGTCAAAACGTTTGCCGAGTGCATGCGACGACATCAGATGAAACTGAAACATCGTCGGCTTTCCGTCCCACGGGCCGAAGTCTTGGAGCCGATCAGTGATCAATCGATCGTCGTTAAGGTATAGCTTTGACTGAGAGGCGCCGTCAAAATAGCTATCGACCTTGCCGTAGATGCCACTCAAACCGTCGAAATTGGTGTGGTCGCCGGAAAAAATCAAATGGACTTGATAGCCGTGCTGCTTCAGAACTTCGTGGAGCGTAATCGGGTGGGCCGCTTGCCGATCGACATAGTGTGAGCTTGCGAGTGCGCGCAGGCCGCATGAGGATTCATTGCACACCGTAATGGCAGATGTCGCGAGTCGCATGCGCCCGGCTTGGTTCAGCGCCTCCAGGTTGGGACTCGTTTTCCGGTGATAGCCAAACAACGACAAATGATCCGCCCGTAGCGCATCCGCGACGATCACAATGACATTGCTATGCCGAGCTTTTTCATTGGGGCGATATGCCGAGCGCACTGCATCTTCGTCTCGATCAATTTGCGCAGCGTGGAAGACGTCGATTGCATGACTCTGCATGGCTCGCTGACTCTGCGAAGGGAAGAGGCTCAAGCTGAGCGGCTCCCCTAATCCCCCCCAATCGCGATCAGGGAGGGCCATTGCGGAGACTGTGGAGATGGCGAGAAGGCCGATTGCCATCACGCCAATTACGCTGCGCGAGATGTTTCGATAAAAGGAGGTAACCCAGTCACCTTTTCTGAGAAAGACGTATGCGGTGTACCAGGCCAAAGCGAAGAGAGAAGCGCAAAGGGCGGTTACCAGTAGCGGGGAGTAGCCCAAAGCTCGTAGCAGGTCGGGTGCTTGCAAAGCATAGCTGCCTGCCATGTCGAAGGTCGTCACGCGCTTCCAGTGCTTCAACCCAACGAACACCAGACCGTAGAACAAGACCATTGCCAAGCCTGTGCAGGCTATGAGCAGTGAAGAGATTGTCAAACGCGCAGCTTGTGGGAGAGGCAACAAGCCTATGGCGAGCCGTAGGCCAGCCAAGGCTGATACCAAGCTCGCTACAACCCAAAGATGGGGGGTTATGGCCGACTCCGGTGCACCAAAAATCCAGATGTAGCCGGCCAGAAACGCACTCGGCAGCAAAGCAGAAGCGCCGAGCGCAACGCCCAGTCGGCGAAAGGCAACCGACCAACTCCGTTGCTGCTTAATCATTCTTGATGTGAATCAAGCGAGAGAGTGCAAGTAGATTTGTCGGTGTAACGGACAACACGCTCCAATCGTGGCTGAGCACATGTCGTTCAAGGCTGAACTCGGAGCGAAACCCCAGCCAACTCGAAAGTGGCCGCGCGATTGATTCCAAAAGCCGCCAAGGAGCTTGGCCGCTGAAGTGATTCACGATCAGTATGTGCCCGCCGGGTCGACAAACGCGCCGTACTTCCCTTACGAGACGATCAGGATTCGGCGTTACCGAAAGGACATAGGGCAGAGTCACGCAATCAAACGCTCCATCCGCGAAGTCCATAGACTCCGCATCCATCGCATGCAGATCGATGCGCTCGGCATCCTCCGGGGACACTCTCTGCCGAGCCGAAGCGAGCATTTCCTGAGAGACATCGATACCGGTGATCCGGGATGCGGCGGGGTATTGGGAGAGCGTAAGTCCCGTACCAACACCCACTTCCAAAATGTGCTTAGGAGCGAGCGTCTGCACAAGGCGGGTCATCGCAACGCGGCCGGGCCCTAGCGACGCGCCGAAAAGAAGGTCATACACCGGCGCGTAGCGTCGATAGCTACGTTCGACCTGGGCGCGTGAGAGTAACGTCGAATCGCTTGATTCAGAGATCCGCGACCTTTCCAGGCTGGCCTTTTTGCTGATCGGGGTGACGTCTTGCTGAGAATTTCCCATCTGTGCCTTGCAAACATTTAAGGAGTGGCCCCTTGTCACCTGCGTTTCGTGAGCGATAGAGGCCTTGTTCCATTTATTGTGACTTCAATCAATCGTCGGCACTTCCCGCCAATTCAACAGCCGCAGCCCCGTCCCCTTGCCGAAGTCGATCGGCGGCTGGTTCACTTCACCTCTCACATTGCCCGCGATGCCCTGCATGCGGCCGTTGTTGTTGATGATCTGCATGTCCGTGATCGCACTGGTGTAGCCGACATAGGCGGCTCCTGTCGTCAGCGCCGTCGTGCCAGACCCATAGTTCACCGCGTAGATCCGGCTCTGGCCTGAGGGGCTGCATGCGTCGCCGGTCGTCATCAGGCTGGAGAACACCACGACGCCGTTGAACGACGTGGCGCCGAGCGTCACGCGCCAGGTGGTTCCCGACGTTGCGTCGCTACCGAGATCGAGGTACCAGCCCAGCTTCGTTCCCAGGCTGAATGCCGTTTTGCCCGTGAGGTTATCCTCGATCAGGGCTGCCAGGTCGTTGCGCGTGATCGCAGCGGTTCTGCTTTTGTCGAAGCTCGTGGCATCGCCGTCGATGATGGCGTAGAACGACTGGCCCGCCTTCGAATTGATGTCCACGGTGTCGAGCAACTGACCGGTGCCGAAGAGCACGTAGCGCTTCTTGCTCTTGGGGTCGATCTCCACCAGAGGCTGGGTCGTGATCGGCTGTGCGCCGCTGGTGTCCGCCAGGGTGGCCAGCTTCAAGGGGGCAGGGTAGGCGGCAGTGCTGCCTTTCGCTGCGGTCACGTCGAAACGCCAGAGTTGCCCGTTCAGGTCGCCCGCATAAAGTGCGTCGGCGGTGCCGTCCGTGAAGTCGGTGATGTAGGCCGTCAGCTGTGCCAGGCCTGCCGACGAGGTGCCGGTCTGTACTTTCTCCAGCAGTGCACCGGTCTTCGGATTCACGAAGTACACATAGCCGAATCCGTCGCTGTTGTTGTAGCCCGAAGTGAAGACCACGACCCATCCGTACTTCTTGGTCTTCAGCACCACTGGAGTGCCGAAGCTGTAGCCCAGCGTGTTGCCCACGCCGCTGGTTGCGCTGGAGAACTCCCACAGTACCTTGGTCTTGATGGTGTCCTCGCTCGTCATGCTCGCCGGATCGGTGATGTCGATGGCATAGAAGCCCTTGCCACCCTTGCCGAGCCCGCCGATCAGCACAGTGCGCCAATCCGAGTTGTTGCCCGTTGCCGTCGTGGTGAAGACGCCGCCAGCGGTATTGAAGTCGATATCGAACGCCTTGGGCGATGCGTCGACGTAGTAGCGGTGCTGGTAGTCCGGGTTGCCGAGCTGTTGCAGTCCGTCGACCGTGGGCGTGGCCGGGCTGCTGGGACCCGAGAACAGCATGCTCGGCACGTATGCGAACAACTCGTTGCCAGCGCCTGTTCCGGTCAGGGCGCCGTTGAACGCATGCAGCATGCCATCGTTGGCGCCTGCATAGACGATGGTCGGGCGCGAGGCGTAGTCCGTCTTGAACTTCGCATAGCCCGGGTTGACCGTGTTCGAGAACTGGCTCGAAGGCGGACCGACTGGTGTGACCTTCGCGTTCACGATGTCGCCGAGCAGCAAGGCGCGACGGCGATAGGGCTTGGTGTCGTCAGTGGTCGTCTTTTCCTTGCTGCGGTCGCCGCGCAGGTAGTTGAGGAAGTCGCCGCTGTCGTCGCCCGTCGCCCAGGGCGTGTCGAGGGCGGTTGATTGCGCCGCAGTCAGATTGGCTTTGCGGAAAGGCACGCCTGCTGTGCCGTTCCAGGTAAGCACTCGGCGCGCGGTATCCCACCCGGTACCAGACAACTGGCTTTCCAGCGTGCTCGACGTGTTCCACTTTTCGGTGAGTGTCGGCACATTATTTGGAAACGTGAGCTGGCTGCCGGACAGCACGCCGGTCCACCCGTTCGAGTCGTACTGCGAAGAGTAGGAAGCTGCACCTGCGGCCGACACTTGCGGGCTTGACAGCGAGAACGACGTGGTGAACGACTTGATCGCGTTGGCGATGCTCGCGAAGGCCTTGGTCAAGCCGTCCACCATCGAGTCGGGCCGACCGGCCGTGAAGTAGTTGTCCGGCCTCGGCTGGGTGGTGCCCCCGTTGCGGGTATCGGTAAGCATGTCGCCGCTCGTCGCCCACCACGTTTGCGGAATGGCATCGTTGAACGTGTACGGATCAAACGTGCTCTGCATGTTGGTGGGTATCTTGAGCCCGCCGAACTTTGCGGCCAGGTAGAACTGGTTGTTCGCCTGGAAGGCTTGTTCGAGCACGTCGACCCAATAGGTCTGGACCGTCTGCTTGCCGATCGTGTTCGGCTTGGTCGCATCGTCCGGCCTGATGTCCTTGGTGTTCGCGTCGTAGGCAAGGCCTGCCATGAGTGCCGAGTTGTTGCTGCAGCAATTGTTCGAGACGTTGGTGCGGGTACCCAGATCGCCCGTCATCCCCTGCAACTGGCCGACCTTGGTCGTCGCTGTCACTGCGTTGACCGTCTTGTCGGACGTGACCAATGCAGGCATCGTCGGCTCATTGGCGGTGTTAGTATTACCAGGAACGTTCTTGTCAGCGTGGGTATAGATGTCGCCGATACCCAAAACGAAGTTGCGCTGGCACGAGTATTGGATGGGGTCATCCCAATTGGTGATGACCGGGAAGCCGTCAAGCCGTTTCGCTGTGGTGTTGGTGTCGGTGGTGTTCAGGTTGCTCCACTCCGGCACGTTGCCCAGGTTGCGGTAGTAGCGCAGCGCGGCGTAGTAGAGCTCGCTCACCGGGTCGTTCGACTTGTAGGTGCCCGGAATGATCTGGCCGAACTTGTTGAGGTAGTTGATCACTCCGCTGTCCGCAATGGTCACGCCATTGGCCGAGGTCGCGCTCGCGTCGGTTGCATCAGGATTGCGAATGAAAACGCCGGTGGTCTCGTTCCATTCCTTGTTGGCGTTCGCAGTATCGGGAAGCCCCGGCACCGGCTGCATCGGGCCCACGAATTTCTGGCGGGCGCGCATCACGCCGCCATCGCGGCCGTTGCCATCTTCGTTCAGGTAACCGAACGCACTGAAGCGCATGCGACGCGCGTATTGCTGGATCAGGCCCTCGGGCTTCCAGTTGTTCCCGTACTGCACGCAGTTGCTCTCCACGCCGCCGGGTGCGTTGGGGTTGCAAACCCTGTTGCGCATCGTGTAGTCGTTGGTAACCGCGCCGCCGATGTCGCTGGTGAAAGTGCTGAAGTCCTTGTCCTTGGGCTTCTTCCACAGAAACTGCATCACCGCGCCACCGCCGTTCTCGTAGTACTCGATCTTCACGTCGAAGCTCTGTCCGGCAACAAGGGCAACCGTGACGTCGTAGTTGGTAGGGCCCTGATCGATCCACTTGTCGATGACCAGCAGCCCTGAAATCCACAGGCGTACGCCGTCGTCCGCCCGTACCCGGAACGTATAGGTGCCTGTCGAAGGGGCAACGAACGTACCGGTGAAGCGGGCCGCGAAGTTGTCTGCGCCGACGCCTGACACGGGTGCCCCGCTACCCCAGTCATGGTCGACCGTGTCTTGTGCCACCGTGGTGGTCGCCGTGCCGGTCAGCGTCTTGTTGGCATTGTTGAAGTACTCGCCTTTCAGCGATGCGCCGGATGCCGTGATGCGCATCGCATACTTGCGGCCATTGACTGAGATGCCGAGGCTGGTCGCGGTGCTGAACGGCGTGGCGCCTGCGATCTCGCTCGCCGGGAGGTTGCGATCGTCGAACAGGCCTTGGCCGGAGTGGTAGCCCTTTTCCAGGATGGTGTCGGTGGTCGTGTCCACCACGCGCCTGCCGCCGGTCATGGCCCAGCGGAACGGGTCGATGGTTGCGGTGGCCGCCCAGTTCAGGAAGTTGCCGCTCCACTTCGTGCCGTCGCACTTGTGGCTGCTCCCCACGGCCGTCGGGTCGAAGAAGCTCTTGTCGCCCGTGTTGGTTTCGTTGGACGTGGTGTCCACCACGTACGAATAGCACTTGTTGGGATCGAAGTAACCCAGGAAGGTGCTGGCGCTGGAGTAGGCCGCGGTGTGCGCGGTGCGCGAGGCCGTCGGCCATTCCACGGACAGCGTGAGCGCCAGGTTGCCGGGCACGTTCGAGGTGGCGAAGACCGGCTGGTCGGCGAGGCTGGCTGCATCGGCCGGCGTGTGAATGCCCAGGAGTGCGCCGGCCAGCGTGACCGCGCCGGCCACGCGCGTGGCGAATATCGAGATGTTGTTCATGGTTCTTTCGCGATGCGTTATTCGGGCTTCGTGAAGGAGGACTGCAGGAAGACCTGTGTGTCGCGGGGGCCGTCGACGCGCACGGTCAATCGATAGACCAGCGCCTTGGGCGGAGGCGGGCGCCCCGACTCCTGGACACTGCCGCCGCGCACGTCGGTGGTGGCTGGCGCGTAGACGCAGGTGCTCTTGCTCGCGGCGCCAGAGGCGTTGCACAGGCGGTCGATGAGGTAGCGGATCTTCACTGCGTCCGACGTCCGCTCGATGGTGTCGGCCGCTTTCGCGTTGTAGAGATCGTCCTTCAGAAGCGCGAGCGGTATTCCGCGGTCGTTGGAGTCGAGTCTCACCGCGCTGTAGTTCGACGCCTTCGCGTCGTTGTAGTCGGCGCCAACGGCAGACAAGGCTCCAGTGTTGAACAATGCCAGCGCCTTGACCCCAGCCTGCTCCCCCTGGTTGACGAGGTCGCGCTTGAAAGCCAGGTTGCCGGCACTGGAGAGGGTCGTGTTCATCGAGCGCATCACGGCAACGCCACCCGCGAGCAGGATGACGAGAACGATCAGGCAGATCAGCAGCACCACGCCGCGCTCGCGGCGCTGGCTGCGCAAGGTAGTAGTCATGATTTGGGCAGCAGCAGAATGTTGCGCAGGGGAATGGTGAATTCGACGACGCGGTAGCGGTAGCGGCGGTCGTCGCCAGTCAGCGTGACGGCATCGCGCTGCAGGCCCGTATCGCCGAACATCGCGGGGATGGTCTGCGAGACAACATCGCGTTCGAGCGTGGCGCTGCGCAGGATGAGGCCCACGCGCACGGCCACCACCTGCCTGCTGAGGTTGCCGTCCTTCATCATGGTCTTGACGTCGAACCCCGTTGCGTCGGGTGCCTTCCACGTGTCGATGATGCCGTCCTTGTTGGTGTCCAGACCGTAGAGCGCGTGCAGCTCCATGACGCCGTCGGCCAGGGTCTGGATGGTGTCGGTGCCGTCGCTGCGCAGCAGGTCATAGCTGACCAGCGTGTTGTTCGGGCCGATGCCGAAAAGCTGAAACTGCACGTTGTTGGCCGTGTTGCTGCCCAGCGGCGTGAAGTACGCCGTGCCGCTGGCAGCAAGCGACGTCAGAGTCGTGCCGACGCCTGCCGTGTAGTACTTGCCGTTGAGCGTGACGAGTTCGTTGTTCGCGCTGTCCGCGAAGGCCGAGTCGACCTGTTCGAGCAGGCAGTCTGTGGTGCCGACCTGGCTGACCAGCGCAATGTCGTTGGCCTTCAGCTGAACCGTGTTGTCCAGGCGAATGATCTTGGGGTCGGTACCCGCGGAGATGATCGGACGGGGCACGTCACCGGCCGCCGCATTGCCGCCCATCATCATCAGCACGTCGGACTTGCCGTCCGAAGATTGGCCCTTGCCTATCAGCAGCGGCGCGATGCGCAGGTCCGCGACCCCAGCTGCGTCGGTGAGGAACTTCTCGAATGGCGCCGGAAAGACAGTGGTGCGCGGCAGGATCGCCGTGTTGTTCTGCTTTGCCTGCAGCTTGCATCCGAAGACACCCAGATCCCAGGACTGGGTGAAGCCGGAGCCGGCACTGCGGCCGGCGCGATCGAGCAGATAGGCGGCGTACGACCCCGACTGATTGATGTCGTTGACCGACGTCGTCGTGCGCTTGGTCGATTCGCCGAAGATCACGGCGCTCGTGATCGCGAGAGTCACCACCAGCGCGATGACCATGGCGACGAGCAACTCGATAAGGGTGAGGCCGCGTTGCCGCACGGCGGGCCGGAGTGCTTGGGCGTTCATTGGGGCAGCTCCACATGGGTTGTGAGTTTGCTGCTCGTGCTCTGCGAGGGGGCTTGCCAGGTGATGGTGATGTCGGCGGCTTTGCCAGTGCCAACTGGCGTTACGGTTCCTTCTCCTTTCGGGAGCCCACCATTCGCAGGGGTGCCGACGCGCGTTTTCCAGGCGTCCAAGGCGGCAGTGGGTACGGTGGTCGATTGATTGAGCCACATCAGGGCAACAACTTCGTTCGCGAGCAACGCTGCACGATTGCGGTCTTCGGCATCCACGGAAAAGCTGACGGCCCGCGCCTGCAGGCCGATCAGGCCTAGCAGACCCAGCGAAAAGAGCAGCACCGACACAAGAACCTCGAGCAGTGCGACACCGGCCTGGCCGCGGTGCGGATGAGTTGTTTCGCGAAGCTTTTTCATGGCGAAGCACAGCCGTCGGGCTGGGTGGCTGAAAGAGTCCTGGCTGGATCGCACATGCGGACTTGTCCGCCCACTGCGACAGTGACGCGAAGTGGACGGTCGCCTGTCTTGGTGTCGCTCATCGCGATGTCGTACTGGGCGGCCTCGGCCTTGCACTTTGCGCCGGTGGGTCCTGGCGTATCGTTCAGCACGAGGCGGCCGATCGAGCTGAAGCAGAGCGCCGTTGCGGTGTTCGATGACGTCTTGGGGCCCGTGATCGCCACGCTCGAGCCGACATCGAGCAGGATTCCCGCTTCGACAAACATTGCGGTCGCATCCGAGTCTGTCGGCACCACTGTGCTGATGGCCCAGTTGCTGCCGTTGGCTTTGGTTGTGTAGGTTTTTGTGGTGGGGCTGTTGTCGGTCAAGGAGAAAACCACTTGCCGATTGCGCCGGGTGGCTTCAGTCTGCGCCTGCCGCAGAGCGTTCTGCAGCGAATCGCTGACTGTCCGGATCTTGTTGTTGCGCACCCAGCCGAGCATGGATGGCGTGGCAAGCGCGGCGAGCAGGGCCATGATCGCCACCACCACGATCATCTCGACCAGCGTGAAGCCCTCGGGTCGGGCCGAGCGACGGCGATCGGTCATGACGAGGGGCATGCTTGCCCCTTTTTGACGATCCAGGCGGAGTTACACGAGGATGTCCAGCCCGACCAGCCGGTCGGCATCTTGGTCGTGCCTTGCGTGTTCGCTTGATCGATCGTAAAGATAACGTCCTTGGCAGGACCGCTTCCCGTTGCGGTGAGAAGGAAGCTGGTGTCACCCGTGTCGGTATCGCCGGCGCAACTCACCACGAAGTTGCCGAAGGTGCGGGTCTTCGCGTCCGTGTTCTGGCAAGGCGGGACAATCGATCCGACTTTTTTGTACGTTCGGTTGTCCTGAAAGTACCTCTCCATGTTCGCCCGCATGGTCGCCAGCCCATTCGTGGCATCCACCACGTATCCGCGCCGCACATAGTCCTGATAGCTCGGGATGGCGATGGCCGCCAGCACGCCAATGATCACCACCGTGATCATGATTTCGATCAGCGTGAAGCCGTGCGCCCGGGAACTGCCGATCCGGCCGCGAGCAGGTTGCTGTTTCATCAGAAGACGCCTTTCAGCCCCGCTCGGCAGAACCGGAAACGGGTTGGAAACAATTGAACATATTTGTTAGATCGTGTCTTCAAATGTTTACTTTTACAAAGCCTCTCATCTGCCGCCGATGACCACTCGTCGGCAATGCCGCCCCGCAGAATGGGCAAGATGACCACCAGTACGGTGCCCGCCCTCCCCGTTCAGCCTGTTTACAAGATGCTTGGCTTGACCCGCACAGCTCTGGTTGCGTTAACTTTTGTTTGTCCTTGGGTCGGCGGGCCATCAGCCAGTGCTTGGCAATTGCTTGTTTCCTGGGCATGCATGGCGGGGCTGTTGTTGACGGGGCCTGTCGGCTCGCCTGCCTTGCGGATCTGGGTGTTGTTGGGCCTGGGTGGTCTGCTCGTGGCGCTTTCCGGATCGGGAGGGCCGACGGCATGGGGTGGTGCCTGCCTCGCGATTGCCGGCATCGCTGCGGCCGCGAACGTGGGCAGTGCGTCGGCGCGCGACAGGGGAGGCGTTACGCTGACGTTGGCCAGGGGCGTGCTGGCCGCGGGGCTCGTCAGCGCCGTCTTGGGGTTGCTCCAGTACTACGGGCTTGCCGACCCCCTCGTCCCCTGGACCACTTCCCCGGCGCTGGGGCAGGCCTACGGCAACCTGCGACAGCGCAACCAGTTCGCGACCCTGATCAGCATGGCTTGGTGCGCAGCCCTGTGGCTATATGCCACCAGCGATGCAATTCACGTCCGGCGGCGTTTGATGGCGGCGGCCGGGCTCCTGCTGGTCGCGGCGGCAGCGTCGACCTCGCGCACCGGTCTGCTGCAATTGTTGTCGATCATCGCCGTGGCGACTTTCATCGCCATGCGGGAAAGGCGAGGCGCGCCGCGACGCAGCGCTACCACCTATCGCCTGCCGGATCCGAAGTGGCTGCTCGCCACCATCCCCCTCTACTTCGCCATCGCCTGGCTCCTCCCCCAGTTGGCCACCGGCAGCGACGGCCCCGTCGAAAGCATGCTCCAACGCCTGCAAACCGGCGCCCCCCAGGACCACAGCCGCCTGATCCTGTGGCGCAACGTGCTCGCGCTGATCGCCCAGCATCCCTGGGCGGGCTGGGGATGGGGCGAGCTCAGCTTCGCCCACTACAGCACCCATTACGACGGCGCCCGGTTCGTCGAGATTCTCGACAACGCGCACAACCTCCCGCTGCACCTGGCGGTGGAACTGGGCATTCCCGCCGCCGTGCTGATCTGCGGCGGCTTTCTCTGGATGGTGCTGGCCGCGCGGCCCTGGCGGGAGCGGGACCCTGCGCGCCTGATGGCCTGGGGCATGCTGGGTGCGATCGTGCTGCACAGCCTGCTCGAATATCCGCTCTGGTATGGACCGTTCCAGCTGGTGTTCGGACTGTGCCTCGGCATTCTTTGGCCGGGCGCGGGCGGCGTTGCGGTCCGGCCTGCGCTGTCATCCCTGGCGGCGGGCGTCATGCTGGCGGTCGTGGGGCTCACCAGCTGGGACTACGTCCGCGTCAGCCAGATCTACCTCCCACCCGACGAACGGCTTTCCGCGTACAGGCAGGACACGCTCGCCAAGGTGCGGGGCACGTGGTTCTTCGGGCGCCAGGCCGAGTTCGCGGAACTGACGCTGACCACCGTGACGCCCGCGAATGCCGCCGAGATGCACTCGCTCGCGCAGCGGGTGATTCATTTCTCGCCGGAGCCGCGCGTCATCGTCAAGCTGATCGAAAGCGCCGAACTGCTGGGGCGCGAGAGTGAAGCCAGGGCGCAGGCAGAGCGTTTCAGCGACGCTTTTCCACAGGAGTTCGCCCGTTGGCTGAAGGAGGCAGATCGCGGTCCGGAGCAGCTGGCGCCGCCGCCATAGAGCAAGACCGGCGAGCCGGCCCGATCGAGGTGCCGCGCACGCTCGCGGCCGTCAATCGATCACTCGCTCGCCGACGTCGTGCACGTCGTATCCGTCGCGGGTTGGCAGACCCTTGCTCGCCCCGTCTTTGCGATCACCACGATGCGGGTCTGCCGGGTCTTCGTCGCGTCCGGGATGTCGTTGCGTTCGATCTTCAGCGTGGCGGGCTGGAAGGTCGAATCGCTGGTCTGCGTGTAGCCCGAAGGGTTGAACATGATGTACGCGGGGCTGCTCTTCGCCGTACCCTGGCCTGTCGCCGAGAAGTAGGCGGGCAGCGCATCCTGCCGCGTGATGAGGATGTCCGAATCATCGAGCTTCCGGTTGTTGTCGGTGTCGACGAAGACGGTCCAGCCGGTCGCCCAGTCGTTGTCCGCGCGCGGCACGACGACCGCCTGCCTGCCTCGCTTCATCGCCTCTCCCCTGGCCGCATTCAAGGCCGCGATGAACGAGTTCGCCGCCGAGGTGAGCTGGGAGTTGCGGTGAAAGGCGACGAAGCTCGGCACGCCGACCATCATCAGGATTGCGGCGACGGCTATCGTCACCATCAATTCGATCAGGGTGAAGCCCTTTTCCCGAGGAGGCAGCTTACGGGCGTTCATGGCCAGCAGACCCGGAAGTTCGTGCTCGCGGCCGTACCCGTGCAGCCCTTGGCGCCCGTGCTGCTGAGGGTCAGCGAACCGGCTGCGGCGTCAGTGCGGGTGGGTTTTGCGGTGAGCAGCACGCAATCGGTGAGCGCCTGGTCGCCGCATCTGGCCGCGGAAAGCCAGTAGGCCGGGGCGGAGGCGTTGTCTCCCGAATGGACCTTGAAGGTGCTCGAGGCACTGGCCGGCGTCGTGGCGCCGCTCGTGGCGTCGGTGCTGAACGCCAGGTATGCGTTGCGCTGCGTCATGTATCTCTCCTGCTGCTGCATCAGCTCCAGCAGCGCAGTCCGCGCCTGTGCCCGCCTGCCCTTCAGGACCGCCTCCGTGTACGACGGATAGGCGATGGCCGCCAGGATCCCGATCACGGCCACGACGACCATCAGTTCGATCAGCGTGAATCCGCGCACCGCGGCGCGCTTCGTTGTGTGGTTCATGTTCACGATCCGCGCTTCAGATCCAGGTAGTTGTTGATCTGCCGCCAGCTCAGCCGCCCTCCGATGAGGGTGACTTCCACCCGTCCGTTTTCGCCGGTTCCCCCGCCGACGTTGTCGATGCCGCCGGAGCCTTGCGAAATCGCCTGGCTCGTGATCCGTCTCGCGCGCTGGCCCGTGCCGTTGCTGATGGCGGCGACCGTGCTGGCCACCTCGATCACCAGCGGCTCTCCCGTGATGCCGACCGTCGATGCGCTCCGCGTTCCGATCCCCGTGTCCACGTTGACGATGTAGGCGTTGCCGCCGCCTCCACTCGCGCCGCAGGAACTCGAGTCGCCCGCGGCCGCCGGGATCAGGCTGGCGAATACGAGCGTGTCGCCGCGCAGCGTCGCCGCGCTCACCTGCCGTTCGGAACTCGCGTAGTCCATGTACCAGCCCGAGCTCACGCTCGATGCTGTCGTCAGGTCGCTCGTGGCGCGGCCCCAGGTGAAGCCGGGCACCGTGATCGCGCCCTTGGAGTCGATGGTGGCCGCTCTCAGCCGGGCGCGCCCGCTGATGGCGCCGGAGCCGTTCGGCGTCGCATCGGGAGTGGCCGTGCCGTCGTCGTAGATCACGTAGAACGAGTTCTGCGCCGTCGACGAGCGGTCGTCCATCTCGAGGTACTTGCCGGTGCCGAAGGCCACCAGAATGGCCCTGGGGTCATTCGTCGCGGTCACCAGCGTGGGCGCCATGCTGATGGGCTGCACCTTGCCTTCGCTGTCCTTGGCGATGAAGAGCGGGTAAGGGGCGTTGTCGCTGGCCTTCTTGAAGGCCGACAGGTTCGCCATGTTCCACCCGGAGGTGCCGTGGCTGCGGAAGTCGAGCTTCCACATGTTGCCGTGCAGGTCTCCCGCGAAGATCTGGGCCACTTCGCGATTGCCGCCGGTGGCGATGGCTGCCTTGAAGTTGAGCACGCCGGTGGGCTTGGTCACGGCCAACGTAGCGTCGTAGGGCAGTTCCACCTTGTAGTAGTTGGTGCCGAGTTCCCAGGCCGTTTCCGGCGCTTTCGACAGATCGAGCAGGAAGATGGCGGGATGGCCGGTGCTGAATTTGTTGTCCGAGTTGGCCTTGGTGTAGTTGTTCACCCCGCTGGCGACCACCGCGAACCACTTGTAGGTGGCGGTCGTTGCCGTTGGCGCGCTGGTGCGCATCTTCAGGATCTGCGGCTGCCCGACGACGAATCCCATGTCGACGTCGTCGTCCGCCGTGAATTCCCACATCACCTTCGATGCGTCGAACGCCGTCGGGTCGGTGACGTCCAGTGCGAAGACGCCGCGCCCGCCTGCACCGGTGCCGGAAACCAGCACCGTCTTCCAGTCGGCCGAAGTGCCGGCGGAGCCCACCTGCGCTTCGGCCACCACCGGCGGGCCGTCCACATAGCTCTGGTGGTGGGACACGTAGTTCGCGTCGGTCAGCGCGGCCAGCCTGGGCGACATCCAGCTGGGGATGTAGCCGAACAGTTCATCGCCGGTGCCGGCGTTGAAGGCGTGCAGCATGCCGTCGTTGGCGCCCACGAAGACAGCAGGAGTGCGGCCGAGGTTTGCCGTCCGGAAGGCGGCGTACGAGGTCGAGTTGATGTTGTTGGCGGGTGCGCCCGAATACACCACGCTCGAATTGATGATGTCTCCCAGCAGCTTCCTGTTGCGCCGGCGGAATTGCGAGCCTTCGAGGGCGTTGCTTCCGCGCAGGTAGCTCACTCGGTCGGAGCCCAGCGAGTCGGCCCTGGTCGAGGGCGTGAGCTTGCCCAGGTCGGCCCTTTGCGCGTCGGTCAGCGAGTCCCACAGGAACGGACTGGCCTTGGGCACGGCATTGCCCGCACGCCCGATCACGATGTTGCGTGAAGTTGCAGGCGCGGAGAGCGCAGCCAGGCGGCTCGAGGCCGACCACGTCGGGGTGGGCGAGATGCTGGCCTTGCCATCGCTGATCGTGATCGCCTGCGAAAACAGGTCGCCGCTCCAGTCGCTGGTGTCGAACGCACCCTGGTAGACGGCGTTGCTCGTCTGCAGCGACTTCGACTGCACCGCGCTGCCGGCAATGCTTCGCGCGGAGGTCGATGCGCGGCTGAAGATGCTGTCGAACGCGCTCAGCACGCTGCGGGCACTGCTTTGCAGATAGTAGGTGCTGGCCTCGCCGGGCCGGGCACTGTCCTGCCAGACGTTGTCATCGGCCGTGCCGTCCTGGCGCTGGAAGGGGTTGCCGAAGGTGTTGAAGGGCTTGCGGCCTGGGTTGGAGGGGTCCGACTCGAAACCACCGTACTTCGCCGCAGTGAAGAACTGGTTTCTGTTGCGCCGGGTATTGGCGTCTTTCTGATTGCCGTGTTCGTTCACGTCGAAGAAGAAGCTCTTCACGCGCAGGCCGGGGCGCTGCATGCTGGGTTGCGCAGTCCAGTCCGTGCCGCGGATGTCGTGCGTATGGGCCCAGTACGAGTGCCCGATGATCGATTCGGTGCGGGGATTGGCATTGGGCACAGGGTTGCCTGTCGTGCGCCGTTCTTTGCCCTGCCCGTCGATGTACTTCTGATCCGTCCCTTTCTCGAAGGCGATGACCGTCTTCGTCCAGTCGTCAACGTTTGGATGGTTCAGTGCCGGATCGGGTTTGGGAAAGCGATAGTCGCCGTCGTGCGTGTTGATGTCGCCGATGACCACGATGTTGCTCTTGAGGCAGGCGTAGTTGCTGGAGCTGGTGCGCCCATCTCCGTAGGGGTCGCTCCAGGTGGTGAATACCGGGTAGCCGTCGTACAAAGCCGTCGTCAGCTTGCTGGTGGCTTCGTCGCTCGGCTGCAGCCCCTGCAAATAGCGGAGTGACTCGTAGTAAAGCTCGCTGACCGGGTCGTACACCTTGTAGCGGCCTGCCACGGGCCCGGTGCGACCGAACTTGTTGAGGTAGTTGATGACCCCGCTCACGCCGAAGGTGGCATTGGTGCCCGACAGCGTTCTGCCGTCCGGATTGGCCGCGAATACGCCCGTGGTGGCGTCCCATTCGGCTGCCGCGTTGCCGCCGCTGGGCGTGTTCTCGATGCCGTTGATGTCGAAGGTCTTGGCGCCGACGTACTTCATGGGCGCGCGCAGCACGCCGCCATATCGTCCGCCTTTGGCGCTGTACGTCTGCTCCATGAGGTAGCCGAAGGCAGCCAGGCGCAATCTGTCGCTGTACTTCTGCACGGTACCGGTCGGTTTGTAGTTGCCGCTCGGGTACCTGGTGCAGAAGCCGTAGTCGCGCACGTCGGCCAGGTCGCCGGCGCTGGTCTTCTCGCAAACCCTCACGCGGGAGTAGAAGAAGCCATCGCTGTTGAGGTCATGGGCCGGCCTCGCGGTGGAGCCGGCGGGGGCCGTGTAGCAAGCTTTGGCAACGCCCGGTGCGGGGTCGGTGAATACGGCGTTGCTGCAGGAGGTGCCGCCCGTGAACCGGCCGACCATCCAGGTGTTGCCGGCGCCGTACCAGACTTCCCTGGTGTCGGAGAAGTCGCAGTTGGCGTCCTCGTTGGCGCAACTGGACGACGCGACGTAGGCAGGCTTGTCGCCGTGGAAGGGAAACGGCGCTGTCGACGTGCTGGCGCTCAGGCTGTAGCTGCCCGTGGCAGTGCAGCTGCCGCCCAGGGCGGTACCGAAGTAGATGCGGTTCAAGGTGTTCGCCACCCAGATGTCGCTGGCGCCGGCCGCGGCGATCATCCGCCGCGGCACCGCGCCCCAGTACCTGCCACTGCCACCGCCGTCGCGCAGCAGCTTCTTCGAGGGAAAGTTGGTCGTGTTCCACATGCAGGTGGGGTCTCCGTTGGGGAGCACGGCGCGCTGCAGGATGGTCAGGTCGCTCGTGTCGATGTAGCGGTCGCCGCCCGAGAGGGCCAGGCGCAGCATGTCGATGGCCGAGCTGCTGGCCCAGTTCAGGAAGTTGCCGCTGAAGCCGTCCTCGCACATGCGGTCCGTGCGCGTGCTGGACTGGATGCGGTCGAAGCGCTTGTAGTCGGAGGCCTTGAGGCCCGCGGCAGGCGTTTCGCTCGGCGCGTCGTTGTACGCATAGCAGGCATTCGCGTCGTAGTAACCGATGTACTCGTTCAGGTTGCTGTACGTGTTGTCGGAGGTGCCGCCGGCCGTGTACTGCGCTCCGACGGTCGGGAACTCCACCGACAGTGCCAGCGTGAGGGCGGGCTTGTCTCCGGAGGTGGTCGCATACAGCGGCTCGCTCGCCAGTGCGATGGGCCTGATGTCGGGTGCCGTCGTACGGCTGCCCGCGATCGACACCGCGAGCAAGGCCGCCGCAGCCAGTGGGAGCGCGAGCTGCGCGAGCACGCGCGGCCGCTTGAACCAGGGCCTTGGATGGGAAGAGAACGTTGTCATGGAAGGCTGCTCGCGTCAGTCGCGATAGATGATCTGGACGACGCCATGGATGTCGGCCCGGGGGCCGAAGCCCATGGCCGTCACGCGGAAGATGTATCTGGCGGAACCGCCCGAGGCGTCGCGGTTGGCCGGGTCTTCGATCGGTTCGATGACATAGCGCGGCGCCCTGGCTGGCTGGATGCCTTTGTCGCCCGCCGGGAAGCTGCGGCCGGTGAACTCGCCGTAGGCGGTGGTCTTGGCGCCGGTGGTCGCGGTGAAGTCCACCGCCAGCCAGGCGGGCTTGCCGGTTGTTTCGAGCGCGCACAGGCCCTTGCTGTTGCCTGAGCTGCCGCAACCGCTGACGAAGGCGTTGGTGTTGGCCATGTCGGTGAACACGGCACGCCGGCTGGAGGCAGCGGGGCCGTGGATGTCGAACTCGGCATCCATCAGCGCCGCTTCGGCCGACTGCCAGGCGACCTGCATGTCCCGGTCGTTGCGAGCGCTGCGCTCGCCCATGGTGGCGATCTGCGCCGCGCCCGCGCCGAGGATGGAGACGATCACCAGCAGGAGCAGAACGACGATCAGCGAGGCGCCAGCCTGGCGGTTGGGGCGACTGGGGCGGCCAGGGCGGCTGAAGAGGCCATGCTTCATTCAGAGTCCCTGGTCGTTGCGAAGATGGATCGTGAAGGTCATGGCCTGGCGCAACCGTCCGTCGGGCGTCGGCTGGAAGGTGGTGCCGGCGTCGTCGCCGACTGCGAATGCGCTGCCGCGTTGACCTTTATCACTGCCTTTTGCGACGCCGAGCGGATGGAAGGTCTGCGCATCCATGTCCTGCGCGGCACCTTTGGCACTGCGCAACACCATGCCGATGCGCAGGCTGCGCACCCGGCGCCAATTCGCAAGGGTTGCGGCGGCATCGCCATCGACTTCCATCTGGTCGGCCCGCAGATAGGCGTTCGGAACATCGGGTACCGCAGCATTCTTCGCAGGAGCCTGGCCTGCGGTGACGCCATCGACGCCGTACAGCACCTGGAAGTTCTCGACGCCTTGCACGATGGGCGCGGACTTCCACGCACTCGTCGCCGCGTCGTAGTAGGTGCAAAGCAGCGACGGCTCGCCCTGGCTCTGCCCCACCGAGAAGATGCTGGCCATGCGCGTGTACCGCGCACCCGCCTCGTTGGCGTTCGGCGCTGTCGAGGGCGCGTTGCCGGCGCAGTCGATCATGGACTTGTCGGCCCCGGTGTCCGCGGTGAGCGCGAAGGTCTGCGCCACCTGGTAGCGCAGGATGAGCACGTCGCTGCCCGCGCCGGCTTCCCTGCTCGGCCATTCGCTGGATGCGGCCAGCGGATCGGAGAGGTCGACCTTGGCGTTGTTGAACCCCATGACGCTGGGCGCCGGGTTGCTCGCGGCGGACTTCGGGCGTGTCGCCGCGAAGAACACATCCTTGTAGCCGGCCTGCACGCCGATGCGCTGGATCGTGTCCGCCGCGAACCGCCCGTTGTCACGCAGCTGCGAAGCCGCATCGACCGTGGTGAATCCACGTTGCGCCACCGACAGGGCCGATACCGCTGCCAGCACGACCACCAGGCCCACGGCCATGGCCACGAGCAGTTCGACAAGCGTGAGGCCGCGAACGGCGCGGCGGGACGAGGAGAAGGCGGGAAGGGAGGAGGCGATCAAAGCGTGCTCCCCGGCGTCACCGCCAGCACCACGGAAGGCCGGTCCGACGCCTTCCAGACGTTCGTGTCGCCACTCTTCAGGGACGGCCGGCTCCAGCCGATCTTGACCAGGATCGGATCGCTGCTGTCGGAGGAGGTGCAGCCCCACTGCGCCGTGCCGTCCGATGCAAAGGGCGCGGCGTCGCGGCAGATGCGGACGCTTGCGCCCGGCAGCGCGTCGTCCACCCGTGCCAGCCAGTCGGTCAGTTCGGCTTGCGCAACTTTCTCCGGCGTGTTGCACGAGCTTCCGACCGAAAGGCAGTAGGACGCGCTCGGGGCCACCAACGGGTTCGACAACTTGCCAGTCAGATAAGGATTGTTTGTGGCGAGCAGCGCCTGGTCCTTGTTGCCCCGCATCATTTCCGCCAGCTCGCGGGCCAGCACCACCGCCATCGACTGCAGGCGGGCATCGCGATTGGCCTGCAGCGACGCCGCCTGCAGCGCGACCATGCCCAGCAGCCCGAAGGACAGCACGACGATCGACACGAGCACCTCGATCAGCGTGAAACCCGCAACGCGGCCGGCATTTCTTGCTTGACGGGAAAAGGAGTTCATCGATCGGGAAGCGATTTGTTAACAAAAGAGATCTTCATCGTGTTAACTGCTGTTAACTTTGTCTAAAATTGTTTATGAATGATGCGGCACGCGAGTCGTGATCGGTGCGCCGCTCGTCGGGCTATGGCAACCGTCAGGAGACATTCGTTGTCGATCCGTTGTCGGACTCGACGGATTTGGGGGGCGGCGCTGTGCCGCAGGCATCGCTGATACCTGCTCGCGACGCGAGTGGATGAAGGGAAGGGGGCGTGCTGCACAGCACATGCTGTGCAGCGGCTCAGGGACGATCGGCGTTTCAGCCGACTTGCGGCCTCTGCCTGCCCGGGCAGGTCAGGCGCAAGCGCAGCAGACGTGCGGCTTGGCCGGGGCGGTCATTTGTTGTGGCTGGCGCGATGCCACCCGGTCGAGGACGACGTGTCCTGGCCGCGGCACGGAATGCTTCGGGGGAGGCTTCGTCGAGCTACTCGGAGGCTCCCGCCACCCAGCTCCCCGACTTCCCCCCGTGCTTCTCCAGCACATGCACGTCGGTGATCCGCATGCCGCGGTCCACCGCCTTGCACATGTCGTAGATCGTCAGGAGCGCCACCTGCACGGCCGTCAGCGCCTCCATCTCCACGCCCGTCGGCCCCACGGTCTCGACGGTCGCCGTGCAGACCACCTGGGGCGCGCTTCCCGCGTCGGCCAGCGCGAAGGCCACGGCCACGCGGGTCAGCGCCAGCGGGTGGCACAGCGGAATCAGGTCGCTGGTCTTTTTCGCCGCCTGGATGCCCGCGATGCGCGCGATGCCCAGAACGTCGCCCTTCTTCGCCGTGCCGGACTCGATCAGCGCGAGCGTCGCCGCCTGCATCTCGATGCGGCCCGTGGCGACGGCCACGCGGTGGGTTGCGGGCTTGGCGGCGACGTCGACCATGTGGGCCTGGCCTTGGGCGTCGAAATGGGTGAGGGTGCTCATGGGTGAACGATCAGGTTGGAGGTGCATCATACGAGCCCGAGCCACAGACGAGGAATGCCGCGCTTGACTCCCCAACCCCACTCCAGAAGCCTGCCGAGGCCCACCCTGCAAGCCTTGTGTGCTAGCGTTTTGATAGCTTCCCAAGTGCTGCTGCCGGTGCCCGCGCTGGCGCAGATCCAGCAGGTGCTCCCCGGCATGGGCGACGGCGGCGAGATGACCGCCAGCGCCGAGCGCCATCTGGGCGACCAGATCGCCCGCGAGCTCTACCGCGACACCGACTACATCGACGACCCGGTGATCGCCGCCTACGTGCAGGACATCTGGCAGCGCCTGCTGGTCGCCGCCCGCGCGCGCGGCGAACTCACGCCGGAGCTCGACGAGCGCTTCGCCTGGACGATCCTGCTGGGCCGCGACCGCAACATCAATGCCTTCGCGCTGCCGGGCGGCTACCTCGGGCTCAACCTCGGGCTGGTGGCGGTGGTCGGCAGCCGCGACGAGCTGGCCACGGTGCTGGGGCACGAGCTCTCGCACGTCACGCAGCGCCACATCTCGCGGATCATGACGAAGCAGGGCCGGCAGATGCCGCTGATGATCGCCGGCCTGATCCTCGGGATGATCGCCGCCGGCAAGAGCCGCAACGGCGATGCCGGGCAGGCCATGATCATGGGCAGCCAGGCGATGTTCGCGCAGAACCAGCTGAACTTCTCGCGCGACATGGAGCGCGAGGCCGACCGCATCGGCTTCGGCGTGATGACGCAGGCCGGCTTCGCGCCGCAGGGCGCCGCCACGATGTTCGAGAAGCTGCAGTACGCCTCGCGCCTCAACGACAACGGCTCCTATCCTTATCTGCGCAGCCACCCGCTTACGACCGAGCGCATCTCCGACATGCAGGGCCGCTTCCAGTTCAACATGGATACGGTGCCGCCGCAGCCGCTGGCCATGGACCACGCGATGATCGCCTCGCGCGCCCGCGTGCTCACCCGCCCCGGCGTCGACGTGCTGCGGCTATGGATCGACTCGGCCTCTAGCGGTGAATTCGCGAAGAGCTCGCCGGCGCAGCAGGCGGGCACGCTGTACGCGGCGGCGCTGTCGGCAAAGGAGATGCGCGACTACAAGACCGCGCGCGCCCTGGCCGAGCGCCTTGCCGCGCGCGTGGCGGACGACCCTGCCGCGGCAAAGCAGGCACGCTGGCTCGGCGCGGAGATCGAGCTTGCCGCGGGTGCGGCGCCCAAGGCGGCGGCGCTGCTGGACGCCAGGTCGAAGGAGCGGCCCGAGATGCTGCTGTCGGCGGAGGCCGCTACGGCGATGCGCCAGCCAGCGCCGATGATTCCCGTGCTGCGCGACTGGGTCGCCGCCAACCCGCGCGACGCGACGGTCTGGCGCGCGCTCGGCAACCTCTATGGCGCGCAGAACGACACGCTGCGCGCGGTGCGCGCCGACGCCGAGGCGAACGTGGCGATCCTCGACTACCCCGCGGCGCGCGACCGCTTCAAGGCCGCGCAGGAGATCGTCCGCCAGTCCAAGGTGGTCGATCACTACGAGGCGTCGATCATCGACACCCGCGCTCGTGCGGTGGAGGTGCTGGTGAAGGAGCAGGCGGCGGAACCGCCGCTCAAGTAACTCGAGCGCTCCCGGGCGCTCAGCGTTTGGAGAGCAGTCCGCCCAGCGCGGACTCGATCAGCAGCCCCAGCACCGAATACAGCAGCGAGCCGATCAGCGCGGCCAGGAAGCCGTTGACGTGGAAGCCGCCCAGCAGGCCGGAGGCGGCCCAGAACAGCAGCGCGTTGATGACGAACAGGAAGAGCCCCAGGGTGACGATGGTGACGGGCAGCGTCAGTATCACCAGCACGGGCCGCACGATCATGTTGAGCAGGCCGATGACCGCCGCGGCGATCAGCGCGGAGCCGAAGCTGTTGACCTGGACGCCGCTGTAGAGATAGGCGACCGCCAGCAGCGCCACGGCGCTGAGCAGCCATTTGAGGATGATGCGCATGGCGGCAGGATACCCCACCAGGGCCCGCAAAAGACAACGAGCCCCGGTGCGTTGCCGCGCCGGGGCTCGTCGATTTGGGAGGCTGCTTCCTGCGGTCTTACTCGGCCAGCTCGTTCGCCAGCACCAGCAGCGCGCCCATGCCCATCACCGCGCCGGGAAATGCCCAGCCCGACTGGTGCGGCGGCGTCTGGTCCGGCGTCACCGGCTCAAGGTCGACGCCGACCTTCGGACGACGCGCATCGACCACGTGGGCGGCCGAATGCTCGCGCTTGAGCTGCGCCGTGAGTTCGGCCAGCGGGCCCTTGGCCAGCACCGCCGTCACCTGCCCGCCGTTGCGCTCCAGCAGCGGCGTCATCTGCGCCTGCACCTTGCTGAACCACTTGGCGCGCCAGTTCTCGCGGGCGCTGTGGCTCACCCACTTGCTGATGCGATGCGTCATGCGCGGAGCGCAGGCCACGAGCACCCAATGGCGCGCCACGACGCTGTTGGCATCCGGCGCCAGTTCGGCGAACTGCTCGCAGGCGTAGGTGGCGTCGTCGACGTAAAGAATGATCTTTTCCATGGCGTGCTCCTTCAGGTAGTTAGAGTGACAGAGACTGGGTTGGACAGGAAGTTCGTTCGCGGTCGGGGGCAATGACCACCGGCGCTCAGCCGGTCGTCACCGCCGGTTCCTCGTGCTTGTTGCGGGCATGGCGCGCGGCCACCCACTTGCCGATCACCAGCACCAGCAGCGCACCGAGGACGCCGGCTGCGTACTTGATCACGTCGGTCTGCGGCACCTTCGGCACCCAGGTCCAGGCGGCGGTGTTCGCCAGGGCCGGGTCGGACACGGCCATCGTGCCGGCGATCCAGCCGAGCAGCATGCCGCCGGCAGTGATGATCATCGGGAAGCGGTCCATCAGCTTGATGACCAGCTGGCTGCCCCAGACGATGATCGGGATGCTCACGAGCAGGCCGAAGATCACGAGCGGCATCTGGTGGCTGTCGCCGGCGCCCTGGGCGGCGCCTGCAATGGCGATCACGTTGTCGACGCTCATCACGAGGTCGGCCACGATCACGGTCTTGACGGCGCCCCACAGCTTGTCGCTGCCGGCGATGTTGCCGTGCGCGTCGTCGTGTTCGGGAGCCAGCAGCTTGACGCCGATCCACAGCAGCAGGATCGCGCCCACCAGCTTCAGGAACGGAATGGCCAGGAGGGTCAGAGCGAAGAAGATCAGGATCACGCGCAGCGCGATCGCACCCGCGGTACCCCACAGGATGCCTTGCGTGCGCTGGGCCGGCGGGAGCTTGCGGCAGGCCAGCGCGATCACCACGGCGTTATCGCCGCCCAGCAGGATGTCGATCATGATGATCTGACCGACTGCGACCCAGAACTCCGGGGTCATGAACATTTCCATAGCTTTCCTCTTTTGTCTTCGCGCCCCTGCCTCTCCCTTCAGGGGTGACGACGGAAGGCGCATGTCTATGCGTTTCGATTCATCCCGTGCGGGGCGGGTCGAAAGCGAGGAATGAAGGCCGGGTGATTCCGGGGACTTGCGAACGCTTCGACCAAACCTGCACAGGTTCAAATCGAAGGTCTTGCTCGACAGCGTGCGCGCGAAAAATAGAGCGCGTACGTTGCCCGGCAGGCCGGAAGTGTTTTGCTTCGTATTGACGACCTGACGATTCGCGCCGTCGTGGCCGACAGCGCTCGGGAGCTACTCCCCTTCGTGCGGCGGATTAGAGCATCCAAGCTCCAGGTGGCGCAATCGAAAGTTTTCAGAAATTTAAAGAGAACCGCTTCAAAGTGCGCATGAATACAAGGTGTGATGCTCTTGTTTTCATAGCAATCATGTCCCTTTGATGCTTCGGGACATTGCCGGACTATGATCGCCGTCCGCTGCTTTTTCACGCTCCATGGCCGCCATACACATCACCGACATCGAGGCCGCCATCAACTACTGGCGCGACAGGACTCCCTCGCCCGACGGAGTCACGCTGGGTCCCGAATTGCGGGCGCTGGCCGAGGTCTACGCGCTCATGGTCTTCCACCACGAGGACGAGGTCGACGAGGTCGGCTTTCCGCAGAAGGCCTGGGCCGCCTGGATGGCCTGGTACGACAGCACGCCCGACACGCCCTGCATCGCCATCTGCTCCACCAGCCAGGGCGACGACGAGTGCAAGGGCTGCGGCCGCAGCTTCGACGAAGTGCAGTTCTGGCCCGGCATGTCGCCCGTCGAGAAGCGCGCCACATGGCGCCGCATCACCATGGAAGACTCGGCCTGGCGCTTCAACCGCTATGCCGAGCGCGCACGCGAGGCGGAGCGCGATCCGTCTTCGCCTGCGTCGGCCGACGAGCCCGAGTTCGATCCCGACGACGAGAAGAACTGGGCCCCCTGACCATGCGCCGCCTCGCGCAAGCTCCCAATCTCGCGATCGCGACCGTGTGGGCGCATGCCTTGCGCGAGGAGGGCGTGGCCGCCACCGTGCAGCGCGAATTCCTCGGCGCGGTGATGGGCCAGCTGCCGCCCGACCAGTGCCTGCCCGAGATCTGGATCGACGACGAGAACCAGTTCGATCTTGCCAAGCGACTGCTGCACGAGTTGCAGCACCGTCCGCAGCGCAGCTGGCGCTGCGTGTGCGGCGAGCAGGTCGAGGGCGGTTTCGAGCAGTGCTGGCAGTGCGGCCAGATGATGCCGGCCGCCTGAGTCTGGCTGCGGCGCTTACTTCCAGCGCGCCAGTTCGATGTCGACGCTGTTGACGCCGTCGCCCAGCGTCAGCGTGTTTTCCTGGATCGTCGCCTGCAGCTGCATGCTGCGCTGCGCGAGCGCGGCCAGCGCCTGCGAGGCAGTGGTCGGCACGCGGTACACCTTGAGGTTCTGCGGCCGCGTGAGCTTGTTCTCGATGCCGCGCCACCAGATCTCGGCCGCGTGGTTGAAGGCGTAGACGATCACCTCGTCGGCCTTGTTGCAGGCCTTGATGATGGGCTTGTCTTCGGGCTGGCCGACCTCGATCCAGAGCTTGACCTCGCCTGTGAAGTCGCGCAGCCACACGTCGGGCTCCTCGACGTTCGACAGGCCGGCGCCGAAGGCCAGCGTGCCGTCGCCGTTGCACACGTCCTGCAGCTGGTGGGCGTTGAGCGCGAGCGCGACGAGCCGGATCATCATTCGCTCGTCGGTCTCGCTGGGGTGGCGCGCCAGGGTCAGCGCGTGGTCGGCGTAGTAGCCGTGGTCGATGTCGGCCACCGCGAGGGTGGCCTTGAAGATGGTGGATTTGAGGGCCATGGGTGCGCGAGTTTAGGCCCGGCGCCCGCCGGCACCCCTCGGGCGAAGCCTCAGAACGCCACCGAGGCCTGCAGGTAGACCGTGCGGGGCTGCCCCACGTACTTGCCGCCGTTGTTGTCCATCGAGCGGTTGAAGTAGCGGCGGTCGAAGAGGTTCTTCACGCCCACCGCGACCTTGAGGTTGCTCATCGACGGCCCGAAGTCGTAGGCCGCGCGCAGGTTCATCGTGGCATAGCCGGGAATGTCGCCCAGCCGGCCGGTGGCGTCTTCCAGCGTGACGTACCTTGCGCCGTCATCAGGCGAACCCGGCGAGCGCTGCTTCGACTGCGCGTAGATGTCGGCGTTGAAGGTCCACGGCCCGCGCTCGTAGCGCGCGCCCAGCGTCGCCACCTGGCGTGAGTAGAAGGGCAGGTCGCGCCCGGCGAATGCGCCGGCCTTCGAGATGGCCTGCGTGTAGGTGTACGTGCCCGATACCGACAGCCCCTTGAGCGATTCGCTCAGCGTGCCGAGGTCGTAGCGCAGCGCCGATTCCAGCCCGCGGTGACGCGTCGCGCCCAGGTCGGTCCACTGGCCGACGTCGCCGGTGATGGAGCGCGCCAGCAGCAGCTCCTTGTCGAAGTTGATGTTGAACAGCGTGAGCTCGCCGCTCCAGGCCTCGCCCTTGTAGTGCGTGCCGATCTCGTAGGTCTTGGCCTTCTCTGGGTGCAGCCCGGTGGTCGACTGCGCGAGCTGCGCGTACTGCTGCGGCCCGAACGACACGCCCGCGTTCGCGAACACCGACCAGCGGTCGCTCATGCGATAGAGCACCGACAGCGTGGGCAGCCATTCGTCCGAATCGATCTTCGGATAGATCGCGCCTGTGGCCCGGCCGTTCGTGATGGTGTAGACGTCGTTGAACGAGCGGATCGACTCGTGCCGCACGCCGGGCGTGATCGTCCAGTTGCCGAAGTCGATGCGGTCGTCGAAGTAGAACGCATGCGCGGTCGTGCCGCCCTTGCTGGTCTGGTAGGCGGGGTTGGCCAGGCCGAAGGCGTTGAAGCCCGGGCGCGGCTGGTAGTAGGCGCTGCGCGTCGCGACTTCCGATGCCTCTTCCTTCAGGTAGCGGTAGCCGACGCTGACTTCCTGCACCACGCTGCCCGAATCGATCAGGCGCGAGTAGCGCGGCTCGACCGCGAAGGTCTTGTAGTTGCGCGGCGCGGAGGTGAGGCGCCGGCGGCCATTGTTCGCGCCGGTGCCTTCCTGCTCGAGGAAGCTGCTGCGGTACGAGTCCGTGTAGTAGGTCAGCATCTCGAACTTGTTCACGCCGTCGTTGTGCGTGTACTTCACCGAGCCGTCGGTGCGGCGGCCGGTGAACTCGTCGAAGGGGCGGTCCGACTGGAAGGGATTGGCCGCGAACTGTGCGGTCGTCAGGCCGCCGGGCATGCGGCCCTTGCCCTCGAAGTGGTGCAGCGTGATGGCGACGTCGTCGGTCTTCGAGATGCGGTAGGCACCCTTGAGCATCAGGTCGTCGATGCTGGTGCGGTCGTTGCTCTGGCGGAAGCCGTCGCCATGCGTGCCCGAGTACAGCAGCGCCAGGCCCAGTCCGTTCTCGTTGGTGCCGCCGATGAAGAGATTGGGCGTGGTCTTTGTGCCGCCGCCGTGGCCGGCGCTTTCGACGCCGACGCTCACCTCGCCCGAGAACCGCTTCGGGATCGAACGAGAGACGAAGTTGATGATGCCGCCCACGTTCTGTGGGCCGTAGCGCACCGAGCCCGCGCCGCGCACCACGTCGACGGCTTCGAGGTTGCCCAGCGACAGCGGCGCCAGCGACAGCTGCGGCTGGCCGTAGGGCGCGTAGGCCAGCGGCACGCCGTCCAGCAGCACGGTGGAGCGCGGCGACAGGCGCGAGGTCAGGCCGCGCACGCCCACGTTCAGCGAGATGTCGCTGCCGCCGGTGCCGTTGCTCTCCTGCACCTGCACGCCGGGCATCTGCCGCAGCACGTCGCGCACGTTGGACGAGCCGCTTTCCTGGATCTGCTTGCGCTCGATGATGCTGCGCGCGCCGGGGTGCTCGAGCACCTTGGTTTCGCTGGGGCTGCCCAGCCAGTCGCCGGTGACGGTGATGGTTTCCAGCGACTTGGCCGCGTCGGCTGCTGCTGCTGCTGGCTCGGCCTCGGCGGCGAAGCCCTGCAGGCTCAGGGGAAGCAGCGCCATCGCGATGGCTGTGCGTTTGTGCGTGAACGACAAGGGAGATCCCTCCTACGGGTTTTCTGGTGATGAAGAAGCAGGTCGTGCGCGGCGTGGAGCCGCTAGGGCGCGGTCGTGCCTCGGGAAAGCGTGTCGTCGCCGCGGGCGGCGCTCGCCATGGCGCGTCGGCGCCACCAGAGCCAGACGCCGCTCAGGCCCAGGCCGCCGAGCGCGAGGCCGAGCAGGGCAGTGACCGCCTCGTGCAGCGGCCCGCCGAGCTCGCCGGTGTGCAGCGGATAGATCACCGCCACCGCGCCGTTGCCGGCGTCGAGGTCCTGCCACTTGCGCGCGGCGAGCACCTCGCCGGTCACCGGATTCAGCCACACCGAGCCGATGCCGTTCGGATGCGGATCGTCCGGCAGGCGCAAGCGCACGCGCATCGGCCGGCCGGCCTTGGCAGGCACTTGTATGAAGCCGATGGGCTGGCCGGGGTAGACCTGCTGTGCGCGCGCCACGAGCTCGTCCAGCGGCAGGAGCGGGCCGGCCGCCGTACCCTTGGGGATCACCGGCGCCTTGACAGGCTGCTGGCCCATCGCGCTGGAGATGAAGTTGCCCAGCGGCCGCCACGCCATGTACGCGCCCGTGGCCACCGACACCGCGATCAGCAGGCCGAGCACCGCGCCGCCGGTGCGGTGCAGGTCGAACAATCCGCGCAGCAGCCCGCGGTCGAGCACGATGCGCAGCGACGGCGGCCAGCGCACCGGCCACCACAGCACGATGCCCGTGACCAGCAGGAACAGGTAGGCCAGCGCGGCGAAGGCGAGCACGCCCTTGCCGGTGTCGTCCAGCAGCAGGCTGCTGTGCAGCTCGAAGAGGATGTTGTAGGCGCCCTCGTGCGTGCCCCGGCGTCCCTGCTCGGCGCCGGTGGCGGGGTCGAGGTAGAGCGTGCCTTCCCATTTGCCGCGCACCCGCACCCGCACCTGCAGCGTGTCGGTGGGCTTGCGCGGCGGGCGCAGCGTGAAGTCGGCGTCGGTTCCGAACTCGGCCGCGAGGCGCTGGCGCAGGGCCTCCAGCGGCAGCACGGCCTTGGTGGCATCGCCGGCCGGGGTCGAACGTGCCGAATGGGCGATGAAGAAATCGGGATGTGCCCAGCGGTCGAGCGGCAGCCCCACCACCAGCATGGCGCCGAGCAGTGCGGTGAGTGCGAGGATCGGACCGAGCGTGAGGCCGATCCAGCGATGGACCTTGAGCCAGAGGCGTCTCAGAGGGGCGCGCATGACCAACAGAGGGGCGGCGGGCCCCTCGCAGAAGTTGCTGGCTGGCGCCCGGCGGGGCGTTGGCTGGAAAAGGATAACCACCGACGCAAAACAGCCGCCTTCAGGCGGCTGTTGCATCGATACAGGACGCTTAAATTCTACTGGCGAGTTCCGCCGCCTTGCCCACGTAGCTGGCGGGAGTCATCGCCAGCAGGCGGGCCTTTTCGGCTTCCGGGATGTCCAGCGAGCGGATCAGCCCGTGCAGCGCCTCGGCGGTCACGGTCTTGCCGCGCGTCACTTCCTTGAGCTGCTCGTAGGCGCCCTGCACGCCGAAGCGGCGCATCACCGTCTGGATCGGCTCGGCCAGCACTTCCCACGAGGCGTCGAGGTCGGCGGCCAGCGCTTCATCGTTCAGCTCGAGCTTGCCAAGGCCGGTGGCCAGGCTCGCATAGGCCAGCGTGGCGTACCCGAAGCCCACGCCGATGTTGCGCAGCACCGTGCTGTCGGTCAGGTCGCGCTGCCAGCGGCTGATCGGCAGCTTCTCGCTCAGGTGGCGCAGCACCGCGTTGGCCAGGCCCAGGTTGCCCTCGGCGTTCTCGAAGTCGATCGGGTTGACCTTGTGCGGCATCGTCGAGGAGCCGATCTCGCCCTTCTTCAGGCGCTGCTTGAAGTAGCCAAGGCTCACGTAGCCCCAGATGTCGCGCGAGAAGTCGATCAGGATCGTGTTGGCGCGGGCCACCGCGTCGAACAGCTCGGCCATGTAGTCGTGCGGCTCGATCTGGATGCTGTAGGGCTGGAAGCTCAGGCCCAGGCCCAGCGGCGCGGGCGTTTCCACGACCTTGCGGCTGAAGGCTTCCCAGTCGAAGTCGGGCCAGGCGGCCAGGTGGGCGTTGTAGTTGCCGACCGCGCCGTTCATCTTGCCCAGCAGCTTCACCGCGGCGATCTGCTCGCGGGCCTTCGACAGGCGCACCGTCACGTTGGCGATTTCCTTGCCCACGGTGGTGGGGCTGGCGGTCTGGCCGTGCGTGCGCGAGAGCATCGACACGCCGGCGAACTGGTGCGCCATCTCGCGCAGCTTGGCGATCAGGCCGTCGATGGCCGGCAGCACCACCTTGTCGCGCGCGGCCTGGATCTGCAGGGCGTGGCTGGTGTTATTGATGTCCTCGCTGGTGCAGGCGAAGTGCACGAACTCGGCGGCCGCGAGCAGCTCGGGACGGGCCTCGAACTTCGACTTGATCCAGTACTCGACCGCCTTCACGTCGTGGTTGGTGGTCTTCTCGATTTCCTTGATGGCCAGCGCGTCGGCCTCGGAGAAATGGGACACCAGGCCCATCAGGTACTTGCGCGCGCCGCCGGTCAGCGGCTTGAATTCGGCGAAACCGCAGTCGGACAGCGCAATGAACCACGCCACCTCGACTTGCACGCGCCGGTGCATATAGCCCTGCTCGCTCATCAGCGGACGCAGCGCCGCGAGTTTGGCCGCGTAGCGACCGTCAAGGGGGGAAAGGGCGGAAACGGTGGAAAAGCTCATGCCTCAATTTTAGGCGGCCGCCGCCCGGTGGGGCCGGCGCGACGCTTTGGGGTCGATTCGGGCTCTGGTTTTCCCGTTCACCTAAAATGACTATTAACAAACGTCATCAATACATAGGGAGAGAGCCTTCATGAAACTGATCGGATCCGCCGCCAGCCCCTACGTGCGCAAGGTGCGCGTGGTGCTGGCCGAGAAGCGGCTCGATTACCAGTTCGTGATCGAAGACGTCTGGGCTGCCGACACCACCATCTCCAACTCCAACCCCCTGGGCAAGGTCCCCTGCCTGATCATGGAAGGCGGAGAGGCGATGTTCGACTCCCGCGTGATCGTCGAATACCTGGACACGCTGTCGCCGGTCGGCAAGCTGATTCCGCAGCAGGGCCGCGAGCGCGCAGAGGTCAAGACCTGGGAGGCGCTGGCCGACGGCGTCATGGACGCTGGCGTGCTCTGGCGCCTGGAAGCCACCTGGGCCGGCCGCAGTGACGGCGAGCGCAGCGCCGCCTGGATCGAGCGCCAGCGCGCCAAGGTCGAGGACGGCATCGCCGCCATGGCCAAGGGCCTGGGCGACAAGCCCTTCTGCAGCGGCATCCACCTGAGCCTGTCGGACATCGCGGTGGGCTGCACGCTGGGCTGGCTGGACCTGCGCTTCCCCGAGATCGACTGGCGCAAGGACTACGGCAACCTCGCGAAGCTTTTCGACAAGCTGATGCTGCGGCCCAGCTTCATCGACACCAAGCCCTGAGCTCGCAGGGCCCTACGAAAGGCGCCGCGAGGCGCCTTTTTTGTCTTTCAGCGATCGCGCAGCGTGTATCAACCCGGCGTCGGCGCAGGACGTCCCAGCAGGGAGCTTCGCCTCGGGCTCGTCCTGCCAGCGGGTCGGGATCGTCGTTTTCGGCCATGACCCGATTGCGCGCAATGGCGTGAACCGGATTCAGAGGGGAACGAGCAGAGAGGGTGGCGCGGACCGGGTTCGCGCTGTCGCGCCACCCTGGCCCGGCCCGAATACAAAAATGCTGCGAGGCGCCCCGACGCGAAGGAGGGAGGGAGGGAGGAGGAGAAGAATCGCCTCGGGATTTCGACCAGACGGCAAGCGCCCGGAAGACCTCGCAACATGAAAACCGCGGGGCAGAAAGTCAGTAGTCAGTCACTGCCCACGCGATTTAGGAGCGCGGCATCGGCGGCACGGTTCCCGTCTGGTTTGTAAACGTTTGTTCCCGATGGCCGGCTGGGGGGTGGTGCAAAAATCGACCGGTCGGTAAAAACTGCTGGCGATCAGTTCGGCCCGAGTTGCTTCTCGATGACGCTCACGAACCCGTTCTCGTCCGGCGCCGTCATGCTCGACCAAGCCTGCACGACCTTGCCGTCGCGCCCGATCAGGTACTTGTAGAAATTCCACTTCGGCGTGGTGCCCGAGGCCTGCGCGAGCTGCTTGAACAGCGGATTCGCGTCGGTGCCGCGCACCGAGGACTTGGCGAACATCGGGAATTTCACGCCGAAGGTGCTTTCGCAGAAATCGGCGATTTCCTTGTTGGAGCCCGATTCCTGGGCGAAATCGTTCGACGGGAAGCCCAGCACCACCAGGCCGCGCGAGCGGTACTTCATGTCCAGCGACTCCAGGCCCTTGTACTGCGGCGTGAAGCCGCAGAAGCTGGCCGTATTGACCACCAGGACCACCTTGCCGGAGTACTGGCACAGGGACTGGGGTTTTTCATCCTGCAGCCGCGGGAAGGTGTGTTGCAGGATCGCCGGGCATCCCGCGGCCTCTGCCGGAGCGGGCGCGGCGGCTGCCGTCTGGGCGTGGGCCGGAACGGTCGAAACGAGGCTCGCCACGAGGGAAACCGCAGGGGCGCAACGCCACAGCATCGACAATCGGAAGGGGGTTCGCATGGCGGGCTCCTGAATCAAAAAGGGATGTGCGCATCCGTGCCGCGACGGCGCGCGTATCCGCATCATCGCGCTTCTGTCATGGGCGCGCCAAACGGGCCGATTAAAATCGACGGCCTTAGAAAGATATAGATGCTCTATCCGGAACTCTTCAGACAACTCGAATCCGTCCGCTGGGACATGGACAAGGACATTCCCTGGCAGTCGTTCGACGCCTCCTTGCTGTCGGAAGAGCAGGCGCAGACCATCAAGATGAATGCCATCACCGAGTGGGCGGCACTGCCGGCCACCGAGATGTTCCTGCGCGACAACCGCCACGATAGCGACTTTTCCGCTTTCATGTCGATCTGGTTCTTCGAGGAGCAGAAGCACTCGCTGGTGCTCATGGAGTACCTGAAGCGCTTCAGCCCCAAGCACGCGCCCACCGAGGAAGAGCTGCACGAGGTGCGCTTCGACTTCGACCCGGCCCCGCCGCTGGAAACCCTCATGCTGCACTTCTGCGGCGAAATCCGCCTCAACCACTGGTACCGCCGTGCCGCCCAGTGGCACACCGAGCCGGTCATCAAGCACATCTACACCACGCTGAGCCAGGACGAAGCCCGCCACGGCGGCGCCTACCTGCGCTACATGAAGCGCGCCATGGAGAAGTTCGGCGACGAGGCCCGTGCCGCCTTCACCAAGGTCGGCGTCCTGATGGCCAGCGCCCGCCGCACGGCCCAGGCCCTGCACCCGACCAACCTGCACGTGAGCAAGGCGCACTTCCCGCGCGACACCGTGCAGAGCCGCATGCCCGACCCCGACTGGCTCGAGCACTGGCTCGACAAGCAGATCAAGTTCGACGCCGTCTGGGAAACCAAGGTCGGCGAGCGCATCCTGCACAACCTGAGCCTGCTGATGAACCGCAGCTTCAAGACTGTCCAGGAGCTGAACCGCTACCGCAAGGAACTGGCGGCCACCCTCGGCCCCAAGCCCGAATACCAGGGCGCATAAGCCCAGGCACCTAGACCAGAAAACGCCCCGCATGCCGGGGCGTTTTTTTGCAGAATCCATGTCACAAACCGGGGACGCTGGCCGTCTTTCCCGCATGGACGACGCAACCCTCACCTTCGACCGCCACCGCCCGCGCCTGCAGGGCATCGCCTACCGCATGCTCGGCTCCATGGCCGAGGCGGAAGAGGTCGTGCAGGACGCCTGGCTGCGCTGGCATGAAGCCGCCAGGGACACCCTCGACAGCGCCGAAGCCTGGCTCGTGACCGTCGTCACGCGCCTGTCGATCGACCGGCTGCGCGCCGCCAAGATCCAGCGCGAGCACTACATCGGCGCCTGGATGCCCGAGCCCACGCTGACCGGTCAGCCTGATTCGCCCGCCACGCCCGAACAGCTGCTCGAGCGCGCCGACAACATTTCCGTCGCCTTTCTCGCCATGCTGGAGCGCCTTGCGCCCGAGGCACGCGCCGCCTTCCTGCTGCGCGAGGTGTTCGACGCCGACTACGGCGAGATCGCCCTCACCCTCGGCAAGACCGAGGCCGCCTGCCGCCAGATCGTGCACCGCGCCAAGCTCCAGGTGCAGGAAGGGCGCCCGCGCTTCACCGTGCCGCGCGAGACCCACGAGCGCCTGCTGCGCGCCTTCGCCGACGCTGCCGCGCGCGGCAGCCTGCATGAGCTGAAGGCGCTGATGTCCGAGGACGTCGAACTCATCGGCGACGGCGGCGGCAAGGTGCAGACCTTCAGCAAGATCCTGCGCGGCAGCCAGCGCCTCGCGCAGCTCTACTACTCGCTGTGGCGCCGCATGGGCCCGGCGGTGCGCATGGAGATCGTCGACATCAACGGCGAGCCCGGCATGCTGCGCTTTCTCGACGGCGAGCTCGAATCGGCCCAGACCTTCGAGATCGAGAACGACCGCATCGTGCGCATCCGCGCGCAGCGCAACCCCGACAAGCTCGCGCGCATCGCTCAGATCTTTTCCTCGAAATAATTCGCGCGGCGTGTCACAGGGCGCCCGGCTCGCCCGTCTTCGGTAGGTAAGCAGATCGATTCCATCGCAACCCACCGGAGAAACCAAACCATGAACACCACCGCACGCCTGAACTGGTTCAAGCTCGTCCCGAAGTCCTTCGAGGCCATCTTCGGCGTCAACGCCACCATCGAGTCGAGCACGCTCGGCAAGGTGCTGGTCGACTACGTCTACGCCCGCGTCTCGCAGATCAACGGCTGCGCCTACTGCCTCGACATGCACGTGCGCGACCTGCGCAAGCAGGGCGAGGAATGGCAGCGCATCAACAGCCTCGCCACCTGGCGCGAGGTTAGCTTCTTCAACGAGCGCGAACGCGCCGCGCTGGCATGGGCCGAGTCGCTCACGCGGCTGGCCGACCGCTACGACGCGCGCGAAGCCGAATTCGCGGCGCTCAAGGCCAACTTCAGCGACCTGGAAATTGCCGAGCTGTCGGTGGCGATCGCGCAGATCAACACCTGGAACCGCCTCAACGTCGCCAGCGGCGTGCCGGTGGCGGTCAAGCCGCTGCTCTGATTGCTACCGGCGCTCCACCACCATCGGCGAGATGTGCAGGCTCTCGCGCAACTGGGCGATGACTTCGCCCGCCGCGTTGCGCGAGGCAAAGGGCCCCGCCTGCAGCCGATGCGTTCCGGCTTCGCTGAACACGCGCAGCTGCGACGCCAGCGAAGGTACGCCGCGCGCGGCCTGGGTCAGCAGGCTCTGTGCACCATCCCGCTCGCGAAAAGCGCCGAGCTGAACCCAGAAGCCCGGCAGCGCCGCCGAGGGTTGCGCGGCGCCAGGAGAGGGTGACGCCGGCGCCGCCTGCAGCGGCGCCAGGTCATTGACCACGATGGCCTGCCGAGAGGGCGGAATCGATGGCGGCGACTGCGCCGATTCGGGCTCTGCCCCGGGCGGCAGTGCAGCGGCCATCGGCGTCTGCGGCGCCACCGGCATCGTCGAAACCTGCGATGCATCGTTGCTCGCTGCTGCGACGGGCGCCGTCCATTCGGCCGGCACCTGCACCGGTTGTTGTGGCACGCGCGCCGACGGCACACGTACGGGCGCAGGAACGGCAGCCGGAACCGGAGCCGCCGCATACGCAGTCCCCGAATCGCGCCGCCATGCGCCCGTGCGGATGTCGTCGTTCGTGATCCGCTCGATCTCCACCGGCGCTACGCCGCGCAGCAGGTCGAGCTTGAGCGCGGCCGTGTAGCTCAGGTCGATGATGCGGCCGTCCACGAAGGGTCCGCGGTCGTTGACGCGCACGATCACCTCGCGCCCGTTGGCCGGATTGCGCACCCGAACGTAGCTCGGCAGCGGCAGCGTCTTGTGCGCGGCCGTCATGGCGTACATGTCGTAGGGCTCGCCGCTGGACGTGGACGCCGCGTGGAACTTGCGCCCGTACCACGAGGCCAGCCCCGATTCGCGGAACGGCCGGTCGTCGGTGATCGGCACATAGCCGCGGCCCAGCACCGTGTAGGGCTTGCTGGTGCCGCCCATGCTGCGGATGGGCTCGACGCGGGGCTCGGCGTCGGGCACGCTGGCGAGGTCGGGCGGAATGTTGGTGCCGGGGCCGTCGCGGCCGCTGGCCACGCCGCCGCCGCTGCGCGGACCGCTGGCACAGCCCGCGAGAAGAACGGCGACGGCTACCGCGCACGCCGCCAGCGCGGTGGTGGCCGGGGAACGGGTTCCCTCAGCCAAATACGGCCTTCCACAGCGCCAGCATGGCGTCGCGCTCGGCTGCCAGCGCGGGCGGCGTGACCTGCGTGGGCTCCTCGTTGAGGCGCGCGCGGTGCTGCACGCGGCGCAGCTCGCGGTAGGCGCGCGCAGCGCCGCGGCCCACGCCCTCGGGCAGCAGCCCGGCCAGTTCGGCGCGCAGCAGCAGGGCGATGTTGCCCACGTTCGGAATCAGCTCGGGATGCTCGGCCGAGGACGACAGCACCAGGAACTGCACCGCGAACTCGGCATCGACCATGCCGCCCGGGCTGTGCTTCACGTCGAAGCGGTCGGCCTTCACCGGCCGCGCGCCGCGCAGCTTGTTGCGCATCGCGATGATCTCGGCCTTCAGCGCCTCGCGGTCGCGCGGCGCCACGAGCACGGCCTCGCGCACCTGGTCGAATCGCGCGCCCAGCTCGGCGCCGTGGTCCTCGCTGCCCAGCACGAAGCGCGCGCGCGTCATGGCCTGGTGCTCCCAGGTCCACGCGGTGTTGCTGCCGCGGCCGAGCTGGTACTTTTCGTAGGCCTCGAAGCTGGTGGTCAGCAGGCCGGAGTTGCCGTTGGGCCGCAGGGCGGTGTCGATCTCGAAGAGGTCGCCCTCGCGCGTCTTCACCGTGAGCCAGTTGATGAGCTTGCGCACGTAGGCCGCATAGACCTCGCCGGCGCGCTCGTCGTCGTCGTCGTAGACGAACACGATGTCGAGGTCGCTGCCGTAGCCCAGCTCCTTTCCGCCCAGCTTGCCGTAGCCGATGATCGCGAACTGCGGCACCTCGCGATGCCGGTTGCGCACGTGCGGCCAGCACCAGCGGGCGGTCACGCGCAGCGTGGCGTCGGCCAGCGCGCTGAGGTCGTCGGCCACCTGCTCGACGGTGAGGCGGCCGTCCACGTCGCGCGCCAGCGTGCGGAACACCTCGGCGTGGTGTGCGTGGCGCAGCAGGTTCAGCAGCCGCTCCTCGTCGGCTTCGCCGGTACGGGTGAGCGATGCGTGGCGCGCGTCGAGTTCGCGCTCGAACTCGGCCGCGACGAAGCGGCCCGAGAGCATCTCGTCGCTCGCGAGCTCGTCGATCACGCCGGGGTGCTGCATCAGGTAGCGCGCGGGCCACTTGGCGGCGCCCAGCAGGCGCAGGAGGCGTTCCTGCACGGCGGGGCGCTCGACCAGTAGCGCCAGGTAGCTCTCGCGGCGCAGCAGCGGCTCGATCCAGTCGGCCCAGCGCATGGCGGCGTCGACATGGCGCGGGGTCTGGCCCGCGCCGTCGCCATCGGGTTCCTTCAGCCACTGGCCGGTGCGCTGCACCAGCTGGCGCAGGCGCGCGCGGGTTTCCTCGCGCAGGGCCAGCACGCGGGGCTGCTCGCACCAGTCGCGGATGCGCTCGGCGAACACCGGGGGCAGGTCGCCGAGCAGGTCGGCCAGATCGGCGGGCGCGGCGGCCTTCTTGCCATTGCACTTGCCGTTGCAGGGCTTCTCGCCGCCCAGCAGCTTGTCGAACTCCTGCGCGACGAACTCGCGGTGCGTGTCGAGTTGCTCGAGGAAGGGGCAGCAGCTGGGGTAGCCCATGCTCTGGGCGATCCAGCGCAGGTCGTCGTCGGACACTGGCAGCACGTGGGTCTGCTGGTCGTCGAGGTACTGGATGCGGTGCTCGACGCGGCGCAGGAACTCGTAGGCCGCGGCCAGCGAATCGGCCGTTTCCTGCGGCATGAGGTTGGCGCGCGCAAGGCGCTGCAGCGCGTCGAGCGTGGGCCGCGTGCGCAGCTCCGGAAACTGGCCGCCGCGCACCACCTGCAGCAGCTGCACCGTGAACTCGATCTCGCGGATGCCGCCGCGCGAGAGCTTCACGTCGTTGGCACGCTCTGGCCGGCCGGCGCTGCGGCGCGCCGACTGCTCGCGGATCTGCCGGTGCAGCACGCGCAGCGAATCGAACACGCTGTAGTCGAGATAGCGGCGGAACACGAAGGGCAGCACCGCGCCGCGCAGCGCCTGGGCCTGGCCTGCGAGCACGATGTCGCGCGGCGCGACCACGCGGCTCTTCATCCAGGCGAAGCGCTCCCACTCGCGTCCCTGCACCTGGAAATACTCTTCCAGCGCATCGAGCGAGACCACGCTGGGGCCCGAGTTGCCGTTGGGCCGCAGCGCCAGGTCGACGCGGAACACGAAGCCGTGCTCGGTGGTGTCGCCCACCAGCGCGTAGATGCGCTTCACGGCGCGCGCGAAGTACTCCTGGTTGGCCAGCCGGCCACGCCCGTCGGCGTCGCCCCTGGTTTCGCCGTCGACGTCGTAGAGGTAGATCAGGTCGATGTCGCTCGACACGTTGAGCTCGCGCGCGCCGAGCTTGCCCATGCCCACGATCCACAGCTGCGCGCGCTGGCCTTCGGGGCCCAGCGGGGCGCCGTGCGACGCGTCGAGTTCGCGGCAGGCCTCCTGGCACGCGATGTCGAGCGCCAGCTCGGCCAGCTCGGTGACGGCGGTGGTCACCACGGCCAGCGGGGCCTGCTCGTCGCAATCAAGAGTTACAAGCCGCTCCATCACGAGCTGCCGCACAATGCGCAGAGCGTCGCCGACGCCGTCCCCGCGCTGGCGCAGTGCCTCGTAGGCCACCGTCATCGATTCGCGCCGCGGCGCGCCAGGGGGAAGTAATGAAAGCTCGGCTGCATACCTGCGGCGCAGGCGCTGCACGAACCTCGAATACGAAGAGAAGGCGTCTTTCGGCGCCGAAGAATTGGGAGAAATGGTGTCTGGCAACTGGTTCACACCGATGCTGGTTTCCGTGGAACCCGTCTGAAAGCTGGCGGTCATAATTCCGGACACAGCGCGATCCTCAATGAACGACACGGCGTCTTCCCCTTCACGTCTGCTCAAAATCACCGCTGTGACGGCGCGCTGGCTGCTGGGTCTGTTGATCGCTGCATGGCTTCTGCTGGCGCTGTCGGTCGTTGTCCTACACGCGTGGATTGTGCCGCGAATCGGCGATTTCCGAGACGCGCTGGAGGCGCAGGCTAGCAAGGCCATCGGCGTGCCGGTGCGCATCGGATCGATCACCGCCCGCTCCGAAGGGCTTTTCCCAGCCTTCGAACTGCGCGACGTGGTGCTGCAGGATTCCGACAACCGCGAGGCTCTTCGCCTCGCGCGCGTGGTGGCCAGCGTGTCGCCGCGCTCGCTCTGGCGGCTCAACTTCGAGCAGCTCTACATCGAGCGCCCGCAGCTCGATGTGCGCCGCGACTCTCAGGGAAAACTCCATGTGGCTGGTTTGCACATGGCCACCGATACGACCGGAGAAACCCGGGGTGCCGACTGGTTTTTCGCGCAGCGCGAGCTGGTCATCGAAGGCGGCACCGTGCGCTGGACCGACGAGCAGCGCCAGGCCGAGCCCCTGCTGCTGACCGACGTGCGCTTCGTCGCGCGCAACAGCGCCCGGCGCCACGGCCTGCGCCTGGACGCCACGCCGCCTGCCGGCTGGGGCGAGCGCTTCACGCTGCGCGGCCAGTTCCGCCAGCCTCTTCTGTCCATCCGCAGCGGCCACTGGCAGACCTGGGACGGCCAGATCTATGTCGACCTGCCCTACATCGACGTCACCCGGCTCGGCCAGTACGTCTCGCTCGACGCGCGCATCCGCGAAGGCAACGGCGCGCTGCGACTGTGGGCCGACGTGGACGACGGCCAGGTCGTCGGCGGCGCGGCCGACCTCGGGCTCGACAAGGTCGACGTCTCGCTCGACAAGGGCCTGCAGCCGCTGGTGCTGCGCGCCGTCACCGGCCGACTCTCGGGCCAGCTCACCGAGGAGACGCTGGAGTTCGCCACCACCGCGCTGCAGTTCGACACCACCGACGGCCTGCGCTGGCCCGGCGGCAACCTCTGGCTGCAGCACACGCCCGCCAGGGGCCGTACCCCCGAGCACGGCGCGCTGCGCGCCGACCGGCTCGACCTGGCCGCGCTCGCCCTCATCGCCGACCGGCTGCCGCTGGGCGACGCCACGCACCGCCTGCTCGACAGCTACGGGCCGCGCGGCCTGGTCGAGCACGTCGACCTGAACTGGCAGGGCTCGCTGGGCGCGCCCACCCGCTACCAGGCCAAGGGCCGGGTCAGCGGGCTGCGCATCGCTTCCCAGCCGGCGGCGGCCGATGCAGCGACGCCCGCTGCAACAACGGCAACGACGACCGCCGCCACCACCACCACCACGGCACCGCACAGGATCCACACCGGCACCCCCGGCCTGAGCGGCGCCACCGTCGACTTCGACGCCACCCACACCGGCGGCACCGCCACGCTCGCCATTGCGAAGGGCACGCTCGAATTCCCCGGCGTGTTCGAGGAGCCGGTCATTCCCGTCGATCGTCTCTCCACGCAGCTGCAATGGAAGCTCGACAACGGCAATGGCAACGCCCAGCTGCAGATGTCCAAGCTCAGCTTCGCCAACGTCGACGCCGAGGGCGAGGCCCAGGCCAGCTGGCGTACCAGCGATCCGGCCACCTCGAGCAGCAAGTCGCGCTTTCCGGGCGTGCTCGACCTGCAGGGCAAGCTCACGCGCGCCGACGGCACGCGCGTGTTCCGCTACCTGCCGATGGACATTCCCCAGCACACGCGCGACTACGTGCGCGAGGCCGTCACCAAGGGCGTCGCGAGCAGCGTCGACTTCCGCGTGCGCGGCGACCTGCACGACATGCCGTTCAAGGACCCGAAGCAGGGCGACTTCCGCATCGTCGCCAAGGTGTCGGACGTCAACTACGCCTACGCGCCGCCCTCCATCGCCAACGCCGCGCCTTCGCGCAACGGCACGCCCCCTCGCGTCTGGCCTGCGCTCACGGGCCTGTCGGGCGAGCTGGTGTTTGAGCGCGACAGCATGCTGGTGCGCAACGCGCGCGGCCGCCTGGCCGGCACCAACGGCGTCGAGGTGACCAAGGGCGAGGCGCTGATTCCGGAGCTGTCGCACCACGCGCAGGTGCTTCGCGTCGACGTGCAGGCCAAGGGCCCGCTGGGCGAGGTGCTGCGCGCGGGCGCGCCGCTGGCCGGCCTCGAGCCGGGCGGCGTGGGCGAAATCATGCAGGCCGCGCGCGCCACCGGCTCGGCCGACTACAAGCTGCACCTGGAGCTGCCCCTGGAGGCCATGGACAACGCCAGGGTGCAGGCCAGCGTGGCGCTGGCCGACAACGAGCTGCAGGTGGTGCCCGAGGCACCGTCGTTCACGCAGACGAAGGGCACGGTCAGCTTCACCGAGACCGGCTTCTCGCTGGCCGGCGTGCAGGCCAGGCTGCTGGGCGGAGACATCCGTGTCGAAGGCCGCGGCCGCTTCAGCGGCCCCAATCGCGAGGTCGCGCTGAAGGCCCAGGGCACGGCCACCGCCGACGGCCTGCGCGGCGCGCGCGAGGTCGACTGGCTCGCGCGCCTGGCGAAGAAGGCGACCGGCAGCACGCCCTACGCCGCCACCTTCTCGGTGCGCGACGGCGCGCCCGAGTTCTCCCTCACCAGCAGCCTGCAGGGCCTGGCGCTGCAGCTGCCGCCGCCGCTGGTGAAGACGGCCGAGGAACAGATGCCGCTGCGCATCGAGAAGAAGGTGCTCGCGCGCGAGACCACGAAGCACGGCGCGACGGTGGCCACGCAGGACCAGCTCTCGCTGGACCTCGGCCGCGTCGGCGCCATCCAGTACGTACGCGATCTCGTGGGCAACGAGGCACGCGTGCTGCGCGGCAGCATCGGCGTGGGCCTGGCGCAGGGCGAGACGGCAAGCCTGCCCGACAAGGGTGTGTTCGCCAACGTCAACGTCGCCAAGCTCGACATGGCGGCCTGGCAGGCCCTGCTGGGCGAGGCCACCGGCACGAGCGCGGATGCCCCCGAGCGCCCCGACGATCCGTCGATGGCCTACCTGCCCACGCGCATCGCGGTGCGCGCGCAGCAGCTGGGCATCGCGGGCCGCACGCTGCACAACGTGGTGCTCGGCGGCACGCGCGAGGGCAGCGTCTGGCGCGCCAACGTCGACGCCACCGAACTCAGCGGCTATGCCGAGTACCGCCATGCGCAGGCCGGGCGCCTCTACGCGCGGCTCGCGCGGCTGAAGATCGCGCCCTCCGAGGCCACGCAGGTCGAGACCCTGCTCGACGAGCAGCCCGGCAACCTGCCGGCGCTGGACATCGTCATCGACGACTTCGAGCTGCTGGGCAAGCGCCTGGGCCGCGCCGAGATCGACGCGGTCAACCGCGGCGGCGCGGGCCGCGAATGGCTGCTCAACAAGCTGACCTTCACCATGCCCGAGGCCAGCTTCGCGGCCAAGGGCACCTGGGCCGCGGTGCCCGGCGCGCCGGCCGGCCAGCGCCGCACCGCCATGACCTTCAGGCTCGACGTCGCCGATGCCGGCGAGCTGCTCACGCGCTTCGGCATGCCGGGCGTGCTGCGGCGCGGGCGCGGGCGGATGGAGGGCGACGTCAACTGGCGCGGCTCGCCCTTCTCGCTCGACTACCCGAGCCTGGGCGGGCAGTTGCAGGTCGACGTGGAGCAGGGCCAGTTCCTCAAGGCCGACCCCGGCCTGGCCAAGCTGCTGGGCGTGCTGAGCCTGCAGGCGCTGCCGCGCCGGCTCACGCTCGATTTCCGCGACGTGTTCAGCGAAGGCTTCGCCTTCGACTTCATCCGCGGCGACGCGAAGATCAGCAAGGGCATCGCCAGCACCAACAACCTGCAGATGAAGGGCGTCAACGCCGCCGCGCTGATGGACGGCTCGGCCGACATCGTGCGCGAGACGCAGAACCTGCGCGTGGTGGTGGTGCCCGAGATCAACGCCGGCACCGCGGCGCTGGTGGCCACCGCCATCAACCCGGCCATCGGCCTGGGCACCTTTCTTGCGCAGTGGGTGCTGAGCAAGCCGCTCGCGGCCGCGGCCACGCAGGAGTTCCACATCGAGGGCACCTGGACCGACCCCAAAATAGCGAAGGTGCCGCGCACGCTGCAGCTGCTGCCGCAGAGCATTCCCGGCGCGCCCGGCCTGCCGCCGGCCTCGCAGACCGCGGACGACGGCAAGAAAACGGAGAACAAGCAATGAAAGTCGCAGCCATCCAGATGGTGTCGGCCATCGCCCGCGAAGCCAACCTCGCGCGCGCCCACGACCTGCTCGCGCAGGCCGCCGCGGCCGGTGCCGAGCTCGCGGTGCTGCCCGAGTACTTCTGCATGATGGGCGCGCGCGACACCGACAAGCTGGGCCTGCGCGAAACCGCCGGCGCGGGCATGGTGCAGGGTTTCCTGGCCGATGCTGCGCGCGAGTTCGGGCTGTGGATCGTCGGTGGCACGCTGCCCATCGAGAGCACCGATGCCGAGCACGTGTTCAACAGCTCGCTGGCCTTCTCGCCCGACGGCCGCTGCGTGGCGCGCTACGACAAGATCCATCTCTTCTTCTTCGACAACGGCACCGAGCGCTACGACGAGCGCCGCGTCATCGCGCCCGGTGCGAAGCCGGTGGTGTTCGAGCTGCCCTCGCGCGACGGCCACCGCTGGCGCGTGGGCATGAGCGTGTGCTACGACCTGCGCTTTCCCGAGCTGTACCGTGCGCTCGCCAAACAGGGCGCCGACCTGCTGCTGGTGCCCAGCGCCTTCACCCGCACCACCGGCGCCGCGCACTGGGAGGTGCTGCTGCGCGCCCGCGCCATCGAAAACCTGGCCTGGGTGGTCGCGCCCGCGCAGGGCGGCACGCACGAGAACGGCCGCCAGACCTGGGGCCAGTCGCTGATCGTCGACCCCTGGGGCACGGTGGTGGCGCAGCAGGCCACCGAAGAAGGCGTGGTGCTGTTCGACATCGACGCCGCGAAGGTGCAGAGCACGCGCACTCAACTGCCCGTGCTCTCGCACAGCGTGATCTAGGAATGACCCCCAGGCTTGTCCACTTCGTGTGGCCGCCAACCCCCTTCCAGGGGGCAACACCTGCGGCCCGGCAAAGCCGGTTCCGCGGTGTTCCTGGAACAAGCCACGTACCTTGCGTGCGGCGGTGTTGCCGGTATGTCTGATGCGCTGCTGACCGTTGCACCGCAGCGATGGGCGCTGCTGGCCTATGCGCGGCTGCGCTCGCTGTGGCAGCGCTGGTTCCTGTGGCTGCTGCTGGCGGTGCTGGTGTCGGTGCTGCTGGTCACGGTGGTGTGGCTCGCGGGCCGGCACGAGGTCGAGCAGGTGCAGGCCGCGCTCGACCGCGACACCGCCGACGCGGTCTCCGACCTTCGCAGCGGCTTCCAGCGCAACGCGCAGAGCCTGCGCGCCACGCAGGCGCCGGGCGCCGATGCCGCGAAGTGGTCGGAGGTGGCCTCGGCATTGCTGCGCGAGCACCGCGAATGGCTGCGGCTCGAATGGCGCGACTCCGCGCTGCGCCCGCTTCAGGCCGTCAATACGCCCTACCGCATGCGCGTGCTCGACGAGGACACGCGCGGCCCCGATCAGTCCGACGTGACGCTGGCCTGCGCCGCCGCGCGCAAGCTGGGTGCGTCGGCCTATTCGCCGAGCCACTACGTGCCCATCGCGGGCGGCGGCGGCATCGAGGTGATGGAACTGTGCGTGCCGATCGACGCAGGCGGCTATCTGGTGGCGAGCTATTCGCTGCGCGACGCGCTGATCGAGCTGGTCGGCCCCACGCTCACGCGCGGCCAGGAAGTGGCCTTCACCGAGGCCGACGGCACGCGGCTGGTGGCGCTTGGCAGCTCGCGGCGCACCGGCACGCGCGTGTTCACCTCGCAGCAGCTCATCGACCTGCCGGGCACCTCGCTGATGCTGCGCGTGGACGGCTGGCGCGCGGCGCCCGACCTGTTCCCGAACATGCTGACGGCGCTGGTCACGGCGATCTCCATCGCACTGGTGTCGGTGCTGGTGCTGCTGGCGCGCGACACGCGCCGCCGCCTGCGCGCCGAGCGCGACCTGGCCGATGCGCTGGCCTTCCGCAAGGCGATGGAAGACTCGGTCATCACCGGCCTGCGCGCGCGCGACCTGCAGGGCCGCATCACCTACGTGAACCCAGCCTTCTGCGAGATGGTGGGCTTCAGCCCCGAGGAACTCATGGCGGACAACGCGGAGGCGCCCTACTGGCCCACCGAGCTGGCCCACGAGTACCAGCAGCGGCAGGCGCGCCGGCTCGCGGGCGGCATGCCGCCGCGCGAGGGCTTCGAATCGGTCTTCATGCGCAAGGATGGCACGCGCTTTCCGGTGCTGATCTTCGAGGCGCCGCTGATCAACGCGCACAAGGTGCAGACCGGCTGGATGAGCGCGTTCATCGACGTGAGCGAGCAGCGCCGCATCGAGGAGCTCTCGCGCGCCAGCCAGGAGCGCCTGCAGGCCAGCGCGCGGCTGGCCACGGTGGGCGAGATGGCCTCGCTGCTGAGCCACGAGCTGACCCAGCCGCTGGCCGCCATTGCCAGCTACGCGAGCGGCTCGCTCAATCTGCTGGGCCCCGACGCCAGGGGCGACCAGGGCGAGGTGGCGATGGCGGTGAAGCGCATCGCCGAGCAGGCCGACCGAGCCGGCCAGGTGATCCGCAGCGTGCACGACTTCGTGCGCCGGCGCGACCGCACGCGCGAGGCCGTGGCGCCGCAAGCGCTGATCGACGCGGTGCTGCCACTGGTGCGGCTGCAGGCGCGCAAGCTGGGCGTGATCATCGAGGTGGTGCTGGAAGACCGGCTGCCCGCGGCCATGTGCGACCGCACCCTGGTCGAGCAGGTGCTGCTGAACCTCGCGCGCAACGCGATGCAGGCCATGGACAGCCCCGACAATGTCGGCAGCCGCGTGCTGCGGCTGCGCGTGGCGCGTGCCACGGCGGTGGGCGGCGCGGTGCAGGAGGACGGCCGGCGCTGGCTGGAGTTCTCGGTGGCCGATCTCGGCAGCGGCATCGGCCAGGATGTGGCCGAGCGGCTCTTCACGCCCTTCTTCACCACGCGCGCCGACGGCATGGGGCTCGGCCTGAGCCTGTGCCGCACGGTGGTGGAGCAGCACGGCGGGGCGCTGGTGTACGAGCCCAACAAACCGCGCGGCACGGTGTTCAGGTTCACGCTTCCGGCGGCGGCTTGAGCTCGCTTCAGACGACAAACAACTTTTTGCTGGACTTCATGGCATGCAACCGCTGATCGACGGCTTGATCTTCATCGTGGACGACGACGCCAGCGTGCGCGAGGCGCTGGCCTGGCTGCTGCGTTCGCGGCGGCTGGCCAGCGAGCACTTCGCGAGCGCGGAGGCGTTCGAGCAGTTTCTCGACCAGGGCCCGCTGCCGCAGCAGCCGCTGTGCCTGCTGCTGGACGTGCGCATGCCCGGCACCAGCGGGCTGGTGCTGTTCGACCGCATCGTGGAGCGCGGCCTGCTGCCGGCGATGCCGGTGATCTTTCTCACGGGCCACGCCGATGTGCCCACGGCCGTCGACGCGGTCAAGCGCGGCGCCTTCGATTTCTGCGAGAAGCCTTTTTCGGACAACGCGCTGGTCGACCGCATCGAGCACGCGCTGAACGCGTCGCTGCAGGCGCTGGAAGTGCAGCGCGCGCGCCGGGGCCTTGCCGAGCGCGTCAGCGAGTTGACCGAGCGCGAGCGTGACGTGATGCGGCTGGTGATCGAGGGCCTGCCCAACAAGCTCATCGCCGACCAGCTCGCGATCAGCGTGCGCACGGTGGAGGTCCACCGCGCGCGCGTGTTCGAAAAGATGGAAGTGAAGTCGGCCGTCGAACTGGCCAACCGTCTACGAGAACTCTAGCGCCGGATTCTTCGCGGAACACCGCGGAACCGGCTTCGCCGGGCCGCAGGTGTTGCCCCCTGCAAGGGGGGGCGGCGCAGCAACACGCAGTGCGCGAAGCCTGGGGGTTAGCTCAGGAACACCGCGGAACCGGCTTTGCCGGGCCGCAGGTGTTGCCCCCTGCAAGGGGGTTGGCGCAGCGACACGAAGTGCGCGAAGCCTGGGGGTTAGCCCTTTTCCGCGACGAAGATTTCCACGCGGCGGTTCTGCGCGCGGCCGGCTGCCGTGCCGTTGTCCGCCAGCGGTTCGCGCGAGCCGCGGCCATCGGTGGTGATAACGGTGGTCGAGACGCCGCGGCTCACGAGGTGGTTGCGCACGCTGTCGGCGCGGCTCACCGAGAGGCGCTCGTTGCCTTCCTCGCTGCCGGTGCTGTCGGTGTGGCCGACCACGCGCACGCTGGCGGCGGTGGCGCTCTTCAAGCCTTCGGCGACCTTGTCGAGTACCTGCGCCAGGTTGCGCTTGACGTTGGCGCGGCCGGTGTCGAACGACAGCTCGTTCGGGATCACAAGGTGAAGCTGGTTGTCGGCGGTCTGCTCGATCACGACGCCCGTGCCCTTGGTGGAGGTCTCGAGGTCTGTCTTCAGGGCGGCCAGGCGGGCTGTCCAGCTGTTGGCCGGTGCGGCCGCAGCGGCTGCGGGCGCGGGGGCCGGCGGCGGCGCCGACTGCGATGCGCAGCCCGCGATGAACAGCAACGCGGCGGCGGCGGCGCCAGAAACAACAAACTTCCTCATGAGATTCCCTCTTAATGGACCAATGGAACGGTGATGGCGGGAACCGGCCTTTCAGCGCGGCCGGTTTCCCTTCGTGTGCTGGAGATCGTCAGCCTCGCGGCGCGCGCTCGCCCACGTAGATTTCGACGCGGCGGTTCTGTGCCCTGCCGGCGTCGCTGTTGTTGTCGGCGATCGGTTCGTGCGAACCGCGGCCTTCGATGCGGAAGATCGCAGCGTTCACGCCGCGCGCCACGAGGTAGTCGCGGGTGCTGGCGGCGCGTTCTACCGACAGCGGGTTGTTGATGGCGTCCGAGCCGGTGCTGTCGGTGTGGCCGATGATGCGCACCTCGGCGTTCGGGTTGCCGCGCAGGCCGCTGGCGAACTGGTCGAGCACCGGCGCGAAATTTGGCTTGATGTTGGCGCGGCCCACGTCGAAGGACACGTCGCTCGGAATCTGCAGCTTCAGCTCGTTGTTTTGCGTCTGCGTCACGGCCACGCCGGTGCCCTGGGTGGCGGCCTCCATCTGGCGTTTCTGGTTTTCCATGCGCTGCGACCACAGGTAGCCGCCCAGCGCGCCGGCTGCCGCGCCGACCACCGCACCGGTGCCGATGGCGCCGCGGTTGCCGCCAGTGGCCGAGCCGATCGCTGCGCCGCCAAGCGCACCGATGCCGGCACCGATGCCGGTGTTGCGCTGCGTGTCGGTCATGCCGCCCGCGCAGCCGGACAGGACGAGCGCGGCGGCGGTGGTGGCGAGTACGAACTTTTTCATGGCGTTCCCTTTCAAGGTTGGATCAGGCGGCACAGCTTAGCCTTCGGGGAGTGCGTGATGGTACGGGCTCAAAGCCCTACGGAAAATAAGAAAAGTTTCGTCATCGCGCATGAATGCTGCGATGATTGCTACCAAAGTAATAGCAATGGAGTGGTTGTCCGACAGTGCGCAGCGGCAGGGGACTGCACGAGCAATTCACGCTTCGGGCGGGCGCTTCCCTTCTTCGGTAACGCGGCCGGCTTCGGGCTCGTCGCCGTCATCGTGCAATTCACCCTTGTTGCGCCCGGAAAACATGGTCCACCAGATGATCAGGATGAACACGAGTCCCGCGGCGAGGGCTTCAAGCAGAATCAAACCCATGAGAAATGGACTCCAGTGGCTGGTCGGGCTTGTGATCGTAGCAACGCTCGCCGCTTGTTCCACCGGCCCGCGCACCCCCGAGCCGCCTATCCGCCCCCCTGTCAGCCAGCCGCGCGACCTCGGTCCGCTCACAGGCTCGCTCGCGCACCCCAAGAGCCGGTGGGTGCCTGTCGGCTGGGGCGAGCTGCCCGGCTTCGGCGAAGACCCGCTGCACGAAGCGTGGATCGCGCTGCTGGCGAACTGCTCGCGCCCCAACGCCGCCTTCGCGCCGCTGTGCCGCGACGTGCGCCAGCTCGCCATCGCCACCCCCGAAGAGCAGCGCCAGTGGATGACCGAGCGGCTGCAGCCCTATCGCGTCGAGGCGCTCAACGGCCAGATCGAGGGCAAGCTCACCAGCTACTACGAGCCGGTGTACGAGGCCTCGCGCGTGCCCACCGCCACCTTCAACGTGCCGATCTACCAGGCGCCCGACGGCCTCGTGCCGCGCCGCCCCTGGTACACGCGCCAGGAGATCGAGACCCTGCCCGAGGCACAGGCCGCGCTGCGCGGGCGCGAGATCGCCTGGATGGCCGACCCGATCGACGCGCTGATGCTGCACATCCAGGGCTCCGGCCGGCTGCGCATCACCGAGGCCAACGGCTGGCAGCACACCGTGCGCATGGCCTTCTCGGCCACCAACGAGCAGCCCTACCGCAGCGTGCAGCAGTGGCTCCTCAGCCAGGGCGTGACCAAGGTCGGCAAGTGGCCCGACGACACCAAGGCCTGGGCCGCGCAGAACCCGCAGCGCGTGGCGCAGATGATGTGGAGCAACCCGCGCTACGTGTTCTTCCGCGAGGAAACGATGAGCGAGGTCGATGCCGCATTCGGCCCGCGCGGTGCGCAGGGCGTGCCGCTCACGGCCGGCCGCTCCATCGCGGTGGACCGCGAGAGCATTCCCTACGGCACGCCGGTGTGGCTGGCCTCCAGCGGACCGGCGGCGCAGCTGCAGAAGCTGGTGGTGGCGCAGGACACCGGCAGCGCCATCCTCGGCGCGGTGCGCGCCGACTACTTCGCAGGCACCGGCGCCGAGGCCGGCCGCTTCGCGGCGAGCATGAACCAGCCGCTGCGGCTGTGGGCGCTGTGGCCGCGCCAATTGCCCGCGCCCTGAATCGCCAGGCGGGCAGATCCGGACCAGGTTTCGATGAAGGGTTTCTGAAAAGACCTGATTTAACCTGACTGGAGGCTGATCAATTCACGGAGTCGTCATACGAAGTGCCTAACTTCGCGGGCTGGTTTTTCCCCAACCCACGAAGAAAGACATTGCGCATGACCGCAAACACCCGCTCCGACGATCGCCCGGTCGAAATCGAAGACATCGGCACCAACACCACGTCGAACCCCTCCTTCACCGACCTGATCGCCTCGCGCCTGAGCCGTCGCCACCTGTTCGGCCTGGGCGTCGGCACCGCCGGCACCGCGCTGCTCCAGGCATGCGGTGGCGGTGGCGGCGGCGGCACTGCCTTCCCCGTCCTTCCCCCTGCACCGGCCCCCGCCCCGGCGCCCGCTCCGACCCCGGCGCCCAGCCCCGCACCGATGAAGCTCGGCTTCAATGCCGTGGCCAAAAGCCTCGCCGACGTGGTCACCGTGCCGGCCGGCTACACCGCCAGCGTGCTGTATCGCCTGGGTGACCCGATCGCCTCGGGCGTGCCCGCCTACCAGAACAACGGCACTGACGACGCCACTACCTACGACCGCCGCGCTGGCGACCACCACGACGGCATGACCTACTTCGGCATGAACGCGTCGAACAAGTGGGACCCCGCCGGTGCATCGCGCGGTCTGCTGGTGATGAACCACGAGGCCATCACGCCGCTGTTCCTGCACCCCACCGGCCAGACCATCAGCGGCAGCGGCACCGCGGCCGCACGCACCGTGGCCGACGAAGTGCTGCGCGAGTTCTACCTGCACGGCGTGAGCGTGATCGAGGTCAACAAGAGCGGCAGCACCTGGAGCTACAAGCAGGACTCGAGCTTCAACCGCCGCGTCCACACGCTCACAGAAATGACCCTTTCGGGTCCGGCCGCCAAGACCGACTACGTGAAGACCAAGTACTCGGCCGACGGCAGCAAGACCCGCGGCACGCTCAACAACTGCGCCAACGGCACCACGCCGTGGGGCACGTACCTCACCTGCGAAGAGAACTGGGCCGGCTATTTCCGTCGCATTACTGCGACCGATAACGCCAACCGCACCGCCAAGGAGTTGGCCTCCTTCGCGCGCTACGGCATCGGCGGGATAGACAGCAAGGGCGCAGAAACTGGCACTGGCCGTGAACTCTGGGCCACTGTTGCCGGAGGCGATGACATCCACGCCCGCTGGAATACCGAGGTCCTCGGCGCCACGTCCGCCGACGACTATCGCAACGGTTCCAACACCTACGGCTGGGTGGTCGAGATCGATCCGTTCACCCCCTCCAGCACGCCGAAGAAGCGCACCGCGCTCGGCCGCTTCGGCCACGAAGGCGCTTGCCTGGGGCCGGTCGTGGTCGGCAAGCCGCTGGTCTGGTACATGGGCGACGACTCGCAGAACGAATACCTCTACAAGTTCGTCTCCACCAAGGCGTGGGACGCTGCCGATATCGGCGGCGGTATCGCGGCAGGCGACAAGTACATGGACGATGGCAAGCTCTACGTCGCCAAGTTCAAGGCCGACGGCACGGGCGACTGGCTGGAACTCAAGCTCGGTGTGAACAACATCAATGCCAGCTATTCCAAGTACGCCTTCGCCGACGCAGCCGATGTGGTGATCAACGCCCGTCACGCCGCCGATGCCGCGGGCGCCACCAAGATGGACCGCCCCGAATGGACGGCTGTGAACCCGAAGAACGGCGAGGTGTATCTCACCCTCACCAACAACTCGGCACGCCCGGTCGGTGGCACCGACGCGGCCAACCCGCGTTCGTACAACGATCCCAAGGGGCCGAGTCAAACGGCTCAGAAGGGCAACCCGAACGGCCACATCATCCGCTTCGCCGACGCCGGCGGTGACCCCGCTGCTGTCACCTTCAAGTGGGACGTGTACCTCTTCGGCGCGCGTTCGACCGCATCGGCCGACGTGAACCTGTCGGCCCTCGGTGCGGACAACGACTTCTCCAGCCCCGACGGCATGTGGTTCAGCCAGGCCGCGCCCGGCCTGCTGTGGATCGAGACCGACGACGGCAAGTACACCGACGTGACCAACTGCATGCTGCTCGGCGCCCTGCCGGGCAAGGTCGGCGACGGCGGCGCGAAGACCATCACCAACGTCGACGGCTCCACCACCGCCACGCAGGCCACCTTCGTCGGCAAGGCACCGGGCACAGACGGCTTGCGCCGCTTCCTGGTCGGGCCGATCGACTGCGAGATCACCGGCATCGCCGAATCGGGCGATGGCCGCGCGCTGTTCGTGAACATCCAGCATCCGGGCGAGAACACGGCCAAGGCCGACATCGGCGATCCGACGAAGTTCCTGAGCCACTGGCCGGAAGGCGGCAACGCCCGCCCGCGCTCGGCGACCATCGTCATCACGAAGAACGACGGCGGCCTGATCGGCCTCTGATCGATCTCCGAGCGTTCCTACAGCGGCGCTGCCGGCAACGGCAGCGCCGTTTTGTATCGCACTTGCTTGAGCGCAAAGCTCGAGCGGATCTTCTCGATCCCCGGAATCGGCGTGAGCTGCTCCAGGATGAATTTCTCCAGCGCCGCCATGTCCGCCACCGCGATGCGGATCAGGTAGTCGCTGTCGCCCGTCATCAGGTAGCACTCCATCACCTCGTCGTGCTCGGCGATGCGTTGCTCGAAGTCGGCGAGCGACTGCTTGCTCTGCGTCGTGAGGCTGATCGAGATGAACACGTTGAGCCCCAGGCCCAGCGCCTTGGCGCTGGCGAGGGCGACGTAACGGTCGATCACGCCGTTGGCCTCGAGCACCTTCACGCGAGCCAGGCAGGGCGACGGCGAGAGGTGCACGCGCCGCGCCAGCTCCACGTTCGACAGCGCGCCGTCGCGCTGAAGCTCGTCGAGGATGCGCAGGTCGATGGCGTCGAGTTGCATGAAATGCTGTGTAGAGCTGGTTTTGCGGAATTTTATGCTGCAACGCCGCCATGGGCTTGGCGCTGCCGGTAGCTAATTTTCCTCACGGCGGCCTAAAGTGCCGTCATGAACGCCCCGATTTCGCCCGACCAGATGCGCGCCCTGCTGCTGGATGAAACGCAGCTCTCGCACGACCCCGACCCCGCCGAGACCGCCGAGTGGCGCGATGCCTTCGTGGCGCTGGCGCAGACGCAGGGGCCGCAGCGCGCCAGGCAGATGCTGGCCGAACTGGCCCGCCTCGCGCGGCAGCAGCGCATCGGCTGGCAGCCCGAGCTGGCGACGCCGTACGTCAACACCATCGCGGTGGAAGACCAGCCGCCGTTCCCGGGCGACCTTGCCATCGAGGAGAAGCTCGCCTCGCTGATGCGCTGGAACGCGCTCGCGATGGTGGCCAAGGCCAACCAGGCGTACGGCGAGCTCGGCGGCCACATCGCGAGCTACGCGAGTGCGGCCGACCTGTTCGAGACCGGCTTCAACCACTTCTTCCATGCGCGCAGCGAGCACCATCGCGGCGACCTCGTGTTCTTCCAGCCGCACAGCGCACCGGGCGTGTACGCCCGCGCCTACCTCGAAGGCCGCCTGAGCGAGGAAGACCTGAAGCACTACCGCCAGGAACTCACCGCGCCCGCCTTCACCGACGGCAGCGGCGCGCGCGGCCTGTGCAGCTACCCGCATCCGTACCTGATGCCGGACTTCTGGCAGTTCCCGACCGGCTCGATGGGCATCGGCCCCATCAGCTCGATCTACCACGCGCGCTTCATGCGCTACCTCACGCACCGCAACCTGCTGAACTGCGAGGGACGCAAGGTGTGGGGCGTGTTCGGCGACGGCGAGATGGACGAGCCCGAATCGATGAGCGCATTGACGCTCGCTGCGCGCGAGAAGCTCGACAACCTCGTGTGGGTCGTCAACTGCAACCTGCAGCGCCTCGACGGCCCAGTGCGCGGCAACGGCCGCATCATCGACGAGCTCGAGAAGCTCTTCGCCGGCGCGGGCTGGAACGTCATCAAGCTCGTGTGGGGCAGCGACTGGGACGGCCTCTTCGCGCAGGACGCGAGCGGCGCGCTTGCGCGCGTCTTCGCCAACACCGTCGACGGCCAGATGCAGACCTTCGCCGCCAAGGACGGCCGCTTCAACCGCGACAACTTCTTCGGCCAGAACCCCGAGCTCGCGCGCCTGGCCGAAGGCATGACCGACGAGCAGATCGACCGCCTCAAGCGCGGCGGCCACGACCTCGTGAAGATCCACGCCGCCTATGCCGCAGCCGCGGCGCATCGCGGCCAGCCCACCGTGATCCTCGCCCACACCAAGAAGGGCTACGGCATGGGTAGCGCCGCGCAGGGCAAGATGACCACGCACTCGCACAAGAAGATGGGCGACGTGGACCTCATCGAGTTCCGCGACCGCTTCAACCTCCCGCTGACCGACGCGCAGGCCACCGCGATGGACTTCTACCGCCCGGCCGAGGACAGCGCCGAGATGCGCTACCTGCGCCAGCACCGCGAGGCCCTCGGCGGCGCCATGCCGCGCCGCGAGACCGCCTGCGAGGTGGTGGCCAAGCCCGACATCTCGAGCTACGCGCAGTTCGCCACCGTCGCGGCCGGCAAGGAGATGAGCACCACCATGGCCTTCGTGCGCATGCTGGGCAACCTGATGAAGGACAAGGCCCTGGGCCCGCGCATCGTGCCCATCGTGGCCGACGAGGCGCGCACCTTCGGCATGGCCAACCTGTTCAAGCAGGTCGGCATCTATTCGAGCGTGGGCCAGCGCTATGCGCCGGAAGACATCGGCTCGGTGCTGAGCTACCGCGAAGCCACCGACGGACAGATCCTCGAAGAGGGCATCAGCGAGGCCGGCGCCATCGCGAGCTGGACGGCCGCGGCCACCAGCTACAGCGTGCACGGCCTGGCGATGCTGCCCTTCTACATCTACTACTCGATGTTCGGCTTCCAGCGCGTGGGCGACGCCATCTGGGCCGCGGCCGACCAGCGTGCGCGCGGTTTCCTGCTGGGCGCCACCTCGGGGCGCACCACGCTCGGCGGCGAAGGCCTGCAGCACCAGGACGGCAGCAGCCACCTCGTGGCCGCGACCATCCCCAACTGCAAGGCCTACGACCCGGCCTTCGCGGGCGAGATGGCGGTGATCGTCGACGCGGGCATCCGCGAAATGATGGTCGAGCAGCAGGACGTGTTCTATTACGTCACGCTCATGAACGAGAACTACGCGCAGCCCGACGTGCCGGCCGGCGCGGAAGGCGACATCCTGCGCGGCTGCTACCGCTTCGGCACCTATGCGCCGGCTTCGGGCAAGGCGAAGAAGAAAGTGACGCTGATGGGCTCGGGCGCGATCCTCACCGAGGTCGTGAAGGCCGCGCAGCTGCTGGCCGAAGAGGGCATCGAGGCCGAGGTGTTCAGCGTGACAAGCTGGAGCGAACTCGCGCGTGACGGGCTGGCGTGCGAGCAGCGCGCCTTGGCTGGCGAGAAGGCCGATACACCGTTCATCGCGCGGCAGCTCAGCGCTGGAAAGACGCCGATCATCGCCGCCACCGACTACGTGCGCGCCGTGCCCGAGAGCGTGCGCGCCTTCCTGCCCGAAGGCCGCCGCTACATCACGCTGGGCACCGATGGGTTCGGCCGCAGCGACACGCGTGCGGCGCTGCGCGGCTTCTTCGGCGTCGATGCGCAGAGCATCGCGAAGGCCGCGCGTTACGCGCTGAGCTGATTCCTGCGGGTTCCGCGATGGGGTGGGCCCTGCGTTAGAGTCGCAGGCCCACCACCTTCGCGCCCATGACCGCCCGCTTCCAGTCCATCGCCCCCGCCGTCCGCCTGGCCGACCAGGTGGCCGATGCGCTCGCGGCCGAGGTGCGCAGCGGGCGCTTGTCCGAAGGCGACCGGCTGCCCACGGAGACCGCGCTGGCCGAGCAGTTCGGCGTGAGCCGCACCGTGGTGCGCGAGGCGGTGTCGCGGCTGAAGTCGCTGGGGCTGCTCGATTCGCGCCAGGGCAGCGGCGTCTACGTGCGCGCTGCCGGCGTCGAGCCGCTGCGCTTCGAGATGCCGCATGTGGCCTCGCGCGAGGCGGTGATCCAGATGGTCGAGCTGCGCCGCGCGCTCGAAGCCGAGGTGGCCGCGCTGGCCGCCGAGCGCCGCACGGACGAAGACGTGCAGCGCATCCGTGACGCCATCGCCGCATTGCACGCGGCGGTCGAGGCGGGCGGCAACGGCGCGGACGAGGACGTGCGCTTCCACCGCGCCATCGCCGAGGCGGCGCGCAACCCCTTCCTGATCGGCACGCTGCAGTACCTGCGGCAGTTCCTGCACGGCGCCACTCGCGTCACGCGCGCCAACGAGGCGCGCCGCGCCGACTTCGCGCGCGAGGTGGCACAGGAGCACGCGCGCATCGTCGAGGCCATCGAGACCGGCGATCCGCTGCGGGCGCGCGAAGCCGCCAAGAGCCACATGGACAACGCGATCCGCCGCATCGAGCTGGCCGATCCGGTGTTCTGGCAGCAGGAGGGCGAGCAGCTCGCCCGTCCGCTGGTCGAGGGCTGGCCCGTCGGCGGCTGAGCCGACACACAAAGACACCGCAAAGTCGCCGCGAGGCGCCATTTCCGAGGGTTTACCCGGGTCGGCCAGGAAAACTCAGATTTGTATGATGACCTGACAAATCATCTGAGACGCAGCCTTCCATGACTTCCTCGACCCTCCAGGCCGGCGCCATGCCGCCCGCCGCCGCCGATGCCGCGCTCGAAAAGCGCGCCTATTCCAAGGTGTTCTGGCGCCTCGTGCCCTTCCTCATGCTCTGCTACGTGATCGCGTATCTCGACCGCGTGAACGTCGGCTTCGCCAAGCTGCAGATGGGCCAGGACCTGGGTTTCAGCGAAACCGTGTTCGGTCTTGGCGCCGGCATCTTCTTCCTGGGCTACTTCCTGTTCGAGGTGCCGAGCAACCTGCTGCTCAACCGCGTGGGCGCGCGCATCTGGATCGCGCGGATCATGATCACCTGGGGCCTGCTGTCGGCCTGCTTCATGTTCGTGAAGACGCCCACCAGCTTCTACATCCTGCGCTTCCTGCTCGGGCTGGCCGAGGCGGGCTTCTATCCGGGCGTGATCCTCTACCTCACGCACTGGTACCCGGCGCACCGGCGCGCGCGGATCATCGCGGTGTTCATGTCGGCCATTCCGGTGGCGGGCATCTTCGGCAACCCGCTGTCGGGCTGGATCATGGACAGCTTCCACGGCGTGTCGGCCATGAGCGGCTGGCAGTGGATGTTCCTCATCGAAGCCATCCCCGCCGTGCTCATCGGCGTGATGGTGCTGCTGTACCTGGACAACGGCATCGCCCAGGCGCGCTGGCTCAGCGCCGAGGAAAAGGCCCTGCTGCAGCGCGAGGTGGCGAACGACGCCGCCCACGGCGCCAAGGGCCCGCACTCGGTGGCCGGCGTGTTCCGCGATGCGCGCATCTGGTGGATGGCGTTCATCTACTTCGCCTTCGTCATGGGCCAGTACGCACTCACCTTCTGGCTGCCCACGCTGGTCAAGGCCACGGGCGTGCAGGGCAACCTGAACATCGGGCTGCTCAGCGCGATTCCGTTCCTCTGCGCCATCGTCGCGATGAACCTCTTCGGCCGCAGCGCCGACCGCCGCCAGGAGCGCCGCTGGCACCTGATCGTGCCGGCCATGATGGGTGCCGTGGGCTTCACCGTGGCCGCTTCGTACACGCAGAACACGGCCGTGTCGCTGGCGTTCCTCTCGCTCGCCGCGGCCGGCGTGCTGACCTGCGCGCCGCTGTTCTGGTCGCTGCCCACCGCCTTCCTCACGGGCACGGCCGCCGCCGCGGGCATCGCCGCCATCAACTCGGTGGGCAACCTCGCGGGCTTCGTGAGCCCCTACCTCATCGGCTACCTGAAGGACCTCACGGGCAGCACGCAGATCGGCATGTACGTGCTGGCCGGCGCGCTGGTGCTCGGCGCCATCGGCGTGTGGTTCACGCCCAAGCAACTGGTCAACCGTTAGATGAAGTACACCCCCAGGCTTCGCGCACTTCGTGTCGCTGCGCCAACCCCCTCGCCGGGGGCAACACCTGCGGCCCGGCAAAGCCGGTTCCGCGGTGTTTCCCGAACGGGGCGCGTCGCACCGGGTGCCCGGCCTTGCAACTGAACGGAAGCAACGCAATGAACCAAGAAAAGACCCCTTCCACCATCTCCGCTGCCACTCCCGTCGTCGGCCTCGTGGGCCTGGGCGCCATGGGCGCCGGCATGGCGCAGTCGCTGCGCCGCGCGGGCCATGCGCCGCATGTGTTCGACGTGCGCCGCGAGGCCGCCGAAGCCTTCGCGCGCGAAGGCGGCACGGCCTGCGCCACGCTGCCCGAGCTCGGCGCGCAATGCGACATCGTGGTCAGCGTGGTGGTGAACGCCGCGCAGACCGAGTCGGTGCTGTTCGGCGACGGCACCTTGCCCGGCTGCGCCGCGTCGATGAAGCCCGGCAGCGTCTTCGTGATGTGCTCCACCGTCGATCCGAACTGGTCGGTGGCGCTGGAGGCGCGCCTGGAGAAGCTGGGCATCCTCTACATCGACGCGCCGATCTCCGGCGGCGCCGCCAAGGCCGCGAGCGGCCAGATGACGATGATGACCGCCGCCAGGCCCGCCGCGTACGAGAAGGCCGGCGCGGTGCTCGACGCCATGGCCGCCAAGGTCTACCGCCTGGGCGACAAGGCGGGCGCGGGCAGCAAGGTGAAGATCATCAACCAGCTGCTGGCCGGCGTGCACATCGCGGTGGCGGCCGAGGCCATGGCGCTGGGCCTGCGCGAGGGCGTGGACCCGGCGGCGCTGTACGAGGTCATCACCCACAGCGCGGGCAACAGCTGGATGTTCGAGAACCGCATGGCGCACGTGCTCGCGGGCGACTACACGCCGCTGTCGGCCGTGGACATCTTCGTGAAGGACCTAAGCCTGGTGCTCGACGTGGCGCGCGCGAGCAAGTTTCCGCTGCCGCTGTCGTCCACCGCGCACCAGATGTTCATGCAGGCCTCGACGGCGGGCTACGCTCGCGAGGACGACAGCGCGGTAATCAAGATCTTCCCCGGCATCGAGGTGCCGGGTCCGAAGAAAGAAGCCTGAAAGAAAGAAGAGACACGCACATGAACATCCTCATCACCGGCGGCTGCGGCTTCCTGGGCGCCCGCCTCGCACGCACGCTGCTCGCGGGCCGCAGCCTCGCGCTGGCCGGATCGGCCGCGCAGCCCGTCTCGCGCATCACCCTGGCCGACCGCGTGCCGCCGCCCGCCGACCTGGCTTCCGACGCGCGCGTGCAGTTCGTGCAGGGCGACCTGCTGGAGCAGCTTTCGAACGGCGCGCTGCCCGTCGCCGACACGCAGCTCGTGTTCCACCTCGCCGCCGCCGTGAGCGGCGAGTGCGAGGCCGACTTCGACCTCGGCATGCGCAGCAACCTCGACGCCACGCGCGGCCTGCTAGAAGCCGCGCGCCGCGCGGGCCACTCGCCGGTGTTCGTGTTCTCCAGCTCGGTCGCGGTGTTCGGCGATTCGCCCGAGCAGCGCCTGCCCGCGGTGATCGAAGACACCACGCTGCCGACGCCGCAGAACAGCTACGGCATCCAGAAGTTCATAGGCGAGCAGCTGGTGGCCGACTTCACGCGCAAGGGCTTCGTGCAGGGCCGCAACGTGCGGCTGATGACGGTATCGGTGCGCCCCGGCCGGCCCAACGGCGCGGCCTCCAGCTTCCTGAGCGGCATGCTGCGCGAGCCGCTGGCCGGCGAGCGTGCGCGCTGCCCCGTGTCGCCCGACACGCCCGTCGCGCTGGCCTCGCCCGGCAACACCGTCGCCGGTATCGTCCGCGCGGCCACTGCCAGCGCCGCCGAGTGGGGTGCTCGCACCGCCATCAACCTGCCCGCGCTGACCACCACCGTGCGCAAGATGGCGCAGGCGCTCGAACGCATCGCCGGCAAGGAGGCCACCGGCCTGATCGACTGGGAGCCCGACGCCGCCGTCGCGAAGATCGTCACCAGCTGGCCCAGCCGCATCCACGCCGCGCGCGCCGAGGCGCTGGGCCTGAAGGCCGACGCCAGCTTCGACGCGATCCTGCGCGACTACGTGCGCGAGAACGCGCAGGCCGTGAAGCTGCCCATCGCGAAGGACTGAACGCCATGTCCAAGCTCGTGCTCGGCTGCATTGCCGACGATTTCACCGGCGCCACCGACCTCGCCAACAACCTCGTGCGCGCCGGCATGCGCGTGGTGCAGGCCATCGGCGTGCCGGACGGTCCTCTTGATGCCGACGTCGATGCGGTGGTCGTCGCCCTCAAGTCGCGCACCATCGCGCCGGCCGAAGCCGTCGCGCAGTCGCTCGATGCATTGCGCTGGCTGCAGTCGCAGGGTGCGAAGCAGATCTACTTCAAGTACTGCTCCACCTTCGACAGCACGCCCCAAGGCAACATCGGCCCCGTGACCGAGGCGCTGATGGACGCGATGGCGTGCGACTTCACCATCGCCACGCCCGCCTTCCCCGACAACAAGCGCACCGTGTTCAAGGGCTACCTGTTCGCGGGCGACGTGCTGCTCAACGAGAGCGGCATGCAGAACCACCCGCTCACGCCGATGACCGACCCGAACCTCGTGCGCGTGCTGCAGGCGCAGTGCAGGCGCAAGGTGGGGCTGGTCGACTACGCGGTGGTGGCGCGCGGCGCCGCCGCCATCGGGGAGCGCATCGCGCAGCTCAAGGCCGGGGGCGTTTCCATCGCCATCGTCGACGCGGTGTCGAACGACGACCTGCTGCGCATGGGCCCGGCGCTCGCGAAGATGCCGCTGGTGACGGCCGGCTCGGGCGTGGCCATCGGCCTGCCTGCCAACTTCGGCCTCGCGCCCTCGTCGCAGGCGAGCGCGCTGCCCAAGGCGGGCGGCAAGTCGGCGGTGGTCTCGGGCAGCTGCTCGCTCGCCACCAACCGGCAGGTGCTCGACTTCATCCAGCGCGGCGGCGCGGCGCTGGCCATCGATCCGCTGCGCATCGCGGCGGGTGTGGACGTAGCGGCCGAAGCACTGGCCTGGGCCACGCCGCTCATCGACAAGGGCCCGGTGCTCGTCTACTCCACCGCCGAGGCCGGCGCCGTGAAGTCGGTGCAGGGCCGGCTCGGCGTGGAAGAAGCCGGCGCGATGGTCGAGCGCACCATCGCCGCCATCGCGCGCGGACTGGTCGAGCGCGGCGTGCATCGGCTGGTGGTGGCCGGCGGCGAGACTTCGGGTGCCTGCGTGCAGGCGCTGGGCATCGCGCAGATGCAGATCGGCCCGCAGATCGACCCCGGCGTGCCGTGGTGCCATGCGCGCTCCGAAGCCGCACCCGAGGCCGGCCTGCACATCGCGCTGAAGTCCGGCAACTTCGGCAGCGACGATTTCTTCACCAAGGCATTTACAGTGCTCGGATGACCGAGAGCATGAGCGAGAACCAAGCCCGCGAGGAAATCTGCCGCGTCGGCCGCAGCCTGTTCGAGCGCGGCTACGTGCATGCCACGGCCGGCAACATCAGCGTGCGGCTGGACGACGGCGGCTTCCTCATCACGCCCACCGATGCCTGCCTCGGCTTTCTCGACCCTGCGCGGCTCGCGCGGCTCGACGCGCAGGGCCGGCAGACCGGCGGCGACCGCGCCAGCAAGACCATCGCGCTGCACACGCGCATCTATGCCGCCGCGCGCAGCTTCGATGCGAACACCGCCTGCGTGATCCACACCCACAGCACGCACTGCGTGGCGCTCACGCTGCAGTCGCCCGGCGACGAACTGCTGCCCGCGCTCACGCCCTATTTCGTGATGAAGGTGGGCCATGTGCCGGTCATTCCGTATCACCGCCCCGGCGCGCCGGAAGCCGCCGAGCAGGTGGCCCAGGCCATCGGGCGCTTCGGCGCGGCCGGCACGCCGATCCGCGCCGTGATGCTCACGCGCCTCGGCCCCAACGTGTGGCACGACACACCGGGCGCCGCCATGGCCGTGCTCGAGGAACTCGAGGAAACCGCCAGGCTCCAGCAGCTCGCGCAGGCCGCAAGGCCCCAGCCGCTGGATGCCCGACAGATCGATGAACTGCGCCGCACTTTCGGCGCGCGCTGGTAGTAAAAACACCCCATGCCCCAATTCGCAGCCAACCTCTCGATGCTCTACCCGGAGCTCGCCTTCCTCGACCGCTTCGACGCCGCCGCGAAGGACGGCTTCAAGGCCGTGGAGTACCTCTTCCCCTACGACTTCGCCAAGGAAGAAATCGTCGCCCGGCTGAAGCACAACGGCCTGCAGCAGGTGCTGTTCAACGGGCCGCCGGGCGACTGGAACAGCGGCGAGCGCGGCCTGGCCTGCCTGCCGGGGCGCGAGGCCGAGTTCCGCGAAGGCATCGCCAAGGCCATCGACTACGCCGTGGCGCTCGACTGCCCGCGCATCCACGTCATGGCAGGCCTCGTGCCCGCAGGCCAGCAGCGCGACGCGCTGCAGCCGGTGTACGTCGACAACCTGCGCTGGGCCGCGGCCGAGGCCGCCAAGGCGGGCCGCGACGTGCTGATCGAGCCGATCAACACGCGCGACATCCCGGGCTTCTTCATCAACCGGCAGGACCATGCGCACGAGATCGTCGAGACCGTGGGCGCGCCCAACCTCAAGGTGCAGATGGACCTGTACCACTGCCAGATCGTCGAGGGCGACGTGGCGATGAAGATCCGCAAGTACCTGCCGACCGGTCGCGTCGGCCACATCCAGATCGCCGGCGTGCCCGACCGCAACGAGCCCGACATCGGCGAGCAGAACTACCCGTACCTCTTCGACGTGCTCGACGAGGTGTCGGCGCAGTGCGGCTGGCAGGGCTGGGTCGGCTGCGAATACCGGCCGAAGCGCGGCACGGAGCCCGGCGGCACCTCGGCTGGGCTGGGCTGGCTGCGCGAGTGGCGGCAGCGGCACGCATGAAGCTCGAAGCGCTGCGCATTCCGGCGCCGCTGCGTGGCTTCGCGGCGGGCGAGGCGCAGCTGTTCGACGTCACCATCGAGGGCGACAAGGTCGCCGCCATCACGGCCGCCGCGCAACAGCAGCAAGCAAAGGGCACGCTGCTGAGCGCGCTGGTCGAGGCGCATGCGCACATCGACAAGAACTACACCGTGCAGGACGTGGGCGCCGCGCAAGGCAACCTGTTCGTCGCCATCGACCGCATGAACCGCCACCGCGAGAGCTGGACCGGCGAGTCGCTGCGCCTGCGCATGGAGCGCGCGCTGCACGACGCCTGGCTGTCGGGCACGCGCGCGCTGCGCACGCACCTCGACTGGGTGCAGCCCGAGCCGCCGGCCGCGCTGGCGGTTTTCGAGGCGCTGCGCGAGGAATGGCGCGGGCGCGTCGAGCTGCAGTTCGTCTCGCTCACGCCGCTGGACCTGTTCGCCGACATCGCCGCAGGCGATCGCATCGCGCGCGAGGTGAAGCGCGCGGGCGGCGTGCTCGGCGCCTTCGTCTACCGCAACGACGGCATCGTCCACAAGCTGGGCCGCGTGTTCGACCTCGCGCAGCAGCACGCGCTGGCGCTGGACTTCCACGTCGACGAAGGCCTGGACGTCGAGGCCACCGGCCTGCGCAGCATCGCCCAGCTGGTGCGTGCGCGCGACTTCAGGCAGGGCGTGGTCTGCGGCCATGCCTGCTCGCTGTCGGTGCAGGAAGACACCGTTGCCGCCGAAACCCTCGCGCTGTGCGCGGGCGCCGGCATCCACATCGTCGCGCTGCCCACCACCAATCTCTACCTGCAGGGCGCCTGGGACCGCACGCCCGTGCAACGCGGCATCACGCGCATCCGCGAGGCGGCGGCACGGGGCTTGCGTGCGAGCCTGGCGACCGACAACGTGCAGGACTCCTTCTATCCCTACGGCAGCTACGACCTGCTGGAGACCTTCGGCCTCGGCGTGCAGGCGGCGCATCTCGCGCCGGCTGAAGACTGGCTCGACACGATCACCGTGAGCCCCGCGAAGGCGCTGGGGCTCGCGTGGGACGGACGCATCGCGCCGGGCTGTCCGGCCGACCTGCTGGTGCTGTCGGCCACCGGGGAACATGAACTGATCGGCCCGCGCGGACGGCAACGCACCGTCATCCGCGCCGGCCAGCCACTGGAGAGCAACGAACGATGAGCATGGGCAAGCCGATGGCCAACTACGCGGCCGCCAAGCGCGTGGGCGATTTCGTCTTCATGAGCGGCGTGGTCGCCGTCGACCCGGCCACGCGCCGCGCGGTCGCCGGCTACGACGCCATATCTGAGGAGGCGCGCACCGCGCTGCAGAGCGTGGGCTACGCCACCGGACAGATGTCGGTGGACGTGTTCGAGGCGCCCATCGTCGCGCAGAGCTGGTTCGTGCTGGAGCGCATCCGCCAGATCGCGGCCGAGCACGGCGGCACGATGGAAGACGTGGTGAAGCTGGTGCAGTACTTCCGCCACCTGCCGCACTACGCCTTCTACAACCGCGTGCGCGGCCTGTTCTATCCGGGCGAGCCGCCGGTGAGCACGGTGGTGGAGGTGTCGCGCTTCCTGCCGGGCGACGAGGTTCTGGTGGAAGTCGAAGCCACCATGTACCTGCCCCGGACCTCGTTCTCGTCGTCTTCCTCGTCTACCTGACGCCCGCGCCCTTGAGCAGGAACTCGGTCACCTGCTCGATCAGGTAGCGCCGGTCCTTTTCCTCACCCTGCTGGGCGGTGTCGCGGAAGTAGGCGGCCTGCGTCGCGTGGTCGGCGTAGAACTGGGTCACGGCCCAGATGTGGAACAGCACCAGCATCGGGTCGGCCTCGTCCATCAGGCCCTGGCTCATCCAGTTGCGGATCACGGCGGCGGCCTGGTCGGTGCGCTGCTTGCTCGTGTCCATCATGCTGTTGAGCACCGGCGCGCCGCGCATCATCTCGGCGGTGAAGATGCGCGAGCGCAGCGGGTGCTCGAACGAGAACATCATCTTGCGCCGGATCAGGTCGCCCAGCACCTTGCGCGGGCCGAAGGCCTCGTCGCTGAAGCCGAACACCACGATCCAGTCGTTGAGGATGTCCTGCAGCACCTGGCGGTACAGCGCCTCCTTGCTGTCGATGTAGTAGTGCAGCTGCGCCTTCGAGAGTCCCGCCTTGTCGGCGATGGCCTGGGTCGACGCGCCGGCCAGCCCCTCGCTCGCGAACACCTCGATGGCGGCCTGGTTGATGAGGCCGAGCACCTGCGTGTACTTGCGCGAGCGGCCGCGCGTGGCGGGGGCTTCGCCGTCGCTCTCTTCCGTGATCGCGGCGCGTGTGCTCACAGCTGCAGTTCCAGTTCCAGCCCCTTGGCGCGCGAGCAGCACAGCGCCACCTTGTGGCGGCGCTCGCTGCCCGTGAGGCAGAAGTCGCGGTGCTCGGCGCCCTCGCCGTCGCCCTCGACCACGCAGGTGCCGCACAGCCCCTGCTGGCACGACACCGGAATGTCGATGCCGACCTCGTGCAGCGCGTCGACGGCGGTCTGGTCGGCCGCCACTGGCACCGTGATGCCGCGCCGCGCGAGCTTCAGCGTGAAGGGCAGGCCGGTGACGGCGCCCGCGTCGGCTGGCGCGGCGAAGTACTCGGCGTGCAGCGCATCCTCGGGCCAGTGCGCGGCGGCGTCGCGCACCGCCTGCATGAAGCCGCCGGGGCCGCACACGTACAGATGCGTGCCGGGCGCGCGCTGGGCCAGCAGCGAGCGCAGGTCGATGCGCTGCGAAGAGGCATCGCCCTGGTCCAGGTGCAGCCGCAGGTGCGGCGCCAGCGCCGGGGCATGCAGCGCGTCGGCGAAGGCCAGGTGCTCCTCGCTGCGCGCGAACACGCACAGCGTGAAGGCGGCGCCGCGCGCGGCCAGCGCCTGTGCCATCGCCAGCAGCGGCGTCATGCCGATGCCGCCGGCCAGCAGCAGGTGGTGCGTGGCCTCCTCGCGCAGCGGGAAGGTGTTGCGCGGCGCGCTGATCGGCAGCAGGTCGCCCTCGCGCACGCGCTCGTGCATCGACGCCGAGCCGCCGCGGCTCGCGAGCTCGCGCTTCACGCCGATCACGTAGCGCCCCGCGCTGGCGGCCGATGGCGCGCGCGCCAGCGAGTACTGGCGCGAGAAGCCGCCCGGCATGTGTACGTCGATGTGCGCGCCGGCCTCGTAGGAAGGCAGTGGCCGGCCCCAAGGGTGGGCCATCTCGAAGGCCAGGATTTCGGGCGTCTGGCGCGAGATGCGTTCGACGCGGACGGTGAGCGTGCGTTCGAGGCTCATGGATGTGTCTCCCTGCGGTCGTTTCTGCCGCCTAGATGCTGCCCAGCTTGCGCGAGACGCGTTCGATGAAATGGGTGCGGTCGCTCGCGGTGACGGCGTTCATGTCGTGCAGCTGCAGCCACGTCACCTTGCAGCGCCACGCGAACAGCGCGCGCAGCGCCCGCGTGAAGAGCCGCCTGCCCGGGTCGCCGATGACCATCACGAACCAGCGCGGCGAGCCGCCGGTGGTCACCACCGTGAGCCGCCTGATGTGCCGCATGCCCGACTTCGCGAGCTGTCCCTTGCGTTCCGCGGGCAGGAAAGCCACGCCCGGCAGCCACACCCGTTCCAGCCAGCCCTTGAGCATCGACGGCGGCCCGTGGAACCAGGTGGGAAACACGAACACCAGGTGCTCGGCCCACAGCAGCGCTTCGACGTGGGGTTTCACACGCTCGCGTATCAGGTCGGGGTTGTCGAGGTAGGCGATGCGCTCTTCGCATGTCAGCGTGGGGTCGAAGCCCTCGGCGTACAGGTCGATGGCCTTGACGGGATGTCGCGGCGAGAGCGCCTCGAGGGCGGTGCGGTAGAGCGCGTGGTTGAAGCTGTCAGGATTCGGATGGCAATGGACGACGAGCGTTTTCATGGTTGAGGGCCGGTTCGCCCGGCGGTTGTTGGCCGCCGGCGAGACGGGGTCAGAGCCCAGGGGGTGAAAGGCCGCGCGGTGCCTTATGGCAACCCAGGCGCCGGCATCTGACCCCGGCGCAAGCCCCGCGCGACCCGCGGGAAAAACCGGTGTGCTTACTTGCCCGTGAGCTTCTTGCGCACGTCGATGCCGACGCCCTTGTTCACGAACTGCGTGGTGACCACCTTCGACAGGTCGACCTCGCCGGGCTTGTACAGGCCGGCCTTGACCATCTTGTCGTAGAAGTCCTTCACGCGGGCCTCGTCCATCGCGCCGATGCCCTTGGTGAGCGACTCGCCGCTGTCGACGATGCCCATCTTTTTCATCAGCTCGATGGAGCCCTGCGAGGAGGCCACGGGCGAGTCGGGGTTGATCCTGGCGATCATCTCGTTGGCGGCCTTGTTGTCGCCGTAGAGGTAGTTGTTCCAGCCGATGATCGATGCCTCGATGAACTTGCGCACCGTCTCGGGCTTGGTCTTCACCAGGTCGGCGCGCGTCTCGATGGTGGTGGAGTAGGTCGAGAAGCCGTTGTCGGCCAGCAGCTGCACCACCGGGTCGAAACCGGCCTGCGCCTTGATCGACAGCGGCTCGGAGATGGCGTAGCCCTGTTGAATGGACTTCTTGTCGGCCAGGAAGGGGCCCACGTTGAAGGTGTAGGGCTTGAGCTGCGAGTCCTTGAAGCCGTGCTCCGACTTCATCCACTGCCAGAAGCTGAACTGGCCGTCCTTGCCGATGAAGGCCACCGGCGCCTTGGTCATGTCCTTGAAGGTGTCGAAGCCCTGGCCGGGGTGCGCGAACATGGCCTGCGGGTCTTTCTGGAAGAAGGCCGCAACCACCACGGTGGGCACGCCGTTCTTCACGTTGTCGAAGGACTGCAGCAGGTTGCCGGTCATCAGGAAGTCGACCTTGCCGGCCGGCAGCATCGGCCGGTTGTTGACCATCGGGCCGCCCTGCTGGATGTCGACGTCGAGGCCGTACTTCTTGTAGGTGCCGTCCACCAGCGCCTGGTAGAAGCCGCCGTGGCCGGCCTGCGCCTTCCAGTTGGTGGCGAACACCACTTTTTCCTGCGCCTGCGCGGCGAAGGCGGCGCCCGCGAGGGCGAGGCCGAGAACGAGCGGACGGAGAGCGAAGGCGGGAATGCGCATGGGAACGTGCTCCTGTGGAGGTTTCGTTGAAAAGTACGGGATGCGGAGACTAAGGCTTTTCAGCGCCCGACGGCCATGTCGGCACGCCATCCGCGTGTTTTTCCGGGGTTCATCAGGCCCATGGGGTCGCTGCGCTTCTTGAACTCGATCTGCTGCGTGTCGATGGTCTTCATGCCGCCGTCCTCGATGGTCACGACGTGCGGGTTGAAGATCACGCAGCCGCCCTGCGACTCGATCTCGCGGATCACCTCGTACTGGTGCGCCTCGCCCTTCCAGCGCACCAGCAGGATGCCGAAGGTGCCGCACTCGCCGTTGGCGCGCGCGAAGTCCTGGTGCTGCAGCACGTCGTCGCCGAAGATCTCCAGGTGCCGCTCGACCACCGACGGATCGAAGGGCTGGGCGTAGGCCACCTGCAGATAGGTCCAGCCGCGGTCGGCCTTCAGCGCCTGCAGCGTGGTGTGGTTGAAGGCGCACTCGTAGGCCGGCGGCAGTCCTTCGGCGAGCAACTCGGCCTCGGTGCCGGCCACCGAGATGGTGCCGCCCTGCGCCGCGGCGAGCGCGCGGAAGTCGGCCATCGACTCGGGCGAGACCATCGCGAACACCGCGTGCCGGTCGGCCGGGAAGCGGTCGCGCATGGCGGTGTAGTACGGCGAGAAGCGCGCCTCCACCGTCGAGAGCAGGAAGATGTCGAGCGAGGGCGCCTGCGCGGCGATGCCGAAGTCGAGCGCGCCGCGGTAGGTGTCGAAGAGCACCGTGCAGTGCACCCAGTCGACGGCCGGGCTCAGCGCCACTTCCACGTCGAGGATCACGCCGTTGGTGCCGTAGGCATGGTGCACCTGCTGGATCTCGTCGCCGTGCAGCTCGATGACGCGCGGCTCGCGCTCCACCGTCATCACGCGCGCGCGCAGCAGGTTGCCGGGGTCGCGCAGGATGCCGTGGCGGAACGAGCCGATGCCGCCGAAGCCGCCCGCGATGAAGCCGCCGATGGAGGCCACATGCCAGGTCGAGGGCCACATGCGCAGCGCCTGCCCGGTCTCGCGCGCGGCGAGGTCGATGTCGTGCATGCGGGCGCCGGCCTCCACGCGGATGCTGCCGGGCTGGATGTCGAGCACGCGGCACATCTGCGTCACGTCGAGCACGATGCCGCCTTCCAGCGGCACGCACTGGCCGTAGTTGCCGGTGCCGCCCGCGCGCACGGTGAGCGGCAGCTTCCACTTCGCGGCCACGGCCGCGGCCTGGCGCACGTCGTCCTCGGTGCCGACCTTCACCACCAGATCGGCCACGCAGCCCGCGAGCTGCGCGGTGAGGATGGGGCTGTACCAGTAGAAGTCCTTCGACAGCTGCTTGCGCTGGCCCGGCGCGGTGATCACGTTGAGGCCGCGCAGGTCCGCGCGCACGGCGTCCCAGTCGACTGCCGGCGCAGGGGTGGGCGTCCTAGCGTTCACGGCGCATCTCGCTTTCGTGCCAGTGGCCGAGCACCAGCCTGGACAGTGCCGCGAACACGATGAAGATCACGATGCCCAGCAGGGACACCAGCAGCAGCGCCGCGAACATCATCGGGATCTCGGTGCGGAAGCTCGATTCGAGGATGCGCGAGGCCAGCCCCGTTTCCTTGCCCGCCGTGCCGGCGGTGAACTCGGCCACCACCGCGCCGATCAGGCTCAGCCCGCCCGCGATCTTCAGGCCCGCCATGAAGTAGGGCAGCGCGCTGGGAGCGAGCAGGTAGCGGAAGGTCTGCCAGGGGGAGGCCTTGTAGAGCTGGAACAGGTCGCGCAGGTTGCTGTCGGCGCTCTTCAGGCCGATGACCGTGTTCGACAAGATCGGGAAGAAGGCCACGATCCATGCGCACAGCAGCAGCGCGGCCGTGGTGCTCGACACGTAGATCAGGATCAGCGGCGCGATCGCAATGATCGGCGTCACCTGCAGGATCACCGCGATGGGGAACAGGCCGATCTCCACCCACTTGAACAGCGCGAAGGCAATGGCCAGCAGCACGCCGCCCACGATGGCCGCGACCAGCGCCAGCAGCGTGAGCTTGACGGTGAACCACAGCGCACTCGAAAGCGATTCCCAGTTGTCGAACAGCGTGCGGATGATGAGCGAGGGCGCGGGCAGGATGTAGTGCGGGATGTTGTTGGCGCGAACCGTCCATTCCCACGCCAGCAGCAGCAGCGCGACGATGGCCGCGGGCACCACGATGCGCAGCATCGACTCGCGCCGGCGCAGCCGGTCCTCGTGCGCGCGCAGCGCGGCCTCGGAAGGCGCGGCGTCCGCTTCGGCAGCGGGCACGGCGACGGCGGGCTCAGTGATCGATGTCGACGCCATGCAGGGCTCCATGCAGGGATTGCGACACGGCAGTGCAGTGCGCGTTGTAACGGCTGGATGTGCGGAAGTCTTCGCCGCGCGGATAGGGCTCGTCGATGCGGATCTCGTCGATCACGCGGCCGGGCCGCGCGGCCATCACCACGATGCGGTTCGACAGGTACACCGACTCGTACACGCTGTGCGTGACGAACACCACCGAGAAGCGGTGCTCGCGCCAGATGGCCAGCAGGTCGTTGTTGAGCTTGATGCGCGTCATCTCGTCGAGCGCGGCGAAGGGCTCGTCCATCAGCAAGAGGCGCGGGTGCGTGACCAGCGCGCGCGCGATCGACACGCGCATCTTCATGCCGCCCGAAAGTTCGCGCGGATACACGTCGGCGAAGCGCGAGAGGCCGACCATCTCCAGCGCCTGCTTCACCACCGGCGCGGCGGCGTCTCGGCTGGTGCCGGCGAGCTTCAGCGGCAGCCAGACGTTGTCGAACACCTTGGCCCAGGGCATTAGCGTGGGCTCCTGGAACACGAAGCCCAGGTCGCGGTCGGTCTCGCCGTTCTTGGTGCCGGCGGCGGCACCGCTCCAGTGCATGTCGCCCGAGCTCAGGCGCGTGAGCCCCGCGATGAGGCGCAGCGCGGTGCTCTTGCCGCAGCCCGAGGGGCCGAGGAAGCTGATGAAGTCGTGCTCGCCGATGTCCAGCGACATGCCCTGCAGCGCGAGCGTGCCGTTGGCGAAACGCTTGCTGACGTTGCGCAGGCCGACCAGCGGCGTGCCGGCGGCGGTGGTGGCGTCGGCGCTCATTTCCAGGCGGGCTGGTTGGCCAGGCGCGAGAGCGGGAAGCGGTCGACCTCCTGCAGCAGCTCGACGAAACGTCGGCCCACGTGGTCGAGCACGGTGGCGCCCTTCTCGGCGGTGGCGCGCGTGGCGTCGCCGGCGGCGCCCGCGGGGTTGATGTCGTGCATCTGCCAGCCGAGCTTGCCGCTGGGCGTGATCGAGAGAAACTTGTTCTCCTCGGCCAGCTGCTCGGTCATGGAGCTGAAGTTGCGGAACTGGTCCTTGCGCACGTAGTCGGGCGTGAGGTGCAGCATCACCGAGCTTTCGAGGTCGCCGGCATGGATGCCGTGCCTGCCTTCATGCGCCGTGAACAGGCCCTCGGGCAGGCCCAGCGTGTACCAGTTGGCGGCCACGACCATCATGTCGTGCTCCTCGCGCAGGTCGCGCGCGACGATGTCCATCACGCTCATCTGGCCGCCGTGGCTGTTGTAGAGCACCAGCTTGCGCACGCCGGCCTTCGCGACACAGGCGCCGATGTCCTTCCACATCGAGATCAGCGTGTTCGCCGACACGGTGAGCGTGCCGGGGTAGCGCGAGTGCTCGTTGCTCTTGCCGTAGGGCACGGTGGGCAGGAACAGCACCGGCAGGTCGGCGGGCAGGTGCGGCAGCGTGGCGCGCACCATGCCGTCGATGGTGGCGGTGTCGGTCGACATCGGCAGATGCGGACCGTGCTGCTCGGTGGCGCCCACCGGCAGCACGGCGATGAGCCGTTCGCGGTCGAGGCGGGAGAACTCTTCGCTGGTCAGGTCGGACCAGAAGCGGCTGCGCAGGGGCGGCGGATTCATCGTGGGTGTACCTCGTGCCGCCGGGCGTGGCGGTGGCTTAAATTATCCATACGGTCAAAAAAGGAGGGCTATCCGTGGATACCCGGCAAATTTCGCCATGCAAGCGTCGTGCCATCAAATTTGCCCAGATGGTATGAAATAGCCGTCCGCACGGCCCCGCCCACCCCGCAGTGCCGGCTCAGCGCCGCACGATGTAGCGCGTGACGACCGGCCCCGACTCGCCGATGTGGAAGGCGAGCCTGCGTTCGCGCAGCGCCATGTCGCTGGCCGTCGCACGGTTGAAGCGGCGCAGGTGGTCGGTCCACGACTCGTCGACGATCTGCTCCACGTAGCGCTCGGGCTGCGCGATGTCGTGCAGCAGCTCCCAGCCGATGGCGCCCTGGCTCAGGCGCGCGCGGCGCGTCTGCTGCATCACGAGGTGGAAGGCGGCGGCGCGCGCCGGATCGATCAGGTACTCGACAGTGATCACCACGCGGCCGCTTTCCTCGGGCGCTTCCGCGGGCGGACCGACGGCCCAGCCGGCCTGCGCGGGGCTGGTGTCGTCCTCGCCGCTCAGGTCGGTCACCCATCGCAGCGCCGCGAGCATCAGCAGCGTGCCGCTCGCGGCCGCCACGCACAGGCTCGCGACCAGCGAGCTGACGGTGGCCACCTGCCCCCAGATGGCCGCGCCGATCGCGCTCGCGCCCATGATCGCCATCTGGTACATCGACATGCCGCGCGCGCGCACCCAGTCGGGCAGCGCGAGCTGGGCCGATACCGACAGCGAGTTGGCCACCGTGATCCACGCCATGCCGCCGAAGAACATCGCCGGCACCGCGACCCATGCGTTGGGCGCGAAGGCCATCACCGCCGTGGCGCCCGACTGCAGCAGCGTGCCGCGCAGCACCAGCTGGTCGCGTCCCATCGCCTGGCGCAGCCGGGGCAAGAACAGCACCGCGACGATCGCGCCCGCGCCCATGGCCGCCAGCAGCAGCGTGAAGGTGCCCGCGCCGCCGCCCTGGAGGTTGCGCGCCAGCAGAGGCAGCAGCGCCAGCAGCGCGGTCGAGTGGAAGAAGAAGATCGAGATACGCGTGAGCACCGCGCGCATGCGCTGCGACTGCCGCACGAACTGCACGCCCACGCGCATCGCGCTGACGAGCTTCTCGCGGCCCAGCGGGTTGGGCGTGTGCTCGCGCCGCCAGCGCAGCACCACGAAGCCAGAGGCCACAGACAGCACCGCGTTCAGCGCGAACACCCAGATGCTGCCCGCGCTCGCGATCAGCATGCCGGCGGTGAGCGGGCCCACGATGCGCGAAGCGTTCATGGCGATGCCGTTCAGCCCCAGCGCGGCCGGCAGCTGCGTGCGCGGCACCAGCTCGGGCACGATGGCCGCGAACACCGGCCAGCGCAGCGCCAGCCCGATGCCGTTGGCGAAAGTCAGCGCCAGCAGCAGCGGCGCGGTCATCAGGTCGAGCGCCAGCGCGGCGCACAGCACGATGGCGGTGCCGGCCAGCCAGAACTGCGTGGCCACCAGCCAGCGCCTGCGGTCGAGGATGTCTGCCAGCGCGCCGCTGGGCAGGCCCAGCAGGAACACCGGCAGCGTGGAGGCCGACTGCACCAGCGCCACCCAGATCGGCGAGGACGTGAGCGTGGTCATCATCCACGCTGCCGCCACGTCGTTCATCCACATGCAGATGTTCGCGACGAGCCAGGTGCTCCACAGCATGCGGAACACGGGGAGCTTCAGGGGCACGAGGGCCGCGAACTTCGTCGGCTGCGGCCTCGCGGGCGGGATGGGCGTCTCTTCGGGGGATATGGGCGGCATGTGGCGCTATTTTGGCGCGGCCGCCGCCGTCAGCCCCTGTCGCTTCGGGCCAGGCGGTGCTCGAGGCGGCGCAGCAGGGTGGTGAGGATCAGCGTCATCACCCAGTAGATGACCGAGATCGCGAGGTAAGGCTCCCAGTAGCGCGCATACGCACCGGCCACGGTGCGCGCGGCATACGCCAGCTCGGCCAGGCCGATGGCGGAGACCAGCGACGTATCTTTCAGCAGCGCGATCGCGTTGTTGCCCAGCGGCGGCAGCATGCGGCGGAAGGCCTGCGGCAGCACCACGTAGCGCATCACCTGCGCGGGCGAGAAGCCCAGCGAACGGCCCGCGTCGAACTGGCCGCGCGAGATCGACTGGATGCCCGCGCGGAACACTTCGGAGATGTAGGCGGCCGAGTTGAGCGTGAGCGCCACCACGCCCGAGATGAGGGCGCCGTGCTCCTGCTTGAGCGTGCGCGCGAGCTCGCCGTCGATCAGGATGCCCGAGGTCGGGTGGATGAACACCGGCATCACCGCGAAGTGGATCAACAGGATCTGCACGAACAGCGGCGTGCCCCGGAAGAAGCTCACGTACACCGTGGCCGGCCAGCGCAGGAAGAAGCGCGCCACCCAGGTCCACGGCGCGTGGCGCGGGTGCGCCAGCCGCGCGAGCGCGAGGCACAGCCCCCAGCTCGCGCCCAGCAGCACGCAGACCACCGTCATGCGCAGCGTCATCCATGCGCCCTGCCAGAACAGGTCCTTGTATTCCACGAGGATGTCCCATCGGAACCATCCAAAAAGCAGCACTGGTTGTTCCATCTATTGCTCCCCCCCAGGCTGCGCGCACTTCGTGTCGCTTCTCCCACCCCCTACCGGGGGCAATACCAGCGGCCCGGCGGAGCCGGTTCCGCGGTATTCCTGGCCTATGCCGTGGGGGTTCATCGGACGTTCGGGTCCTTGTTGAACCACTTCTTGTAGATCGTCACGTAGCTGCCGTCGGCGCGGATGGCGGCGAGGCCGGCCGTGAGCCTGTCCAGCAGCGCCTTGTCGCCCTTCTTCACGACGATGCCGAAGCCCTCTTCGGGAAAGGACTTGTCGTCCAGCGTCTTCAGGTCGGGGTTCTGCGCCACGCGGTAGGCGATCACGCCGTTGTCGCCCATGGCGGCATCGACGCCGCCGCTGGCCAGCTCGGAAATGATGAGCGGCGTGCTCTCGAAGCGGCGGATGTCGGGGCTGGTCTTGCCGAACTCGCGCGAGGCGATGTCGTCGGCCGTGGAGGCGCTGACCACGGCGATCTTCTTGCCGGCCAGGTCCTTCAGCGAGGCGACCTTGCTGTTCTTCGGCAGCGCGATCAGCTGGCGGGCCGCGAAGTACGGCGGCGTGAAGTCGTAGCTCTGCTTGCGCTTCTCGTTGATGGTCACGCCGGAGATCACGAGGTCGACGTCGCCGTTGTTCAGCGCGCCGAAGATGCCGGTGAAGGGCGTGTTGACGATCTTGATCTTCAGGCCCTGCTGCTTGGCGATGGCGTTGATGATGTCGATGTCGAAGCCGACGATCTGCTTGTCCTTGTTCTCGAAGGCGAAGGGCGCGTAGGTGGCGCTGGAGGCCACGATCAGCTCGCGGTTCTGGGCCTGGGCGCCCAGCGAGAAGGCCGCGCTGGCGGAAAGAAGAACGAGCGACAGGGCGCGCCGGATGCGGTTCATGGGGTATCTCCGGGGAAATGAGGCTTTGGGGAGGCTTTGGGCGGCCATGGCCGTCCAAAAGGGCAAAGGTGCGGGATTTTAGGCCCCCGGCTGCGGGGCCCCCCGCCGCGTTCCGCCCTGCATGGGTGTGGCGCCGAAGCCTTCGCTGGTAACAAATGCTGTGGATTTCTTCTCGATGCATGCCCCAATTTCGGGCAACGGCCCGTTTTTGAATACGCCAATAGTTAACAACACCAACAATGGCGAAGCTTTGAAAACAAGTAATCAGGGAAGAAGAAGGTATGTCTCTCGTACTGGGCGTCATGGGGCTCCCTCAGGTTGAGGTCGAGCTCCTGAGAATCATCGTGCGCCTCAGCTCCAATCTCCGCTCGCGCTGGACCGTCAGCGAATCGCGCTCGTGCGACCTGCTGCTGATGGACGGCGATTTCCCCGCTTCCGAATGGCAGGCGCTCAGGGCGCGCTTCGTCGTGCCCATGGTGACCCGCGGCGATACCACCGCCAGGAGCGCGAGCCGCGCGCTCGCACGGCCCATCTACGCCGAGGAACTGGTGGAGCTGCTCAACGAAGTCGCTCCGGGCAACGCGCCCGCCGAAGCCGCGCGTGCTGCTGTGCGCTCGCCCGGCATGCGTGCCTCGCTGGTGCGCTGGCCCTCGCAGGCGACGCTGCGGCGCCATCCGGCCTTCGTGCGGCTCGCCGCCGCGCTTGCCAGGAGCATGCAATCTGCGGAGAGCCTCAGCGTGCTCGGCCGTGTCGATGTCGAGGTGTGCAGCACATTTCTCGGCCTGCTCGACGGCGAAGGCGCACTGGCCTGGGCCGAGCAGGCGCCAGCGCCTTCCGCATCTTCCGCGTCCCGTGCGCACGCCGGCGGCGAGGCCGCGCGGCGCAAGCAGGGCCTGCTCTCGCGCATCCGGCAGCGCCTCGGGCTGGCCTGAGCGGAGCGCTGCCATGAGGGACTACAAGCTCGTCTTCACGGGCCCGATGGGCGTGGGCAAGACCACGGCCATCGCCGCCATCAGCGAAACACCGCCGGTCAGCACCGAGGTCGCCAATGCCGACGCCTCGATCGCCAAGGCCACCACCACCGTCGGGCTCGACTTCGGCCAGGTCACGCTGGACAACGGCGACCGGCTGCGCCTGTACGGCACGCCGGGGCAGGCCCGCTTCGACTTCATGTGGAAGATCCTGGTGCGCGACGCGCTGGGCTTCGCCATCCTCATCGACAACAGCCGGCCCGACCCGCTCGCCGACCTCGCTGCCTACCTCGACGGCTTCGCGGGCGCGCTCCAGCAGATGCCCTGCGCGATCGGCGTGAGCCGGCTGCCGAGCCATCCATTTCCCACGCTTGACGACTATGCGCGCGCCCTGACGGCGCGCGGACTGGTGCTGCCGGTGATGGCGACCGATCCGCGCCGCAGGGACGACGTGGTCGCGCTGATCGAGACGCTGCTGATGCAGATCGAGGCGCTCGACGAAGAGATTGCGCCATGAGGATTCCCCACGAGATCAAGCTGCGCGCCGCGGCCGAGGTGCTGCGCGTGCTGGAAGACGTGAACGGCATCGCCTCCGTGGTGATCGCCACGCCCGACGGCTTCGAGATCGCCAGCGCCAGCCAGCGCCACTTCGAGCCCGCGCGCATCGCCGCGATGGCCAGCTCCATCTCCGCCATCGGCGCCGTCGTGTCGCAGGAGGCGCGGCTGGGCCGCTGCACCTGCATCACGGTGGCCACCGACAAGGGCTTCGCGCTCGTCAGCCCGGTGCGCAACGGCGAGACCGAACTGGTGGTGAACGTCATCGCCGACGCCAATGCGGTGCTGGCGCAGGTGATGTACCGGAGCGCCGCCTGCGTGCGGCTGCTCGAGGCGCCCTGAGCAGCCTGCAGAAAGAAAAAACATCGGGCGGGGACGGGTTGCATGCGACGCCCCCGCTTCATCCCTCAGTCGCATGAATCGAACCGAACCACAGGAAATCATTGAAATGGCCTCGATCCAGAACAGCCTCGAAAACCTCCTGACCGCCGACGGCGCCCTGTGCGCAGCCGTGGTCGACTCCGGCAGCGGCATGATGCTGGGCGCCATCGGCACCGGCGTCGACCTCGAAGTGGCGGCCGCCGGCAACACCGAGGTGGTGCGCGCCAAGCTCAAGACGATGCGCGCGCTCGGCCTGAACGACAGCATCGAGGACATCCTGATCACCCTCGGCAAGCAGTACCACCTGCTGCGCCCGATGGCGCAGAAGGAAGGCGTGTTCATCTACTTCGTGCTGGACAAGGCCAAGTCGAACCTCGCGCTGGCCCGCCGCAAGCTGCAGGACGTCGAGAAGGAAATGAGCTTCTGAGCAGGCACTGTTCGCCCAACCGCGGGCGCAGCGCCAGGCCGGCTTCCTCACGGAGCCGGCCTTTTTCATTCCACCCGGCTTGTCGCGCGGCGACGGGACAACCAAGGTTCTCGGCGCAGGACGAAGGACATCGGCGAAGGGGCGCGGCCCGCTGGCTAGCATCCGGGGCTTTGCGGTTCAGGAGCCTTGCATGACGACGATCCAGCGGCTTGCTTCCCATCTTCTCTGCGGCATCGGCCTTGCGTCGGGCGCCGCGGTCGCGCTGGCGGCCGATCCCGCAACGCGGCCCTTCGATCCGCAGCGCCTCTCGCAGATCGTGAAGACGGTCTCGGGCGACGATTTCGAGGGCCGCGCGCCCGCCACGCCGGCGGAAGCGAAGACGCTCGACTACCTTGTCGCGCAGTTCAAGGCCGCCGGCCTCGCGCCCGGCGGCGATCTCGAAGGCGGCCGGCGCGGCTGGACGCAGTCGGTGCCGCTGGTGAAGACCGAGTTCCGCGGCACGCCGCAGATCACGCTGCAGGTGGGCGCGCAGCGCGACGCGCTGGCGCAGGGCGAGCAGATCGCGGTGCGCGCGGCGCTCGACGGCTCGACCGCGGTGTCGATCCAGCAGGCGCCGCTGGTCTTCGTGGGCTACGGCGTGAGCGCGCCCGAGCGGCGCTGGGACGACTACAAGGGCGTCGACCTGAAGGGCAAGATCGCGGTGGTGCTGGTGAACGACCCCGACTTCGAAGCGAGTGGAAGCGGCAGCGGCGACTTCGGCGGCAAGGCCATGACCTACTACGGCCGCTGGACCTACAAGTTCGAGGAGGCCGCGCGCCGCGGCGCGCTGGGTGTGCTGATCGTCCACGAGACCGCGCCGGCCTCGTACGGCTGGGCCACGGTCAGGAACTCCAACACCGCGACCATGCTCGACATCGAGCGCGAACAGCCCGCGTCGGTGCATCCGAAGCTGGAGGGCTGGATACAGCGCGACGTGGCGGTCGAGCTGCTGCGCCGCGCGGGCCTGGACTTCGAGGCGCAGAAGAAGCTCGCGCAGACGCGCGAGTTCCAGCCGCAGCTGCTGAAGGGCGCGAGCCTGTCGGCGGAGTACGCGATCGACCGGCAGGTGATCGTCTCGAAGAACGTGGTCGGCCGCATCGAAGGCCGCAAGCGACCGGACGAGACGGTGATCTACAGCGCCCACTGGGACCACCTCGGCGTGGGCGCGCCCGATGCGAAGGGCGACCGCATCTACAACGGCGCCGTCGACAACGGCACCGGCCTGGCCGCGCTCATCGAGATGGGCCGCGCCTTCGCGAGCGCGCGCCACAGGCCCGAGCGTTCGGTCGTGTTCCTCGCGGTGACGGCGGAGGAGCGCGGCCTGCTCGGCTCGGAGTTCTATGGCGCGAAGCCGCTGTACCCGCTGGCGAAGACGGTGGCCGTCATCAACATGGACGCGCTCAGCCCAGAAGGCCCGGCGCGCAACTTCAGCACCTCGGGCAGCGCGGTCTCGCAGCTGCAGGACCTGCTGGTGGAGCAGGCGCGGGGCTTCGGCCTGGCTTACGCACCCGATCCGCATCCAGAGGCCGGCTACTTCTTTCGCTCCGACCACTTCTCCTTTGCCAAGCGCGGCGTGCCGGCACTTTCGTTCGCCTCGGGCAACGACCTGGTGGACGGCGGCCTCGCTGCCGGCGAGGCGGCGAGCAAGGCCTACAACGCCGAGCGCTACCACCAGCCGGCCGACGAATGGCGCGCGGACTGGTCCTTCACCGGCATGGCGCACGACCTGCCGCTGCTCTACCGTGTGGGCGAGACGCTGGCGAACAGCCGGCGCTGGCCGGAGTGGGGGCAGTCTTCGGAATTCCGCGCGGTGCGCGAGGCGAGCAGGGCCGAGCGGCGCTGATCCGTCCTAGGCCGCGCGCGGCCGGCCGGCGCCGCCGCCCAGGTGCGCCAGCGGCAGCGCGCTGCTGGCCTTCACCTCGCCCAGCGAGAAGCTGGTGTGCAGGTCCTTCACGTTCGGCAGGTTCATCAGGTGCTGGCGCGCGAAGGCCGAGAAGCTGTCGAGGTCCTGCGCCACCACCTGCAGCTCGAAGGTGCCGGTGCCGCTGATGTAGTGGCAGGCGATCACGTCGGGCAGCTTGCGGATCGCGTCCTCCAGGCGGCGCGTGGCCTCGTGGGTGACGCGCTCCGTGTCGACCCGCACGAAGGCGAGCACGCCCAGGCCGATCTTGTGGCGGTCGATCTCGGCGTGGTAGCCCTTGATGAAGCCCGCTTCCTCCAGCGCGCGCACCCGGCGCCAGCAGGGCGCGGCCGACAGGCCCACGCGCTGCGCAAGCTCGGCGTTGGTAAGGCGTCCGTCGGCCTGCAGTTCTTGCAGGATTGCAAGGTCGAACTTGTCGATGCTTTCCATGGATGCCGATGTTAAGCAAGATTCTTTCTGGAAGCTCGTTTTTTCAGGCAAAGAACGCAAACACCTGTCGCGGACCCCGGCATACACTTTGCGTGATCATGGGCTCGTGCCCTACCCGGGCACAGACCCAGAAACAGCCAGGCCCACGAGGCCCTGCCAAACGGAGACAGACGACATGAATGCACCGCTACCCGCGCACATTCGCAAGGCCCTAGAAACCGTCACGCTCGACGACAAGTACTCCCTCGACTACGGCCGCGCGTTCATGAGCGGCGTGCAGGCCCTGGTGAAGCTGCCCATGCTGCAGCGGCTGCGCGACCAGCAGGCCGGCAAGAACACCGCCGGCTTCATCAGCGGCTACCGCGGCTCCCCGCTCGGCGGCTACGACCAGGCGCTGTGGAAGGCCAGCAAGTTTCTTAAAGAACAGAACATCGTCTTCCAGCCCGGCGTGAACGAAGAGCTCGCCGCCACCGCGCTCTGGGGCACCCAGCAGCTGGGCTTCTCCCCGCAGGGCACCAACAAGTTCGACGGCGTCTTCGGCATCTGGTACGGCAAGGGCCCGGGCGTGGACCGCTGCTCCGACGTCTTCAAGCACGCCAACATGGCCGGCACCACCGAGTACGGCGGCGTGATCGCGGTGGCGGGCGACGACCACATCTCCAAGAGCTCCACCGCCGCGCACCAGAGCGACCACATCTTCAAGGCCTGCGGCACGCCGGTGTTCTTCCCGGCGAACGTGCAGGAAATCCTGGACCTGGGCATCCACGCCTTCGCCATGAGCCGCTTCGCGGGCGTGTGGTCGGGCATGAAGACGATCCAGGAGATCGTCGAGTCGAGCGCCACGGCCATGATCGACCCCGACCGCGTCGAGATCGTCATTCCCACCGACTTCGAGATGCCGCCCGGCGGCCTGCACATCCGCTGGCCCGACCACGCGCTGGAGCAGGAAGCCCGGCTCATGCACTACAAGTGGTACGCCGCGCTGGCCTACATCCGCGCCAACCGGCTCAACCACAACGTGATCGAGGGCCCCAACGACCGCTTCGGCATCATGGCCAGCGGCAAGGCCTACAACGACACCCGCCAGGCGCTCATCGACCTGGGCCTGGACGACGCGGCCTGCCGCCAGCTCGGCATCCGCCTGCACAAGGTGGGCGTGGTGTGGCCGCTGGAGGCGCAGCTCACGCGCCAGTTCGCCACCGGCCTGCAGGAGATCCTGGTGGTGGAAGAGAAGCGCCAGGTCATCGAATACCAGCTCAAGGAAGAGCTCTACAACTGGCGCCCCGACGTGCGGCCCAACGTGGTCGGCAAGTTCGACGAGGGCGAGGTGCATGCGGCCGAGGGCTACTCGGGCGGCGAATGGTCGATGCCCAACCCGACCTCGCACACGCTGCTGCGCGCCAACGCCGACCTGAACCCGGCGCTCATCGCCAAGGCCATCGCCTCGCGCCTGAAGAAGACCGGCCTCCTGGCCGCGGCCGGCGCCGACATGGCCGCGCGCATCGACGCGCAGCTCGCCATCCTGGAAGCCAAGGAGCGCTCGATGGCGCTGCAGCAGGCCTCCACCGGGGTGGCCGACGCCACGCGCCAGCCGTGGTTCTGCTCGGGCTGCCCGCACAACACCAGCACCGTGGTGCCCGAGGGCTCGCGCGCGATGGGTGGCATCGGCTGCCACTTCATGGCGACCTGGATGGACCGCTCCACCATCGGCTTCACGCAGATGGGCGGCGAGGGTGTGCCGTGGGTGGGCCAGCAGCCCTTCACCACCGACCAGCACATCTTCGCGAACCTGGGCGACGGCACCTACTTCCACAGCGGCCTGCTGGCCATCCGCCAGAGCATCGCGGCGGGCGTGAACATCACCTACAAGATCCTCTACAACGACGCGGTCGCCATGACCGGCGGCCAGCAGGTCGGCGAACGGCCCGAGGGACACTCGGTGCTGCAGATCGCCGAGAGCCTGCATGCCGAGGGCGCGAAGAAGGTGGTGATCGTCACCGACGAGCCCGAGAAATACGAGGGCGTGAGCATCCCCGGCGACCACGTGCAGGTGAAGCACCGCGACCTGCTCGACGACGTGCAGCGCGAGTTCCGCGCCATCCCCGGCACCACGGCCATCATCTACGACCAGACCTGCGCCACCGAGAAGCGCCGCCGCCGCAAGCGCGGCACGGCGGTCGATCCGGCCAAGCGCGTGGTCATCAACGAACTGGTCTGCGAAGGCTGCGGCGACTGCAGCGTGCAGAGCAACTGCCTGAGCGTGGAGCCGCTGGAGACCGAGTTCGGCCGCAAGCGCACCATCAACCAGAGCAGCTGCAACAAGGACATGAGCTGCCTCAAGGGGTTCTGCCCGAGCTTCGTGACCGTCGAGGGCGGCCAGCTGAAGAAGAAGGGCAAGAACAAGGCGGCCACGCCGGCCGAGTTCGGCCTGCTGCCCGAACCCTCGATTCCGTCGCTGGCCGGCGGCAGGGTCTGGGGCGTGGTGGTGGCGGGCGTGGGCGGCACCGGCGTCATCACCATCGGCCAGCTGCTGGGCATGGCGGCGCATATCGAGGCCAAGGGCATCGTCACGCAAGATGCCGCCGGCCTCGCGCAGAAGGGCGGCGCCACCTGGAGCCACGTGCTCATCGGCGACACGCAGGACGACATCCGCACCACCCGCGTGGGTACGGCGGCGGCCGACCTGATCCTGGCCTGCGACCCGCTGGTCACGGTGAACGCCGAGACCATGGCGCGCATGCGCGAAGGGCGCACGCACGTCGCGCTCAACAGCCACAGCTCGCCGACGGCTGCCTTCGTGCGCAATGCCAACTGGAAGAACCCCGAGGAAGCCTGCGCCGCCGAGATCGCGCGTGCCGTGGGCGTGGACGGCGTAGGCAGCTTCGACGCCGATGCCACCGCGACCGCGCTGATGGGCGACACCATCTACGTCAACCCGATGATCCTGGGCTACGCCTGGCAGAAGGGCTGGATCCCGCTGGCGCACGAGTCGCTGATGCGCGCCATCGAGCTGAACGCCGTGGCCGTCGAGAACAACAAGGCGGCTTTCGAATGGGGCCGCCAGGCAGCCGTGCGGCCGGAAGAGCTGGTCAAGCGCGTGCGCCCGGGGCAGGTCATCGAGTTCAAGAAGCGCGAGTCGGTGGAGAGCATCGTCGAGCGCCGCGCGGAGTTCCTCACCGGCTACCAGAACGCCGCCTATGCCGACGAATACAAGCACTTCGTGGGCAAGGTGCGCCAGGCCGAGTCGGCCGTGGGCAAGAGCACCGCGCTGACCGAGGCGGTGGCGCGCTACCTCTTCAAGCTGATGGCGTACAAGGACGAGTACGAAGTCGCCCGCCTGCATACCGACCGCACTTTCCTCGATCGCATCGAGGGCATGTTCGAAGGCGACTACAAGCTCAACTACCACCTGGCGCCGCCGATCATCGCGAAGAAGAACTCCAAGGGGCAGCTGCAGAAGCAGAAGTTCGGCCCCTGGATGCTGACTGGCTTCAGGTTCCTCGCGAAGCTCAAGGGCCTGCGCGGCACGGCGCTCGATATCTTCGGCCGCACGGAAGAGCGCAAGACCGAGCGCGCACTGATCGGCGAATACCGCGCCGCCATCGAGGAAGTCATCGGCGCCCTGCGTGCCGACAACCACGCGCTGGCGCTGGAGATCGCGAGCCTGCCGGAGCAGATCCGCGGCTACGGCCACGTGAAGGACCGCAACCTGGCGGCCGCCCGCACCCGCTGGAGCGAGCTGATGGCCAAGTGGCGCAACCCGCAGGGGCAGCGCGCGGCGGCCTGAGCCTTTCGAGCCGATCGGCCACGCAAAGGGCGCCCGCGGGCGCCCTTTGCTATTGATTCAATAGCAATCCGCCGGCGCGGAAAGCCCTCCCCGCCGCGCCGGATAAGCGCTCCGGGCGGCGATCCGCGCCGAATACAATGCCCGGTGCTGTGCGCGGCCAGGCCCCGCCGCGCTTTGACTTGGCGCACCCGCATCCCGCGTGGCCGCGAACCCCAAGGAACCGCGGGCGTGGCCCGCGCTCCCACACGTTTTCTTTCTCTTCCCTCTGCTGGAGACTCTCTTGTTCATTTCCTCTGCTTTCGCCCAGACCGCGCCCGCTGCAGGCGGCGGCGACATGATGTCCTCGCTCGGCAGCATGCTGCCGCTGGTGCTGATGTTCGTGGTGCTGTACTTCGTCATGATCCGGCCCCAGATGAAGCGCCAGAAGGAAGCCCGCGCCATGATCGAGGCGCTCGCCAAGGGCGACGAAGTCGCCACCGCCGGCGGCCTGCTCGGCAAGATCACCTCGCTGAACGACCAGTACCTGGGCCTCGAGATCGCCAACGGCGTCGAGATCAAGATCCAGCGCAGCGCCGTGGTGCAGGTCCTGCCCAAGGGCACCGTCAAATAAAGGCGTGAGCTGACCTTGCGCCTTCGGGCGCGGGGCCCCAATTCACGCCGTGTTCCGTTTCAGAAAAAGCGCTTTCTCATGAACCGTTACCCGGTCTGGAAGTACGCGATCATCGTGGTCGTGCTGCTCGTGGGGCTCATCTACGCCCTCCCCAATTTCTTCGGTGAGGCGCCTGCGGTGCAGGTGTCGGCAGCCAAGTCGACCGTCAAGATCGACGCGTCGACCCAGGCCAAGGTGGAGGGGCTGCTCAAGACGGCCGGCCTCACGCCCGACCTGCTGACCCTCGAACCCACCGCGGTGCGCGCCCGCTTCGCGACCACCGACGACCAGATCAAGGCGCGCGACACGCTCCAGCAGGCGCTGGTGCCCGACGCCGACGACGCTTCATACACGGTGGCGCTCAACCTCGTGTCGCGCTCGCCCTCGTGGCTGACAGCGCTGCACGCCTTCCCGATGTACCTGGGCCTCGACCTGCGCGGCGGCGTCGACTTCCTGCTGCAGGTCGACATGCGCGGCGTGCTCGACAAGAAGGCCGAGTCCTTCGCCGGCGACATCCGCATGGGCCTGCGCGAGAAGAAGGTGCGCGGCAGCGCCGTGAACCGCAACGGCCAGAGCGTGGAGATCACGCTGCGTGACGCCGACAGCGTCGAGATCGCCCGGCGCCTGATCCAGGACCAGATGCCCGACCTGAGCACCGTCGAGACCCAGCAGGGCAGCGAATGGCGCATCGTGGCGAGCATCAAGCCCGAGGCCGCCCGCCGCTTCCAGGACGCGGCGCTCAAGCAGAACGTGACCACGCTGCACAACCGGATCAACGAACTCGGCGTGGCCGAACCCGTGATCCAGCAGCAGGGCATCGACCGCATCGTCGTGCAGCTGCCCGGCATGCAGGACCCGGCCCAGGCCAAGCGCATCATCGGCCGCACCGCCACGCTCGAGATGCGCCTGGTGGACGAAAGCGCCGAAGGCCGCGCCGCCGAACTGAGCGGCGGCCCCGTGCCCTTCGGCTCCGAGAAATTCCTCGACCGCCAGGGCCGCCCGGTGATCGTCAAGAAGCAGGTGCTCGTCACCGGCGAGAACCTCACCGACGCGCAGCCCGGCTTCGACCAGCAGAGCAACCAGCCCAAGGTCGACCTGACCATGGACTCCAAGGGCGGCACCATCATGCGTGACGTCAGCCGCGAGAATTACAAGAAGCGCATGGCCATGCTGATCTTCGAGAAGGGCAAGGGCGAAGTGCTCACGGCTCCCTCGATCAACGGCGAACTCGGCAACCGCTTCCAGGTCTCGGGCTCGATGAGCGTGGCCGAGGCCAACGACCTCGCGCTGCTGCTGCGCGCCGGCTCGCTGGCCGCGCCCATGGAAATCATCCAGGAACGCACCATCGGCCCGACGCAGGGCGCAGAGAACATCAAGAAGGGCTTCGACAGCGTGATGTACGGCTTCGCCGCGATCATGGTGTTCATGTGCATCTACTACGCGCTGTTCGGCCTGTTCTCGTCGATCGCGCTGGCCGTCAACCTGCTGCTGCTGGTGGCCATCCTCTCGATCCTGCAGGCCACGCTCACGCTGCCGGGCATCGCGGCCATGGCCCTGGCCATCGGCGTGGCGATCGACTCCAACGTGCTGATCAACGAGCGCGTGCGCGAGGAACTGCGCAACGGGGCGTCGCCGCAGGCGGCGATCCACGCGGGCTACGAACGCGCCTGGGGCACCATCCTGGACTCCAACGTGACCACGCTGATCGCGGGTATCGCGCTGCTGGCCTTCGGCTCGGGCCCGGTGCGCGGCTTCGCGGTGGTGCACTGCATCGGCATCGTCACCTCGATGTTCTCGGCCGTGTTCTTCTCGCGCGGCCTCGTGAACTTCTGGTACGGCCAGAAGAAGAAGCTCAAGTCGGTGTCCATCGGTACGGTGTGGCGCCCCTCGACCGACGGCACGGCCGCGGCCGAAACCAAGTAAGCGGCAGAAGAAGGACGCACAGCCATGGAATTCTTCCGCATCCACAAGACCATTCCGTTCATGCGCCACGCGCTGGTGCTGAACATCGTCTCCGTCGTCACGTTCGCGCTGGCGGTGTTCTTCCTGTTCCACCGCGGACTGCACCTGTCGGTGGAGTTCACCGGCGGCACGGTGATGGAAGTTGCCTACAACCAGTCGGCCGACGTCGGCAAGGTACGCGACATCGTCGGCAAGCTGGGCTACACCGAAGTGCAGGTGCAGAGCTTCGGCAAGTCGGTGCAGATCCGCCTGCCGGTGAAGAAGGGCGTGACCTCCGCCCAGCAGAGCGCCGAGGTGATGGACTCGCTGAAGGCGGCCGACCCGTCGGTGGAGCTGCGCAGCAACGAATTCGTCGGCCCGCAGGTCGGCGACGAACTCACCACCAACGGCCTGAAGGCGCTGGGCATGGTGGTCGTCGGCATCATGATCTACCTGGCGTTCCGCTTCGAGTGGAAGTTCGCGCTGGCTACCGTGCTGGCCAACCTGCACGACGTGGTGATCATCCTGGGCTTCTTCGCCTTCTTCCAGTGGGAGTTCTCGCTGGCGGTGCTGGCGGCGGTGCTGGCGGTGCTGGGCTACTCGGTGAACGAGTCGGTGGTGATCTTCGACCGCATCCGCGAGAACTTCCGCCGCTACCGCAAGATGTCGACCACCGAGATCATCGACAACGCGATCACCTCGACCATCAGCCGGACCATCATCACCCACGGCTCCACCCAGCTGGTGGTGCTGTCGATGTTCTTCTTCGGCGGCCCGACGCTGCACTACTTCGCCCTGGCGCTGACCATCGGCATCTGCTTCGGCATCTACTCGTCGGCCTTCGTGGCGGCGGCCATCGCCATGTGGCTCGGCGTGAAGCGCGAGGACCTGGTCAAGGGCGGCCCGACCAAGCGCGACGGCGGCTCCGAGGACGACCCGAACGCCGGCGCCGTCGTCTGACGGATACTCCAGGGTTCGACAACCCAGGGCGACCGCGGCGGCAACCGCCGCGGTTCGCATGCAACGCCGGGCAATCTCCACACTTGTGCGGCGGCCCGTCCCGATGCAAGCTCCGGTTGTCGCCAACGAATCGACTACCCTGGCCCTTCCGACCTTTCAATGAGCATTGCGCGGTCCGCTTCTTCCCTGCAGCTCGCACGCGAGACGCGTGAGCGTTTCGTCTCGGCCACGGAAGGCGCCATCGCCCCCCTGGCGCGCGCGATCCGGGACCGGCTGACCACGCTATCCACCGAGGCCGGCACCGCCCGCTCCATGCAGGACAACCGCGACGACTTCGTCGCCTTCCAGGGGCAGGCCACCCAGTGGGTGACCCTCAGCCAGGCTGGCTGGCGCAAGGCGCTGGCCGCCAGCTCCGGCGGCACGGGCACCCTGCCCTCGGCGCTGCGCCTGGAGCTGATCGGCGACGAGGTGGTGGAAAGCAACATCCTCTCCTCGCGCCTCGCGCAGCTCATCCACGACAAGGCCAGCTTCGAGCTCAGCGACCTGCGCCTGCGCATCCAGCATCTCGAAGGCACCACCGAGCTCGACTCCAAGGACGTGCTCAAGCCCGAGACGCTGGCCAAGCTGCTGGTCGAGCAATGGCTCGCGGCCGGCCTGAGCCGGGGCCTCTGGACTCGCGTGCAGGACACGGTGCAGCAGGGCCTGGTCGACGTGATCGTCAAGGCCTACGAGAGCGCCAACGCCTATCTGATCGCCAACGGCGTGATGCCGGAGATCGACCTCAAGAGCTTTGTCCGGCGCACGGGCAATGCCGCGGGCGCGGGCGGCACCGGCGGCGGATCGGGTGCCGCACCGATGGACGGCGGCGTGCCGGCCGCACACCAGGCCCAACCCCAGGCCGTGCAGCGGCCCGGCTTCGGATTCGAAGGCCAGCAGCAACAGTTCTCCGTGCCGGGCGGGGCTCCCACTACCACCACCACGACAACCACCGGCGGTTCGCCTTTGATGATCGCGCGGCAGCGTGCGCAGACCGCGCTGCTGAGCCTCAAGCGTTTCGTCACCGCCCGCATCGGCGGCGACCCGGGCGCCGCCGGTGGCGCGTTCCAGGCCGTCGGCGCGGAAGGCCGCACCATGAGTCCCGGCAGCCAGCCGGGCAACCAGGTCGGCGGCGGCGTCAGCCCGGCGCCGCGTGCCTTCTCCCGGACATTCGCCGGCGCCATCGCCGAGGCCGAAGCCGCCTACCGGATGGCCGCCACGCAGTACATGGAAGGCGCGGCCGAGCAGGCCACGCTGATGCAGCAGACGGCCGTCGACCTTCGCCGGCGCACGGCGGAGCTCAAGAAGCGCGCGCCGACCACAGCCGACAAGGCCACCGTCGAGATCGTCGCGCTGATGTTCCAGGCCATCCTGGCCGAGGAGCGCATTCCGTTCTCGGCACGCGTGTGGTTCGCGCGCCTGCAGATGCCGGTGCTGCGCGTGGCCATCGCCGAGCCCGAGTTCTTCGGCACCCTGCAACACCCCGCGCGCATGCTGATCGACCGCATGGGCTCGTGCGTCATGGGCTTCGATGCTGCCGCCATCACCGGCAGTGCGCTCGAAGGCGAGATCCGCCGCGTGGTGCAGGTCATCGAGCAGTACCCCGAGACCGGCCAGCGCGTGTTCAAGCTGGTGTTCGACGAATTCGTCGCCTTCCTCAACCGCTACCTCACGCAGAGCGACACCACGCAGCGCGTGATGAGCGTGGCGCAGCAGGTCGAGCAGAAGGAGACGATGGCGATCCAGTACACCATCGAGCTGCGCAAGATGCTGAACGACATGCCGGTGCGCGACGAGATCCGGGAGTTTCTCTTCAAGATCTGGGCCGAGGTGCTGGCCATCGCCGCGCTGCGCTACGGCGCGCAGGGCGAGCAGACCGTGATGCTCAAGCGAGTGGCCTCCGAGCTGGTGTGGGCCGCGAGCGCCAAGCCCAACCGCACCGACCGCGCCCGCGTGATCCAGGACCTGCCGCAGTTGCTGCAGCGCCTGCGCCAGGGCATGGCGCTGCTGGGCATCGTCGACGAGCCGCAGGAAGCGCACATCAAGACCATCGGCGCCACGCTGTCGGATGCCTTCATGTCGAAGACCGAGGCGATCCCGCAGGCCAAGATCGAGGCCATGGCCGAGCGGCTGGCGCACCTGGAAGACTTCGTGAGCGACGTGGGCGGCACCGCCGACCTGCCACTGGACGCGCACAGCATCGAGCTGCTGCTGGGCGTGGATGCCGCGTCCATCGAGGTCATTCCCGACACCGCAGGCGCCAAGGTGCCCGAGGACATGATCGCCTGGGCGCACGAGCTGCAGGTGGGCAACTGGTTCATGCTCGACCACAACGACCGCGTGAGCCAGGTGCAGTTCGTCTGGCGCAGCGACCGCAAGCAGTTGCACCTGTTCGCTTCGGGCGACGGCCGCAGCTTCCTGATCCAGGCCGGACGGCTGGCGGCCTATCTGCAGGCCGGCCTGCTGGTGCCAGCGGAAGAAGAAACGCTCACGGTGCGCGCCACGCGCGAAGCGCTGGCGAAGCTCGATGCAAATCCGGAGCGCCTTCTGAACTAACTGCTGCGCGGCTGTTTTCGCGGAACACCGAGGAACCGGCTCTGCCGGGCCTCAGATGCTGCCCCCGGTAGGGGGTGGCGTAGCGGATACGAAGTGCCGCGCAGCCTGGGGGCGAGCCTAATGCGCGGTGCGGCCTTCGCGGCTTTCGCACAGCTCGTCGAGCACCAGTGCATCGGGCTCGATGCCGGTGCTCCAGTGCACCATCAGCACGATGATCTTCAGCTCGTCGAGCGCGACCGGATCGCCCGGCGCGGCCATCGCGCGCTCGACGACGATCTCGCGCAGCCCGCAGGGCAGCACGTCCGACGATTCGAGAAAGCGGATGAAGCCGAGGCACTCGGCGCCGAGGTGCTCCTGCTCGGCCTGGGAGTAGATGCGCATCGCGTTGCCCGATTGCGGCAGCGCCGCTTCGGGCCTGCCCCCGATCACGACGGTGGCGATGGCCTCGTCGTCGGGGCTGCGTTCGATCTGCAGGCCTTGCGTCGCAAGGCTGAGGCCGTCGAGCCAGTGAAGGGCTTCGCGGATCTCTTCTGCCTCGAATCCATGGGCGCTGAGCTTGCGGCCCAGTTGCTCGGGTTCGGGGCAGGCGTCGCCGCGCCAGTAGTTTTCGTAGACAAAAACAAGCACTTCGAACATGGGCCCAATATAGCCGACGTTCATGCAATGCCAACTAGGTGGAAGCCACGCGCTGGAAGAGACCGCCGGGCAACCGGGACACATGCCCGTCCAGTTCGAGCTCGAGCATCTTCGCCTGCAGCTCGGCGGCGCCCCAGCCGGTGCGTGCGCTGAGCGCGTCGAGGCTCGCCGGTTCGAAACCGAGGACCTCCAGCAGCGGGTCTTCCGGCGATGAAGAAGATGCAGCGGCCACGCCCGTCGCGTTGCCGTAGAGGGGCGAAGCCGAGGCAGTGCGAGGTGCGTGGAGCGGCGGCAGCTCTTCGAGGATGTCGTTCACCGATTCCACGAGCTTCGCGCCCTGGCGGATCAGCGCATGGCAGCCGCGCGATTGCGGAGAGTGGATCGAGCCGGGGATCGCGAACACTTCCTTGCCCTGCTCCGAAGTGAGCCGCGCGGTGATCAGCGAGCCCGACTGCAGCGCGGCCTCGACCACCAGCGTGCCGCGCGCCAGCCCGGCGATCAGGCGGTTGCGCTTCGGAAAATTCTGCGTGAGCGGCGGCGTGCCCAGCGGCAGCTCGCTCACGATCAGTCCCTGCAGCGTGATGCGGTGCGCAAGGTCGCGATGCCGCGCGGGGTAGACGCGATCGAGCCCGGTGCCCACCACGGCCACTGTCGCGAGCACGGGCGCGTCGCCTGCCGCATCGAGCGCACCCTGGTGCGCCGCGCCGTCCACGCCCAGCGCCAGCCCCGACACCACGGGAAGCCCCGCTTCGCCGAGCGCGCGCCCGAAGCTGCGCGCATTGGTCGCGCCCTGCGGCGTCGGGTTGCGGCTGCCCACGACGGCGATGCTGTGGCCGAGCTGCGTGAGGTCGAAGCCGGTGGCGCCGAGCACGTAGAGCATCAGCGGCGGGTCGGCCATTTCGAGCAGGGAGGCCGGGTAGCCGGCGTCGCCGAGCGTGACGACGCGGCGCGAGACCTTGTCGTCGCCCGCCTGCAGCCATTGCCAGGTGAGATCGATCTGCGCCTGCAGGCCGTTGGGCGGCTGCGCGAGCGCCTCGGCCTGTGCGTGCGAGACGACCTCGCGCAAGGCGGCGTCTGGCTGGCTGAAGATTCGCTCGGGCAGCCCGAAGGCCGCGAGCAGGCGGCGCGCGGCACCATCGCCGATGCCGGGCGTCAGCGAAAGCCGCAGCCAGCCTGCGAGTTCTGCGCGTTCCAATCGAGTGTGAGAGAAGAAAGGCCGGGGTCGCGGGTCAGGGATTGACGAGGAAGTCGCCGGCGCGCGGAGTGTCGTTGATTTCGAGCACCAGCGCGTAGGAGACCTTCTCGAAGGTGCGGAAGACCATCAGCAGGCCGATTCGCTCGTTGGGCAGCTTGATGGTTTCCTTGCGCGCGCCGGTGCGGTCGAGGATGGTCTCGCCGTTCTTCAGGATGGCGAGCACGTGGCCGTTGTCGACGCCGTCGCGCGTGCCCTTGTTGATGGCCACCACCTGGTTCTGCGCCGCGAACTGCACCGCGTTGCCGTAGACCGAGATGATGCGTCCCTCGACCTGCGTGGAGGGCGCGCGTGGCACGTAGCTCAGCAACTGGCGCGGCGGCTCGGGCAGCAGGCGGTCGCCGGCGCGCATTTCCTCGCGCGAGGCGATGATGTCGATGCTGGCGGGCACGACGGTGATGACGTCCTTGTCCTCGACCGTCTCGACGGTGGTCGATTCGCCGCGCTGCAGGCGGGCCTTGCCCAGGTACTGCGCCTCGTAGCCGAGGATCTCGCCCGTGCCCGGGTCCTTCAGCGGCGTGGCATTGCGGAAGATGCGGAAGTTCTGCACGGGGCCCGGCACCTCGACCAGCGGCGCCTCGGCGGTTCCGCGGGCATAGGCCCGGTCGCCGCGCGACAGCAGCACGCGGCTGTCGTTGCCGGCCACGATGCGCGGTGCGGCCTCGAGCGTGCCGGCGTCCACCACGATGGGCTCGCTCAGGAAGGGCTCGATGATGCTCGGGTTGAGCGTGGGCAGCGCCATGCCGGCCAGCGAGTCGAAACGGGTGCGGGGTGACAGCTTGATGGTTCCGCCGTCGCCGCTGACGCCGCCGCGGCGGGTGGTCAGGCGGGCGCGGCCGCCGCTCTTGTCCAGGTAGAGCACCTGGCCGGGGTAGATCCGGTGCGGATTGGCGATTTCATTGATGTTCATGCCCCACAGTTCCGGCCAGCGCCAGGGGCGCAGCAGGTAGAGGCGGGAGATGGCCCAGAGCGTGTCGCCCGACTTCACGGTGTATTCGTCGGGCGCCTTGGGCGACAGTTCGCTCAGCGGTACGCCGGCCTGGGCGGTCTGCTGGGCGGTGGCGCGTTGCTGCGGCGTGATGGGGTAGTTCTGAGCCCAGGCCGTCGTGGCGCCGCAACTGCCGATCACCGCCAGGGCTGTCAGCGTGGCAAGGAAGGAGGGGCGCTGGCGGTCGGTGAGTCTGAGCTTTTTCATGTCTGATGGGTGAGCGCGCGACGTATCGCTGCGCATACGAATCTCACAATTTGCTACGAATTCTGCGCTGAAGCCCTTGGGAGGGCAACGTTTTCGGGCTCCGGAGCCGCGTGTCGTCGCGGAATTGGCGAAAATAGCCACAACTTTCCCCCGATTTCATGGCCAAACGAAACATTCTGAGTTACCCGGACAAGCGCCTGCACACCGTGGCCAAGCCGGTGCAGGGCGTCGACGCGCGCATCAAGACGCTGGTCGCCGACATGCTGGAGACCATGTACGACGCCAACGGCATCGGCCTTGCCGCGACCCAGATCGACGTGCACGAGCGCCTCGTCGTCATCGACGTGTCCGAAGAGCGTAACCAGCCCATCGTGCTGATCAACCCCGAAATCACCTGGGCCAGCGAAGAAAAGGTCGTGAACGAGGAGGGCTGCCTCTCGGTGCCCGGCATCTACGACGGCGTGCTGCGCTCCACCTCGGTGAAGGTGCAGGCGCTCGACGAGAACGGCGAGACGCGCACCATCGAAGCCGAAGGCCTGCTGGCCGTGTGCATCCAGCACGAACTCGACCACCTGCTGGGCAAGGTGTTCGTCGAATACCTCTCCCCCCTGAAGCGCAACCGCATCAAGAGCAAGCTGCTGAAGCAGCAGCGCGAAGAAATGCGGGAGCGGGCTTGAACCCCATGAACGCAGGCCGGCGCTCCGGCTCCCTCGCGGCGCTGGCACTTCTCGCGGCCGCGAGCCTCGGGTTTCTTGCCGGCTGCGCCAGCGAACCCACCCGCATCCAGCCCGGCACCACCGCCGCCGACACCCTTCAGCGACTGGGCGCGCCCACGGGCCGCTATCCGCTCACGGGCGGCGGCGAGCGGCTGCAGTACTCGCGCATGCCGGCCGGCTTCGAGGTGGTCGATATCGACGTCGATTCTTCGGGCAAGGTGGTCTCGGTGACGCAGGTGCTCAGCGAGGCGCGCTTCGGCCAGGACATCAAGGTCAACCAGTGGCGCCAGAACGACGTGATGGCCTTCTACGGCCGGCCCTATGAGATCACCCGCGTCAGCTCCTTCGATGGCGCCGTCTGGACCTGGCGCTACAAGGCAGTGAACGAGCGCCGCATGCTGTACATCTACATCGACCCGACCGGCGTGGTCCGGCGCTACCACACGGGGGACGATCTCGAGTTCGATCGGATCCGGGATTGAGCCGCCTCAGAGTCGTCTTCGCGGGCACGCCCGAGTTCGCGCGCGTCGCGCTCGAAGCCATCGCCACCGCCGGCCATGAGGTCGTGCTGGTGATGAGCCAGCCCGACCGCCCCGCCGGCCGCGGCATGAAGCTGCAGGCTTCTCCCGTCAAGCAGTGCGCAGTCGCGAATGGCTGGCCGGTGGCCCAGCCGCGCAGCCTGCGCCTGGACGGCAAGTACCCCGACGAGGCCTCCGCCGCGCGCGACACCCTGCTCGCGCTGAAGCCCGACGTGATGGTGGTCGCCGCCTACGGCCTGATCCTGCCGCAGTGGGTGCTCGACCTGCCGGCGCACGGCTGCCTGAACATCCATGCGAGCCTGCTGCCGCGCTGGCGCGGCGCGGCGCCGATCCACCGCGCCATCGAGGCGGGCGACGCACAGACCGGCATCACCATCATGCAGATGGACGCCGGCCTCGACACTGGCGACATGCTGCTGCGCGAGGCTGTCGACATCGGCGCGGGCGACAACACCGCCCGCCTGCACGATCGCCTGGCCGAGCTCGGCGGCAGGATGATCGTCGAGGCGCTCGCGCGCATCGGCACGCTCACCCGCACGCCGCAGCCGGCCGAAGGCGTCACCTACGCCAGCAAGGTCGAGAAGCACGAGGCGCAGGTCGACTGGGCCCAGCCCGCCGACGCCATCGTGCGCCGCGTGCTGGCCTTCGACCCGTTCCCGGGCGCCAACAGCCCGCTGGACGGCGAAACCGTCAAGCTCTGGGCCGCCCGCGCCGAGAAATCTCCCGCAGCCTCTACGGCCGCGCCGGGCACCATCCTGGCCGTGGACGACACCGGCGTGACGGTGGCCGCGGCAGCCGGCTCGGCCGTCGTCCTTACCGAACTGCAGCGCCCCGGGGGCAAGCGCCTGCCCGTGGCCGCCTTCCTGCACGGCTTCGACCTGAAGCCCGGGCAGGCGTTCGGCTGATGTTCCTCTCGCAAAGCATCCGCGGCCGCCCCGAATTCCGGGTCGGCGTGCGCGACATGACCCCTGTGGCGCTGGGCATCGGCGCCTGGGGGCTCATGACCGGGGTGGCCATGGTCAAGTCGAACATGAGCCTGATCGAGGCGGTGGCGATGACGCTCTTGGTCTACGCGGGCAGTTCGCAGCTGGCGGCCATTCCGCTGCTCTTCGCCGGGGCGCCGGCCTGGGTGATCCTGGCCACCGGCTTCTGCGTCAACCTGCGCTTCGTGGTGTTCAGCCTGCACCTGCGGCCCTACCTCATGCACATGCCGCGCTGGCGCCGCATGGTGCACGGCTACCTCACGGCCGACATGAGCTACGCGCTCTTCACCAAGAAGTACCCCAAACCGCCGCTGACCGTGGCCGAGCAGCAGGCGCAGGAGGCCTACCTCACCGGCAACTACTTCGTCACCTGGTGCGCCTGGATGGGCATGAGCCTGGTGGGCATCGCGCTGGCCAACTTCATTCCCCAGACGTGGGGCCTGAGCTTCGCGGGCGTGCTGAGCCTGGTCGCCATCGTGTGCTCGATGGCCACGACGCGCCTGCGCGTGCTGGCCGCGCTGATCGCGGGCGCCACGGCGGTCGCTGCCTACGCGCTGCCGCTCAAGCTCAACATCGTGGTCGCCATCGGCGTGGCGGTGCTGCTGTGCTTCTGGCTCGAGAAGCAGCTCGGGCTCGACCCGAACGCGGAGGACGACAAGTGAGCGCCGCGGCCGCAACCACCGACTGGTGGACCATGGCCGTGATCGTCGGCCTGGCCCTGGTCACCGTGCTCACGCGCTGCTTCTTCTTCATCCTCGACCGGCCCTGGGGCCTGCCCGACTGGGCGCACCGCGCGCTGCACTACGCGCCGGCGGCCGCGCTCGCGGGCGTGATCGCGCCCGAGATCGTCATGACGCAGGGCCACCTCATCACCACGCTGCACGACGCGCGCCTGTACGCGGCGGTGGTCGGCGCCGCGTACTTCTACTGGCGGCGCGGCGTGCTGGGCACGATGCTCGCGGGCATGGCGGTGTACCTGCCGCTGCACCTGGGGCTGGGCTGGTAGGCGATCAATCGAGTTTGACGCCGGCCGTCTTGATGATGTTGCCCCAGCGCTCGCTCTCCGCGCGAGACAGCTTGTAGAAGTCCTGCGGCGTTCCCGGCAGCGCCTCGAAGCCGAAGTCCGCGAACAGCTTGACCACCTTCGGCGCCTTCATCGCCTTGTGCAGCTCGGCGTTGAGCCGCGCCACCGCTTCCGGCGGCATGCCGGCCGGGCCGATCAGGCCGTGGAAGGCGTAGGCGTTGACGTCGGGGAAGCCAGCCTCGACGAAGGTCGGCACCTCGGGCAGGGCGCCCGCGCGCTGCGGCAGCGCAATGGCCAGCACCCGCACCTTCCCCGACTTGATGATCGGCAGGCCCGAGGCCAGGTCCAGCATCATCGTGGGCACCTGGCCACCCATCACGTCGGTCATGGCGGGTGCCGCGCCCTTGTAGGGCACGTGCGTGATCGTCAGCCCGGCCTTCTGCTTGAAGAGCTCCATCGCCATGTGGTGCGGCGATCCGTTGCCGGGCGAGGCGTAGCTCACCTTGTCGGGGTTGGCCTTCACGTAGCGCACGAACTCCGCCACGTTCTTCGCGGGGAAGTCCGGGTGCACCACCAGCGCCACCGGAAAGCGGCCGATGGTGCCGATGTAGGTGAAGTCGCTCGCGGGCTTGTAGGGCAGCCTGGCGAACATGTGCTCGTTGAAGAGCAGCGCGGCGTTCTCCGCCTGCATGATGGTGTAGCCGTCGGGCTTGGCCTGCATCATCACGCCCACGCCGATGTTGGTGGAGGCGCCCGGCCGGTTGTCGATGATGAGCGGCTGCCCCAGCGACGGCTGCATCGCCTCGGCCAGCGTGCGCGCGAGGTTGTCGGTGCCGCCGCCGGCCACGTAGGGCACGATCCACTTGATCGGCTGGGTGGGGTAGGCCGCCGGCTGCGCCGATGCGGGGCCGGTGGCGATCAGCGCGAAGGCCGAGGCCAGCAGGGGAAGAAGGAATCGCTTCATCGTCTCTTGTCTCCGTTGCTTGTTTTGAAATAACTTCAGCTCACTCGCCGCGCAGGACCTGCCACAGCTCGCGGTCGCGCTCGGCGGTCCACACCACCGGGTGCTCGACGCCGCGCAGCTCGTCGTAGGCGCGCGAGACGTCGAAGGGCAGCACGTGCTGGAACACCGGCCAGTCGCCGAAGCGTGGCGTCATCGCCGCCTCGGCGCGCGCGAAGCAGCCCTTGAGCGTTTCGCCGGCTGCGATGCCGGCCTTCACGCTTTCCAGCAGCGTCGAGAGGAATGCCTTGGTGAGGCCGATGGCCTCGGCGCACGCGGCCTCGTCCTGCAGCACCGCGCCGCGGCCGGGCACCAGCACGCGCGGCTTGAGTGCCGCCACTGCATCGAGCGTGCCGGCCCAGTCGCCGATGTAGGCGTCGCCCGCATACACGCCGCAGCGGTTCTCGACCACGTCGCCGGAAAAGAGCACGCCGCAGTCGGGCAGCCACGCGACCGCGTCGCCGCCCGAATGGCCGCGGCCCAGCGACATCAGCCGCAGCTCGCGGCCGCCGCCCAGCGGCAGCGTCATCTCGCGGTCGAAGACCTTGGTGGGCATGGTCAGGCCCGGTATCTCTTCCACGCCCGCGAACAGGCGCGGGAAGCGGCCGACCTCCGAGTCGAAGTCGGCCTGCCCGCGCGTGCGGATCCAGTAGAGCGTGCCGCTGCTGGCGACGATGTCGCGCACCTCGGCGAAGGCGCTGGCGCCCATCACCCGCACCGCGTGGTAGTGCGTGAGCACGATGGTGCGGATGGGCTTGTCGGTCACCGTGCGGATGGCGGCCAGGAAGTCGCGCGCCATGCGCGGCGTGGGGCGCGTGTCGATCAGCACCACGTGGTCGCCACCGACGACGAAGCCGCAGTTGGGATCGAAGTCGCTGATGTAGCCGTAGGCGCCGGGGCCCAACTCCTGCAGCCCGGGCTTCTGCTCGCGGGTGTCGGAGGCGGATGCGAAGGAAACGCTCGTGGTCATGGAGTGTCTTGCTCCGTCGTCGTGGGTTCTTCTTCGGCCGCCGCACGGATGCAGGCGAGCAGCACGTCCTGGTCGGCGCACTGGTTGGCCAGCAGCAGCACGAGGCGGGCGTTGAGGTCGGCGCTCTGCTCCTCGCTGCGGCCCTCGTGGGCGGCGAGCAGTGCGGCGTAGAAGCCGTCGGAGTCGGGGATGCGGGGCTCGGTGATCATGGGTTGCGCTCGTTGGCGGCCAGTGCGGTGCGCACGGCGGTGGCGATGGCTTCGGGCGTGGCGCCCGGCAGCACGGCGGCCCGGTAGGCGTCGGGGCGCACGAGGACGAAGCTGCCTGCGTCGCCTGCGCCGAGATGGTTCGCGAGCTTTTCGTCGGCCTGCAGCGTGGGCAGGCCGCTGTCGCCGCCCACCGCCAGCAGGCGCAGCGGCAGCGACGCGATGGCATCGAGCGCCGCTCCTGCCTGCTCGCGTGTCGGCGCGAACCATAGGCCGATGCATTCGGTGCCTTCGGCCAGCAGCTGCATCAGCGTGGTCTCGCAGCCATCGGCCCAGCGCAGTGGCAGGTTCTGCACCGAGCGCGCGCCTTCGGGCAGCAGCGGTGCGGACGGATAGTCGTTGGCGACCGACATGCGGCCGGTGTTCACCAGCGCCCGCGCGAACGGATGGCGCGCCGCCAGCGCCACCACCGCGCGGCGCAGCGTGTGCTCGGCCGGCGAGCGTGGCGCGAGGAAGCGCGCCGAGCGGCTCGTAACCTGCAGGTTCTGCTTCGCGGCGGGCTGGCGCTCGGCGTCGTAGCTGTCGAGCAGCGCATCGCCGGCCTTGCCCTGCGCGACCAGCGCGAGCTTCCAGCCGAGGTTGGCCGCGTCCTGGATGCCGCTGTTGCCGCCGCGCGCGCCGAAGGGGCTCACCACGTGCGCCGCGTCGCCGATGAAGAACACGCGGCCGTGGCGGAAGCTGTCGAGCAGGTGGTCTCGGTAGCCATAGGGGCCGATCCAGACGAACTCGAACTCCACGTCCGGCCCGAGTTGCTCGCGCAGCCGCGCGCCCGCCACTTCGGGCTTGCTGATGTAGGCGGTGTCGCAGTCCTCGGGCATCTGGTAGTCGATGCGCCACACGCCGTCGGCCATCAGGTGCTGCCACACGCCACGGCCTTCGTTGAAGGGCGCGTCCACCCAGGTCCAGCGCTCGGTGGGCAGCGGCTTCCTGAAGCGCACGTCGCTGATGCACCAGCGGTCGGTGCTGCGCGAGGAATGCGCGTCGATGCCGAGCTGCGTGCGGATCGCGCTGTTGGCGCCGGTGGCGTCGATCAGCCGGTCGGCCTCGATGGTGTAGCTGCCTGCGGGCGTTTCGACTTCCAGGCGCACGCCGTCGGCGAGCCGCTCGACGCGTGTGACGCGGTTCTTCCAGCGCAGGTCGGTCAGCCCCAGCTCGAGGATGCGATCGACCAGGAACCACTCGACGTAGAACTGCTGCAGGTTGATGAAGGGCGGCTGCCGCGAAACGCTGTTGGCCTGCAGGTTGAAGTTGTAGACCTCCTGCTCGCCCGAGAAGGTGCGCCCGAACGACCAGGTGATGCCCTTGGCCGCGATGCGCTCGTAGATGCCCAGGCGCTCGAAGATCTCCAGGCTCTTCTGCGCGTAGCAGATGCCGCGCGAGGAGGCGCCGCGCACGCCGACGGTGTCGTCCTCGTCCAGCAGCACGGCGCGCACGCCGCGCTGCGCGAGGTCGCAGGCCAGCGTGAGGCCCGAGGGGCCGGCGCCGACGATCACGATGGGGTGCCGCGCGGGCTTCGTGCTGCCCAGCTCGGGCGGTGGCGTGAAGGGCCAGACCGGCAGCTCGTAGGCCGGGGCGAAAGCGAAGTTTTCCATGGGGCCCTTGCGGCTACAGCGCGTGCGCGAACTCGGCGATGGCGTCCGCCGCCTTCGGGATCAGTTCCGGCTGCCCCGCGAGGTAGTGGTTGCCGCCGACGATGTCGACGTTGCGGATGCGCGAGCCGCCCGCCGCCATCCACGCATCGCGCGTGCTCGGGAAGGTGGACTGGTCGCCCGTGTAGGTCAGCAGCAGCTTCGGCACCGTGGTGCGCGCGAGATTCGTCGGACCGTCGGCCTGCGAGCGCGAGGACCACTGCGAGAGGAATGCCGTCAGCGAGGTGGTGCGCCCCATCGCGTTGGCCGAGTAGTTCACCTGCCGCGCGTCGCCCCACACGCTGCCGGGCAGGCGGTCGTTGGGGTCGAGCGAGAGGTCGACGCAGCGCGGATCGGCATGCGTGCGGTAGACGATGAAGGTCTGGTCGCGCGGCGCGCCGGGTGTGCCGCGCAGCAGCGCGAGGCGGTCGAGGCACCACTGCTCGATGCGATCGAGCCGCGCCTTCTGGGCGGCGCTGAAGCGCGCGAGAAAGTCGCGGTCGTAGGGCACGCGGTGGCGCGCGTCGTACATGTCGAGCTCGGGGTCGACCGAGAGCGGGTCGTGCTCGTCGGTGACCGAGGGGTCGATCCAGTCGCGCATCAGCCGCGTGCGGCCCAGGTGCGCGGCGCACAGGGCGATGCCGTCCACCGGCGGCAGGTCGCTCGCGTGGAGGTGCGTGGGGTCGCCGTCGGGCAGGTGCGTGGCGGTGAGCTTCTCGGCCTGCGCCTGGTAGAAGGCCGAAAGTGCCGCGCCGCCGGAGTTGCCGACGAGGAACACCTTTTCGTAGCCGGCGGCGCGCAGGTACTGCACGCCCGCGCCCAGGTCTTGAATGGCGCGCTCCATCAGCAGCACCGTGTCGTTGCCCACGAAGCGCGAGTTCAGGCCCATGCAACAGATGCCGCGCTCGGCCAGCGGGCCGATGAGGTAGTGGCCCATGAAGTTGCTCGTGGGGTGCATCACGATGGCGGCGATCTTCTTCGGGCCCTGCGGCGCGCGGTAGGCGCCATAGATGCGCGGGCGCAGCAGCTGCAGGCCCGACTGGCTCTCCATGGCTGCGCCGGGCTTCACGTCGATGACGGCGAGTTGCAGTTCAGGCATGCGGCGTGCCCTTCGCGGCGGCGGCGCGCAGGCCCGCCTTGCGCTCGGTCCAGGCGTCGAGTTCGGCGCGCGCGCGCAGCGCGTGCGCGTCCATCTCGGCCTGCGGCACGGTGGGCGTGGTGAGTTCCACGCGGATGCCGTTGGGGTCGAAGAAGTAGATCGATTCGATGATGTGGTGGTCGGTCACGCCCAGCACCTCGACGCCGGCGCCTTCGAGCCGCGCCTTGGCGGCCAGGAGGTCGGCCACCGAGTCGACGCGCAGCGCGATGTGGTTCACCCACGAGGGCGTGTTGGGCGAGGGCAGCGCGGCGACGTCGTCGCCGAGGTCGAAGAAGGCGATGTACGAGCCGTCGCGCATCTGGAAGAAGATGTGCACGTAGGGGCAGTACTCGCCGGTGCTCGGCACGTGGTCGCTCTTGATGACGTGGGCCAGCGGCAGGCCCAGCAGGTCTTCGTAGAAGCGGCGGGTTTCCTCGCTGTCGCGGCAGCGCCAGGCGAAGTGGTGCAGGCCGCGCACGGGCGGCGGTGGGGTAGGCATGGCTCGTATGTCTCCGGTGAGCCGGTATTGGGCGATGCCGCGTCTTATGATGCAATCGAAATTAATTCATCGATTGATGAAATAAACGTATATATGAACCTCACCCTGCGCCAGCTGCGCGCCTTCGCCGCCGTGGCCGAGACCGGCAGCTTCACCGCCGCGGCGCAGCAGCTGCACCTCACGCAGTCGGCGCTCAGCGTGCTGGTGCGCGAGCTGGAGCGCGAGATGGGCGTGCAGCTGCTCGACCGCAACACGCGACGCGTTCAGCTGTCGGAGGCGGGGCGCGAGTTCCTGCCCTCGGTGCACCGGCTGCTGGGCGACCTGGCCGGCGCGGTGGCCGGCGTCACGGATTTGCGTGACAAGAAGAAAGGCTTGCTACGGCTTGCCGCGCCGCAGCTCATGGCCTGCACCCTGATGCCGCGCGTGATCGCCCTCTACCGCGAGCAGTACCCCGACGTGGACGTGCGCCTGGCCGACACCCTGCCCGAGCACCTGCTCGCGGGCGTGACGGCCGGCGACGTGGAACTGGCCGTGGGGCAGGACGTGGCGGTCGACGACGCCGTCGAGCGCCGCACGCTGCTGCGCGACCGGCACTGGCTGATCTGCCCGCCCGGCCATGCATTCGCCGGCCGCCGCAAGGTGCGCTGGCACGAGCTCGGCCCCTACACCTTCATCGCGCCCACGCGCGACTTCCGCCAGCGCGTGCTGCCCGAGCTGGCCCCCGCCGAGCGCGAGTACATGCTGCGCCCCGGCACGCAGGAGGTGTCGTACATGACCACCGCGCTGGGCATGGTCGCCTCGGGGCTGGGGCTGACCGTGTGCCCCACCTACTCGGCGCCGCTGGTGCGCGCCCACGGGCTGCAGATGGTGCGGCTGGAGTCGCCCGACTTCCATCGCGAGGTGTGCGTCTACAGCGCGGCGCGGCGGTCGCTGTCGCCTGCGGCCGCGAGCTTCGTGGAGGTTCTGGAAAGTTTCGCGCGCGAACAGCAGCAGAAAGACTGAGGAAAAGCATCAGCGCGCGGCAAGAGGCGCGTAGAGCCGGCGATGGGGCCAAAACTACAATGCATCCGATCCCCGTCTTCCAATCTTCTCCAGGTTTTCCCAATGAACGTCATTCGATTCACCGACCTCTGCGCGCAGGGCAAGGCCGCCGGCCAGCGCGTCTTCATCCGTGCCGACCTCAACGTGCCGCAGGACGACGCCGGCAACATCACCGAAGACACCCGCATCCGCGCCTCGGTGCCCTGCATCAAGCTGGCGCTGGACGCCGGCGCGGCCGTGATGGTCACCTCGCACCTGGGCCGCCCGACCGAGGGCGAGTTCAAGCCGGAAGACTCGCTGGCGCCCGTCGCCAGGCGCCTGGGCGAGCTGCTCGGCCGCGAAGTGCCGCTCGTCTCCAACTGGGTCGACGGCGTCGACGTGAAGCCAGGTCAGGTCGTGCTGCTCGAGAACTGCCGCATCAACAAGGGCGAGAAGAAGAACGACGAAGGCCTGGCCCGCAAGCTGGCCGCGCTCACCGACATCTACGTGAACGACGCCTTCGGCACCGCGCACCGCGCCGAGGCCACCACCTACGGCATCGCGCAGTTCGCCAAGGTGGCCGCGGCCGGCCCGCTGCTGGCGGCCGAGATCGACGCCATCACCAAGGCGCTGGCGCAGCCCAAGCGCCCGCTGGTGGCCATCGTGGCGGGCTCGAAGGTGAGCACCAAGCTGACCATCCTGAAGAGCCTGTCGGCCAACGTCGACCAGCTCATCGTGGGCGGCGGCATCGCCAACACCTTCATGCTGGCCGCGGGCCTGAAGATCGGCAAGTCGCTGGCCGAGCCCGACCTGGTCGACGAAGCCAAGGCGGTGATCGATGCCATGCGCGCGCGCGGCGCCGACGTGCCCATTCCGGTGGACGTGGTCACGGCCAAGACCTTCGCGGCCGACGCGGCCGCCACCGTCAAGGACGCGAGCGACGTGGCCGAGGACGACCTGATCCTCGACATCGGCCCGAAGACGGCTGCCCAGCTCGCCGCGCAGCTGCGCGAGGCCGGCACCATCGTCTGGAACGGCCCGGTGGGCGTGTTCGAGTTCGACGCCTTCGCGGGCGGCACCAAGGCCATCGCGCAGGCCATTGCCGAGAGCAGCGCGTTCTCGATCGCCGGCGGCGGCGACACGCTGGCGGCCATCGCCAAGTACGGCATCGAGAAGCAGGTCGGCTACATCTCCACCGGGGGCGGTGCCTTCCTGGAAGTGCTGGAAGGCAAGACCCTGCCGGCCTTCGAGATCCTGTCGAAGCGGGCTGCCGGCTGAACCGGCTCGGGCCGGTGGCCGGAGCTCATCGAGGAAAAACCCATGGGTGACTTCCGTCCGACACACAAACTGTATACAGTAGCGAATACAAAACGGAGACTACCCTCATGAGCACGGACCGCATTCCCCGCCACGCCACCAAGATCGTCGCCACCCTCGGTCCGGCGTCCAGTTCGCCCGATCTGCTGGAGAAGATGATCCAGGCCAAGGTCAGCGTGGTGCGGCTGAACTTCAGCCACGGTACGGCGCAGGACCACATCGACCGCGCCGCCATGGTGCGCGAAGCCGCCCGCAAGGCCGGCCGCGAGGTGGCCATCATGGCCGACCTGCAGGGCCCCAAGATCCGCGTGGGCAAGTTCGCGCAGGGCAAGGTCTGGCTCGAGCAGGGCGCCAAGTTCGTGCTCGACGCCTCGCGTACCGAGCCCGGCGACGTCGATGCCGTGGGCCTCGACTACAAGGACCTGCCGCGCGACGTGAAGCCCGGCGACAGGCTGCTGCTGAACGACGGCCTCATCGTGCTGACCGTCGACGCCGTCAAGGGCGAGGCGGTGCACACCACCGTGAAGCTCGGCGGCGAGCTCTCGAACAACAAGGGCATCAACAAGCAGGGTGGCGGCCTCACCGCGCCCGCGCTGACGGCCAAGGACATGGAAGACATCAAGACCGCGATGAGCTTCCAGGCCGACTACGTGGCCGTGAGCTTCCCCAAGAACGCCACCGACATGGAAATGGCCCGCCAGCTGTGCAACGTGGCCGCCGCCGAATACGGCCACAAGCCCGGCATGATCGCCAAGATCGAGCGCGCCGAGGCCATTCCGAAGCTCGAAGAGATCCTGCGCGCCAGCGACGGCATCATGGTCGCGCGCGGCGACCTCGCGGTCGAGGTGGGCAACGCGGCGGTGCCCGCGCTGCAGAAGAAGATGATCCGCATGGCGCGCGAGATGGACAAGGTGGTCATCACCGCGACCCAGATGATGGAGTCGATGATCACCAACCCCGTGCCCACGCGCGCCGAGGTGAGCGACGTGGCCAACGCCGTGCTCGACGGCACCGATGCCGTCATGCTCTCGGCCGAGACTGCCTCGGGCCGCTATCCGCTCGAGACCGTGCAGGAGATGAGCCGCATCTGCGAGGCCGCCGAAGCCGCCGAAGACAAGCAGCTCGACGCCGACTTCAGCGGCCAGAACTACAGCCGCATCGACCAGTCGATCGCCATGGGCGCGCTCTTCACCGCCCACCACCTGGGCGCCAAGGCCATCGTGGCGCTCACCGAGTCGGGCTCCACGCCGCTGTGGATGAGCCGCCACCGCGCGCACATCCCCATGTACGCGCTGACCTCGCGCCTGGCCACGCAGCGCAAGATGGCGCTCTACCGCAACGTGCGCCCGCTGCTCATGGACTCGGAGAGCGACCGCGACACCGCGCTGCTGCAGGCCGAGAACCACCTGAAGAAGCGCGGCATCGTGCAAAGCGGCGACGTCTACGCCATCACCTGCGGCGAGCCGATGGGTGCCCCTGGGGGCACCAACATGCTCAAGATCTGCCGAGCAAGTTGAGCAAACCCCCAGGCTTCGCGCACTTCGTGTCGCTGCGCCAACCCCCTTGCAGGGGGCAACACCTGCGGCCCGGCGAAGCCGGTTCCGCGGTGTTCCTGGAAACTCAACCGTTGCGGAAGAGGAAGCTGTAGGCGTTCAGCGCCGGCACGCCGCCCAGGTGCGCATAAAGCACCTTCGAGCCCGCCGGGAATTCGCCCAGGCGCACCTTCTCGATCATCCCGTGCATCGACTTGCCCTCGTACACGGGGTCGGTCAGCATGGCCTCGAAGCGCGCGCTCAGGCGGATGGCTTCGAGCGTGCCTTCGTTGGGCAGGCCGTACTCGGGGCCGCCGAAGCGGCGGTCGAGCACGATGTCCTTCTCGGTGATGTCGCGGCCCAGCTCCACCAGTTCGGCCGTGTTCTTCGCGATGCGCAGGATCTGGTCGAAGGTCTGCTGCGGCTTGGCCGAGGCGTCGATGCCGATCACGCGGTCGGCGCGGCCGTCGGCCGCGAAGCCCACCACCATGCCGGCCTGCGTGCTGCCCGTCACCGAGCAGACCACGATGTAGTCGAACTTGAAGCCCAGCTCGGCCTCCTGCTGGCGCACTTCCTCGGCGAAGCCGACGAAGCCCAGGCCGCCGCGCGGATGCTCGGAGCAGCCCGCCGGAATCGGAAACGGCTTGCCGCCAGCCTTGCGAACGCTCTCCATGGCGTCCTCCCAGCTCTTGCGGATGCCGATGTCGAAGCCGGCTGCGTCCAGGCGCACGTCGGCGCCCATGATGCGTGACATCTCGATGTTGCCGACCCGGTCGTACACCGCGTCGGAATAGTTGACCCAGTTCTCCTGCACCAGCACGCACTTCATGCCGAGGTGCGCCGCCACCGCCGCCACCTGGCGCGTCTGGTTCGACTGGATGCCGCCGATGGACACCAGCGTGTCGTAGCCGCCCTCGATCGCCTCGGGAATCAGGTACTCGAGCTTGCGCGTCTTGTTGCCGCCGAAGGCCAGGCCGCTGTTGCAGTCCTCGCGCTTGGCATAGAGATCGACCTTGCCGCCCAGGTGCGCGCTCAGCCGCTTCAGCGGCTGGATCGGCGTGGGGCCGAAGGTCAGCGGGTGACGGGGAAACTTCTTGAGGTTCATCGCAGCGGTTCCAAGGAAGGAGGTGGTGGGAGGTGGTGAAGGCCCTCATCGTAGAAACAATGCCGCGCAACGTGCTTGCGAAGTTTTCTGGATTCATCAGAGAAAAAGATGCACTATCGAAAGAAGTAAAACTTTCATTCCGACAAAAATCCGATGAGCACAACAAAATTGCGTGACACGCCGGAGCTCGATCGCACCGACCGCGCCATCCTGCGCACCATGCAGCGCGACGCCTCGCTGTCGAACGTGGCGCTGGCCGCCAAGGTCAACCTGAGCCCGGCCGCCTGCCTGCGCCGCGTGGAGCGGCTCAAGGCGGCGGGCCTCATCAAGGGCATCGTCGCGCTGCTGGACCCCGACGCGCTCGAGGTGGGCATGCTCGTGATGATCGGCGTGGTGCTCGACCGCTCCACGCCCGACTCCTTCGCCAACTTCGAGAAAGCCGCCCAGAAGGTCTCGGGTTGCCTCGAATGCCACGTGGTCTCGGGCGAATTCGACTACTTCATGCTCGTGCGCACCCGCGACAACGACAGCTTCAACCGCCTGCACGCCGAGCAGCTGCTTTACCTGCCGGGGGTGCGGCAGATCCGCACCTTCGTCGTGCTCAAGCAGGTGCTTTCGACCACGCAGCTGCCTGTTTGACGAAACCGCCGCCTGGCTGCCTGCGTACAGCAGGGGATGATCTTCCCCACCACCCCCGCGTCATTCCTGCGGCGCCGCGGCGCCTTCGCCCTCGCAGGCTCTGGCATCGCCGCCGCATTGCTTTCGGCCTGCTCGCCGGTCAAGGTGCTCAACGGCCTGGTGCCCACCGACACCTACCGGTTCGAGGGCGGCATCGCCTACGGCCAGGAACCGCGCCAGCTGCTCGACGCGTACCGGCCGCTGCCGTCCATCCCGCCGGAGCGCGGCGCGCGGCCGCTGGTCGTGTTCTTCTACGGCGGCACCTGGACGACCGGCGACCGCGCCAGCTACAGGTTCATGGGCGAGGCCCTGGCCGCCCAGGGCGCCGTGGTGCTGGTGCCCGACTACGGGCTGTCGCCGGCCTTCACCTATCCGGCCTTCGTGCGCGACAGCGCGCTGGCCGTCAAGTGGGCGCTGGACAACGCGGCGCGGCTGGGTGCCGACCCCAGGCAGGTGTACATGATGGGCCACAGCTCGGGCGCCTACAACGCCGCCATGGTGGCGCTCGATGCGCGCTGGCTCGGCGAGCTGGGCGCAAGCCCGAAGCAGCTCGCGGGCTGGATCGGCCTGGCGGGACCCTACGACTTCCTGCCCATCGGCGATCCGCAGGTGAAGGTCGCCTTCAACTGGCCCGGCACGCCGCGCGACTCGCAGCCGCTGGCGCACGTCACGCCTGCTTCGCCGCGAGCCCTGCTCATGGCGGCCTCGAAGGACGACCTGGTCTACCCCGACCGCAACACCCTGCGGATGGCCGCGGCGCTGCGCGAGGCGGGCGTGCCGGTCCAGGTCAGGCTCTTCGACGATCTGAACCATGCGACGCTGGTCGGCGCCTTCGCCAGGCCGGTGCGGTGGCTGGGCGGGCCGGTGCTGCCGCCTGTCATGGATTTCCTCGGGCTGGCGTCGGTCCTGTCCCACAAGGGGGCTCGGTAGAATTAGGGCAGTTTTTCTCGTCTTTCCGTCTTCTTCTTTTCCTAATTCCCGCGAGGTATTTCCCATGGCACTCGTCTCGATGCGCGAACTGCTCGACCATGCCGCAGCCAATGGCTACGGCATTCCGGCCTTCAACGTCAACAACCTCGAACAGGTTCAGGCCGTCATGGAGGCCGCCAAGGAAACCGGCGCTCCCGTCATCCTGCAGGCCAGCGCAGGCGCCCGCAAGTACGCCGGCGAAGCCTTCATCAAGCACCTGATCCAGGCCGCCATCGAGCAGTACCCGAACATCCCGCTGGTGATGCACCAGGACCACGGCCAGAGCCCGGCCATCTGCCAGGGCGCCATCGACCTCGGCTTCTCCTCCGTCATGATGGACGGCTCGCTGCACGAAGACGGCAAGACGCCCGCCTCCTTCGACTACAACGTCGACGTGACCCGCAAGGTCGTGCAGCTGGCGCACAAGGTCGGCGTGACCGTCGAAGGCGAGCTGGGCTGCCTGGGCTCGCTCGAGACCGGCATGGCCGGCGAGGAAGACGGCATCGGCGCCGAAGGCGTGCTCGACCACTCCGCCCTGCTGACCGACCCCGAGGAAGCCGCCCAGTTCGTCAAGGCCACGCAGCTCGATGCGCTGGCCATCGCCATCGGCACCAGCCACGGCGCCTACAAGTTCACCCGCAAGCCCACCGGCGACATCCTGTCGATCAAGCGCGTGAAGGAAATCCACGCCCGCCTGCCCAACACCCACCTGGTGATGCACGGCTCGTCGTCGGTGCCGCAGGACCTGCTCGAAATCATCCGCAAGTACGGCGGCAACATGAAGGAAACCTACGGCGTGCCCGTCGAGGAAATCCAGGAAGCCATCAAGTACGGCGTGCGCAAGATCAACATCGACACCGACATCCGCCTGGCGATGACCGGCGCCGTGCGCAAGTTCATGGCAGAGAACCCCGAGAAGTTCGACGCCCGCGAGTGGCTCAAGCCCGCGCGCGAAGCCGCCAAGCAGATCTGCAAGCAGCGCTACATCGAATTCGGCTGCGAGGGGCAGGGCGCGAAGATCAAGGGCGACAGCCTGCAGGTCGTTGCCGGCAAGTACGCCAAGGGCGAACTGGCCCAGGAAGTCATCTAGGCACTTCCCCGCGATCAGACGGCCACCGTTCGCGGTGGCTTTTTTCTGCGCGCACAATCCGCTTTTCCCGTCAGCCATCCGTTTCCCCACCGCACCAGCCCCATGACCACCGTCCACACCTCCTCCATCCAGAGCCTGCCCCTTCTTGCGCGCGGCAAGGTGCGCGACAACTACGCCGTCGGCGAAGACCGCATCCTGATGGTCGCGAGCGACCGGCTCAGCGCCTTCGACGTGATCATGGGCGAGCCCATTCCGGGCAAGGGCGAGATCCTCACGAAGATGGCGCTGTGGTGGTTCGACCGCCTCGGCCAGATCTGCCCCAACCACCTGACCGGCGACGCGCCCGAGAGCGCAGTCACGGCCGACGAGGTGCCGCAGGTCACAGGCCGATCGATGCTGGTCAAGCGCCTGAAGCCGATCCCGGTCGAGGCCGTGGTGCGCGGCTACCTGGCCGGCAGCGGCTGGAAGGAATACCAGGAAAGCCGCTCGGTCTGCGGCGTGCCGCTGCCCGAGGGCCTGACCAACGCGAGCAAGCTGCCGCGCCCCATCTTCACGCCCGCTGCCAAGGCCGCCGCCGGCGAGCATGACGAGAACATCAGCTACGAGCGCGTGGTCGAGATCGTCGGCCCCAAGCTGGCCCAGCAGATCCGCGACACCAGCATCGCCATCTACGAAACCGCCGCGCAGATCGCCCTGGCCAAGGGAATGATCATCGCCGACACCAAGTTCGAATTCGGCCTCGACGAGAACGGCACGCTGGTGCTGATGGACGAGGTGCTCACGCCCGACAGCTCGCGCTACTGGCCGGTCGAGGGCTACCAGGCCGCGCTGGCCGCCGGCGCCAACCCGCCGAGCTACGACAAGCAGTTCGTGCGCGACTGGCTCGAAGGCACCAAGATCAACGGCAAGCCCTGGGACAAGACGCCCCCGGCGCCGCGCCTGCCGGCCGAGGTCATCGAGAAGACGGCGGCCAAGTACCGCGAGGCGCTGGAGCGCCTCACGGGCTGACAGGCTGGCTGAGTAGTCCATCCCGGGCGCCTTGTCGCCACGGGAACAGGGGATGTCCGGACGTCCCCGCCCCGCCATCATGTGCGTACAGAACATGAGGGAGTGGGGAAGATGGAAACCGGAAGAAGCGTTCGTGGGTGGCAGCGCTGCGTGGCGGCGGGGCTTATCGTGGCCATTGCGGGCTGCAGCAGCATCGATCCGTACCAGCGCAGCAAGCGCGCCGACATACCGATCAACCAGCTCGGCTACGAGGAAGTCGCTCTCGCCAACGCCAGGCCCCTTGCCGGCAACCTGCAGGGCGCGCTGGGTGCCTTGAAAGACCAGCGCCGCGAGTGGTTCGACTCGCTGTCGGCGCAGGCACGCGTTCGCACGATGACGCAACTCGGCTTGCTGGGCGTGACGGCTGCCGCGCTATATGGGGGCCTGAAATCCGGTGTCACCAGCGATCGCGAGAAGACCCGGCTCGCAATGGCCGGCGCCGTGGGCTTCACCGCCTATTCGGCGAGCAACTGGTTCGTCAATCCCAATCAGGAGAAGGCTTACGTCGAAGGCGTTCTCGGACTGACCTGCGCCATGCTGACCATTGAGCCGTTGCGGCTGGAGGTCGGGAGCTTCGACAGGATGTGGGCCGAGCAATACCGACTGACGCAGGCCATCAACAAGCTCGACGCGCAGTTGCTCGGGGCTCAGGCCGTCTTGCGCTACGCCCGTGACAGCGAACTGCCGCAGGCCCATGTGCGCCGCGAGGCTGCTTCGGCCTTGTGGCGGGCGCGCAAGACCCTCGCTTCCAGCGAGCAGCTGTACTCCCAGCTCGGGAACAGCGGGGTCATCCTGATGCGGGAGGGCGATCTGGTCTTTGCCCGCGTGGCTGCACATATCAACGCGGCCAACAAGACGGTATCCAGCCCTGACGAGTTGGTCACCCAAGCCACGGGAATCATCGGCAAGTTCCGGGCGGTCAAGATCGACGCCGCAAGTGAGAGCACCCAAGGCGACTCCGAAGGTGCAGGTCGGCCGGCGGCAGATGCGGCCGGGAAGAAGTCGGACGCCGAAACGGGCGCCGACAGCAAAGACGAAGAGACGCTTGGCGAAGAGCCTGCCGGTGCGCCGACAGCCAAGACCAAGAAGGCGAAACTGCTGGCGGAGTTGGCCGCGATTCAGAAGAAGGAGTCCGAGGACGCTTCCGCGCGAGCCCAGAAGAATCTGAAGGAGTCCCAGGCGGCGCTCAAGCGGGCCAAAGCTGCGGAAGCGGTCGCCGCCACCGCCGCAAATAGAAAGGTGATTGATGCCTGCAAGGCAGCTGGCCGCCGCGACTGCGGGCCTCTGGAGGCCGATGTCATCGCTGTCTCTCTTGCTGCCAGCACGGCGGAGATCTATGCCGCACGACGTCCTCTGAGCAATCGCCTTCTGACTTTCAACGATGCGCGCAAGGCAGCCGCCCGAAATCCGGGTTGCGCCGGCGGTAGCAGCGCCATGACCGTTTCCCCGGCCGAGGATGCAAAGGTCAAGCCCGGCCAGCGCTACCTCATCACCGTGAACGGCGTTGCCAAGCCGCCGATGGCATCAGCCAAGGGGCCGGCAACCTTGGAAGTTCTTGTCTCCGGACCGAATCAGTACACCGTACGCGTCATGGTGAAGGCCGATGCAAAAGGCACTGTGGACGTCAGCATCTCCGATCAGGGGCTAGCTACCGAAGAGATCCAGCTGACGGTCGATACGCCATCGGCCAAGTAGTCTTCTTCAGCGCCCCCCGCCGCTGCTCAGCAGCGCCGCCGTCCGCCCGTTGGCATCGAGCAGGGCCAGCCGGTTCGGCCCCGCCAGCCGGTAGCTCGTGGTGTTCTGCAGCGCCGAGATGAACTGCGCCTCGTTGGCGCCGCGCGTCGGATCGGTGCAGGCCATGCGGGTCGAGGCCATCTGGCCGATCCTCAGGGCGACGCCGGTGCGCGTGAAGGTGCCCGAGATGCGGTTGCAGCCGCCCGAGCCGCTGACGCGTCCGCTGCTGCGGTCGAACTGCACCTGGGCGCCGTTGCCCGGCGCGACCGGCTCCTCGCCCAGCTGCACCAGCTGCCAGGCCGGGCCCTCGATCGGCTCGTCGAGGCTGATGCCGCTGCCGCAACCGGCCAGCGTGGCCAGCAGGGCAGTGGCGGCAAGGGCGGGGAAGAGCGCGGTGCGGCGGGCGAAGGAGCGCATGGCCAGTGTTCCTTTTTCGATCTGCAACAAGTTGAATCGGGCGTGATCGTATGCGACGGCGCCTGGCCCGCCAATGCCGTGCCCCCTGCCGCCGGACCATGAAAAAAGCGACCCGGAGGTCGCTTTCTTCCCGAGTGGAGAACGGTCAGCTCAGCACGATGCTGCTGAGCCGGCGGCGGTACGAAGCCACCACCGGGTCGTCCGGCGGGATCTGCCCGTCGGCCACCTTCACCTTCGGCGGCTCGATGATGTCGAGGATCGCGATGTAGGTCTTGCGCGCCAGGTCTTCGCTCCAGGCCTTGTCGCGCATCAGGATGTCGAGCAGCTCGTCCATCGCGTCGGTCCAGCGCTGCGCGGCCATCAGCAGGCGGGCACGGCCGAAGCGGGCATCGAAGTCGCGCTTGTTGGCAGCGATCTTCACGTCGAAATCGGCGATGGAAGGCGCGGCCCCAGAAGGCGGTGCTGCGAAATCGATAGCGTCCATCCAGCGCTGCAGCGCGTCGAAGCGGCGCACCAGCGATGTCTTGGCGATCACCGGGGCGAAGGCGACCTTGGCGTCGTCGATGCGGCCCTCCTGCAGCAGCAGCTTCACGTAGTCGAAGCGGGCGTCGTCGTTGGCCGGGTCGGTGGCCACCGCGTGCTGCAGCTTCTCGAGCGCGCCCTGGGTGTCGCCACCGGCCAGCGCTTCCTGAGCAGCCGCTTCCTCGGAGGCGGCTTCGGCTTCGTCGGCGCCGGGCACGTGCTTGTCGAGGAATTCGCGGATCTTCTCGGCCGGGATGGCGCCGACGAAGCCGTCCACCGGCTGGCCGTCCTTGAACATCACGCAGAAGGGGATGCTGCGCACGCCGAACATCTCGGACAGCTGCGAGGAAATCTGCGGCACCTTGTCGGCGTCGAGCTTGGCCAGCGTGAAGCGACCGCCGTACTCGACTTCGAGCTTTTCGAGCACCGGGCCGAGCTGCTTGCAGGGGCCGCACCATTCGGCCCAGATGTCCAGCAGCACCGGCGTGGCGACCGAGGCTTCGATCAGTTCGGCCTGGAAATTTTCGAGAGTGATGTCGATCATCGGAACCAGCTGGGGGTGAAACGTAAAATTGAAACCATGAACGAAACCATTCAGGTCGGTGTAGTGATGGGCTCGAACTCCGATTGGGAGACGATGCGCAACGCGGTCGAGATTCTCCAGCAATTCGGAATCGGGCACGAAGCCAGGGTGGTCTCGGCCCACCGGATGCCCGACACGCTCTTCGAATATGCCGAAAGCGCCGCCGGGCGCGGCCTTGCCGCGATCATCGCCGGCGCGGGTGGCGCGGCCCACCTGCCGGGCATGCTGGCGTCGAAAACCACGGTGCCGGTGCTCGGCGTGCCGGTGGCCAGCCGCCACCTGCAGGGCGTCGATTCGCTCTACAGCATCGTGCAGATGCCCAAGGGCGTGCCGGTCGCCACCTTCGCCATCGGCAATGCCGGCGCGGCCAACGCGGCGCTGTTCGCGGTGTCGATGCTGGCGGTGAACGACCCGGCCCTGCGCGCGAAGCTCGACGCCTTCCGCGCCGCGCAGACGGCGGCCGCCGAGGCCATGACCCTGCCCCCGCCGCCCGCCGGCGAGGCAGCTCCCGTATCTCCCTTCTCGCCGCAAGGCGGGGGTGCCCTGTGAGCGGCCGCAACGGCGACCTGCCGATCCTCCCGGGCGCCACGCTCGGCGTGCTCGGCGGCGGACAGCTGGGGCGGATGTTCGTCCATGCCGCCCAGCGCATGGGCTACTTCACCGCGGTGCTCGACCCCGACACCGACAGCCCCGCCGGCCGCGTGAGCCATCATCACATCCATACCGACTACGACGACGTCGACGGCCTCGCCCGTCTGGCCGGCCTGGCCGACGCGGTGACCACCGAGTTCGAGAACGTGCCCGCGCCCTCGCTGGAGCATCTCGCGGTGGCGCGCCCGGTGTCGCCCGCCGCGCCGGCCATCGCCATCGCGCAGGACCGCATCGCCGAGAAGGCGCACTTCACCCGCTGCGGCGTGCCCTGCGCGCCCTACGCCGTCATCGAAACGGCCGCGCAGCTCGCCGCCATCGACGACAACCTGCTGCCCGGCATCCTCAAGACCGCGCGCCTGGGCTACGACGGCAAGGGCCAGCAGCGCGTGAAGACGCGCGACGAGCTGGTCGAGGCCTGGCAGGCCGCGGGCTGCGTGCCCTGCGTGCTCGAGAAGATGCTGCCGCTCGAATTCGAGTGCTCGGTCATCCTCGCGCGCGGCCGCGACGGCCAGATCGTGCACTTCCCGCCGCAGCGCAACCTGCACCGAGACGGCATCCTGGCCGTGACCGAGGTGCACCCGCAGAACATGCCCAAGACGGTGGCGCAGGGCGCCATCAACTCGGCCAAGAGCATCGCCAATGGCCTGGGCTACGTCGGCGTGCTGTGCGTCGAGTTCTTCGCGCTGGCCGACGGCTCGCTGGTGGTCAACGAAATGGCGCCGCGCCCGCACAACAGCGGCCACTACACCATGGAAGCCTGCGACGTCTCGCAGTTCGAGCTGCAGGTGCGCACGCTCGCGGGCCTGCCGCTGGCCGCGCCGCGCCAGCACAGCCCGGCCATCATGCTCAACCTGCTGGGCGACCTGTGGTTCCCCGGGGGCGCCGACAACAAGGCCGACAAGCCTGTCGCGCCGCGCTGGAGCGAGGTGCTCGCGCTGCCCGGCGCGCATCTGCATCTCTACGGAAAGATCGAACCCCGCCGCGGCCGCAAGATGGGCCACCTCACGCTGACCGGCGCCACGCTGGAGGCGGTGCGCGCCACGGCTTCGCAGGCGGCGCTGCTGCTGGGCCTGCCGGCGGTGGCCACCGCCGATCTCGCATGATCCTCGACGGCCGCTCTCCCGAAGCCATCGCCGAGGCCGCGCGCGTGTTGCGCGCCGGCGGGCTGGTGGCCTTCCCGACCGAGACCGTCTACGGCCTGGGCGCGGACGCGAGCAGCGACACCGCCGTCGCCGGCATCTTCGAGGCCAAGGGCCGGCCGTCGGACCATCCGCTGATCGTCCACGTGGCGGCCGGCACCAAGGGCACGGAGTCGCTCTCGCGCTTCGCGCAGCCGCTGCCGCCCTTCGCGCAGAAGCTGGTGCAGGCCTTCTGGCCGGGGCCGCTCACGCTGATCGTCACGCGCCAGCCCGGCGTGGGTGCCGCGGCTGCGGGCGGGCAGGACACCATCGGCCTGCGCTGCCCCTCGCATCCGGTGGCGCAGGCGCTGCTCGAAGCCTGCGCCGAGCAGGGCGTGCCCGGCCTCGCGGGGCCGAGTGCCAACCGCTTCGGCCGCGTCAGCCCGACCACCGCCCAGCACGTGCACGACGAGTTCGGCGACGAGCTGCTGGTGATCGACGGCGGCCCCTGCGACGTGGGCATCGAGTCGACCATCGTCGACTGCAGCCGTGGCGCGCCCGTGCTGCTGCGCCCCGGCCTCATCACGCGTGCCCAGATCGAGGCCGCCTGCGGCGAGAAGCTCGCCGACCGCGAGGTGCTCGAGACGCCCGATCCGCGCGCATCGGGCACGCTCGAAGCGCACTACGCCCCGAACGCCAAGGTGCGGCTGATGGACGCCAAGTCGATCCAGACCGGCCTCGACGTGCTCGGCGCGAACGCCGCCCACATCGCAGTGTGGTCGCGCGCTGCGGTGCGCAGCCGCTCGCAGCGCGTGCTGCTGCGGCGCATGCCCGACGACGCCGCAGCGAGTGCGCAACTGCTGTTCGCAGTGCTGCGCGAGTTCGACGCGCAAGGCGTCAAGCTGATCTGGGTCGAGACGCCGCCCGACACGCACGAATGGGAAGGCGTGAAAGACCGCTTGCAGCGCGCATCGGCCGCTTAAACCTGGCTAACCCCCAGGCTTGCCCACTTCGTGTGGCCGCCCACCCCCTTGCAGGGGGCAACACCAGCGGCCCGGCAAAGCCGGTTCCGCGGTGTTCCTGGAATGGGCTCTTCGTTCAGCCTCCGGCTGCGAGCACGCCCTGGAAGAAGCCACGGGCCGACGCCAGGCAGAACGGCGGTGCCAGCGTGCCGTGGTATGCCAGCGTGACGGCCTGGGCCTTGTCCGATGCGCTGCCCGAAGTGTTCTGCGCGAGCAGTGCCTTGGCCTGCGCGAAGCCGGCGCGGGCGGTGGAGTAGGCGTCGATGGCCGCCGAGTCCTCCAGGTCCACCACGGACAGAATGCTGGACGGCATGCCCTTGGCGCGGAAGTAGCCCGAGGTGGCGCGGGTGCTCACGAAGTTCACCGTCGGGTCGTTGGCGCCGCCGCACATCAGCATCGGCCGGGTCGGCACCCAGTTGCGCAGGTCGTTGGCGATGGCGGCCTTGCGGAAGCCCGTGGAAGGCTTGCAGTCCAGCGGCGATGTGGTGCTCAGCGAAGCGGCCGTGGCCGGCAGCGCGTTGCCGGGGCAGGGGTTGCCCTGGATGTCGCCCGCCGCCTGCGTCAGGAAGCTCTGCTTGATGAGGTTGTTGGCGCCGTAGAAGATCGACAGCTCCGGGCTCACCGGCCCCGGCGTGGCGTTCGCCGGGAACAGCGCGAGCTGGGGCAGCTTGCCGCTGCTGAACAAGGTGCCAGGCGAGGTGCTGGGCAGCAGCGTGTCGATGCCGCTGGCGTACTGCGCCTCGTACACGTCGCTGGTGGAGCCGTAGACGTTGCCGAACTGCTGCTGCCAGCTCGTCGACAGCAGCGGCACGAACAGCGTGGCGCCCAGCGCCGGCCAGCCCAGGTAGGTGTAGTCGGTCAGCAGGCTGATGGCCGAGGGCGCCGACAGCGGCGCCGACGCCGTCACCGCCTTGCCCGTGGCCTGCATCTCGCGGTGCGCCGCCATCGCCACGTAGCCGCCCTGCGAGTAGCCGGTGATGAAGAGCGAGCCGGCATCGTTCGCGCCGATGCCCGAGAAGGTCTTGCGCGCCGCGGTGAGCGCGTCGACCATGTCCTTGCCCTGCTGGTCGCCGTCGAGGTACGGGTGGTAGGGCAGCGTCGACTTGTCGTAGCCCGCGTAGTTGGGCGCCACCACGATATAGCCCTGCGCCGCGAACATGGCGGCGATCATCAGGCCCTCGCCGGCGGCCGCCTGCGTGCTGTCGGTCCACTTGGCCAGGTTGTAGGCCTTGGCGGCGGTGGTGCCGTGGGCATAGAGCACCACCGGGCGCTGGCCGCTGCAGGCCACGTCGGAGCCGGTGGGCACCATGATGGCGGCGGTGGCGTTGGTGGCCTCGTTCTTCGCGCCGACGGTGCGGTATTCGAGGTAGCGCAGGTCCACGCCGCACTTGGGCGTGCCCGCCACCTGCAGCAGGGCCTTGCCCTGGTCGCTGGCCTGCAGGCTGGCGGTGAACTGCGTGGCCGTCAGCGCGGCTGTCTTCTCGGGCGGGTCGGTGACCACCGAGCCCCGGCCGTTGTCTGCCGCCGGCGGGGGGACGCCCACGCCGATGCCGATGCCTCCCCCGCCTCCGCCACCCCCGCCGCAGGCGGCGAGCAGCAGCAATGTCGCGGCGCTTGCGACGGCCGTGAAGGCGGCGGTCTTGCGCAGGGGGCGGGAGGGCTGGGTTTGAGGCTGGTTCAAGTGATGTCTCCTGCGCCGGTCGGCGCCTGGCTTGCGTGGAATCGAACGACCGTCCGATTCTGTGCAGCGGCAAGGCCGCGCGCAACCGGGCGTTTGCCCTCAGAAGTTTTCAGTACTCAGCGCTACAGGCCAGCGGGAAGCCTTCAGTTGTCCTGCGAGGCCCAGTCGACCAGCGCGTCGAAGGCCGCGCGCGCGGCCCCTGCGTTCTCGCCGTTGGCGATGGCCACGAGCACGTAGCGCCGGCCGCTCGCGCCGTCCACGTAGCCGGCCACGCCGGAGGAATCGCGCAGCGTGCCCGTCTTCAGGTGCGCCGAGCCGCCCGAGCGCAGCGTGCGCTTCTTCAGCGTACCGTCCACGCCCATGGCCGGCAGCGAGGACATCAGCTCCGGCATCACCGGCGAGCGCCACGCCACCTGCAGCATCCTGCCGAGTGCGGCGGCGCTGATGCGCTCGTCGCGCGACAGGCCCGAGCCGTTCTCGAACACCGGCTGCGCCTCGCCCGTGCCGATGCGATCGCGCCACCACTGGCCCATGGCCGCGCGCGAGGCCTCGAAGGTGCCGCGGTTCTTCTGTGCCAGCCCGATGGTAAGGAACAGCTGCTGCGCCATCACGTTGTTGCTGTACTTGTTGACGTCGCGGATCACCTCCGCCAGCGGCGGCGACTCGAACTCGAACGCCGGCTTCAGCCCCGCCGGCACGCGCCCCTCGCGCATCTGCCCGCCGACGCGCCCGCCCATCTCGGCCCACATGCCTCCGATGGCGCGCATGGCATAGGTGCGCGGGTCGCCATAGGCCACGGCCCAGCTCTTCTCGCCGCAGCCGCTGGGAAAGCCGCCGTTGAAGCGGATGCGGTTCACGTCGGAGAAGTCGGCGCGCAGCGTGCCGCGCCAGTCGCCGCATTCGCCGGGCACCAGCGCCACGGTCTGCGGCATGGCTACGCTGGCCAGCGGAGGCTCGTAGCTCACGCGCGCGACCTGGCCGGCGCGGTCGGGCGCGAAGGTCATGTTGACCGACTTGAAGTTCACCAGCAGCGCGTCGGGCGAGGCGTTGTAGGGGCGCAGCGGCTCGCCGTCGAAGGCGGCGGGGTCGCCCTCCACCGTGGTCTCGAAGGCGCCGCGGTCGAGGACGATGTCGCCGCTCACCGTGGTGATGCCCAGCCCCTGCACGTGGCGCAGCAGCAGCCACACGCGCTCCAGCACCAGCTTCGGATCGCCCTGGCCCTTGATGTAGAGGTTGCCGTTGAGCACGCCGTTGTTCACCGTGCCGTCGACGTAGACCGGCGTGGTCCAGCTGTAGGCCGCGCCGAGCAGGTCGAGCGCGGCGTAGGTGGTCACCAGCTTCATGATCGACGCCGGGTTCACCTGCGCCTGCGTGCGCCACGCCAGGCGCGGCTGGCGCGTGCCGTCGGCCTCGGCGACCAGCATGGTCACCGACTCGCGCGGCACCTTGGCGCGGGCGAGGGCGGCGTCGACCTGGGTGGGAAGGGCTTGCTGGGCGAACGCGCCGGCGGACGACAGCGTTGCGAGAGTCAGTGCGCAGGCCGCGCGGCGAAAGGCAGAAGGCATCCGCCCATTATCCCGGCGGGAAAACATGCAGCTTCGCGTGATACAGCAGCATCACCGTCTTGGCGTCCGCGATGCGGCCGTCCGCCACCATCGCCAGTGCCTCGTCGATGCCGGTTTCGAGCACCTCTATGTCCTCGCCTTCCTCGGCCAGCCCGCCGCCTTCGCCCACGCGCATCGAGGATTCGTAGGGCGCGACGAAGAAATGCAGCTTCTCGGTGACCGAGCCCGGGCTCATGAAGCACTCGAACACCTTGCGCACCTCGCCGAGCCGGTAGCCGAGTTCTTCCTCGACCTCGGCGCGGATGCGCTCCTCGGGCGCCGCGTCGTCGAGCAGGCCGGCGGCGGCCTCGATCAGCAGGTCGTCATGGCCGTTGACGAAAGCCGGGTAGCGGAACTGGCGCGTGAGCAGCACCGTGCGCCGCAGCAGGTTGTAGGGCAGCAGGGTGGCGCCGTTGCCGCGGTCGTAGGTCTCGCGGTGCATGCGCTGCCACTGGCCGTCGTTGCGGCGCCAGTCGAAGGCGGTGGTGCGCAGGGTGTACCAGTTGTCGGAAAGGAGGGTGACTTCGTGCACCCGGACGCGGTCTTGAAGAGTCATGGCGCCGAGCATATGTGCATGTTCGTGCAATAACAAGAAAAATCGTGCAAAAGGCGACGCCAGCCGATACCATCGGCCGATGCTCACCAGCCAGCGCAAGCAACACATCCTCTCGGTCCTGCGGCGCGACGGCAATGTCGTCGCCAAGTCGCTCAGCGAAGAACTGGGCCTGTCGGAAGACACCATCCGCCGCGACCTGCGCGAGCTGGCGGGCGAGGGCCTGCTGCTGCGCGTGCACGGCGGCGCGCTGCCGCTGGCGGCGGCCGAGGCCGACTTCGCCGGCCGCCAGCAGCTCGCGCCCGACGAAAAGGTGGCCATCGGCCGCGCCGCCGCGCGCCTGGTGAAGCCGGGGCAGGTGGTGTTCATCGACGGCGGCACCACCGCCGTGCAACTCGCGCGCCACTTGCCGGTGAACCTGCGCGCCACGGTGGTCACGCACAGCCCGCCGGTGGCGGTGGAGCTGGCCTCGCACGCGGGCATCGAGGTGGTGCTGGTCGGCGGACGGCTCTTCCGCCACTCGATGGTGGCGGTGGGCTCGGCGGCGATGGCGGCCATCTCGCGCATCCACGCCGACACCTACTTCATGGGCGTCACCGGCGTGCACGCCGAGGCCGGGCTGACCACCGGCGACCTGGAAGAGGCCGAGATCAAGCGCGCGCTGATGGGCTCGGCGGCCGAGACGGTGGTGATGGCGTCCTCGGAAAAGATCGGCGCTGCCTCGGCCTGGGTGGTCAACCCGGTGGCGTCGGTCGGCACGCTGCTGGTTTCGCCGCAGGCGCCGGCAGCGGCGCTGGTGCCGCTGCGCCGGGCGGGGCTGGCGATCCTGCGCAGCGACGATGCCGACGGCGGGAAAGCTGCCGATACCGCAGGCGGGGCTTCGGAATTGCCCGGCGCTCGATAATCGCAGGGATGTCTCCCTTCTCGCCCAAGCTGCTCGCCTTCGACACCAGCACCGAACACCTGTCCGTGGCCGTGCTGCATGGCGACAGGCTGCTGGCGCACGAGGGCGCCGGCGGCGCGCAGGCCTCCAGCACCCTTCTTCCGCTGATCCGGCAGCTGCTGGGCGAAGCCGGGCTCGCGCTGGCCGAGCTCGACGCCATCGCCTTCGGCCGCGGCCCGGGCTCCTTCACGGGGCTGCGCACCGCCTGCTCGGTGGCGCAGGGCCTGGCCTACGGCGCCAAGGTGCCGCTGCTGCCGGTCGATACGCTGCTCGCGGTGGCCGAGGAAGCGCGCCATGCCTTCGGCGCGCAGCAGGTGGTGGCGGCGCTGGACGCGCGCATGGAGCAGGTCTACGCCGCGCGCTACGACTTCGCGGCGCACGGCCCGCTGGGCCAGCCCGAGGGCGGCGAAGAGCCGCTGCTGCTGGCGCCCGAGGAGCTCGAAGTGCCTGCCGGCTGGGCGCTCGCCGGCAATGCCTTCGCCGCCTACGGTTCGCGACTGGCCCCGGCCGCCGCCCGCCACGAGGCGCTGCCGATGGCCGCGGCCATGCTGCGGCTGGCGCCCGCGCTGCTCGCCGCCGGGCGCACCGTGCCGGCCGCGCAGGCCTGGCCGCTCTATGTTCGCGATAAAGTGGCGCAAACCACAGAAGAGCGCGCCGCCATCAAGGCTGCCGCAGCACAACGCTAGCCACCCTCGCATGAGCGCCGTCCTCCAGCCCGTCGAAGCCCGCCTCGAACCGCTCACCGTCGAGCGGATCGATGCCGTCTGCGCGGTCGAGCAGACGGCCTACAGCCACCCCTGGACGCGCGCCAACTTCACCGATTCCATGGCCGTGGGCTACCACTGCCAGTGCCTGCTGGCCCCCGGCACGGCGCCGGGCGTGGATTCGCCGGTCACGCAGCTGGGCGAGACGCTGATCGGCTACTTCGTCGCCATGAAGGGCGTCGACGAGGTGCACCTGCTGAACATCACCGTGGCGCCGGCCTTCCAGCGCCAGGGCTGGGCGCCGCTCATGCTCGAGGCGCTGGGCGGCTGGTCGCGCGCCGAGGGCGCCCAGTGGCTCTGGCTCGAAGTGCGCCAGAGCAACCAGCGCGCGCTCGACATCTACCTGCGCCAGGGCTTCCGCAGCGTCGGCGTGCGCAAGGGCTACTACCCGGCGCACGGCGGCAAGCGCGAGGACGCTGTCGTCATGAGCCTGCGCCTGAACGAAAGCCCGACGGCCTGGGGTGGCCTGCGATGAGCGCCGCCGTGCAGACGCTGAGGCTGGACGCCCGCCAGCGCGCCATGCTCGACGAGATGGGGGTGAAGGTCTGGTGGCCCGTTCCCGAGGCGGTCGAGGTGGCGGCAGCGCCGGAAGCTCCAGCGCCGGTCGAGGAGGACATGCCCGCCGTCGACGAGCGCCAGGAGGCCGAAATGCCGGTGGCCGCACCGCCACCGCCCGTTGCCCGGCCTGTCGCCCCTCCGGTGCAGGCCCCTGCGCCAGCTCCCCGTGCCGCCGCGCCAGTCACGCAGGGCGCGGCCGTGCTGGTCGAAGCTCCCTGCCGCCTCTATGCCGATGCCGATGTCGGCGCCGCCGATGCCGTGCAGGGCGGCTGGCTGGTCGTCGCCGACATGCCGCCCGAGGCCGACGGCCGCCACGGCGATGCCTTCGCGGGCGATGCCGGCCGCCTGCTCGACAACATGCTGCGCGCCCTGAAGCTGCACGACGGCAGCACGCCCGTGCACCTCATGCGGACCCACCGCGGCGTGGCCTCCGGCCAGCCCGGCAGCCCGCGCGCCATGGACGAAGCCTTCGGCGAGCATGCGGCAGCGATCGCCCCGCGCGTCGTGCTGGCCATGGGGCCGCTGGCCGCGCAGAGCCTGATGCGCAGCGGCGAGCCGCTCGGCAAGCTGCGCGGACGCATCGTGCCGCTGGATTCCATCGAAGGGGCCTGCGTGGTCGCCACCTACCACCCGGCCTACCTGCTGCGCAATCCGGCGGACAAGGCCCGCGCCTGGGCCGACCTCTGCCTGGCCGCCGAGCAGCACTCGCCCGGCCCGAACTGAGCCCAGGCGACGGGCCAATTAAAATCACGGCCCATGACTTTCCTCGACAAGCTGGCCGCCGCACAGCAAAAAAACGGTTCTTTGCTTTGCGTGGGGCTCGATCCCGAGCCCACCAGGTTCCCGGGACAGTTCAAGGGTGACACCAGCCGCATCTACGACTTCTGCGCCCGCATCGTCGACGCCACGGCCGACCTGGTCATCGCCTTCAAGCCGCAGATCGCCTACTTCGCCGCGCATCGCGCCGAAGCCCAGCTCGAAAAGCTGATGGAGCACATGCGCAGGAACACGCCCGACGTGCCCGTGATCCTCGACGCCAAGCGCGGCGACATCGGCTCCACCGCCGAGCAGTACGCTCTGGAAGCCTTCGAGCGCTACGGCGCCGATGCGGTGACGCTGTCGCCCTTCATGGGATTCGACTCGGTCGCTCCTTACCTCAAGCACGAAGGCAAGGGCGCTTTCCTGCTGTGCCGCACCAGCAACCCCGGCGGCTCCGATCTGCAGGGCCAGCGGCTGGCGGACGTCGAAGGGCAGCCCTTCCTCTACGAACACGTGGCCAGGCTGGCGCAGGGGCCGTGGAACCTCAACGGCCAGCTCGGCCTGGTGGTGGGCGCGACCTACCCGGCAGAAATCGAGCGCGTGCGCGAACTCGCGCCGACGGTGCCGCTGCTGATCCCCGGCGTCGGCGCCCAGGGCGGCGATGCCGTCGCCACGGTGCGAGCCGGCTGGCGCCCCGATGCGCCGATCGTCGTGAACTCGTCGCGCGCGATCATCTACGCCTCGCCGGGCGACGATTTCGCCGAAGCTGCGAAGGCCGCCGCGCGCACGATGCGCGACACCCTGGAATCAGCCAAGCCCTGAAGAATTCCTTCCAGGGACACCGCGGAACCGGCTTCGCCGGGCCGCAGGAGTCGCCCCCGGAAGGGGGTTGGCGTAGCGACACGAAGTGCGCGAAGCCTGGGGGAGAGCCAGTTCATGCTCGACGGAGCCGCGTGAAGGCTTCGAACTCCCAGTTCCGCATCCCCAGCAGCAGCGTGTAGCCCTCGCGGTCCTTGGCGGCCAGTTTCTGGTCGGTCTGGTGCTGCTGGGCGAAGTCCTGCGCCACGCGCTGCAGGCGTTCCAGGAAGGCGGGCGCCAGCGAGCGGCTGATCTGGCCGTGCACCAGCAGCAGGCCCTCGGCGGGGCCGTCGAAGCCGCCCTTGTAGTAGTCGAGCACCACGTTCTCGCGGAAGAACTCCATCACAGGGCCGTGCGGGCGCCAGCGGAAAGTCTTGGCGAGCTTCAGGCGATACCGGTTGAGCGGGCGCAGCTCGATGATGCCGATGCGGTCGAGCTGCGCCAGGAAGCCGATGCACTCGGCCTCGCTCACGCGGTAGGCCGCCACGATCTGCTCCAGCGTCCACTGGCTCAGCACGCTGATGGCCACCAGCAGCAGCTTCTTGTCCTTGACCACGGCCTTCTCCTGCTCGTGCGTCAGCTCCTTCAGGAGCGGCTGGGCGTCGGCCACCCGGCGCGCCAGCTCGGCGAAATCGATCTTCAGCGCCCGGCAGATGGCGTCCACGCGGGACAGCGGCATGTCGCTCTTGGCCAGCATCCGCTTGACGCTGGATTCGGCCATGTCGAGCGACCGCGCCAGGTCGGCGTAGGTCATGCGGGCGTTCTTGAGTTCGTTCTTCAGGGCCTGGACGAGATCGACGGTGGTACTCATGGGGCGGAAGCGTACACGGGCGCCAGGGAGTATCAATTGGAGATACCACCGGGTGTGAATTAGTACCTCGTATCGATTCTCGATGCCTCTGGAGGGGTGCGGACCCTAAATTCCGCGCCAGTTCAGACCACCACCGAGGACCGCCATGCTTCTGCCCTCCCTCAGCCGCCGCGAACGCGGGCTGCTTTTCGCCTTCGCGCTGCTCGCGCTGATCGGCTTCTTCGGCCCCGAGCTGCCGGCCGCCGATGTCGCCATCGCATCGGTGTTCGCCGACACCCGCGGCTGGCACGGGCTGCCCAACGCCATGGACGTGCTGAGCAACCTCCCCTTCGTGGTGATCGGCCTGTGGGGCCTGTACCGGCTCAACCGCATCGACCGCTCGCACCAGGAGGCGCTCTCGCAGTTCCCGCTGGCCCCGCCGGCCAGCGACCCGCCGGACAACACGCTCGACTGCGCCTGGCTCTTCTTTGCCGGCCTGATCGCCACCGCCACCGGCTCGGCCTTCTACCACCTCATGCCCGACGGCCCCCGGCTCGCCGCCGACCGCGCCGGCATGGCGGTGGCCTTCGCCGGGCTGATCGGCGTGGCGGTGTGCGAGCGGGTGAGCCAGCGCGCCGGCTGGCCCGCCGCCTGGTTCGTGCTGACGGCCGGGCTGCTGTCGGCCGAGGTGTTCCAGGAGACAGGCAACGTCATGCCCTGGGCGCTGGTGCAGTTCGGCGGCATGGCGCTGGTGCTGACGCTGGCGCTGGCTACGCCGATGCGCAAGTCGGTGGGGCTGAAGCTGGGCTGGGTGATCTTCTTCTACGTGCTGGCCAAGGGCTTCGAGATGGCCGACCACCAGATATACGAATTCACGCAGCAGACGGTGTCGGGCCACACGCTCAAGCACCTGACGGCCTCGCTCGCCGGGCTGCCCGTGGTGTTCGCGCTGCGCAAGCTGGAGATGCGCTGGGAAGCCGCGCTGCGGCACAATCCGGGCGCCGCCGCCGTGGCCGCATGAGGAGCACTCTTCGAATGACAAATCCCTCCGCCGCAGCAACAGCCACGCCAGTGGTTCACGAGGAGAACGCCCACGCCAACCAGTTCGCGCTCCTCGGGCAGCGGCGCTTCGCGCCCTTCTTCTGGACCCAGTTCGCGGGCGCCGCGAACGACAACCTCTTCAAGTTCGCCTTCACCGTCATGGTGACCTACCAGCTCCAGCTGAGCTGGATGCCGCCGTCGATGGCGGGCCTTGTGATCGGCGCGCTCTTCATCCTGCCCTTCCTGCTGTTCTCGGCTACCTCCGGCCAGCTCACCGACAAGTTCGACAAGACGAAGATGATCCGCTTCGTCAAGGACCTCGAGATCGTGATCATGCTGATCGCCGCCTGGGGTTTCGTCACGGCCAACGCGGTGGTGCTGCTGGGCTGCGTGTTCCTCATGGGGCTGCACTCCACGCTGTTCGGGCCGGTGAAGTTCGCCTACCTGCCGCAGGTGCTCGACGCGCGCGAGCTCACCGGCGGCAACGGCATGGTCGAGATGGGCACCTTCGTCGCCATCCTGCTCGGGCAGGTGGCGGGCGGGTTGCTGGTGGCCCTGCCGAACGTCGGCCACACGAGCGTGGCCGTGGGCTGCGTGCTGCTGGCGCTGGTGGGCCGGGGCGTGGCGCAGGCCATTCCACGGGCGCCGGCCACCGACCCGGGGCTGGTCATCAACTGGAACCCGATCAGCGAGACCTGGCGCAACCTCAAGCTCGCGAACCAGAACGTGGTGGTGTTCCGCTCGCTGCTGGGCATCTCGTGGATGTGGTTCTTCGGCGCGGTGTTCCTGAGCCAGTTCCCCAGCTTCGCCAAGGAAGTGCTGCACGGCGACGAGCAGGTGGCCTCGCTGCTGCTGGTGGTGTTCTCGGTGGGCATCGGCGTCGGCTCGCTGCTGTGCGAGACGCTCAGCCGCCGGCAGGTGGAGATCGGCCTGGTGCCGCTGGGCGCCATCGGCATGAGCGTGTTCGCGATCGACCTGTACTTCGCCTCGCGCGGCCTCGCGCCCGCCACGCACGACATGGGCATCGGCGCCTTCTTGCACCAGCCCGCGCACTGGCGCGTGATGGCCGACCTCGCGCTGCTGTCGCTGTTCGCGGGGCTCTACAGCGTGCCGATGTACGCGCTGATCCAGCTGCGCAGCCAGCCGACGCACCGCGCGCGCATCATCGCGGCGAACAACATCCTCAATGCACTCTTCATGATCGGCAGCTCGGTCATCGCGGGCGCGCTGCTGGGCGCGGGCTTCACCATTCCGCAGATCTTCCTGTTCACCGGCATCGCCAACGCGGTGGTGGCGTTCTACATCTTCATGCTGGTGCCGGAGTACCTGCTGCGCTTCGTGGCCTGGGTGCTGTCGCGCTTCGTCTACCGCTTCGACATCAAGGGCGAGACGCACATTCCCACCGAGGGCGCGGCCGTGCTGGTGTGCAACCACGTGAGCTTCATCGACGCGGTGCTGCTGATGGCGGCGAGCCCGCGGCCGATCCGATTCATCATGGACCACCGCATCTTCAGGGTGCCGGTGCTGGGCTGGCTGTTCAAGCTGGCCAAGGCGATTCCGATCGCGCCGCAGAAGGACGACCCGGCGGCCTACGAGGCAGCCTTCGCGAAGGCGCAGGAGGTGCTGCGCGAGGGCGACCTGCTCGCCATCTTCCCCGAGGGTGCGATCACGCGCGACGGCGAACTGCAGCCCTTCAAGGGCGGCGTGATGAAGATCCTCGAGGGCGCGCGCGCCCAGGGCATCGAGCCGCCGGTGATTCCGATGGCGCTCACCAACCTGTGGGGCTCGTACTTCAGCCGCATCGAGCTGCGCGGCGGCGAGCGCGTGGCCATGGCCAGGCCCTTCCGCCGCGGCTTCTTCAGCCGCGTGGGCCTGAACGTCGGCGCCCCCGTGCCGCCGGCCGAGGTGCAGCCCGACGCGCTGCGCCAGCGCGTGAGCGCCCTGCTGGCCAGCTGAAACACCCCAAAAAGTATCGATTGCGGATACCGGAGGCGCTGGAAACCGCCACCGGTGCAAGCATTCAAGCCTCGCGGTGCGGGAGCGAACCATCATTCGCTCACCTTCACTACGCCGCGAGGCACACATGCAACCCCTCTCATCGACCACGACCGTCTTCATCCAGCGCGACACGCGGGCCTGGCAGTTCCAGGCCTGGGCTTCGTTCGCGATCGCCGTCTTCCTGTGCGCCACCGGCCTGAGCTGGCTGCCGGGCGAGGCGCTGGACCGGGCGTTCATGGTGATGGGCTACGTGTTCTGCCTGAGCACCGCCTTCATGCTGTCCAAGTTCGTGCGCGACAGCCAGCAGGCTGCCGAGCGCGGCTCCGAAGCGGCGCGCGACGTGCCGATGTGGAAGCTGGTCGTCTGGGGCAGCTTCTTCGTCGCGATGGGCCTGACCGGCTGGGGCCTCGTGCGCATGGAGATCAACGAGGCCTACAAGGCCTTCCTGGGCGTGAGCTGGCTCTTCCTCATCAGCTCGGCCTTCACGCTGGCCAAGACGCTGCGCGACCGCCACGAGGCCGACATCGCCGAAGCCCGCATGCAGGGCCGCCGCATGGCGCGCGCCGAAGCTGCTGCCGCAGCCGCCACCGAATGACCCACGCACCCCAAGAACGGAGACTCATCATGATCAGGAAGTCGATTGCCGCCGCCCTCGTCGCCGCCAGCACTGTCTTCGCCGGTGTCGCGGTTCCCATGCAGGCCCAGGCCCAGAGCGACGCCTCGCTCGCCCTCTCGCTGATGCCGGTGGCGTCGGTGGTGGTCGCGGGCTCCGCCGTCGGGGCCTCGGCCACCACGGCGGTCGCGCTGCCCGCCGCGCTGTCGGTGGGCGGCTCGACCCTCGCCGTGGTCGCGGTCGAGGCCTCGGTGGACGGCACGGTGTACGTGCTCGAACGCGCCTCCGACGGCGCGCGCGCCAGCATCAAGGTCGCGGGCCGCGCGGCCGATGGCGCCTCGAAGGCCGTGGGTACCAGCGTGCTCGTCACCGTGATCGGCTCGGGTGTCGTGCTGTCGGCCGCCGGCGAGGTGCTGGCCTTCGTGCCCAACGCCATCGGACGCGCGCTGCTGCACAACGAGAGGTTGTCGTGAGCCGCGCGCTGGTGCCGCTGCTCGCGCTGGCGGTCGCGGCGGCCTTGTTGCCCATGCAGGCGCAGGCCGGCCGATCCTGCGAGCAGGTCAAGCCCACGCCCGACGTGATCGTCAAGGGGATGCGGATGGCCGAGCGCACCTCGCAGGCGCTCGACACCAGCGGCGCGCGCGTCGTGCTCCTGGCGCGCGCCGGGCAGGACCTGAGCAAGTACGGCCTGCGCTATTCGCATCTCGGCTTCGCCTACAAGACCGAGGCCGGGCCGTGGCGCGTGGTGCACAAGCTCAACCAGTGCGGCACCGCCATCGCCGAGGTCTACCGGCAGGGGCTCGGCGAGTTCTTCCTCGACGACCCGTGGCGCTACGAGGCCGCCTGGGTGGTGCCCACGCCCGAGGTGCAGGCGCGCCTGCTGGCCGCGCTGAACGAATCGCCCGCGCGCATCGTGCGGCTGCACACCGAGCCCTACAGCATCGTGAGCTACGCGTGGGGCCGCAAGTACCAGCAGTCGAACCAGTGGGCCATGGAGACGCTGGCCGCTGCCATGGAGCCCGCCACCGTCGCCAACCGCGCGCAGGCGCAGGCATGGATGCAGTCCAAGGGCTACGAGCCCACCACGCTGAAGCTGGGCCCGCTCACGCGGCTGGGCGGGCGCGTGGGTTCGGCCAACGTGGCCTTCGACGATCATCCGAACGACAAGCGTTTTTCAGACCGCATCGAGACGGTGACGGTCGACTCGGTTTTCGCCTGGATGCCGCGCGCCGGCCTGGGCGCGGCGCCGGTGACGCTGAAGCTGCAATGAGAAAGAACGAGGAGAAAACAACATGAGCAAGTCTTTGAGACTTTCAGAAAAATGGTTCCGCCGCGGCCTCTGGCTGGTGGCGCTGGTGTTCGCGAGCTTCCTCATCGGACTCGGCAGCACGGTGGTGAGCGACCTGCCGCAGGTCGAGCGGGTGCGCCAACTCGACGACTTCATCGACAAGCCCAGGGCCGAGCCGCTGCGCGCCACCATCAAGGCCTCGGAGGCCGCCGAATTGCAGGCCGCGCGCGACCTCGACCAGATCCGCCTGCAGCTCAATGCCGCGCAGCAGGCCAGCACCAACGCGCGCGAGACCTTCTCCAACTGGCTCGCCACGCGGCGCGCCACCGCGCAGCCCGACCAGGACACCGAGCTCATCGCGCGCACCAAGGCACTCGACGCCTTCAAGCAGAAGGAAGAGGAGCTGCAGCGCAAGGTCAACGCGCAGCAGCAGATTGCGCTCGACGCACGCCAGGCCGAGCAGGGCGCGCGCACGGCGCTGTCGGTGCTCGAGTACGAGGCGCAACGCAAGCTCGACGCCGAGTACCGCCGCATCGAACTGCGCGTGTTCGCCTACCGGCTGGTGCTCACGCTGCCGCTGCTGGTGGTGGCCGGCTGGCTCTTCGCGAAGAAGCGCAAGAGCACCTACTGGCCCTTCGTGTGGGGCTTCATCTTCTTCGCGCTGTTCGCCTTCTTCGTCGAGCTGGTGCCCTACCTGCCGAGCTACGGCGGCTATGTTCGATACGTGGTGGGCATCGTGCTGACGGTGCTGGTGGGGCGCTACGCCATCGTCGCGCTCAACCGCTACCTCGCGCGGCAGAAGCTGGCGGAGCAGCAGCCCGACCAGGTGCGCCGCGAGGAATTAAGCTACGACACCGCGCTCGCGCGCCTGGCCAAGAGCGTGTGCCCAGGCTGCGAGCGGCCGGTGGACCTGAAGAACAACGAGATCGACTTCTGCCCGCACTGCGGCATCGGCCTGTTCGACCACTGCGGCAACTGCGAAACCCGCAAGAGCGCGTTCTCGAAGTTCTGCCACGCGTGCGGCACCTCGGCCGCGAATCGCGTGTTGCCGGCCCTCGGGACGGCCGAGGCGTAGTCTGCGAATTCGGTCACGGCCCGCGGAAGCTTCGACACGTCATGTAGCGGACATGCCGCGAGGCCGTGCTACAACCCCCGGCTGCGACACAAGTGTTGCCGCAGACTTCCAGCCACCCCCTTCGACGGAGCAAAAGCATGAGCATTTTTGGCAGCATCCTTTCCAAGATCTTCCCGGGCGCCAAAGCCGCCGAGGCCCCCGCGCCTGCCCCCGCGGCGCCAGCCGATGCACCAGCGCCCGCCGTGGCAGCGCCGCCGCCCGCCATTCCGCTGGGCGACGTGGCCGCCGTGCTCGACGCGATGCCGGGCTCGAAGAACCTGAACTGGCGCACCTCCATCGTCGACCTGATGAAGCTTCTGGGCCTGGACAGCAGCCTCGAAGCGCGCAAGCAGCTGGCAGCCGAGCTGAGCTACGGCGAAGACACCAGCGACAGCGCCAAGATGAACATCTGGCTGCACCGCCAGGTCATGACCAAGCTGGCCGCCAACGGCGGTACGGTGCCCGCAGAACTGCGGGATTGAGCGCAACACCGGCGGCCCGGCAACGCCGGTTCCTCGGTGTTCTCGAAAGAAAAAGCCTCGCGCGATGCGCGAGGCTTTTTTTCAGGTCCAGCCGGCGTCGACGACGTAGTCCTGCGCGGTGCACATGCGCGAATCGTCGGCGGCCAGGAAGAGCGCCATCGCAGCGATGTCCTCCGCCATCACGCGCCCCGGCAGGCATTGCGCCGCATCGATTTCCGCGCCCGACTCGGGCTTGACCCACAGCCTGATCTGCCGCTCGGTCATCACCCAGCCCGGCACGATCGAGTTCACGCGGATGTTCTGCTTGCCCAGGTCGCGCGCCAGCGAGCGCGTGAGGCCGCGCGCCGCCGCCTTGCAGGCCTGGTACACCGGGTAGCCCTTGCCCTTGATCATCCAGCTGATGGAGCCGAAGTTGACGATCGAGCCGCCGCCCAGCGCGCGCATGTCGTCGGCCACCGCCTGCGCGGCGAAGAACTGGTGCTTGAAGTTGACGGCCACGAGGCGGTCGAAGTCCTCGTCGGTCACGTCGGCCATCTCGTGGCGACGGTCGTTGGCGGCGTTGTTCAGCAGCACCGACACCGGCCCGAAGCGCTGGCGCACCGCGTCGATGGTGGCCGCGAGGGCGGCCGTATCGGTCACGTCGCAGGGCACGAAGAGCGCGGGGTGCTCGCCCTGCAGCTGCGCCGCGAGCGCGTTGCCGGCGGCGGTGTCGAGATCGCAGAAGCCGACCTTCGCGCCCTGCGCATGGAAGGCCCGCACAAGCGATTCGCCGATGCCGCTGGCGCCGCCGGAGATGAACACGGTGCGTCCGGCCAGCGAGGGATAGCGGGCGGTGTAGGGCGAAAGTTGTGATGCGTCGGTCATGGGCGTGTGGCAACGGAGTCGGAGACGGACGGCAAGCGTAGCGGATAGCGGCCGGCCGGTGTATCCGATGTATGGCTTCCGGCGAATGGGCGGCGCGCGCGGGCGTGGCTACGCTTGCTCCCATGAAGACCCAAGCACTTCCCCGCCGCCGCACCCTCATTGCGTTCGCGATGCTCGTTCCCGCCGCGCTGGCGGTGCGCTCCGTGCGGGCGCAGGCCGCAGCATCCGGCGTGCAGCTCTTCAAGGTGGTCTCTGCGCGCGACGAGGTGATCGTCGGCGCCGACGCCGCGATGCTCGGGGCAGGCGCCGGCCCCGCGGTCGAGCGGCTGGCGACCCAGCTCGCCGCCAAGGGCCAGCTCACCCTGTGGCAGTACGCCTCGAGCAAGGACGCGGGCGGCGCGCTGGTGCAGGCGCCGCTCAGGCAGATCGTGGTGTTCAGGAACGATGCGCTGCGCATCGAGCCCTACGCCACGCCGCTGCCGATCCAGCCGCTGAAGTAGCTGCCGGCTGCTTCTTTTTCAGACTCCTCGCGCCCGGTCGGACTTGAAGCGCGCGCGGAACTCCGTGAACGTGCCCGCGTCGAGCACCTCGCGGATCTCACGCATCAGGTTCAGGTAGTAGTGCAGGTTGTGGATGGTGGTGAGCATCGGCCCCAGCATCTCGCCGCAGCGGTCCAGGTGATGCAGGTAGGCGCGGCTGAAGCCTTCGCGCCCGCCGTCGTTCCAGCTCACACCCGAGGTGCCCGCACAGGCGTGGCAGGTGCAGCTCGGGTCGATGGGCTGCGGATCGCTCTTGTGGCGCGCGTTGCGCATCTTCAGGTCGCCGAAGCGGGTGAAGAGCGTGCCGTTGCGCGCATTGCGCGTGGGCATCACGCAGTCGAACATGTCCACGCCGTCGGCCACGCCCTGCACCAGGTCCTCGGGCGTGCCCACGCCCATCAGGTAGCGCGGCTTGTTCGCGGGCAGCCGGTGCGGCGTGTGGCCCATGATGTGCAGCATCTCTTCCTTGGGCTCGCCCACGCTCACGCCGCCGATGGCGTAGCCGGGGAAATCCATGTCGACCAATGCCGCGAGCGACTCCTCGCGCAGGTTCTCGTACATGCCGCCCTGCACGATGCCGAAGAGCGCGTTCGGGTTCTGCAGGCGGGTGAATTCCGCCTGGCAGCGCTTGGCCCAGCGCAGGCTCAGCTCCATCGAGACGCGCGCCTCGGCCTCGGTCGTGATGTGGCCCTTGGTGTCGTAGGGCGTGCACTCGTCGAACTGCATCACGATGTCGCTGTTCAGGATGGTCTGGATCTGCATCGAGACCTCCGGCGTGAGGAACAGCTTGTCGCCGTTGACGGGCGACGCGAACTTCACGCCCTCCTCGCTGATCTTGCGCATCGCGCCCAGCGACCACACCTGGAAGCCGCCGGAGTCGGTGAGGATGGGCTTGTCCCACTTCTCGAACTGGTGCAGCCCGCCGAAGCTGGCCATCACGTCGAGGCCCGGGCGCATCCACAGGTGGAAGGTGTTGCCCAGGATGATCTGTGCGCCCATCTCTTCCAGGCTGCGCGGCATCACGCCCTTGACCGTGCCGTAGGTGCCCACGGGCATGAAGATCGGCGTCTGCACCTTGCCGTGGTTGAGCGTGAGCGTGGCGCGTCGCGCGTGGCTGTCGGGGTCGGTCTTGAGGAGTTCGAAGTTCAGCATGTCGTTCAGTCCTGGGTGCGTGCGAGCAGCATGGAATCGCCATAGCTGAAGAAGCGATAGCGTTCGGCGATGGCGTGGGCATACAGCCCCATCACCCGCTCGTAGCCCGCGAAGGCCGAGACCAGCATCATCAGCGTGCTCTTGGGCAGGTGGAAGTTGGTCACCAGCAGGTCGACGTGCTCGAAGACGAAGCCCGGCGTGATGAAGATGCGCGTGTCGCCCGCGGCCTCGCCGCTCCTGGCCCACGACTCGAGCGTGCGCACGGTGGTCGTGCCCACGGCCACGATGCGTCCGCCGCGCGCCTTGCATTCGGCGATCGCGCACTGCGTGGCCTCGGGCACTTCGTAGCGCTCGGCATGCATCGTGTGTTCCGAAATGTTCTCGGTCTTCACCGGCTGGAAGGTGCCGGCGCCCACGTGCAGCGTGACGTTGGCGCGTTGCACGCCGTTGGCCTCCAGCTCGGCCAGCAGGCCTTCGTCGAAGTGCAGGGCGGCGGTGGGTGCCGCCACCGCGCCGGGCACGCGCGCGAACACGGTCTGGTAGCGGCTCTCGTCCTCGGCCGAATCGGTGTGGGTGATGTAGGGCGGCAGCGGCACGTGGCCGCAGCGCTCCATCAGCATGTAGGGGTTCTCGCCGGTGTCGCTCTCGAAGGCGAAGCGGAAGAGGGCGCCGTTCTCGTCGGGCCAGCGGCCCAGCAGCGTGGCGCGGAAGCCGCCGACCATCTCCAGCGTGGTGCCCACGGTCGGCTTCTTGCTGACCTTCATGTGCGCCACGACCTCCTGGCCCTGCAGCACACGCTCGACCAGCAGCTCGAGCTTGCCGCCGGTGGGCTTCTCGCCGAAGAGGCGGGCCTTCACCACGCGGGTGTCGTTGAAGACGAGCAGGTCGCCCGGGCGCAGCAGCGAGGGCAGGTTCCTGAAGATGCGGTCGACCGGCGCGGGCCCCGTGCCGTCGAGCAGGCGTGAGGAGGTTCGTTCGGGGGCCGGGTGTTGCGCCACCAGCTCGGGCGGCAGGGCGAAATCGAAATCGGAGAGCGTGAAAGCGCGCATGTGCTTGAGGGCCGGACGGGCCCGTTCCAAGAAAAGACGGGAAGCGGTGGGGCTCCACTCGACGCCGTGGATGCACGGTGCGGGGGAAGGCCCGGATTGTCCCATGCCGCGAAAGCCGGCCTTTTCCGCAGGGTTGTCGAGGCAGAATCGGCGGATGGTCGATTCACAAGCTGCGCGTGTTGCCTCGGGCTCGTCGTCCGGCCCCTCCGAAGGCGAGCTCTTCAAGAAGATCCTCGGCAGCGCCTGGCAGGGCCTGCATCCCGACATCCGCCGCCGCTTCGACAAGAACCCGTCGCCGGGCAAGGCGCTGCACTACCTGGGCTCGCTGAGCGAGCTGCGCTGCTCGCGCTTCGGCAAGCTGCTGGGGCACATCACGCAGCCGATGATCCAGGGCGCACTCATTCCCTACAGCGACGCCGACTTCCCCGTGGAGATCCAGGTCTACGCCAAGCCGCGGGACCCGGCCATCTACAAGCAACGCATCTACCGCCTGCGCAATCGCAAGCCGATCCAGTTCACCAGCTTCATGCGCGAGAGCGAGCGCGGCGAGGTGCTGGAGTACGTGGGCATGGGGCTGGGCATGAAGCTGGTGCTCAGCGTGGAGAACGGCAGCCTGCACTTCCAGAGCGACGGCTACTTCTGGGACGTCTTCGGCTGGCGCATTCCGCTGCCCGGCGTGCTCACGCCCGGCAAGACCTTCCTCTGGCACCACAACGAGACGCCGGAGCGCTTCAACATCCGCATCGAGATCCGCCACTGCCTGATGGGCACGACCTTCACCCAGGTCGGCGTGTTCGAGGAAATCCCGGAGCCGAAGGCGGTGGCCGCATGATCGACACGCACCTGCTTGCGCTGCAGCTCATGGCGGCGCAGGGCGCGCTCGGCGCCTTCGACACGCTCTATCACCACGAGGGCACCGAGGCGCTGCCGCGGCGCGGCACGGCCGGGCGCGAGCTGGCGATCCACGCCACGCGCTCGTCGATCTACTGCGCGCTCTTCATCGGGCTGTCGTCCTGGGCCTGGCATGGCGCATGGGCGTGGGTGCTGCTCGCGGTGTTCGGCGTCGAGATCGTGCTCACGCTGTGGGACTTCGTGGTCGAAGACCGCAGCCGCCTGCTGCCGCCCACCGAGCGCGTGACGCACACGGTGCTGGCCATCAATGCGGGCGCCTTCATCGCGCTGCTGGCGATGAGCGCCACGGAATGGGCCGCGCAGCCGACCGCGATGGTGTGGCAGCCGCAGGGCTGGCTCGGCGCCTTCCTCGCGCTGTGCGGCGTGGGCGTGGGCCTGTCGGGCCTGCGCGATGCCTTCGCGGCGCGCGCGCTCTTCAGGCGCGGCGCGCAGGAGCAGACGCGCGATGCCCAGGCGCCGGTGCGCTTCGGATCGAAGCCGCAGCGCGTGCTGGTGACGGGCGGCACGGGCTTCATCGGCCAGCTGCTCGTGCGTCATCTGGTGGCCGACGGCCATGCCGTGACGGTGTGGACGCGCGATGCGCGATCGGCCGCCTGGAACTTCGGCGGCGCGGTGCGCTGCGTGCAGTCGCTCGACGAAGTGCCGGCGGCCGACGACATCGACGTGGTCGTCAACCTCGCGGGTGCGCGCATCCTGGGCATGCGCTGGAGCGAGCGGCGCAAGGCGCAGCTGCTGAGAAGCCGGGAAGGGCTCACCCAGCAGCTGATCGCCTGGATCGCGCAACGGCCGCGCAAGCCATGGCTGCTGCTGTCCGGCTCCGCCATCGGCTATTACGGTGTGCAGCCGAAGGGCGACGCGAGCGAACTCGCGGAAGACGCGCCGCCGCAGCCGATCTTCATGTCGCAGCTGTGCCAGCGCTGGGAGCAGGCGGCGCAAGCCGCGGTGGCGTACGGCGTGCACGTGGCCTGCATGCGCTTCGGCTTCGTGCTGGGCCACCAGGGCTCGCTGCCGCAGCTGCTGCTGCCGATCTCGCTGGGCATCGGCGGACGGCTGGGCCGCGGGCGGCAGTGGCTGTCGTGGGTGCATGTGCACGACCTGATCCGCGCGATGGCGCATGTGTGGACCCTGACCGAGAACGCTGCGGCGCCCCCGGCCGCGCAGGCGTTCAACTTCACCGCGCCCGGCGCGCTGAGCCAGGAGGAATTCGCCCGCGTCGCCGCGAGCGTGCTGCACCGGCCCTGCTGGATGCCGACGCCCGCCGCGCCCGTCAAGCTGCTGCTCGGCGAGCAGGCCGACCTGCTGCTCGAAGGCCAGCGCGTGGTGCCGGCGCGGCTGCTGCAGTCGGGCTTCGGCTTCATGTTCCCCGACGCCCGCAGCGCCTTGACGGACCTTTGCCGGCCGCGCTAGAAGACTCTTCCGTGCCCGCCAAGAAAGCCCCGACTCCCACCGCCGAAGCGGCCGCCGCCGCGCCGGAGAAGCCGTCGCCGCCGGGCTCCGGCCTGAGCCAGGTCCAGCGCGCGCTGCGCAAGCTCGGCCTCGTGCGCGACATCGATTTCGCGCTCTACCTGCCGATGCGCTACGAGGACGAGACGCGCATCGTGCGCATCGCCGACACGCGCGACGGCGACGTGGCGCAGGTCGAAGGCGTCGTCACCGAATGCGAGGTGGTCTACCGGCCGCGCCGCCAGCTCATCGCGACCATCGACGACGGCAGCGACACCTGCCAGCTGCGCTTCTTCAACTTCTATCCCTCGCAGCAGAAGCAGCTCGCGGTGGGCGCGAAGGTGCGCGTGCGTGGCGAGGTGCGCGGGGGCTTCGTGGGGCGGCAGATCATGCACCCCACGGTGAAGGCGGCCGGCACCGCGCTGCTGAACGCGCTCACGCCCGTGTACTCGACGGTGGCGGGGCTCGCGCAGCCGGTGCTGCGGCGCGAGGTGCGCTCGGGCCTGGCGCGCGCGGTGCTCGACGAAACCGTTCCCGTGCAGATCGGCTTTCGCGGCGCGTGGAACCTGCGCGACTCGCTGAGCTTCCTGCACTACCCGACGCCCGACGTGGCGATCGCCACGCTCGAAGACCACAGCCATCCCGCCTGGCAGCGCATCAAGGCCGAGGAGCTGCTCGCGCAGCAGCTCTCGCAGCTGCAGGCGCGGATGGAGCGCGCGGCGCAGCGCGCGCCGGTGCTGCCGCCCGCTCCGCCCGAGCCCGACGCGGCCTCGCTGCATGCGCAGCTGCTCGCCGTGCTGCCTTTCGGCCTCACGGGTGCGCAGCAGCGCGTCGGCGAGGAGATCACGCGCGACCTCGGCCGCGAGATCCCGATGCACCGCCTGCTGCAGGGCGACGTGGGCTCGGGCAAGACGGTGGTGGCGGCGCTTGCTGCGGCACGCTGCATCGACGCGGGCTTCCAGTGCGCGCTGATGGCGCCCACCGAGATCCTCGCGGCCCAGCACTTCGGAAAGCTCGTCGGCTGGCTCGATCCGCTGCTGGCGGCGCGCGGCCAGCGCGTGGCGTGGCTCACGGGCAGCCAGAAAAAGAAAGAGCGCGACGAGATGTCGGCGGCGGTGGAAAGCGGCCAGGCCGTGCTCGTCATCGGCACGCACGCGGTCATCTCGGAGAAGGTGCGCTTCAGGAGCCTCGCGCTGGCGATCATCGACGAGCAACATCGCTTCGGCGTCGCGCAGCGCCTTGCGTTGCGCGGCAAGGCGCAAGGGCACCTGGAACCCCACCTGCTGATGATGAGCGCCACGCCCATCCCGCGCACGCTGGCGATGAGCTACTACGCCGACCTCGATGTCTCCACCCTCGACGAGCTGCCGCCGGGCCGCACGCCCATCATCACCAGGCTGGTGGCCGACCACCGGCGCGACGAGGTCATCGACCGCATCCACTCGCAGATCGCGCAGGGCCGGCAGGTCTACTGGGTGTGCCCGCTGATCGAGGAGAGCGAGGCCGTCGACCTGCGCAACGCCACGGAGACGCGCGACGAACTGGCCGAGACGCTGGGCGAGCCCATCCAGGTCGGCCTGCTGCATTCGCGCATGCCCACGGCCGAGAAGCAGGCGGTGATGGCGGCGTTCACCGCCAACGAGATCCAGGTGCTGGTGAGCACCACCGTGATCGAAGTGGGCGTGGACGTGCCGAATGCCTCGCTCATGGTCATCGAGCATGCGGAGCGCTTCGGCCTCTCGCAGCTGCACCAGCTGCGCGGCCGCGTGGGGCGCGGCGCGGCGGCCTCGGCCTGCGTGCTGCTCTATGCGCCGGGCGACAGCGGCCGCGTCGGCGAGGCGGCACGCGCGCGGCTCAAGGCGATGGCCGAGACCAGCGACGGCTTCGAGATCGCGCGGCGCGACCTCGAGATACGCGGCCCCGGCGAGTTCCTCGGCGCTCGCCAGTCGGGCGCGCCGCTGCTGCGCTTTGCCGACCTCACGACCGACACGCTGCTGCTCGACTGGGCCCGCGAGCTCGCGCCGGTCATGCTGCGCAAGCACCCCGACCTGGCGCAGCGGCACATCGACCGCTGGCTGGGCACCAAGGCCGAATACCTCAAAGCCTGAAGATTTTTTCGCGGAACACCGCGGAACCGGCTTTGCCGGGCCGCAGGTGTTGCCCCGGCGAGGGGGTTGGCGCAGCGACACGAAGTGCGCGAAGCCCTGGGGGAGCGCTTCCTATGCGGGGCGGCGCGTGAAGGCCAGGATCACCCCGAAGCCGACCATCATGCTGCCGCTGATGCGGTTGAACCAGCGCATCGCACGGCTGCCGTTGGCCAGCCGGCGCATGCGCGCGCCGAGCAGCGCGTAGAGCGCGATCGCCACCAGCTCGAACACCAGGAAGGTCAGGCCCAGCAGCACGTAGCTGGAGGCGTAGGCGCCCGGCACCACGAACTGCGGGAAGAAGGCGGTGAACACCAGGATCGCCTTCGGGTTGCCCGCCGCCACGGTGAATTCCTGCCGCACCAGTGCGCGCATCGAGGGCGGCGCGGATACGGCGTCTCGCGCCTGCACCTCGGCCGTGGGCGCCGGCGCGCGCAGCAGGCGCACGCCGATCCACACCAGGTAGGCCGCGCCGATGTACTTGATGACGTCGAAGGCCAGCTCCGAGGCCACCAGCACCGCGCCCATGCCCAGCCCGGCGATGGCGATCATGATCGCGAAGGCCACGAGCCTGCCGCTGGCCGCGATGACCGCGGGCGACACGCCGTGCCTGGCGCCGTTGGTCACCGACAGCAGGTTGTTGGGCCCGAAGGCCATGTTGATGGCGAAGCAGGCCGGCAGGAAGAGCAGGTAGGCAGACAGGGTCATGGCGGGTGTCCTTCAGGGGGCGGACAGCCATTATCCGCAGGCCCTAGCTGTCGATGCCGCCCTCGGGCATGCTGCGCGCATAGACCGCCAGCACGATGCGCTCGGAGTGCACCAGGTAGTCGTTGAGCGCGGCCGAGCCCTCGGCGAACTTGCCGGCCTCGATGAGTTCGAGCAGCTTCATGTTCATGTCGACGTAGGGCGCGTGCAGGAACTCCGGGTCCTTCAGCAGGCCGAAGGCCAGCCGCAGCTCGACCAGGATGTGGGCGAACAGGTTGTTCAGCCGCTCGCTGTCGGCCAGCTCCACGATGCCCTTGTGGAACTCCATGTTGGCCGTGCCCACGCCCAGCCAGTCGCCGGCCTCGCGGCACTTCAGCGCCATCTCGACCGCCTCGCGCATGTGCTTCTTGGCCGGGTGCCGCGGGTAGGCCTGCGCCAGCGCCTGGCATTCGATGAGCCGTCGCACGCGGTAGATGTCGATGATCGACGCGATGCTCGGCACCGCCACGAACACGCCGCGGTTGGGCGCGTGCTTGAGCAGCCCTTCCTTGGTCAGCGTGCGGAACACCTCGCGCAGGGTGTTGCGCGAGATCTCGAAGCTGTCGGCCAGCGCGGCCTCCGACAGCCGCTGCCCCGGCGAGAACTCGCCCTTCACGATCTTCTGGCGGATCAGCTCCGCGACCCGGTCGTTGAGCGTCTGTGCGCCGGCTGCGGCAGGCGGGGCGGATGGGGTCGTCGAGGCCGGAGGGGTCATGCCGAAAGGGGAAGGCAGCTAAGGGAGGGTCCGTGAACCCGGGCGTTTTTAGCAGGTTTTCCCCGCCGGACCGGCAAAAGACGGGCCCGGCCGGATGCACCAGACGGTGGCGCGCTCAGGGTTTTCATGGGGTCATGCAGGCACTGTTGTTGGGCACACTCTCATAAATTGTTCAACAATTTATTTGAAATGAGTGGTTCAGGAGAAATTAATTGCTCATTCATTGGCACGCAGCTTGCAAGAAGCGGCCAGCCGGAATCCCGGCGCAAGGTGTCTCCGAATCACCAAACGAAAGACCAACATGACTCCTGACATCCCTCACCTCTGGCCGCTGATCGGCGTCGCCGTGATCATTGCGGGCTTCGTCCTGCGCTTCAATCCGATGCTGGTGGTGATCGTCACCGCCGTAGCCACCGCGGCGGCCGCGGGCTTCGGCCCGATGGCGATCCTCACGGCCATCGGCAACGGCTTCATCAAGACGCGCAACCTGCCGCTGATCATTCTTCTGCCGCTGGCGGTGATCGGCCTGCTCGAGCGCCACGGCCTGCGCCAGCACGCGCAGAACTGGATCAGCCGCATCAAGTCGGCCACCGCCGGGCGCCTGCTGATCGTCTACCTGGCCGCGCGCGAGCTGACCGCGGCCATGGGCCTGACCAGCCTGGGAGGCCATCCGCAGATGGTGCGTCCGCTGCTCGCGCCGATGGCCGAGGGCGCTACCGAGACGCGCTACGGCAAGCTGCCCGACCGCATCCGCCACAAGCTGCGCGCCTATGCGGCGGCCACCGACAACGTGGGCCTGTTCTTCGGCGAGGACATCTTCGTGGCCTTCGGCGCCATCGTGCTGATGACCACCTTCCTGCACGAGGCCGGCATCGACGTGGAGCCGCTGCACGTCGCGATGTGGGGCATCCCGACGGCCATCGCCGCCTTCGTGATCCACGCCTGGCGCCTGCGCCGGCTCGACCAGGCGCTGGCGCGCGAACTCGACGGCAAGCCTGAAGTGCCCACGGTTCCCTCGGTCCCCGCAACGCAAGAGGGCCGCTGATCATGATCCTCTCGATCCAGCACCTCTACATCCTGGTCGGCCTGATCCTCGCGATCACGGCGGTGATGACGCTGGCCGACCGCCAGCATCCCAAGCGCTACACCAGCGCGCTTTTCTGGGGCCTCTACTCGCTGGTCTTCCTGGTCGGCGACAAGCTGCCGCCCGCGCTGGTGGGCGTGGGCGCCATCGCCATGGCCGTCATCGCCGGCATGCGCGGCGTGGGCGCGGGCAAGCACGACGAGCCGACGCCCGCCCAGTACGAGGCCAGTGCGAAGCGCCTGGGCAACAAGCTCTTCATGCCGGCGCTGGCGATCCCCCTGGTCACCGTGATCGGCACAGTGCTCGTGAGCAAGGTCAAGATCGGCGACGCCTTCCTGCTCGACCCCAAGAACACCACGCTGGTGAGCCTGGGCGTGGGCTGCGTGGCGGCGCTGGCGCTGGCCTGCTGGCTGACGCGCGAGACGCCGGTGCAGGGCATGCGCGAGTCGCGCCGCCTGACCGACGCGCTGGGCTGGGCCGTGGTGCTGCCGCAGATGCTGGGCATGCTGGGCCTGGTGTTCTCCGACGCGGGCGTGGGCAAGGCGGTGGCGTACGTCACCACCAGCTACATCAACATGGACATCCGCTTCGTTGCCGTTGCGGTCTACGTGCTGGGCATGGCGCTCTTCACCATCATCATGGGCAACGGCTTCGCGGCCTTCCCGGTGATGACGGGCGGCGTGGGCGTGCCGGTGCTGGTGGGCGTGTACCACGGCGACCCGGCGGTGATGGCGGCCATCGGCATGTTCTCGGGCTACTGCGGGACGCTGATGACGCCGATGGCGGCCAACTTCAACATCGTGCCGGCAGCGCTGCTGGAGCTGCCCGACAAGAACGCGGTGATCCGCGTGCAGATACCGACCGCGGCCACGCTGCTGGTGGTCAACATCTTCCTGATGTACTTCCTGATGTTCCGCTGAGGCCGCTGCATGACCACCGATGACAAGGCGCCCCGGGTGCTGGTCGCGGGCTTCGAGCCGTTCGAGAACGATCCCGTCAACCCCGCGTGGGAGATCGCCCGGGTGCTCGAGGGCTGGCGCTGCGAAGGCACCGTGGTGCAGGCGCTGCAGCTGCCCTGCGTGTTCGGCCGCTCGATCCACGTGCTCGACGCCGCCATGGCGGGCATCGCGGAGAGCGGCAGGCCGCTGCCGCTGGTGCTGTGCATCGGCGCCGCGGGCGGGCGCACAGAGATCTCGCTGGAGCGCGCCGCGCTGAACGTCGACGACGCGCGCATTCCAGACAACGCCGGCTACCAGCCCATCGACATCGAGGTGGAGGCGGGCGGCCCCGCCGCCTACTTCTCGACGCTGCCGATCAAGGCCATGGTGCGCGACATGCGCGCCGCCGGGCTGCCCGCGGCGGTGTCCAACAGCGCCGGCACCTTCGTGTGCAACCACATCTTCTATGCGTTGATGCACCGCCTCGCGAGTTGGCCGATGCTGGCGCGCACGCGCGGCGGCGGCTTCGTGCATGTGCCCTACCTGCCCGAGCAGGCCGCCTCCAGGCCCGGCGTGGCGAGCATGGCGCTGCAGGCGCAGGTGGAAGCCTTCCGCGTAGCGATCCGCACCGCGCTGCTCGTGCGCGACGACGTGCGCGAGACCGCCGGCCGCCTGCACTGACTGACTCACTGAAGACCGAACGATGAACATCGACTTGAACAGCGACCTCGGCGAGAGCCTCGGCGCATGGCGCATGGGCGACGACGCCGCCATGCTTTCCCTCGTGAGCAGCGCCAACGTGGCCTGCGGCTTCCACGCGGGCGACCCGGCCGGCATCCTGCGCACGCTGCGGCAGGCGAAGGAGCGCGGCGTGGCCATCGGCGCGCACGTGGCCTACCGCGACCTCGTGGGCTTCGGCCGCCGCAACATGGACGTGGAAAGCGCCGACCTGCGCGCCGACGTGATCTACCAGATCGGCGCGCTCAAGGGCCTGGCCGCCGCGGCCGGCACCACGGTGCGCTACGTGAAGCCGCACGGCGCGCTCTACAACACCATCGCCCACGACGAGCGCCAGGCGCGCGACGTGATCGCCGCCATCCGCGAGATCGACGCCAGCCTGGTGCTGGTGGCGCTCGCGGGCTCGCCGCTGCCGGGCTGGGCGCGCGACGCTGGCCTGCGCGTGGTGGCCGAGGCCTTCGCCGACCGTGCCTACACGCCCAATGGCACGCTGGTGTCGCGCCGCGAACCCGGCGCGGTGCTGCACGACGCCGAAGAGGTGGCCGCGCGCATGCTGCGGCTGGCCTCCGAAGGCGTGGTCACGGCCATCGACGGCAGCAGCGTGCGCATCGAGGCCGAGTCGGTCTGCGTGCACGGCGACAGCCCCGGCGCGGTGGAGATGGCGCGCCGGCTGCGCGCGCTGCTGGAGCAGTCGGGCGTGGCGATCCGCTCCTTCGTGGACGCCGCATGACGACGATGCGCTTCCTGCCGGTCAACCTGAATGCGGTGCTGGTCGAGCTCGAAGACCTGGCGCAGACGCTCGCGCTGCTGGCCTCGCTGCGCGCCGAGCCCATCGCGGGCATCGAGGAGCTGGTGCCCGCGGCGCGCACGCTGCTCATCATCTTCCGGCCGGCCGCAATTTCAGCCGACGAGCTCGCGCGGCAGGTCGGCGCGCGCAGCCTCGACGCGAGCGAGGCGCGCAGCGAAAGGCGCATCGAGATTCCGGTGCGCTACGACGGCGAGGACCTGGCCGAAGTGGCCGGGCTGCTCGGCATCACGCCCGATGAAGTCGTGCGCCGCCACACCGGCAGCGACTACACCGTGGCCTTCACCGGTTTCGCGCCCGGCTTCGCGTACCTCTCGGGCGGGCACCCGAGCCTGAACGTGCCGCGCCGCAAGGTGCCGCGCACGCGCATTCCCGCCGGCGCCGTCGGGCTCGCGGGCAGCTTCAGCGGCGTCTATCCGCAGGCCAGCCCTGGCGGCTGGCAGATCATCGGCGTGACCGACACGCCGATGTGGGACCTGTCGCGCGATACGCCCGCGCTGCTGCAACCCGGAGATGCAGTGCGCTTTGTCGACGTGACCGGCCAGCCGGGCGCGAAGGTGCAGGCCGCTGCCGCGCCTGCGCAACCGGCCGTGCCGAAGAGCGGCTGCGCCCTGGAGATTCGCGCCCCGGGCCTGCAGTCGCTGCTGCAGGACGGCGGGCGCCATGGCCAGGCGAAGCAGGGCGTGTCGGCTTCCGGCGCGATGGACCGGCGCTCGCTGCAGGCGGCCAACCGGCTCGTCGGCAATGCCTCCGACGCCGCGTGCATCGAGGTCGCCTACGGCGGCTTCCAGCTCGCCTGCCGTGGCGATGCGGTGGTGGCGGTCACCGGCGCCGAAGCTCCGGTCACGCTGACCCGCGCCGATGGCGCGAAATGGCCGCTGCCGCGCTACCAGGCGGTCGCGCTGACCGACGGCGACGTGCTCGCGCTCGGCGAGCCGACGGCCGGCATCCGCAGCTACATCGCGGTGCGCGGCGGCTTCGACATCGCGCTCGTGCTCGGCAGCCTCTCGACCGACACGCTCGCGCGCGTCGGCCCCGCCGCCCTCGCCGCGGGTGACGTGCTGCCCGTGCGCGCGGTGTCCGCCGGTGCGCTGGTCGGCGAGCCGGAAGCTCCGCCCACGGACCTGCCCACCGTGCGGGAAGAAGTCGTGCTCGACATCGTGCTCGGCCCGCGCACCGACTGGTTCACGCCCGACGCAGTCGAGCTGCTCTGCGGCCAGGCATGGACCGTCACGCCGCAGTCGAACCGCGTCGGCATCCGCCTGGCCGGCGAAGAAGCGCTGCAGCGCGCCAACCACGCCGAGCTGCCCAGCGAAGGCACCGCGCGCGGCTCGATCCAGGTGCCGGCGAGCGGCCAGCCTGTGCTGTTCCTGGCCGACCATCCGCTGACGGGCGGCTATCCCGTGATCGCCTCCGTCGCCACCCATCACCTCGACCGCGCGGGGCAGATCCCCGTGAACGCGCGCGTCCGATTCAGGCCCATGGCCCAGTGAAAGCCTCCCCATGAAGAAAGTACTGATCGCCAACCGGGGCGAAATCGCCGTGCGCATCGCGCGCGCCTGCGCCGACCACGGCGTGAAGTCGGTCGCGGTGTATGCCGACGCCGACCTGAATGCGCTGCATGCGCGCATGGCCGACGAGGCCTACGGGCTCGACGGCAACAAGCCCGCCGACACTTACCTCAACATTGCCAAGCTGCTCGACGTGGCCGCGCGCAGCGGTGCCGACGCGGTGCATCCGGGCTACGGCTTCCTCTCGGAGAGCGCGGCCTTCGCGCAGGCCGTCATCGACGCCGGGCTCACCTGGATCGGCCCGCCGCCGGCCGCCATCGCGATGCTGGGCGACAAGGTGCAGGCCCGCAAGCTCGCGATGAAGGTGGGCGCCCCGCTGGTGGCGGGCACGGCCGATCCGGTGAAGGACGCAAGCGAGGTGCTGGCTTTCGCCGAGAAGCACGGCCTGCCGGTCGCGATCAAGGCGGCCTTCGGCGGCGGCGGGCGCGGCATCAAGGTGGCGTGGCGGCTCGACGAGGTCGAGGGCCTCTACGAATCGGCGGTGCGCGAGGCGGTGACGGCCTTCGGCCGCGGCGAGTGCTATGTGGAGCAGTTCCTCGACCGCCCCCGCCATGTCGAGGCGCAGGTGCTGGCCGACACGCACGGCAACGTGGTGGTGCTCGGCACGCGCGACTGCTCGCTGCAGCGGCGCAACCAGAAGCTGGTGGAAGAAGCGCCCGCGCCCTTCCTGAGCGACGCGCAGCGCGAGCGCATCCATCAGGCCGCGCGCGACATCTGCGCGGAAGCCGGCTACACCGGCGCGGGCACGGTCGAGTTCATGCTGAGCGCGAGCGGCGCGATCTCCTTTCTCGAAGTGAACACGCGGCTTCAGGTGGAGCATCCGGTGACGGAGGAAACCACGGGCATCGACCTCGTGATCGAGCAGCTGCGCATCGCCGAAGGCCTGCCGCTGCAGATCAGGCAGACGCCCGCGCCGCGCGGCCATGCCTTCGAGTTCCGCATCAACGCCGAGGACGTGGGGCGCGGCTTCCTGCCCTCGCCCGGGCCGGTCAAGGTGTTCGACGCGCCCTCGGGGCCCGGCGTGCGCGTGGATGCCGGCGTGGAGTCGGGCTCGCAGGTGCCGGGCACCTTCGATTCGCTGATGGCCAAGCTCATCGTCACAGGCGCCACGCGCGAGCAGGCCATCGCGCGGGCGCGGCGCGCGCTGAAGGAGTTCCGCATCGAGGGCCTGCCGACGGTGCTGCCCTTCCATCGCGCGGTGATGGCGCACCCGGACTTCGTCTCGGGCGATGCCTTCAAGGTGCACACGCGCTGGATCGAGACCGACTTCGCCAACGGTGAGACACCGGCCCTGCGCCCCGATCCGCTGCCCGACGCCGCGCTGCTGCGCACGGCGATCGAAGTCGATGGGCGGCGCATGGCGGTGGGCCTGCCGGCGGTGCTGCTGAGCGGGCTCTCGTCGGCGGCCGGGGGGGCCGTGACCGCTCCCGCGTCGCAGGCACCCGCGGCGGATGCAGCCGCGGTGGCCGCGCCCGTCTCGGGCACGGTGCAGGCATGGAAGGTGGCCGACGGCGACGAGGTCGCCGAGGGCGCCGTCATCGCGGTGATGGAGGCGATGAAGATGGAGATGCAGGTGCTCGCGCATCGCGCGGGGCGCATCGCCATCTCGGTGGCCGCGGGCGGTTACGTGGCGGTCGGCGCCGCCATCGCGACCATCGCCTGAAGGCAGCGGCATGACCAGCGGCAGCATCACGCGGCGCGGCTTCGCATGGCTGGCATGCGGGGCCGGCCTTCTGCCGCCGGCCGCGTGGTCGGCGCAGGCCGTCGTGTGGCGGCTGGCCACCGGCTATCCGGCGGAGAACTTCCACACCGCCAACCTGCTGGCGATGGCGAAGGAGGTGGAGGCCGCGACCGGCGGGCAGCTTCGTATCGAGGTGCATCCGGGCAACACGCTGTTCGCGCTGAACGCGATCCGCGCGGCCGTGCAGGAGGGCAGGGTCGAGGCCGGCGAAGCCATCATGAGCAGCCTCGCCGTCGACGTGCCGCTGGCGGGCGCCGACTCCGTTCCCTTCATCACGCGCAGTTATGCCGATGCGCAATTGCTGTGGCGCATCCAGCGCCCGCTGATCGAGCAGGACTTCGCGCAGCGCGGCCTGCGCGTGCTCTACGCGGTGGCATGGCCGCCGCAGGGCCTCTTCTCGACGCGGCCGCTCGGCGGCGTGGGCGACCTGCGCGGCATGCGCATGCGCGCCTACAACGACACCACCGCGCGCATCGCGACGCTGATGGGCGCGGTGCCCGTCGACGTTCCGGCCACCGGCCTGGGCAAGGCGCTGGCCGAAGGCCGCATCGACTGCATGCTGACCTCCGCCGTGACCGGCGTGGAGAACCAGGCGTGGCAGTCGATGCGCTACTTCTACGAGATCAACGCGTGGTTTCCGAAGAACCTCGTGTTCGTCAACGCCAGGGCGTGGGACGGGCTCGACCCGTCGTCGCGCAGTTCGCTGGCCGCCGCGTGCGCGCTCGCCGAGACGCGCGGATGGGCCCGCAGCGCCGAGGCCGCCGCCCGCTCGACGGACGAACTGCGGCGCAACGGCGTGAAGATCGAGCCGGTGCCTTTCCTGCTGGGGCGCGACCTGCAGCGCCTCGGTGAGAACTTTTCGCTGAACTGGGTCAAGCAGGTGGGCACGGCCGCCAACGGCATCTTCATTCCGTATTTCGAGAAGCGCTGAAGACCGCGGGCGGAGCGAAAACCCTACGCCCAGCAGATGAAGTTGCTGCGTTGCAACATTCCATTTCCTGCGCTTGCGCTTGCGGTTACGACGAAAGCCATCGGATTTTCCGGCCGCGAATCGGGTGACCACTTCCCGATGAAATCTTTCTCTCTCAACGCCCCACGTGAAATGTTTTCACCCGGGAAGCTGTCGCTGAAATTATTGAAACAGCTTGTACATTGATTCGGAGTTTGCGAATGTTTCCTGCGGGAAACGATCGCTCGCCGATTCAATTCAAGACGTGGAGAAGTTCATGAGCACGGTCGATCCCCTGGGTGCCGCATCGGTCCTCACTACGGGCCAGATGGCGATGTGGCTCGGCGCGAAGTTCGCTTCGCCGGACACCAACTTCAACCTCGCCGAAGCCATCGAGATCGAGGGCTGGATCGACGCGGACGTCTTCATGGCCGCGATGCGGCAGGTGACCGAAGAGGCCGAGGCCACGCGCCTGAGCTTCGTCGACACCGCGCAGGGCCCGCGGCAGGTGGTGGCGCCCGTCTTCAACCGCGAGATGCCCTTCCTGGACTTCAGCGGCGAGCACGATCCGGGCGCCGCCGCGCAAGCCTGGATGCAGGCCGACTTCACGCGCAAGGACGACCTCGCGCGCGACCAGCTCTGGATGTCCGCGCTGATCCGCCTCGCGGACGACCACCACGTCTGGTACCACCGCAGCCACCACATCGTGCTCGACGGCTTCGGCGGCGGGCTCATCGCGCGGCGCTTCGCCGACGTGTACAGCGCCCGCATCGCGGGCACCGAGGTGTCCGAGGCCTCGCGCCTCGCACCCATTTCGCATTTGATGGAGGAAGACAAGGCCTATCGCGAATCGGGACGGTACCCGCGCGACAGGCAGTACTGGACGGAGCGCTTCGCCGACGCGCCCGATCCGCTGAGCCTGGCCTCGCAGCGCTCGGTGAACGTCGGCGGCCTGTTGCGCCAGACCGCCTACCTGCCGGCCGAAAGCGTGCGCGCCCTGGCCGACATCGCGCAGCAGTTCGGCGCCACGCTGCCGCAGATCCTGATCGCGACCACCGCCGCCTACCTGTACCGCGCCACCGGCGTCGAGGACACGGTGATCGGCATCCCGGTCACCGCGCGGCACAACGACCGCATGCGCCGCGTGCCCGCGATGGTGGCCAACGCGCTGCCGCTGCGCCTGGCGATGCGCCCCGACCTGCCGGTGGCAGAGCTGATCGCCGAAGTGGGGCGGCAGATGCGGCAGATCCTGCGGCACCAGTCCTACCGCTACGAGCACCTGCGCGGCGACCTCAACATGCTGGTGAACAACCGGCAGCTCTTCACCACGGTGGTCAACGTCGAGCCCTTCGACTACGACTTCCGCTTCGCCGGCCACGCCGCATGGCCGCGCAACCTGTCCAACGGCACGGCCGAGGACCTGGGCATCTTTTTGTACGAGCGCGGCAACGGGCAGGACCTGCAGATCGACTTCGACGCCAACCCCGCGATCCACACCGCGCAATCGCTGGCCGACCACCAGCGCCGGCTGCTGGCCTTCATGACGGCGGTGATCCGCCAGCCCGCGCAGGCCATCGGCCACGTCGACCTGCTCGATGCCGCCGAGCGCGAGCAGCTTCTGGTGACGTGGAACGACACGGTGCACGCAGTGCCCGGGACGAACCTCGTCGCGCTCATCGAAGCGCAGCTTGTCGCCAACCCGCAAGGCATCGCACTGCGCTTCGAGGGCGAGGCGATGAGCAACGAGGAACTCGACCGCCGCGCCAACCGCCTCGCGCACCTGCTGCGCGCGCGTGGCGCAGGCCCCGAGCGCACCGTGGCGCTGGCCATTCCGCGTTCCTTCGACCTGATGGTGGCGCTGCTCGCCACGCTGAAGACCGGCGCCGCCTACCTGCCGGTGGACCCGGACTTCCCCCAGGACCGTATCGCCTTCATGCTCGGCGACGCGCGGCCCGCCTGCCTAGTCACCACCGAAGCGCTCGCGGAGTCGTTGCCGGTGGATACGCCGAAGCTCTTGCTCGATGTAGCGCAAACGTTTGCCGCATTGGCGAATACGGCGAAGGGCGACGATGCCGCGCCCGGCGTGGCCATCGACTCCGCGCATCCGGCCTACGTGATCTACACCTCCGGCTCCACCGGCAAGCCCAAGGGCGCGGTGGTGTCGCACCGCGCCATCGTCAACCGCCTGCAGTGGATGCAGGACCGCTACCGCCTGAAGGCAGACGACCGCGTGCTGCAGAAGACGCCGTCGAGCTTCGACGTGTCGGTGTGGGAGTTCTTCTGGCCGCTGATCGACGGCGCCACGCTGGTGCTCGCGAAGCCCGGCGGCCACAAGGACGCGGCCTACCTCGCGAAGCTGATCGCCGATGAAGGCATCACCACCGCGCACTTCGTGCCGTCGATGCTGGAAGTGTTCCTGCTCGAGCCGAAGGCGCGCGAGTGCGCCTCGCTGCGGCGCGTGATCTGCAGCGGCGAGGCGCTGTCGCCCGCGCTGGTGACGCAGTTCCAGCGGCAGTTGCCCTGCGAGCTGCACAACCTCTACGGGCCGACCGAGGCCGCCGTCGACGTCACTTCGTGGGAGTGCCCGCGCGAGGCTGAAGACGCGCCGTCTTCGCGCAGCAGCGTGCCCATCGGCCGGCCGATCTGGAACACGCAGATGCACGTGCTCGACAGCGGCCTGCAGCCCGTGCCGCCCGGTACCGCGGGCGAGCTGTACATCGCGGGCGTCGGCCTCGCGCGCGGCTATCTCGAGCGCCCGCTGCTGAGCGCCGAGCGCTTCGTGGCCAACCCTTACGGCGAGCCCGGCAGCCGCATGTACCGCACCGGCGACCTCGCGCGCTGGCGCGAGGACGGCAGCCTCGACTTCCTGGGCCGCGCCGACCAGCAGGTGAAGATCCGCGGGCTGCGCATCGAGCCCGGCGAGATCGAATCGGCGCTGCTGCAGCACGCGCAGGTCGCGCAGGCGGCGGTGGTCGCGCGGGAAGACGTGCCGGGCGAGAAGCGCCTCGTGGCCTACGTGGTGGCCGCCGAGGGAGCCGATCCGCAGGCGGCCGACCTGCGCACCCATCTCGCGCAGTCGCTGCCCGAATACATGGTGCCCTCGGCCTTCGTCGACGTGCCGGCGCTGCCGCTGGGCCCCAGCGGCAAGCTCGACCGCCGCGCGCTGCCCGCGCCCGAGCTGCAGGCGGCCACACCCTACGTGGCGCCGCGCACGCACACCGAGAAGATCCTCGCGCGCCTCTGGGCCGAGACGCTGCACCTGCCGCGCGTGGGCATCGAGGACAACTTCTTCGAGCTCGGCGGGCACTCGCTGATGATCGTGCAGCTGATCTCGATGATCCGCCAGCAGTTCATGATCGACCTGCCGCTGGATACGCTGTTCCAGGTCTCCACCATCGCCGGCCTCGCCGAGCTGCTCGACCAGGCCTCTCAGGCGCGCCCGAGCCTGGTGCCGATGCCGCGTCCGGCGCGCATTCCGCTGTCGTTCGCGCAGCGCCGCCTTTGGCTGATGAACCAGCTGGAGAACGCCAACCCCGCCTACAACATGCCGCTGGCACTGCGCCTGTCGGGCACGCTCGACCGCGCCGCGCTGCAGTCAGCGCTCGACGACCTGGTGCAGCGCCACGAGAGCCTGCGCACCATCTACCCAAGCGACGATGGGCTGCCCTACCAGCACATCCTCGAAGGCGAACAGGCGCGCGCGCTGCTGGTCGAGGCCGACAGCAGCGAGGACGGGATCGCCGCGCAGCTGCACGCCGCCGCCCGCACCGGCTTCGACCTCGGCACCACCGCGCCGCTGCGCCCGCAGCTCTTCAGGCTGGCCGACGACGAGCACGTGCTGCTGCTGCTCACCCACCACATCGTGGGCGACGGCGCCTCGCTGCTGCCGCTGGCTCGCGACCTGAGCGTGGCCTACGCCGCGCGCAGCGAAGGCAAGGCGCCTGGCTGGGCGCCGCTGCCGCTGCAGTACGCCGACTACGCGCTGTGGCAGCAGGAGCTGCTGGGCAGCGAAGACGACCCCGAGAGCATGGCCGGCCGCCAGCGCGAGTTCTGGCGCGAGACCCTGCGCGACCTGCCCGAGCGGCTGAGCCTGCCGGTCGACCGGCCGCATCCGGCCGTGCCGAGCCATCGCGGCGACGTCGTGCCGCTGCAGATTCCGCCGCAGGTGCACGAGCGCATGCTGCAGCTCGCACGCGACGGCCAGGCCAGCGTCTTCATGGTGCTGCAGGCCGCGCTCGCGGGTCTGCTCAACCGGCTGGGCGCGGGAGACGACATCGTCATCGGCACGCCGGTGGCAGGCCGCAGCGATCACGCGCTGGACGAGCTCATCGGCTGCTTCGTCAACGCGCTGGTGCTGCGCACCGACCTCGCAGGCCAGCCCAGCCTGCGCGAGCTGGTCGCGCGGGTGCGCGCCACCAACCTCGCGGCCTATGCGAACCAGGAGTTCCCGTACGACCGCATCGTGGAGCTGCTGCGCCCGCAGCGCGGCGGCGCGAACCTGCCGCTGTTCCAGGTGATGCTGGGCTTCCAGAGCGGCAGCAACCGCCTGTCCTTCGGGCTGCCGGGCCTGTCGATCACGCCGCAGCCGGTGGAGGTGGACACGGCCAAGTTCGACCTGTCCTTCATCCTCGACGAGCAGCGCGGCGCCGACGGGCTGCCCGGCGGCATCGCGGGCGGCATCCAGTTCAGCACCGACATCTTCGACCGCGCGACCGTCGAGGCCATCGGCCAGCGGCTCGTGCGCCTGCTGGAGCAGGCCTGCGATGCGCCCGATGCCGCGCTGGGCAGTCTGGACATCCTCGGCGACGAGGAGCGCCATCGCCTGCTGGCCGACTGGAGCGGCAGGAGTGCCGGCACGCGCGACGACATCGCGCCGCTCTCGCTCGCGGCCATGGTGGAGGCGCACGCCGCCGCGCGCCCGCATGCGGCTGCGGTGGTGCTCGACGACGCCTCGGTGGTGAGCTACGCCGCGCTCGACGTGCGCGCCAATCGGCTCGCGCACCTGCTGCGCGGGCGGGGCGTGGGCGCAGGCCACATCGTCGCCACGGTGCTGCCGCGTTCGCTCGACCTCGTGGTGGCGCACCTCGCCATCGTGAAGGCCGGCGCGGCCTACCTGCCCGTCGATCCGAACCACATGGCCGGGCGCAGCGCCTTCGTGTTCGAGGAGGCGGCGCCTGCCGCGGTGCTGACGCACACGTCGCTGCTGCCGGAACTGGCCGGCATTGCGCACTGCCTGGCGCTCGACAGCGACGAGACCGTCGCAGCGCTGGCCATCCAGTCGGACGGGCCCGTGGCGCAGCCGCGCGCCGCCGATCCGCGCGACGCCGCGTACGTGATCTACACCTCGGGCTCCACCGGCAAGCCCAAGGGCGTGGTGGTGCCGCACCAAGGGTTGAGCAGCCTCGGCGCCTCGATGGCGCAGCGCTTCGCCATCGACCACGGCTCGCGCGTGCTGCAGTTCTCCTCCAGCGGCTTCGACGCTTCGGTGATGGACCTGCTGATGGCCTTCCACGCCGGCGCCGCGCTGGTGGTGCCCTCGGCGCAGCAGGTGCTGGGCGCCGAACTGGGCGCGCTGATCGAAAGGCTGGCCGTGAGCCACGCGCTGATTCCGCCGGCCGCGCTCGCGACGCTGCCCGAGGGCGAGTACCCCTGCCTGCGGACGGTGGTGGTGGGCGGCGATGCCTGCTCCGCCGAACTGGCCGCGCGCTGGTCCAGCGGCCGCCGCATGGTCAACGCCTACGGCCCGACCGAGATCACCATCTGTGCGAGCACCAGCGCGCCGATGAATGGCGATGAGCCGCCCACCATCGGCACCCCGGTGTGGAACACGCGCGTGTACGTGCTCGACGACGCGCTGCAGCCGGTGCCGCCAGGCGTGGCGGGCGAGCTCTACATCGCGGGGAGCGGCGTCGCGCGCGGCTACCTGAACCGCGCGTTGCTGAGTGCCGAGCGCTTCGTCGCCGATCCCTTCGGCGAGCCCGGCAGCCGCATGTACCGCAGCGGCGACCTGGTGCGCTGGCGCAACGACGGCAGCCTCGACTTCCTCGGCCGCGCCGACCAGCAGGTGAAGATCCGCGGCTACCGCATCGAGCCCGGCGAGATCGAATCGGTGCTGCTGCGCCATCCGCAGGTGACGCAGGCGGCCGTCATCGCGCGCGAGGACATGCCGGGCGAGAAGCGCCTGGTGGCCTACGTGGTGGCGTCGTCCGATCCGCAGCCCGCCGAGCTGCGCGCCCACATGGCGCAGTCGCTGCCCGACTACATGGTGCCTTCGGCCTTCGTGCACCTGCCGTTCCTGCCGCTCACCCAGAGCGGCAAGCTCGACCGCAGGGCGCTGCCCGCGCCGGGCCAGCAGGCCGCCTCGGCATATGCCGAGCCGCGCACCGCCACCGAAACGCAGCTCGCCGCGCTGTGGGCCGAGACGCTGCACCTGGAGCGCGTGGGCATCCACGACAACTTCTTCGAGCTCGGCGGGCATTCGCTGATGGCCATTCAGCTCGGCATGCGCATCCGTCAGCAGGTGCGCGCGGACTTTCCGCATGCCGAGGTCTACAACCGGCCGACCATTGCGGCGCTGGCCGCATGGCTGGACGACAACACGGAAGGCGCCCAGGCGCTGGACCTGTCGCGCGAGCTCGACCTGCCGGCGTACATCCAGCCCCATGTGGCCCTGCCGCCGTTGATTGCAAAGCGCGTGTTCCTGACCGGCGCCAGCGGCTTCGTCGGCAGCCACCTGCTGGCCGCGCTGCTGCGCGACACCTCGGCCTGCGTGGTCTGCCACGTGCGCGCCGCCGACGAGGAGGCCGGCCGGCGCCGCCTGCAGCTCACGCTGGCGCAGCGGCAGCTCGGCGCGATCTGGGACGACGCGCGCATCGAGGTCGTGACCGGCGATCTCGGCAAGCCGCGCCTGGGGCTGGACGACAGCGCGGTGCAGCTGGTGCGCGAGGGCTGCGACGCCATCTACCACTGCGCGGCGCAGGTGGACTTCCTGCATCCCTATGCCAGCCTGAAGCCCGCCAACGTCGACAGCGTGGTCACGCTGCTCGAATGGACCGCGCAGGGCCGGCCGAAGAGCATGCACTACGTGTCGACGCTGGCGGTGATCGACCAGAACAACGGCAAGGAAGGCGCCACCGTCACTGAGCAGTCGGCCCTGGCCTCCTGGCGCGGGCTGGTCGACGGCTACAGCCAGAGCAAGTGGGTGGGCGACGCGCTGGCGCGCGAGGCGCAGTCGCGCGGCATGCCGGTGGCGATCTACCGGCTGGGCGCGGTCACCGGCGACCACACGCACGCGATCTGCAACGCCGACGACCTGATCTGGCGCGTGGCGCATCTCTATGCCGAACTCGAAGCCATTCCCGACATGGACCTGCCGCTGAACCTCACGCCGGTGGACGACGTTGCGCGCGCCATCCTCGGCCTCGCGGCACTGCAGTCGTCGTGGGGCCAGGTGTTCCACCTGACCAGCCAGGAGGCGCTGCGGGTGCGCGACATTCCGGCCGTGTTCGAGCGGCTCGGCATGCGGCTCGAACCCGTCGGGCTCGAACCGTGGCTGCAGCGCGCGCATGCGCGGCTCGCCGTGGGGCAGGACCGCGACCTCGCGGCGGTGCTGGCGATCCTCGACCGCTACGACACCTCGGCCACGCCGCCGAAGGTGAGCGGCGAGGCCACGCACGCGCAGCTGCAGGCCATCGGCGCGGCGATCCGCCCGGTGGACCGCGACCTGCTGCAGCGCTACTTCGTCGACCTCGGCATCGACACCAAGGCGCGCCCTCCGGTCGAGACCAGCGCATCGCAGGTGGCCTGAGATGGCGCGCTACCTCATCGCGGCAACCGCGCTGCCGGGACACGTGCTGCCGATGCTGGCCATCGCCCAGCATCTGGTGGGCCTCGGGCACGAGGTGCGGGTGCACACGGCGAGCCGCTTCCGCGCGCAGGCCGAGGCCACCGGCGCGGGCTTCACGCCCTTCGACGCCTCCATCGACTTCGACCACCATGAGCTCGACCAGCGCTTTCCGCAGCGCCAGCGGCTGCCGTCGGCGCATGCGCAGCTGTGCTTCGGGCTCAAGCACTTCTTCGCCGACGCCATGGCGGCGCAGCGGGCCGGGCTGGAGGCGATCCTGCGCGACTTCGCGGCCGACGCGATCGTGGTCGACACCATGTTCTGCGGCACCTTCCCGCTGCTGCTGGGGCCGCGCGAGCAGCGCCCTGCCATCGTGGCCATCGGCATCTCGGCGCTGCCGCTGTCGAGCTGCGACACCGCCTTCTTCGGCACCGCGCTGCCGCCGTCGTCCACGCCGGAAGGGCGGGTGCGCAACCGCGCGATGAACGCCAACCTCAAGCAGGCGATGTTCGGCGAGGTGCAGCGCTACTTCGACGCGCTGCTGACCTGCGCGGGCCTGCCGGCCCTGCCCGAGTTCTTCATCGACGCGATGGTGAAGCTGCCGGACGTCTACCTGCAGCTCACTTCCGAATCCTTCGAGTACCCGCGCAGCGACCTGCCGGCCTCGGTGCGCTTCGTCGGCCCGCTGCTGGCGCCGGCCAGCCGCGACTTCGTGGAACCCGACTGGTGGCACGAGCTGGACGACGGCCGCGCGGTGGTGCTGGTGACGCAGGGCACGCTGGCCAACCAGAACCCGGCGCAGCTGATCGGGCCGACCCTGCAGGGGCTGGCCGGCGCTGGCGACATCCAGGTCATCGCGACCACCGGCGGCCCGCAGCCCGAAGCACTGAACATGGCGGTGCCGGCGAATGCGCGCGTGCTGCCCTTCCTGCCCTACGACCGGCTGCTGCCCAAGGTGCACGCGATGGTCACCAACGGCGGCTACGGCTCGGTCAATCATGCGCTGAGCCTCGGCGTGCCGCTGGTGGTGGCTGGCGCCACCGAGGAGAAGCCCGAGATCGCCGCGCGCGTGGCGTGGTCGGGGGCAGGCATCAACCTGGGCAACGGACAGCCCACCGCGCGCCAGATCGGCGACGCGGTGCGCAGGCTGCTGAACGACCCCGCCTACCGCCAGCGCGCGGGCGTGCTGCGCGACGACTTCGCGCGGCATCACGCGCTCACCGGGATATCGGCCGCGCTCGGGGCGCTGCGCGAGGCCGCTGCTGCCGAATCCGTGGAAATGGCCTGACTGAAGACGAACCCCGCAAGGAAACCGACGATGAGCAACCCGTTTGATGACAAGAACGGCACCTTCCAGGTGCTGGTGAACGACGAAGGCCAGCACTCGCTGTGGCCCGCCTTCATCGACGTGCCCGCCGGCTGGAAGGTGGCGCTGCCCGCCACCGACAGGGCCGCCTGCGGCGCCTACATCGAGGCGAACTGGACGGACATGCGCCCGCGCTCCCTTGCGGCGAAGGATCTCGATGCTGCCGGCGCATGAGGGTGTTCGCCCTGCACCGGCGCGGCGCCGCATGGGCGTATGCGGCGCGCCTGCGCTCGTCCGCGGCCGGTGATGTGAGCGCCGCCTCCGGCGAGCGGAAGGAACGCGCCGGCTCTGCCGAAGGGAGGCGGGAAAAGCCGCGGCAGCGGGGCGGGCCGAGCCGGCGATGAGCGTCTTCTCTGCCTGGCCGTACTTCGTGCTCGTGCTGGTGGTGCTCGGCGCGATGGCGCTCCCGGTGTTCCGTGCGGCCGACGAGCCGCGGCACAGCTCACGCGACCACCGCACCGCCACGCTCGACGGGCTGCGCGGCTTTCTCGCGCTGAGCGTGTTCGTGCATCACCTGATGGTGACCCATGGCTACATCGAGCATGGCGAGTGGACTTTTCCGCCCTCGGGCTTCCACACGCTGCTGGGGCAGGCGGGCGTTGGCGTCTTCTTCATGATCACCGGCTTCCTGTTCTGGGGAAAGCTGCTCGACGCGCAGGGGCGGCCGGACTGGCGCGGCCTGTATGCCGGCCGGCTCTGGCGCATCGGCCCGACTTATCTGCTGGCGGTGGGCTTGATGTTTCTTGCGGTCGCATGGCGCACCGGTTTCGAGCTCAGGGAGCCGGTGTGGTCCCTGCTCGGCGCAGTGCTGCAGTGGCTGGCCCTCGGCATCTGGCCGCTGCAGCCGGACATCAACGGCTATGCCGGCACGACGCTGATCCTCGCTGGCGTGACGTGGACGGTCTTCGTGGAGTGGCTGTTCTACGGGGCGCTGCGGCCGATGGCGCCGCTCGCGCGCGGCGATCGCACACCCCGGTTCGTGCTCGGCCTTATGCTGCTGTGCCTGCCCTTGCTGTGCTTCGCGGCGCTGTCGCCGGGCGCCACGCCCTCGCGGCCTACGCTCGCGCTGGTGATCGGGGCACTGGCCTGGGTGCTGGCATCGTTTCTCATGGGCATGCTGTCGGCCTGGCTGGTTCGGCGCGGCGGGCCGAAACTGCCGCAGCGATCGGCTTCACTGCTCGCGCTGGCCTGCCTTGGAGGCGTCTTCCTGGGCTTCGAGCACATGGTCGGTCCAGTGCAGGTGCTGCTGCTCTGGGTGTTCTTCCACCTGGTGTGCACCGGCAGCACCCTCTTCGGCCTGCTGGCCACGCGCGCGGCCCGGCGCATGAGCACGGCGAGCTACAGCATCTACCTGCTGCAGGGGCTGGTGCTGACGCTGGTGTTCGGCCTGCGGCCGGTGAGAGAGTTCGTGATGGCCGGGGCGATGCAGTACTGGCTGGTGGGCACCGCCTGCGCGCTGCTGCTGGTGGCGGCCTCGGTGGTCAGCTACCGGCTGGTCGAGAAGCCGGGAATCGCGCGGGGCCGGCGCCTGCGGGCCGGGCCGCGCGGGATGCCCGCGGCGCAGGCGGCGGGGCCTTGAACGGGGGATGGCCGTGGTCCTGAAGACCCCAGGCCATCCTCATGACACACCCTTGCGCATAATTGACGCAAGCTATGACTCTCACCGAACTCAAATACATCGTCGCAGTGGCCCGCGAAAGGCACTTCGGCAAGGCGGCCGAGGCCTGCTACGTTTCACAGCCGACCCTCTCGGTTGCGATCAAGAAGCTCGAGGACGAACTCGAGGTCAAGCTCTTCGAGCGCAGTGCCGGCGAAGTGACCGTCACGCCGCTGGGCGAGCAGATCGTGCAGCAGGCCCAGAGCGTGCTCGACCAGGCAGCCAGCATCAAGGAGATCGCCAAGCGCGGCAAGGACCCGCTGGCCGGCCCGCTGAACCTGGGCGTGATCTACACCATCGGCCCGTACCTGCTGCCCGACCTCGTGCGCCAGGTGATCGCGCGCACGCCGCAGATGCCGCTGGTGCTGCAGGAGAACTTCACCGCCAAGCTGCTGGAGATGCTGCGCGCCGGCGAGATCGACTGCGCCATCATGGCCGAGCCCTTTCCCGACACCGGCCTCGCGATGGCGCCGCTGTACGACGAGCCCTTCATGGCGGCGCTGCCCAACAAGCACAAGTTCGCCGACCGCGAATCCATCACGTCCGAAGAACTGCAGAGCGAGACCATGCTGCTGCTGGGCACCGGCCACTGCTTTCGCGACCACGTGCTGGAGGTGTGCCCGGAGTTCGCGCGCTTCTCGAGCAACGCCGAGGGCATCCGCAAGAGCTTCGAGGGCTCGTCGCTCGAGACCATCAAGCACATGGTGGCCTCGGGCATGGGCGTGACGCTGGTGCCGCGCCTGTCGGTGCCGGCCGATGCGCTCAAGCCCAAGGTCAAGGGCCGCAAGGAGGCCGAGCAGATGGTGCGCTACCTGCCGGTGCGCGACGCGCAGGACCGCGACCCGCCCACGCGCCGCGTGGTGCTCGCATGGCGGCGCACCTTCACGCGCTACGAGGCCATCGCCGCGCTTCGCAACGCGATCTATGCGTGCGAGCTGCCGGGCGTGAAGCGCCTTTCGTAGCGGATCGAATGTCGAGAACTTGGCCTACGCGAGGGCTGTTTTGAATCGTTGATCGCTGAGATAGAGTGGCACTGTTGCGAAGCCGCGTGCCGGCTTCCAGAATCGAAGCGAACACCCCTCCAAGAACTCGACTGAAGAAAAGGATCTCCCGCCATGGCCAAAGACTCCAAGAAACCATCGTCAGCAGCTTCCGCCGGCAAGGTGCCCAAGAAGGGCGGCAAGCAGGTCGCGCAGGAGTCGGGCAGCCGCAATGCGCCCATCATCAACATCGGCATCGAGCGCCAGGACCGCGCCGCCATCGCCGAAGGCCTGAGCCGCGTGCTGGCCGACACCTACACGCTGTACCTCACCACGCACAACTTCCACTGGAACGTGACGGGCCCGCACTTCAACTCGCTGCACGCCATGTTCATGCAGCAGTACACCGAGCTGTGGGGCGCGACCGACGTGATCGCCGAGCGGATCCGCGCACTGGGCCACTACGCCCCTGGCTCGTACGCCGAGTTCAGCAAGATCGCCACCGTGCCCGATGTGCCTCAGAACCCGCCCAAGGCGATGGAGATGGTGCGCATCCTGGTGAAGGGCCACGAGACCGTGTCGCGCATCGCGCGCGAATTCATTCCTGTCGCCGAGGAAGCCGGCGACGACCCGACGGCCGACATGCTGACCGCGCGCTGCACGGTGCACGATCAGACGGCCTGGATGCTGCGTTCCCTCCTTGAAGACTGATTCCGCTCCCTCCGTCATCGCGCCCGCGGCTCGCCGCGGGCGTTTTGCGTTGTATCTCGACCTGATCCGCTGGAACCGCCCGGCGGGCTGGCTGCTGCTGCTGTGGCCCACGCTGGGCGCGCTGTGGTTCGCGGCGGGCGGCTGGCCGGGCTGGCACTTGCTCATCGTGTTCACGCTCGGCACCTTCCTGATGCGCAGCGCCGGCTGCTGCGTGAACGACGTGGCCGATCGCGACTTCGACCGCCACGTCAAGCGCACCGCGCAGCGGCCCGTGACCAGCGGCGAGCTGTCGGTCAAGGAAGCGCTGGGGCTGGGCGTGGTGCTGGCGCTGGTGTCCTTCGGGCTGGTGCTCACGACCAACCGCACGACGGTACTGTGGTCGTTCGCGGCGCTGGCCATCACGCTCGTTTATCCCTTCGCCAAGCGCTTCGTCTCGGTGCCGCAGGCGGTGCTGGGCATCGCCTTCAGCTTCGGTATTCCGATGGCGTTCGCGGCGGTGCAGTCGACCGTGCCGCTCTTTGCGGCAGTGCTGCTCGCGGGCAACCTGTTCTGGGTGCTGGCCTACGACACCGAATATGCGATGGTCGACCGCGACGACGACCTGAAGATCGGCATGAAGACATCGGCCATCACCTTCGGCCGCTTCGATGTCGCGGCGGTAATGGCGAGCTACGCGATCTTCCTCGCGGTCTGGACCTGGGCAGGCGCCAGCCGTTCGCTGGGCGTGCTGTTTTATGTTGGCATCGCGGTGGCCGCGGCGCAGGCGCTGTGGCACTGGCGGCTGATCCACGACCGCACGCGCGAAGGCTGCTTCAAGGCATTCCGGCTGAACCACTGGCTGGGCTTCACCGTGTTCGCCGGCGTCGTGGCCGGCTACGCGCTGCGTTGAGCACGCCGCGCTGCCCGGCGGGCGTTGTGGCTCTATCCAACCAGTTGTTCAGTCGCGGCCGAATTCTTCGCCCAGCTCGGCGGCGCGCTTCTGTGCCGCGCGGATCGCGGTCTTGAACTGCGACTTCACGTCCGCCGCCTGCAGCGAGGTGATGGCCGCGTAGGTGGTGCCGCCCTTGGAGGTCACGCGCTCGCGCAGCACCGACGGCGGCTCGGTCGCGCTGTGCGCCAGCGCCGAGGCGCCGGTGAACGTGCCGATCGCCAGCCGCTGGGCCTGCTCGGGCGAGAGGCCCATCTCGACGCCGGCCTCGGTCATTGCCTCGATGAAATAGAACACGTAGGCCGGGCCGGAGCCGGACATGGCGGTGACTGCATCGAGGGCGGGTTCGGTGTCGACCCAGAGCAGTTCGCCGGTAGGCGCCAGCAGCTGGCCGACCATCGAGCGGTCGCTGCCCTCGACGCCGGGGCGGGCGTACAGGCCTGTCATGCCCTTGCCCACCAGCGCGGGTGTGTTGGGCATGGCGCGCACCACGCGCTCGGTGCCGAGCCAGCGGGCGATGCTGTCGGACGGAATGCCCGCGGCCACGCTCAGGTGCAGGGCATCGGCGGCGAAGGCGCGCACCGGCCTGGCGGCTTCGGCGAAGGTCTGGGGCTTGACCGCCCACACCACCACGCCGCAGCGCGACAGCGCCTCGCTCGCCTCGGCCCTGGCGACGATGCCGAAGGACTGGGCCAGCTTCTTCCGGGCCTCCTCGAAGGGCTCGACCACCTCGAAGGCATCCGCCGGGGTGCCTTGCTGGATCAGGCCGCCGATGATGGCGCTGGCCATGTTGCCGCCCCCGATGAAGGCGACGGGAGGCAGCGGCGCAGGGCCGGTGCGGGGCAGGAAGGTCACGGCGATGGTCATGGTCGGTCGGCGTATTCGAAGGCGGCGAACTGGGTGATTTGAAGCGGATTGAAATTGTCGTCGCTCACGACCACCAGCATGCGCCTGCCGCCGGGCAGCGGCGGGCCCCAGCACATGCCTTCGGTGTTGTCGAGCCGGGAGAGGCCCAGCGTGGCGAAGTCGGCCACCAGGGTCTTGGCTGCCGGCCGGTGGTTGCCGGGCGCCAGCGCATCGACCGCGAGCACGTCGCTGGCGGCGCGGGTGTCTATTTCATACAGGCGCAGCGAATTGCCGCGGCCGGTGGCGTAGGCGCGCTCCAGCACCAGCATGCGGTCGGCGTCGATCATCAGGATCTCGCTCACGCCGTTGTCGGCGTAGCTTCCGGGAACGAGCGGGCGCAGCGGGATGGCATCGGGAACGTAGGCGATCTGGCGGTCGGGCTGGCCGGTCTCCAGGTCGATCCGCGTGAAGCGGCAGGGACCGCCGGCGGCGCCCACGGCGGGTTCGGGGCCGTCCTGGATCAGGGCGTTTTCCATCGCCAGCCAGGCGAAGCGGCCGTCGGGCGTGAGGCTGACGCCCTCGAAAGTCAGGTTGTCGCGCGGGCCGCGGCGCTTTGCCGGATCGGGCTGGAACATCGCCGGCATCCGGAATTCGCGCAGAAAACGGCCGTCGCGGGCCGATTCGTACAAGGCCGGCCCGAAGCCGCGTGCGACGTCCCCCTCGCTGGTCCACAGCAGGGTGTTGGCGGCGGGGCGCAGCCGAAGGGCTTCAGGATCGGGCACAGGCAGGCCGTCGACCGCGTTGCGGCGGCTGGGCCAGGGACCGCCGCCCGGGCGTTGCAGCTGCACCACGCCGGTCGACTCCGGCGGCGCGGCCTGCGGGGAGGACCAACGGGCGGTGTAGTAGCGGACGGGGGCGAGATCCGATCGGTCGTCACTGATGAGCAGGTACTCACCTCGGATTGGGTCGTAGTCGATGCCCGAGAGGCCTCCGGCCGTGGTTCCTTCTATATGAAGGCGGTGCGGCCAACGCGCTTCGGCGACGAGGCGCAGCCGGCCGGGGTCCGGGTTCGGTGTCGCGCCACCTTTGCAACCGGCCAGTGCCAGCCCCGCGAAGCCGACCCCGGCGGCCAGCAGGCGCCGGCGCTGTATTGACGAGGTCGAAAGAACGGGGTTTTCGGGCGCTTGCACGCCCCGGAGTCTAGTGGCAGTGCTCGACGGCAAGCAGGGTTGTTGACTTCCGGCTTCTCGCGTGCAACAATCGCGGGCTTCGCTTTCAAAAGGCGAAGCTTTCAGCCCAAAGCGAAAGTGTCCCGAGTGGTTCGGGGCATGGACGACGGGCCCAAGACTGACTGATTTGCCTCCCTCCTGGATGCACATCGGTACAAGTTGGGAATATCAAGAAATGATCCAAACTGAATCCCGGCTCGAAGTGGCCGACAACACGGGCGCGAAATCCGTCCTGTGTATCAAGGTGCTCGGTGGCTCCAAGCGGCGTTATGCCAGCGTGGGCGACGTCATCAAGGTCAGCATCAAGGAAGCCGCTCCGCGTGGTCGCGTCAAGAAGGGCGAGATCTACAGCGCAGTGGTGGTCCGCACCGCCAAGGGTATCCGTCGCGCCGACGGTTCGCTCGTCAAGTTCGACGGCAACGCAGCAGTGTTGCTCAACGCCAAGCTGGAGCCCATCGGCACCCGCATCTTCGGACCGGTCACGCGCGAACTGCGCACCGAGAAGTTCATGAAGATCGTGTCGCTGGCCCCCGAAGTTCTCTAAGGACACAACGCCATGAACAAGATTCGCAAGGGCGACCAGGTCATCGTGTTGGCCGGCCGCGACAAGGGCAAGCGGGGCACCGTCTCGCTGCGCAAGGACGACTCGCATGTGGTCGTCGAAGGCATCAACCTCGTCAAGAAGCACACCAAGCCGAACCCCCTGAAGGGTACGACCGGTGGCATCGTCGAGAAGGCCATGCCGATTCACCAGTCCAACGTGGCGATCTTCAACGCCGCGACTGGCAAGGCCGATCGCGTGGGCGTCAAGGTCACCCAGGATGCTGACGGCAAGCGCGTGGCTGTTCGCGTGTTCAAGTCGAGCGGCGAAGAAATCAAGTTCGCCTAAGAGGTACTCACATGGCACGTCTCCAACAACACTATCGCGAAAAGATCGCGAAAGACCTGACGGAAAAGTTCGGCTACACGTCGCCGATGCAGGTTCCGCGCCTCACCAAGATCACCCTGAACATGGGCGTGGGTGAAGCAGTCGCCGACAAGAAGGTCCTCGACAACGCCGTCGCCGACCTGACCAAGATCGCCGGCCAGAAGCCCGTGGTCACCAAGTCGAAGAAGGCCATCGCCGGCTTCAAGATCCGCGAAAACCAGCCGATCGGCTGCATGGTCACGCTGCGTGGCGTGCACATGTACGAATTCCTGGATCGCTTCGTGACCATCGCGCTGCCGCGCGTTCGCGACTTCCGTGGTATCTCCGGCCGTGCTTTCGACGGCCGTGGCAACTACAACATCGGCGTCAAGGAACAGATCATTTTCCCCGAGATCGAGTACGACAAGGTCGATGCCCTGCGCGGTCTCAATATCAGCATCACGACGACGGCCAAGACCGACGAAGAAGCCAAGGCTCTTCTCGCCGGCTTCCGTTTCCCGTTCAAGAACTGAGGTGACCTGTGGCTAAAGCATCTTTGATCCAGCGCGAACTCAAGCGCGACAAGCTGGTTGCCAAGTTCGCAGCGAAGCACGCCGAACTGAAGGCGGCTTCCAACGACCTGAAGAAGACCGAGGAAGAGCGCGCCGCTGCTCGCCTGGCGCTGCAGAAGCTGCCGCGCAACGCGAACCCCACGCGCCAGCGCAACCGTTGCGAAATCACCGGTCGTCCCCGTGGCACCTTCCGTCAATTCGGTCTGGCCCGCGCCAAGATCCGCGAACTGGCTTTCAACGGCGACATCCCCGGTGTCACCAAGGCCAGCTGGTAAGCCAGGCAGGAGCAAACAACATGAGCATGAGTGATCCCATTGCCGACCTGCTGACGCGTATCCGCAACGCGCAGATGGTGGCGAAGCCCACCGTGTCGGTCCCGTCTTCCAAGGTGAAGATCGCGATCGCACAAGTCCTGAAGGACGAGGGCTACATCGACGGCTTCCAGGTCAAGACCGAAGCCGGCAAGAGTGAACTGGAAATCTCGCTGAAGTACTACGCTGGCCGTCCGGTCATCGAGCGCATCGAGCGTGTGAGCCGCCCTGGCCTGCGTGTCTACAAGGCCAGCGCTTCCATTCCGCAAGTCCAGAACGGCCTCGGCGTCGCCATCGTCACGACCCCCAAGGGCGTGATGACCGACCGCAAGGCTCGCGCCTCCGGTGTCGGCGGCGAAGTCCTGTGCTACGTCGCCTAACCGAGACATCGAGGAGTAACTGAAATGTCCCGAGTAGGAAAATCGCCGGTCGCCATCCCCGCAGGCGTGGATGTGTCGATCAAGGAAGACCAGATCAGCGTCAAGGGTACGGGCGGCACGCTCAACCTCGCGCGCAACGCGCTGGTCAACGTCGTCAGCAAGGACGGCAAGCTGAGCTTCGAGCCCGCCAACGATTCGCGTGAAGCCAACGCGATGAGCGGCACGGTTCGCCAGCTCGTGAACAACATGGTGGTCGGTGTGACCAAGGGCTTCGAGAAGAAGCTCAGCCTGATCGGCGTGGGCTACAAGGCCGCCGCCCAGGGCGCCAAGCTGAACCTCCAGGTCGGCTACTCGCACCCCGTCAACATCGACATGCCGCAAGGCATCACGGTGGCGACGCCCACCCCGACCGAAGTCGTGGTCAAGGGCGCAGACCGCCAGCGCGTCGGCCAGGTGGCCGCTGAGATCCGTGCCGTTCGTCCGCCAGAGCCCTACAAGGGCAAGGGCATCCGCTATGCGGACGAGAAGATCGTGATCAAAGAGACCAAGAAGAAGTAAGGGGCAGCAAAATGATGTTGACCAAAAAAGCACAGCGTCTCCGCCGCTCGCGCCAGACCCGCATCCGCATCGCGACGCAGGGCGTGGCCCGTCTGACGGTGAATCGCACCAACCTGCACATCTACGCCACCGTCATCTCCGGCGACGGCGCCAAGGTGATTGCAACCGCATCGACGGCAGAAGCCGAAGTGCGTACCTCGCTCGGCGGTTCGGGCAAGGGCGGCAACGCTGCCGCCGCCACCGCCGTCGGCAAGCGCATCGCTGAAAAGGCGAAGGCAGCCGGCATCGAGAAGGTCGCTTTCGACCGCGCAGGTTTCGCCTACCACGGCCGCGTCAAGGCGCTGGCCGAAGCCGCCCGCGAAGCCGGCCTGCAGTTCTAACCGGACACGAGATTCAAAATGGCAAAGATTCAGGCAAGAGCTCAGAACGAAGGCCCTGAGGACGGTTTGCGCGAGAAGATGATCGCGATCAACCGCGTCACCAAGGTGGTGAAGGGTGGTCGTATCCTCGGTTTCGCAGCACTCACCGTGGTCGGTGACGGCGATGGCCGCGTCGGCATGGGCAAGGGCAAGTCGAAGGAAGTGCCCGCTGCAGTGCAGAAGGCAATGGAAGAAGCGCGTCGCAACCTGCTGAAGGTTTCGATCAAGAACGGCACGCTGCACCACCAGGTGCAAGGCCACCACGGCGCTTCGACGGTCGTGATGTACCCGGCTCCCAAGGGTACCGGCATCATCGCCGGCGGCCCGATGCGCGCCGTGTTCGAAGTGATGGGTATCACCGACATCGTGGCCAAGAGCCATGGTTCGTCGAACCCCTACAACATGGTTCGCGCCACGCTCGACGGGTTGAAGAACTCGACGACCGCCAGCGAAGTGGCTGCCAAGCGCGGCCTGACCGTCGAAGAAATCTTCGCCTGAGCGCAGGCCGTCGCAAGCCTCAAGGAAGCATTCAAATGACGCAACAACAGACCCTCAAGGTGCAACTGGTCAAGAGCCCGATCGGCACCAAGGAATCGCATCGCGCGACCGTGCGCGGCCTCGGCCTGCGCAAGCTCAACAGCGTGAGCGAGCTGCAAGACACGCCCGCGGTGCGCGGCATGATCAACAAGATCAGTTATCTGGTCAAAGTCCTGTAAGAGAGACTGATATGGAACTCAATGGCATCAAGCCGGCGGATGGCGCCAAGCACGCCAAGCGCCGTGTCGGCCGCGGTATCGGTTCCGGCCTGGGCAAGACCTCGGGTCGCGGCCACAAGGGCCAGAAGTCGCGCGCAGGCGGTTTCCACAAGGTCGGCTTCGAAGGCGGTCAAATGCCGCTGCAGCGTCGCCTGCCGAAGCGTGGCTTCAAGTCGCACCTGCTGAAGTTCAACGCCGAAGTCACGCTGACCGCTCTCGAGCAGCTCGGCCTGGCCGAAGTGGACATCCTGGCGCTGAAGCAAGCCGGCCTCGTGGGCCAGCTCGCCAAGGTCGTCAAGGTCGTGAAGACCGGTGAGCTCACCAAGGCCGTCAAGCTGACGGGCGTGGGCGCAACGGCTGGCGCAAAGGCTGCGATCGAAGCGGCCGGCGGCAGCATCGCCTGATCACCATCGGACTGAAAGAAGTTCTTCGTGGCAACTAACGCGGCAACGATCGCAAAAACAGGCAAGTTCGGCGACCTCCGTCGTCGGCTCGTCTTTTTGCTGCTCGCGCTCGTGGTCTACCGGATTGGCGCGCACATTCCTGTGCCGGGTATCAACCCGGACCAGCTGGCTGCGCTGTTCCAGGGCCAGCAGGGCGGCATTCTGAGCCTGTTCAACATGTTCTCGGGCGGTGCGCTGTCGCGCTTCACCGTGTTCGCGTTGGGGATCATGCCGTACATCTCGGCGTCGATCATCATGCAGCTGATGACCTACGTGCTTCCGACCTTCGAGCAATTGAAGAAGGAAGGCGAGGCCGGCCGCCGCAAGATCACGCAGTACACGCGCTATGGCGCGCTGGGCCTGGCCCTGTTCCAGTCGTTCAGCATCGCGGTGGCTCTCGAGTCGTCGGCAGGCCTGGTGATTTCGCCCGGCTTCGGCTTCCGCATCACCGCCATGGTGAGTCTGACGGCAGGTTCCATGTTCCTGATGTGGCTCGGCGAGCAGATCACCGAACGCGGCCTGGGCAACGGCATCTCGATCCTGATCTTCGCGGGGATCGCGGCCGGCCTGCCCAATGCCATCGGCGGCCTGCTGGAGCTGGTGCGTACCGGCGCCATGAACGTGATCGTCGCGCTCTTCATCGTCGCCGTGGTGGTGCTGGTCACCTACTTCGTGGTGTTCGTGGAACGCGGCCAGCGCAAGATCCTCGTGAACTATGCGCGGCGCCAGGTCGGCAACAAGGTGTATGGCGGCCAGTCGTCGCACCTGCCGCTGAAGCTGAACATGGCTGGCGTGATCCCGCCGATCTTCGCCTCGTCGATCATCCTGCTGCCGGCGACGGTGGTCGGCTGGTTCAGCACCGGTGACGGCGGTTTCCGCTGGATCAAGGACGTCGCCAGTGCGCTGCGTCCTGGCGAGCCGATCTACGTGCTGCTGTATGCCGCTGCGATCGTTTTCTTCTGCTTCTTCTACACGGCACTCGTGTTCAACAGCAAGGAAACGGCCGACAACCTGAAGAAGAGTGGTGCATTCATCCCGGGTATCCGTCCGGGTGACCAGACCGCTCGCTACATCGACAAGATCCTGGTTCGACTGACGCTGGCTGGCGCGGTGTACATCACCTTCGTCTGCCTGCTGCCGGAGTTCCTGATCCTGAAGTACAACGTGCCGTTCTACTTCGGTGGTACCTCCCTGCTGATCATCGTGGTCGTCACGATGGACTTCATGGCCCAGGTGCAAAACTACATGATGTCCCAGCAGTACGAATCGCTGCTGAAGAAGGCGAACTTCAAGACATCGTAGGGCTGTGTTTCAGTATTGAGTCCGGGCGGTAGACCGCCACGTTAAACAGTTTTAGGAGAGTGAAATGAGAGTTTCGGCTTCGGTCAAAACCATCTGCCGTAATTGCAAGGTCATCCGCCGCAAGGGTGTGGTGCGCGTGATCTGCACCGACCCGCGCCACAAGCAGCGCCAGGGTTGATTGAAGAGTATTAGAGGACGCACATGGCACGTATTGCTGGCATCAACATCCCGCCGCACAAGCACGCTGAAATCGGCCTGACCGCCATCTTCGGCATCGGTCGCACCCGCGCCCGCCAGATCTGCGAAGCGAGCGGCATCGAGTATTCGAAGAAGATCAAGGATCTGACCGACGCCGATCTCGAGAAGATCCGCGACCAGATCGCCCTGTTCACGATCGAAGGCGACCTGCGTCGCGAGACGACGATGAACATCAAGCGCCTGATGGACATCGGCTGCTACCGCGGCTTCCGTCACCGTCGCGGCCTGCCGATGCGCGGCCAGCGCACGCGCACCAACGCCCGCACCCGCAAGGGTCCGCGCAAGGCTGCGCAGTCCCTGAAGAAATAAGGATAGAACAGCATGGCTAAAGCACCTGCAAACAACGCCGCACAGCGCGTTCGCAAGAAGGTTCGCAAGAACGTCGCGGACGGTATCGCTCACGTGCACGCTTCGTTCAACAACACCATCATCACGATCACCGACCGCCAGGGCAACGCCCTGTCGTGGGCTTCGTCGGGTGGCCAGGGCTTCAAGGGCTCGCGCAAGTCGACGCCGTTCGCTGCGCAGGTCGCTTCCGAAGTGGCCGGCCGTGCTGCTGTCGAACAAGGCATCAAGAACCTCGACGTCGAGATCAAGGGCCCCGGCCCCGGTCGCGAATCGTCGGTGCGCGCACTGGCTGCGCTCGGCATCCGGATCAACTCGATCGCCGACGTGACGCCCGTTCCGCACAACGGCTGCCGTCCCCAGAAGCGTCGCCGCATCTGATCGCCAGTCCGCAAGGCGCAGCCGGCTTTGAATAGCGGCTGCGCGTTTGTTTTTTTACTAAGCCCACCGCCATCGGCATTCCGCTGATGGCTCCCGCAGGCAACTGCGGTAGATGACACAAAGGAAAAATCGTGGCACGTTACCTCGGCCCCAAGGCCAAACTTTCCCGCCGTGAAGGCACCGACCTGTTCCTGAAGAGCGCTCGTCGTTCGATCCAGGACAAGGCCAAGTTCGACTCCAAGCCCGGCCAGCACGGCCGCACCTCGGGTCAGCGTACCTCCGACTACGGCCTGCAGCTGCGCGAGAAGCAGAAGGTCAAGCGCATGTACGGCGTGCTCGAGAAGCAGTTCCGCCGCTACTTCGAAGAAGCCGATCGCCGCCGTGGCAACACCGGTGCCAACCTGCTGTTCATTCTCGAATCCCGTCTGGACAACGTCGTCTACCGCATGGGCTTCGGCTCGACCCGCGCCGAAGCGCGCCAGCTCGTGTCGCACAAGGCGATCACGGTGAACGGTCAGTCGGTCAATATCCCGTCGTACCTGGTCAAGACCGGCGACGTGATCGCCGTGCGCGAGAAGTCGAAAAAGCAGACCCGCGTTGTCGAAGCGCTGCAACTCGCCCAGCAAGTCGGTATCCCGGCATGGGTCGACGTGAATGCCGACAAGGCCGAAGGCACGTTCAAGAAGGTGCCCGATCGCGACGAATTCGCAGCCGACATCAACGAATCGCTGATCGTCGAACTGTATTCGCGTTGATTTTTTCTACCCGCCTGCGCTTCCACGCGCCGGCGGGAGATTGTTTTTGTTGTTCACGTTCCTGTTCCGCGCTCCGTCGCGGCTCAGGTGCTTCACCAGCCTTACCGGTGTAACGAGCCGGGGGTATTGAGAGGAAGTCTGCATGCAAACCACCCTGCTGAAACCCAAGACCATCCAGGTCGAGCAACTTGCCGCCAACAAGGCCAAGGTGACGCTCGAGCCTTTCGAGCGCGGCTATGGCCACACGCTCGGCAACGCGCTGCGTCGCGTTCTGCTGTCGTCCATGGTGGGCTACTCGGCCACCGAAGTCACGATCGCTGGCGTTCTGCATGAGTACTCGTCGATCGACGGCGTGCAGGAAGATGTCGTCAACATCCTGCTGAACCTCAAGGGCGTGGTGTTCAAGCTCCACAACCGCGACGAAGTCACGCTGAGCCTGCGCAAGGACGGCGAAGGCCCGGTCCTGGCCTCGGACATCCAGACCCCGCACGACGTCGAGATCATCAACCCCGACCATGTGATCGCCCACCTGTCGCAAGGCGGCAAGCTCGACATGCAGATCAAGGTCGAGAAGGGCCGCGGCTATGTGCCCGGCACGATGCGCCGCTATGCGGACGAGCCGACGAAGTCGATCGGCCGCATCGTCCTCGATGCCTCGTTCTCGCCCGTCAAGCGCGTGAGCTACACGGTCGAGAGCGCCCGCGTCGAGCAGCGCACCGACCTGGACAAGCTGCTGGTCGAAATCGAGACCAACGGTGCGATCACCGCCGAAGACGCAGTGCGCGCATCGGCTAAAATCCTGGTCGAGCAGCTCGCCGTGTTCGCGCAGCTCGAAGGCGGCGAACTCGCTGCGTTCGACGCTCCGGCTCCGCGCAGCGCACAGCAGTTCGATCCGATCCTGCTGCGCCCTGTCGACGAACTCGAACTGACGGTGCGTTCGGCCAACTGCCTGAAGGCCGAAAACATCTACTACATCGGTGACCTGATCCAGCGCACCGAGAACGAGCTGCTCAAGACCCCGAACCTGGGTCGCAAGTCGCTCAACGAAATCAAGGAAGTGCTTGCCTCGCGCGGCCTGACCTTGGGCATGAAGCTCGAAAGCTGGCCGCCGGCCGGCCTCGACAAGCGTTGATCATTTGAATTTTTTGAAAGAGGCCCCCTGAAAAGGGCCAGTGCACCGGGCAGTACCTGACACGGCTGCCTGTTTTTATAAAGTAAAGGAAAGCACCATGCGTCACGGACACGGACTCCGCAAACTCAACCGCACCAGCTCGCACCGCCTCGCGATGCTGCAGAACATGATGAATTCGCTCATCGAGCACGAAGTCATCAAGACCACGGTCCCCAAGGCCAAGGAACTGCGCCGCGTCATCGAGCCGATGATCACGCTCGCCAAGAAGCCCACCGTCGCCAACAAGCGCCTGGCCTTCGACCGCCTGCGCAACCGCGACGCCGTCGTGAAGCTCTTCGGCGACCTCGGCCCGCGTTTCGCAACGCGTCCGGGCGGCTACACCCGCATCCTGAAGATGGGCTTCCGTGTGGGTGACAATGCCCCGATGGCGCTCGTCGAACTGGTTGACCGTCCTGAAATTAAAGAAGACGCAGCCGAGCAAAACGCCGCTGAATAAGCTATACTCTAAGTCTGCCGCGCGATGGAGCAGCCTGGTAGCTCGTTGGGCTCATAACCCAAAGGTCGCAAGTTCAAATCTTGCTCGCGCAACCAAATCGAAAAGGCCCTTTGAGAAATCAAAGGGCCTTTTTCTTTGCCGGTATTTGTTTATCAATTGCCGGTCAATGACAAAAAGAAATGCCCTCGCAATGAGGGCATTTTTATTTCGGTCGGCGCAAGAGGTCAGTCCGGGATGACCGCCGTCACTTCGATCTCCACCTTCGCCCGGTGCTCCACAAGCGCCGCCACCTGCACACAGGTCATGGCCGGGAAGTTGCGTCCCATCGCTTCGCGATAGACAGGCCCGAGCTCGCTGAGGCGGCGGCTGTATTCGTCACGGTCCGTCACATACCAGGTCATGCGCACCATGTGCTCGGGGCCCGCACCACCTGCGCGCAGCACCTCGACGATGTTGCGCAGCGCCAGGCCGCACTGGTCGATGAAGTCGTCCGACTCGAATTGCTGCTGTGCATTCCAGCCGATCTGGCCTCCGATGAACAGCATCGTTCCGCGAGCGGCGACGCCGTTCGCATAGCCCTTGGGAGGCAGCCAGCCTTCGGGTTGCAGGAGTTTGTTGATCATGATGTCGTGTTGAGTTGTCTCAGTTTGAATCGTTGGAGCTTGCCGGTTTCCGTGCGCGGCAGCGCCGGCACGAACTCGATCTCCCTTGGGTATTTGAATGGCGCGATGGTCGCCTTCACGTGGTCCTGCAGCGCCTTCACAAGGGCTGCGTTGCCCTCGTTGCCGGGCTTGAGAACGCAGAACGCCTTCACGATCATGCCCCGCTCGGCATCGGGCTTGCCGATCACGCCGCACTCGGCCACGGCAGGATGCTTGAGCAGCGCATCCTCCACTTCCGGCCCGCCGACGTTGTAGCCGGCCGTGATGATCATGTCGTCCGCGCGTGCCTGGTAGAAGAAGTAGCCGTCGTCGTCCTGCACGAACGAATCTCCCGGATAGTTCCAGCCGTTCTTCACGTAGTCTGTCTGGCGCGGATCGTCGAGGTAGCGGCAGCCCACCGGCCCCTGCAGCGCAAGCTTGCCGACCGTGCCATGGGGCACCTCGTTGCCTTCGCCGTCCACCACCTTCGCGGTGAAACCGGGCACTGCCTTGCCAACTGCCCCGCGGCGCACGTCGTTGCCCGCGGCAGAGATGTAGATGTGGAACACCTCGGTTCCGCCGATGCCATCCAGCATCTCGATGCCGGAAGCTTCCTTCCACAGCTGCCGTGTGGCATCGGGCAGGGCCTCGCCCGCGCTCACGCTGATGCGCAGGCTGGGCATGCCGTGCTGCTTCACGAACGGTGCCATCTGCCGGTAGAACGTGGGTGCCGTGTAGCAGATGGTCGCGCCGACCTCGTTGATGAGCTTCACCAGCCCCTCGGGCGTGAACGGCGCATCGGGGAAGTAGACGGAGGCGCCGGCCCACATCGGAAACACAAGCAGTCCGCCGAGCCCGAAGGTGAAGGCCAGCGGCGGCGAGCCCACCACGATGTCGTCGCTGCGCGCGCGCAGCACGTGGCGCGGCCAGGTCTCGCACATCGCGAGCACATCGCGGTGCGTGGTGACAGGCGCTTTCGGCTTGCCCGTGGTGCCCGAGGTGAAAGCCAGCAGCGCGATGTCATCGGATGCCGTGGGGCATGCCTCGAACACACCGTTCTTCTTCGCCGCGCGTGCCGAAAGCGAATCTTCCGCATCGGGCTTGTTGAATGCAACCACCGTGGCAAGCACCGGATGCGCCTGCTGCGCCAGCAGCAACTCATCGAGCAGCCGACCATCGCACAGCGCGGCCACGGGCTGCGATTTCTCGATGATGTCGCCCAGCTCCTTCGCGCGCAGCAGCGGCATCGTGGCCACCGCGATCAGCCCGGCCTTCACCACCGCCAGCCATGCCAGCGCCATCGCCACCGAATTGCCGCCGCGCAGCAGCACCCGGTTGCCCGGCACCAGCTTGAGATCTTCCACCAGCACCTGCGCGATGCGATTGACCTCGACGGCCGCCTGCGCATAGGTCAGCGTGCCCTGCGGCGAGCGCAGCATCGGCTTGTCGCCGAAACCCTTCGCTGCGGCCTTGTCGAGCAGCTCCTCGACCAGGTTGAGCTGGTCGGGCAGCTGCAGCTCGGGCAGGTCGTAGCGAAAGACGGGCAGCTGTGCCGCGGGCGGCAAGCGGTCGTGAACGAAGCGGTCGACTTGGGCAGACACGGTGTTTATCCCCGTAGAACGGATTTGCCGATGATCAGTTGTTGGACTTCCGTCGCGCCTTCGTAGATGCGCAGCGAGCGGATGTCGCGGTAGAGGCTTTCAACCTTCGTGCCAACCTTCACGCCGAGGCCGCCATGCATCTGCAGCGCCATGTCGATCACGCGGCTCGCGTTCTCGGTTGCGCACATCTTGGCCATCGCGGCGGCGGCCGACACGTCGCCCACTGCCGGTGCACCGCGCCGCTCGGCGTCGTCGCGCATCCATGCGGCGCGGTAGGTGAGCAGAGCAGCGCTGTCGATCAGCGCGGCCATCTCGCCGAGCTTGGCCTGCGTGAGCTGGAAGTCCGCCAGCGTCTGGCCGAACATGCGGCGCTTCTTCGAATGGGCGATGGCTTCGGCCAGTGCGCGGCGTCCCATGCCGAGCGCCGCACCGGCCACCGAGGAGCGGAAGATGTCGAGCGTGCGCATCGCGAGCTTGAAGCCGCCGTTGAGTTCGCCCAGCTGCGCGGCGCGCGGCACGACACAGTTCTCGAAGCGCAGCGTGGCCAGCGGGTGCGGCGCCATCACGTCGATGTGCGCGGAGGTGTCGAGGCCGGGCGTCGTCGCGTCGACGATGAAGGCGGTGATGCCGCGCGTGCCGCCTGTCGGGTCGGTCTTCGCGAACACGCAGTAGAAGTCGGCGATGCCGCCGTTGCTGATCCAGGTCTTCTCGCCGTTCAGCTTCCAGCCGTCGGTGGTCGCCTCGGCGCGCATCGCCATCGCGCCCACGTCGGAGCCGGCCTCGGGCTCGCTGAGCGCGAAGGCCGCGATCTTGGCGCCCTTGGCCACTGCCGTCAGGTAGTCGGCGTGCTGCTGCGGTGTGCCCGCGAGCGTGATCGCGCCGCTGCCCAGGCCCTGCATCGCAAAGGCGAAGTCGGCGAGCGGCGAGTGGTAGGCGAGCGTCTCGCGCAGCAGTACCAGGGCGCGCGAATCGAGCCGCTCCAGCGCGCCGCCGGAGCTGCCCGGCACGCAATAGCGCAGCCAGCCGCCGGCACCTAGCCGCTGTACCCAGTCGCGGCAGGCCGCGCGGTCGTCGTGTTCGTCGACTTGCTGCGCGTCGGCCCAGGGCAGCAGGCCGTCGGCCAGCGTGCGGTGCGCGTCGTCGAAGAAGGGCAGCGCAAGGTGCGCCGTCGAGGGTGGTGCGGGAGCCTTGGTCATCATCGCGTCAGTCCCCGCCGAACACCGGCTTGCGCTTGGCCGCGAAGGCCTCGTAGGCGCGCTTGAAATCTTCGGTCTGCATGCAGATGGCCTGTGCCTGCGCCTCGGCTTCGATGGCCTGGTCGATGGTCATCGACCATTCCTGCGACAACATCGTCTTCGTCATGCCGTGCGCGAAGGTCGGGCCTTCGGCCAGGTCGCGCGCGACCTTGGTGGCGGCCTCGAGCAGCGCATCGCTCTCGTGCAGCGCGTTGAAGAAACCCCACGAATGGCCTTCCTGCGCAGTCATCGCGCGGCCGGTGAAGAGCAGTTCGGACGCACGGCCCTGGCCGATCACGCGCGGCAGCAGCGCGCAGGCGCCCATGTCGGCACCGGCGAGGCCCACGCGCGTGAAGAGGAAGGCGGTGCGCGTGGCGGGCGAGCCGTAGCGCAGGTCGCAGGCCAGCGCGATCATCGCGCCGGCACCGGCGCACACGCCGTCGATCGCGCCGACGATGGGCTGCGGACAGGCGCGCATCGCCTTCACCAGGTCGCCCGTCATGCGCGTGAACTCCAGCAGCTCGGGCATGCGCATGCCGGTCAGCGGGCCGATGATCTCGTGCACGTCGCCGCCGGAGCAGAAGTTGCCGCCCGCGCCGGTCACGACGATCGTCTTCACGTCGGTGGCGTAGACCAGCGCGCGGAACAGGTCGCGCAGCTCGCCGTACGAGTCGAAGGTCAGCGGGTTCTTGCGGTCGGGCCGGTTCAGCGTGATGGTGCCCACGCCGGCCTCGTAGCTCCATGCGAAGTGCTCGGCCTTGTAGGCTGCCTTGGGTTCGAATTGGGCGCGCATGGGATTGCCCGCGCCGATGTAGTGCTTCATTCGGTCTCCGCCATCAGTAGTTGGTTGTGCGAGTGCTGCTTGACCTTGCCGAGCAGCTTGTGCAGTTGCGCGATCTCCTTGGCGCTGAGGCCCGCGAAGGCCTCGACGATCCAGTCCTCGTGCTGCTGCGCCATGTCGTTGAAGAGCTTGCGCCCGCGCGGCGTGAGGCGCACGCGCCATGCACGGCGGTCGCCCTCGACGTTGATGCGCTCCACCAGCCCTTCGGACACGAGCTGGTCGGTGATGCCGGTCACATTGCCGCCCGTCACCATCATGCGGCGCGAGAGCTCGTTCATCTTCAGCCCCTCGGGCGAGCGCTCGAGCTGGGACATCAGGTCGAAGCGCGGCAGCGTGGTCGCGAACTGCGAGCGCAGTTCGTTGCGCACCTGCTTCTCGATCAGCTGGGTGCAGGTGAGCAGCCGCAGCCAAAGCCGCAGCGCCTCCGGGTGTTCGCTGTGCGCGCGCGCTTCGAGGTCCATCTCAGTGCGTCTCCTCGCTGTTCTGCGCGGCCATCGCTGCATTGGCGGCCGCGGCGAGCTGCTGCTGCTTGGCGATCTCGCGGTACATCTGGTCGCGCCCGCTCAGGTACTGCACGGGCCATTCGACGTCGCGGCTTTGCAGCTTGGCGGCCTCGTGCAGCGTCCATGCCGGGTCGGCCAGGTGCGGACGCGCGATGGCGCACAGGTCGGCACGGCCGGCGGCGATGATGCTGTTGGCCTGGTCGGCATCGGTGATGGCGCCCACGGCGATGGTCGAGATGCCGACCTCGTTGCGGATGCGGTCGGAGAACGGCGTCTGGTACATGCGCCCGTACACCGGCTTCGCGGCGCGCGTGGTCTGGCCGGACGACACGTCGATGAAGTCGGCGCCGGCCTCCTTGAAGAGGCGCGCGACCACGATGGCGTCGGCATCGGTGTTGCCGCCGGGCGCCCAGTCGTGCGCCGAGATGCGCACGCTCATCGGCCTGTCGGCGGGCCATGCGGCGCGCATGGCGCGGAACACCTCGAGCGGGTAGCGGCAGCGCGCCTCGATGTCGCCGCCGTACTCGTCGGTGCGCAGGTTGGTGAGCGGGCTGATGAAGGCCGACAGCAGGTAGCCGTGCGCGCAGTGCAGCTCGAGCCAGTCGAAGCCGCATTCGGCGGCGCGGCGGGTCGAGTCGACGAACTGGTCGCGCAGCGTGTCCATCTCGGCGCGCGTGATGGCCGCGGGCAGCTGGTTCTGCTCGCCGTAGGACAGCGCGCTCGCGGCCAGCAGCGGCCAGTTGCCGCTCTCGAGCGGCTCGTCGGTGCCTTCCCAACCCACGCGGGTCGAGCCCTTGGGGCCGCTGTGGCCGAGCTGCATGGCGATCTTCGCGCTGGACTGCGTATGCACGAAGTCGACGATGCGCTTGAAGGCGGCCTGCTGCGCATCGTTGTAGAGGCCGGTGCAGCCGGGCGTGATGCGGCCTTCGGGCGTCGGGCTGGTCATCTCGACGAACACCATCGCGGCGCCGCCGAGCGCGCGTGCGCCCAGGTGCACCAGCAGGAAATCCTGCGGCACGCCGTCGACCGCGCTGTAGGTGGCCATCGGCGACACCAGGATGCGGTTTTTCAGCGTGAGCCCGCGCACCTTGTAGGGCATGAGCATCGGCGGCAGCGCCTTGCCGCCGGCCAGCCACTGCTCGTAGCCGCTGAGCCACTGCGTGTCGCGCAGGCGCAGGTTCTCGTGGCTGATACGCTGCGAGCGGGTGAGCAGCGAGTAGGCGAACTGCTCGATCTGCATGCCTGTGTAGCGCGGCACGTTCTCGAACCACTCGGTGGAGTTGCGCGCGGCGTTCTGGATCTTCAGCACCTCGACGCTGCGGCGTGCCTCGTAGCCTTCGAGCACATGGTCGACAGTGCCGCCCTGCGCGAACTCGTTGGCCAGGTCGATCGCGTCTTCAAGCGCCAGCTTGGTGCCCGAGCCGATCGAGAAGTGCGCCGTGTGCGCCGCGTCGCCCATCAGCACCACGGGCACGCTGCGGCCCTCTACGTCGATGCGGTGCGTCCAGCGCTCGCACACCACGCGCGGAAAGCGGATCCAGTTGGCAGAGCCGCGCAGGTGTGTGGCATTGCTGATCAGCGAATGGCCGCCGAGGTACTTGGCGAAGAGCTTCTCGCAGAAGGCGATGGCCTCGGGCTGTTCCATCTGGTCGAGGCCATGGGCCTTCCAGACGGCCTCGGGCGTCTCGACGATGAAGGTCGAGGTCTTGTCGTCGAACTGGTAGGCGTGCGCCTGGAACCAGCCGTGCTCGGTCTGTTCGAAGGCGAAGGTGAAGGCGTCGAAGGTCTGGTGCGTGCCCAGCCACACGAAGCGGCAGTTGCGCAGGTCGATGTCGGGCCTGAACACGTCGGCATAGCGCTGGCGGATGCGGCTGTTGAGGCCGTCGCTGGCGATCACCAGGTCGGCCTTGTATTTGGCGGCCATCGCCTGGTCGTCGGCGACGTCGGTCTCGAACACCAGCTCCACGCCCAGCTCGAGGCAGCGCTCCTGCAGGATGTTGAGCAGCCGCTTGCGGCCGATGCCGCAGAAGCCGTGGCCGCCGGAGCGCACCTGGCGGCCCTTGAAGAAGACCTGGATGTCGTCCCAGTGGTGGAACTCGTTACCGATGAGCGCCGCGGTCGGCGCGTCGGCCGCGCGCAGGTTGGCGAGCGTCTGGTCGCTGAGTACCACGCCCCAGCCGAAGGTGTCGAAGGGGCGGTTGCGCTCCACCACGGTGATCTGCAGCGCCGGGTTGCGCGCCTTCATCAACAGGGCGAAGTACAGGCCCGCCGGCCCGCCGCCGATGCACAGGATGCGTTGGAGGTCCGAGGCGGGAGCGGACTTGGACGGGTCGAGGCTGTTCATGGCTAAATAGTTTAGACATAAACAATCCAATGTCAATCCGGGTTCGCGCAGGCCCGAAGCCGCCTCAGATCGCGGCTTGCGCCGACACGGGAAGTCATGCAAAAGCTTGGAAAAATCAATACCATGGCCCCATGCAACACTTGATACCCAAGATCGAGTCGCAGCTGGCTTCGCTGCCTGTCCCCATCGCGCTCGAGCTGCCCGATGGCCGGCGCGTCGCACAGGCCGGAGCCCGCGTGACCCTGGCCTTCAAGGAGTGGGCGGTGCTGGCCAAGCTGGCGGCAAGGCAGGTGGGAGCCATCGGCGAGGCCTACGTCGAGGGCAAGGTGCAGATCGAAGGCGCCATGCGCGACCTGATCGATGCCACGGTCGGCATGCTCCCCGGCAACCCGGCGGAGACCGACACCGGCTGGTGGAGCCGCCTGCAGCGCCGGGCCAAGTCGCACGGCTCGCACTCGCTGCGCAAGGACGCGGCGCAGATCGAGTTCCACTACGACGTTTCCGACGACTTCTACGCGCTGTGGCTGGACCCGCGCCGCGTGTATTCATGCGCGTACTTCCGTACGCCCGACCTCACGCTGGCGCAGGCGCAGGAAGCCAAGCTCGACCACATCTGCCGCAAGCTGATGCTGCAGCCTGGCGAGCGCTACCTCGACATCGGCTCCGGCTGGGGCGCACTGCTGCTGTGGGCGGCCGAGCACTACGGCGTGGACGCCACCGGCATCACGCTGTCGAAGAACCAGCATGCGCACGTGCAGCGGCTCATCGAGGAGAAGGGCCTGCAGGGCCGCGTGCGCGTCGAGCTGCGCGACTACCGCGAAGTGCCCACCGACAAGCCCTTCGACAAGATCTCCTCCGTCGGCATGTTCGAGCACGTGGGCGCCGCCAACATGCCGACCTACTTCCGCAAGATCCATGCGCTGCTGAAGCCCGGCGGCCTGGTGATGAACCACGGCATCACCTCCGGCGAGCTCAACTACCGCCAGCTCGGCGCCGGCATGGGCGACTTCATCGAGAAATACATCTTCCCCGGCGGCGAGCTGCTGCACGTGACGCATGTGCTGCGCGAGACGGCCGCGGCCGGCCTGGAGATGGTCGACACCGAGAGCCTGCGCCCGCATTACGCGCGCACGCTCTGGGCATGGTCCGACGCGCTGGAAGCGCAGCTCGACGCCGCGCGCGAAGTGCTCCAGCGCAGCGGCGGCCGGCAGGCCGAGAACGCCGAGCGCGTGCTGCGCGCCTACCGCCTGTACCTGGCCGGCTCCGCCATGAGCTTCGAGCAGGGCTGGATCTCGCTGCACCAGATGCTTTCCACCAAACCCGACGGCAACGTCGAACACGGCGTCCTTCGCGGCGCGCAATCCGTGTACCCTTTTGCACGTGACTACATCTACAACAAGTGAGTGAGAACACCATGCTCTATCGATTCCAGTCCCGCGCCTCTCCCGATTTCGTGATGCTCGAAGTGCATGCCCGCCAGCTGCTGGAGATCGTCGGCAAGTCGATCGCCCCGCAGGGCATCATCACCGTCGAGCAGATCCCCGGCGCCATCGCGGCCCTCGAAGCCGCGCTGGCACGCGAGGCTTCCAACACCCACAACAACGACGACTACGCCGTCGAAGGCCACGCCAACGAGGCCGAGAAGCAGCATGTGGGCCTGCACCAGCGTGCGATCCCGCTGCTGCACATGCTCAAGGACTCGCTTGCCGAAAAGAAGGACGTGACCTGGAAGACCTGATCACCAAAGATCAGCCACCGGTCTTTGCGTGAAACACCACGGATCCGGCTCTGCCGGTCCGTAGGTGTTGCCCCCTGCAAGGGGGTTGGCGAAGCGACACGAAGTGCGCGCAGCCTGGGGGTTAGTCAACTTTCGCGCCGGAGTCCTTGACCACCTTCGCCCACTTCACATGCTCGCTCGCGATGAGCTTCGTGAAGTCGGCCGGCGAATTCCCGCTCGGGATCGCGCCCTGAGCCAGCATCTTCTCCTTCATGGCCGGCGTGCCCAGCGCCTTGGCCACTTCCTGCTGAATGCGGTTCACGATCTCCGGTGACGTGCCCGCCGGTGCCAGCAGCCCGAACCACGAACTCGCCTCGTAGCCCTTGAGCGAGGGGCCGCCCACTTCAGCCACCGTCGGAATGTCCGGCAGGGCCGGTGAACGCTGCGCGCTCGTCACCGCCAGCGCGGTGAGTTTGCCGGCCTTGATCTGCGCCATCGACGAAGGCAGGTTGTCGAACATCACGTCGGCATTCCCGCCCACCATGTCCAGCAGCGCCGGGCCCGAGCCCTTGTACGGGATGTGGGCCATGAAAGTGCCCGTCATGCTCTTGAACAGCTCGCCCGCCAGGTGGATCGAGGTGCCGCTGCCGCTGGAGGCCATGTTCAGCTTGCCAGGGTTGGCCTTGGCGTACTTGATGAAGTCCTGCACGTTGTGGATGTTCAGCGACTTCGCCTTGTCGGCGTTCATCTCCATCACGTTCGGCACGGCGGCCACCAGCGTGATGGGCGCGAAGTCCTTGATCGGGTCGAAGGGCAGCTTGGGATACAGCGCGCGGTTGATGCCGTGCGTGCCCACCGTGCCCATCAGCAGCGTGTAGCCGTCGTTCGGCGCGCGCGCCACGATCTCGGCGCCCACGTTGCCGCCCGCGCCCGCGCGGTTGTCGACGATGAACTGCTGGCCGAAGGCCTTGGAAAGCTCGGGCGCCACCGCGCGCGCCAGGATGTCGGTCGTGCCGCCGGCCGCGAAGGGCACGACGATGCGCACCGGCTTGGTCGGCCAGGTGCTCTGTGCCCACGAGGGAGCGGTGATGAGGGTCAGCGCGGCGGCGACGGATGCGGCCAGCGCGGTGCGGCGATTCGGGGAGGAAGAGAAAGTCTGATGGGTCATGCGCGCGTTTGTACAGGTGCGCGCTCCGGCCGTCGCGGGTGAAAACCCCGTGGCCGCGTGAGGGAGTTGACAGCGCGTGGTCTGGGGCGCCTCAGGCCACCTGCATCCGCTGCGCGAACCGCTCCTCGCGGAAGCGCTCCAGCACGAAATCGATGAACACCCGCGTCTTCGGCGGCAGCAGCTTCTTGCTCGGGTAGTACAGCCACACCGCACCGGCGTCCTGGTACCAGTCGGGCAGCAGCCGCAGCAGCTCCCCGCTGCGCAGCCCGCGCTCCACGAAGGGCATGGGCAGCATCGCCACGCCCAGCCCCATCAGCGCGGCATGCGCGATCGCCTCAGGGTCGTTGAAGATCGCGCGTGGCCGGGGCAGCTCGACGCTGACCTCGCTTTCGCCTTCGCCTCCGCCCGCGCCGCGCACGCGCCGCAGCGTCCAGCTGCGCACGCGCCCCGTGGGCGAGGAGCGGCGCATCAGCGTGTCGAGCGCCGCCAGGTCCGATGGATGCCGGGGCGGCTTGCGCCCCTGCATGTACGCGGGCGAGGCCACCGCCACCACATGGATGCGCGCCAGCTCGCGCGCCACCAGCCCGGCCGGCAGCTCGATGCCGCCGCCGATGGCCGCGTCGAACCCTTCGCCCACCAGGTCGACCTGCTGGTTGTCGAAGTGCCAGTCGGGCACGATGGCCGGGTAGCGCGCGAGGAACCCGCCCATCAGCGGCAGCACGTGCTCGCGCCCGAAGGCCTGGCCCATGCTCACCTTCAGCGTGCCCGAGGGCTGGCCGTCGTCGGTGTCGATGCCGGCCACCGCCTCGCGCAGCGTGGCCAGCGCGCCGCCGATCTGCGCCAGGAAGCGCTCGCCGCCCTCCGTCAGCGTCAGGCTGCGCGTGCTGCGCTGGAACAGCCGCAGCCCCAGCCGCGCTTCCAGCCTTGCCACGTTCTTGCTGACGGCGGCCGGCGTCAGGCCAAGGCGCCGCGCGGCCTCGGAGAAGCTGCCGCCTTCCGCGCTCTGCACGAAGGATTCGAGGTGATTGAGCGGTTCCATGGCCGCATTGTGGCGCCCATCTTCAACCATCGGTTGAATCTGATTGACCCGATTGACGGCTACCGAAGAAGGAATGAAGCGCCCAAACTGAGGCCTTCTTCTCCACCATCGCACAGGAAAAAATCATGGCCTCCAGCACCGCTTCTTCTTCTGCTTCTTCTTCCTCCGTCCTGGCCGGCAAGGTCGCCTTCGTCACCGGCGGCTCGCGCGGCATCGGCGCGGCCATCGTGCGCCGCCTGGCGCGCGACGGCGCCGCCGTGGCCTTCAGCTACGCGGCCTCGGCAGCTCCCGCCGACGACTTGGTGCGCAGCATCCAGTCCGAAGGCGGCCGCGCCCTCGCGCTGAAGATCGACAGCGCCGACGCCGCGGCCCTCACCGCCGGCATCGACGAGGCCGCCCGCACCTTCGGCCGGATCGACATCCTCGTGAACAACGCCGGCGTGTTCCTCGGCGGCACCCTCGACGAGTTCTCGCTCGAAGACTTCGACAAGACGGTGGCCATCAACGTGCGCGCCGTCTTCGTCGCCGCCAAGGCGGCCTCGCGCCACATGGGCGAGGGCGGCCGCATCATCAACATCGGCAGCACGAATGCCGAGCGCATGCCCTGGCCCGGCGGCAGCGCCTACGCCATGAGCAAGTCGGCGCTGGTCGGCCTGGTGCAGGGCCTGTCGCGCGACCTCGGCCCGCGCGGCATCACCGTCAACAACGTGCAGCCCGGCCCCGTCAACACCGACATGAACCCCGTCGACGGCCCCAATGCCGCCTCGATGCACGGCCTGATGGCGCTGGCCCGCCACGGCCATCCTGATGAAATCGCCGCCATGGTCGGCTACCTCGCCAGCCCCGAAGCCGGCTTCGTGACGGGCGCGAGCCTCAACATCGACGGTGGCTTCGCGGCATAACTTGGTTCGCCCCCAGGCTGCGCGCACTTCGTGTCGCTGCGCCAACCCCCTTCCGGGGGCAACACCTACGGCCCGGCAGAGCCGGTTCCGTGGTGTTTCTGGAAAGGGGCGTGCCTTGCTCGGGAGGTCAGGGGGTGCCGCGCTGCACGGCCTCGATGAGCTTGTCGAGCGTGGCGTCGAGCTGGGCCAGTTCGATGGCACCGATGCCGCCGAACAGTGCGACCTCGCGCTCGCGGCCGAGCGCGCCCACCGTCTCGTGCAGCGCCTTGCCGACGGCCGTGAGATAGAGCCGGCTGCGGCGTCGGTCGGTCGGGTCGTCGTGGCGCTGCAGGCGCTTGTGACGGCGCAGGCCGGAGAGAGCGCGGCTCACTGCCATCTTGTCGAGGCCGGTCTGGTCGGCCACCTGCGTGGCGTTGAGGCCGGGTTGCGCTGCCAGAACCGCCATCGTGCGCCACTCGTTCAGCGTGATCCGGTGCTCGCGGCCCACGCGCTCGTGGAAAGGCCGCGCCGTGAGATTCACGACCCGCACCAGCTTGAAGAAGAGCGGGTCCATGGCGGGTCGCGTTCAGCCAGCGAGCCTTTTCGCCGCCGCCACGATGGCCTCGGTGCCAACGCGCGACTGCGCCTCCAGCACCGGCGCATAGCCGACCGGAATGCGCGGCGCGCCCAGCCGTGCCACGCGGCAGCCGGTGGCCTCCGCAGCGCTGGCCGCGATCTCCGCACCGAAGCCCGCCGCCTGCACCGCCTCGTGGACCACCAGCAGCCGGCCGGTGCGCGCGCACGACGACAGCACCGTCTCGCGGTCCCACGGCCACAGCGTGCGCAGGTCGATCAGGTCCACCGCGATGCCCTCGGCCGCCAGCGCATCGCAAGCCGCCGCGCAGGCCTGCATCTGCCGGCTCCAGCTCACGAGAGTGAGCGCATCGCCCTCGCGCACGCGTGCCGCCTTGCCCAGCGGCACGGCGATGCCTTCGTCGACCTCGCCGCGCGCGCCCCACAGCGTCTTGTGCTCGATGTAGACCACCGGGTCGCCGCACTGCAGCGCCGCGCGCAGCAGGCCGTGGTTGTCCTGCGGCGTCGAGGGGCACACCACCACCAGGCCCGGCAGGTGCGCGAACCAGGCTTCGAGCGACTGCGAATGCTGCGCCGCCGAGGCGTCCCAGATGCCGCCGGGCATACGCGCCACCAGCGGCACGCGGCCCTGGCCGCCGAACATGAAGCGGTTCTTGGCGGCCTGGTTCACCAGCTCGTCCATGCCGCACAGCGCGAAGTCGACCACGCGCATCTCGACCACCGGCCGCAGCCCTGCGAGCGCCATGCCCACGCCGGCGCCCATGATCGCGGCCTCGCTGATCGGCGTGTCGATCACGCGTCCCGGGCCGAAGCTCTGCTGCAGCCCCTTGTACTGCCCGAAGATGCCGCCGCGGCCCACGTCCTCGCCGAGCACCACCACGCGCGGGTCGGCTTCCATCTCGCGCTGCAGGGCGAGCAGGGCGGCTTCCGAATAGCTCAGTTCGTGTTTCATCGCCATTGGCCCTCCCCGACGGTCTGCACGTCGGTGAAGGCGGCGGCTGGCTCGGGCCAGGGGGCCGCGTCGGCGATGGCGAGGGCGGTGTCGACCTCGTCGCGCGCGGCGTTCTCGATGGCGTCGAGCGCGGAAGCCGCGACGCCGGCCGAAAGCAGATATGCGCGTGCCCGTGCGATCGGGTCGGTCTCGAGCGCGGCGGCCAGTTCGGCCGGATCGCGGTAAGCCGCCACGTCCACCGATACATGCCCCTTCACGCGGTAGGTCAGCGCATGCAGCAGGCGCGGCCCGCCGCCGCTGCGCACCTGCGCCACCAGCTTCGCGGCGGCCGCATGCACCGCGAACACGTCGTTGCCATCGACCTGCGTGGACGCGATGCCGAGCGACTCGGCGCGCACCGAGGCGCCTTCCCCGGCCGTCATCGGGCCGCTCGCCGTGGTCGCGCTCCAGCGGTTGTCCTCGCAGACGAAGAGCACCGGCAGCTCGTACACGCGCGCCCAGTTCAGCGCCTCGAGGAAGGGGCCGCGGTTGATCGCGCCGTCGCCGAAGAAGCAGACGGTGATGTCGTCAGCCTTGTTCAGCAGCTTCTGCGCGTGCGCCGCGCCCACCGCGATCGGCAGCCCCGCCGCCACCACGCCGTTGGCGCCCAGCATGCCGACCGAGAAATCCGCGATGTGCATCGAGCCGCCCTTGCCGCCGTTGAAGCCGGTGGCCTTGCCGAACAGCTCGCACATCATCCGCGCGAGGTCGGCGCCCTTGGCCAGCGTGTGGCCGTGGCCGCGGTGGGTGGAGGTGAGGTAGTCGGCGGCGCGCAGGTGGGCGCAGACGCCGGCCGGTACCGCCTCCTGCCCGGTGGAGAGGTGCAGCGGCCCGCGCACCTTGGCGGCGCCCGCCGCCTGCTGGCCATAGGCGCTCACGCCGCCCTGGCTGGCGGTCTCCGCCGCGTTCTCGAAGGCCCGTATCCGCACCATGACGCGGTACAGGGCCACACCCGCGCCGTGCGCGCCGTGAGCGGCGCTGCCGGAAATGCTCGAGTCCATCTTGTCTCCGACGCCCTTGGGGCGGGCGTTCCGAAAAAAATCGTATCAAGCGATACGGACTCGCGGCACCGGGCTTACCCGCCACGTGCCGGCAAATTCAGGCCACCGGCGGCAGGCGATCCAGCAACTTGTCGAGCGTGATCGGGTAGTCGCGCACCCGCACGCCCGTTGCGTTGTAGACGGCGTTCGCCACCGCCGCGGCGACGCCGCACATGCCGAGCTCCCCGACGCCCTTGGCCTTCATCGGCGAGGAGATCGGGTCGGTCTCGTCGAGGAAGACGACGTCCTGGTGCGGAATGTCGGCGTGCACCGGCACCTCGTAGCCCGCAAGGTCGTGGTTGACGAAGAAGCCGTGCCGCTTGTCGAGCGCCAGCTCTTCCATCAGCGCGCCGCCGACGCCCATCGTCATCGCGCCGATCACCTGGCTGCGCGCGGACTTCGGGTTCAGGATGCGCCCCGCCGCGCACACCGCGAGCATGCGCCGCACGCGGATCTCGCCGGTGGCCGCATCGACGCCGACCTCCACGAAATGCGCGCCGAAGGTCGACTGCTGGTACTTCTTGTCGAGGTCGCCGAATTCGATGCTGTCCTCCACCACCAGCTCCTGCGCTCCCGCCGCCTCGGCCAGCGGCACCGCGCGCGAGCCGGCGCGCACCATGCCTTCGGAGAACTCCGCCTCGGCTACCGGAATGCCCAGCTTCGACGCCACGGCTTCGCGCAGCTTCATGCATGCCGCGAAGACGCCGGAGGTCGAGCTGTTGGCGCCCCACTGGCCGCCCGAGCCGGCCGAAACCGGGTGCGCCGAGTCGCCCAGGCGCACCTGCACCTTGTCGAGCGTCACGCCCATGGTCTCGGCGGCGGTCTGCGCGATGATGGTGTAGGTCCCGGTGCCGATGTCCGTCATGTCGGTCTCCACCGTGACCATGCCCCGGTTGTCCAGACGCACGCGCGCGCCCGACTTCATCACCAGGTTGTTGCGGAACGCGGCGGCCACGCCCATGCCGACGAGCCAGCGGCCGTCGCGCTGCTGCCCCGGCGCCGGGTTGCGCCTGTTCCAGCCGAAGCGCTCGGCGCCTGTGCGCAGGCATTCGATCAGCTTGCGCTGCGAATAGGGGCGCTGCGGTTTCTCGGGGTCGACCTGCGTGTCGTTGAGCACGCGGAACTCGATCGGGTCGATACCCAGCTTCTCGGCCATCTCGTCCATGGCGATCTCCAGCGCCATCATGCCGGGCGCCTCGCCGGGTGCGCGCATCGCGTTGCCCTCGGGCAGGTCGAGCACGGCCAGGCGCGTGGTCGTGAGGCGGTTCGCGCCGGCGTACAGCAGGCGGGTCTGGTTCACGGCCGTCTCCGGCTGGCCGCCCGGCAGGTCGCCCGACCAGCCTTCGTGCGCGATGGCGGTGAGCCTGCCGTCCCGGCCGGCGCCCAGGCGGATGCGCTGGATGGTCGCCGGCCGGTGCGTGGTGTTGTTCGCCATCAGCGGCCGCGGCAGCGCCACCTTCACGGGCCGCCGCGCCGCCCGCGCACCCAGCGCCGCGAGCAGCGCATCGGCCCGCACGAACAGCTTGCCGCCGAAGCCGCCGCCGACGAAGGGCGAGATCAGCCGCACGTTCGCCTTCGGGATGCCGAGCGTCTTGGCGACGTCGCCGGCGCCCCAGGCGATCATCTGGTTCGAGGTCCAGATGGTGAGCTTGTCGCCCTGCCACTGCGCGATGGAGGCGTGCGGCTCCATCATCGCGTGCGACTCGTCGGGCGTGGTGTAGGTCGCGTCGAGCTGCACGGGGGCCGCCGCGTAGGCGCCCGCGAAATCGCCCGTCTTCGTCTGCGGCTCGCCCGCGAAGGGGTTGGGCGCGGGCAGTTTCGCCGCGTCCTTCTCGGCGGACAGGTCGAAGCGGCCCGGCGTGCGCTCGTACTCGACGCGCACCAGCTGCGCGGCCGCGCGCGCCTGCTCGAAGGTGTCGGCCACGACCAGCGCCACCGCCTGGTGGTAGTGGTCGATCTCCGGCCCGCCCAGGAGCTTCGCCGTATTGAAGTCGCCCTTGCCGAGCTTGCCCGCGTTGCGCGCGGTGACGATGGCCAGCACGCCCGGCGCCGCCCGGGCAGCGGCCAGGTCCATCGACGCGATGCGGCCCTTCGCGATGCCCGCGCCCACCACGTAGCCGTAGGCTGCGCCGGGCATCTCGGTGTTGCGCTCGTAGGCGTAGCGCGCGGCGCCGGTGGTCTTCATCGGGCCGTCGATGCGGTCCGTGGCCCTGCCGATGATCTTCAGCTGGTCGATGGGGTTTGTCGTGGCGGGTGTGTCGAACCTCATGGTCAGCTCCTCGCTTGCGTGATGGCGGCGGCCAGCGCGCGCTCGGCGAGCTGCAGCTTGAACGCGTTCTCGTGGGTGGGCTGCGCGTCGGCGAGCAGCCGCGCGGTCACGGCCCTGGCGCCTTGCGGCATGGCGGTCTCTGCAGCCTCCACGCGCCACGGCTTGTGCGCGACACCGCCGAGCGCCACCCGGCCGGAGCCGTCGCGCTGCACGATGGCCGCGACCGACACCAGCGCGAAGGCATAGGAGGCGCGATCGCGGATCTTGCGGTAGACGTGCGTGCCGCCCACGGGCCTGGGCAGCGTGACGCCGGTGATGAGCTCGTCGCGCTCCAGCGTCGTCTCGACGTGCGGCGTGTCGCCTGGCAGGCGATGGAAGTCGGCGATCGGAATCACGCGGGTGCGTCCGTCGGGCCGCACGGTCTCGACGGACGCATCCAGCACGCGCATCGCCACGGCCATGTCGCCCGGATTCGTCGCGATGCAGGACTTGCTGCCCCCGATCACCGCGAGCTGCCGCGTCACGCCGCCGATGGCGCCGCAGCCGCTGCCGGGGCGGCGCTTGTTGCAGGGCTGGTCGGTGTCGTAGAAGTAGGGGCAGCGCGTGCGCTGCAGCAGGTTGCCCGCGGTGGTCGCCTTGTTGCGCAGCTGGCCCGATGCGCCGGCCAGCAGCGCGCGGGAGAGCACGCCGTAGTCGCGTCGCACGCGCTCGTCGGCCGCCAGGTCGGTGTTGCGCACCAGGGCGCCGATGCGCAGGCCACCCTCGGGCGTCGGCTCGATGCGGTCCAGCGCCAGGCCGTTCACGTCGACCAGGTGCACCGGCGCCTCGATCTGCAGCTTCATGAGGTCGAGCAGGTTGGTGCCGCCGGCGATGAACTTCGCGCCGGGCCTGCCCGCGACGGCGGACGCCGCCTGCGCCGGGGTCGCGGCGCGCTCGTAGGTGAAAGCCTTCATGCTTTGCTCCCCGCCACTTCCGTGATGGCATCGACGATGTTGGAGTAGGCGCCGCAGCGGCAGATGTTGCCGCTCATGCGCTCGCGCAACTCCTCCGCCGAGAGAATGGGGCGCGCCGTGAGGTCGGCGCTCACGTGGCTCGGCACGCCGCGCTTGACCTCGTCGATCACCCCGACCGCCGAGCAGATCTGGCCGGGCGTGCAGTAGCCGCACTGGTAGCCGTCGTGCCTGACGAAGGCGGCCTGCAGCGGATGCATGCCTTGCGGCGTGCCCAGCCCTTCGATGGTCGTGACCTGCGCGCCCTCGTGCATCACGGCGAGCGTCAGGCAGGAGTTGATCCGCCTTCCGTCGACGATGACCGTGCAGGCGCCGCACTGGCCGTGGTCGCAGCCCTTCTTGGTGCCCGTCAGGTGCAGGTGCTCGCGCAGTGCGTCGAGCAGGGTGGTGCGCGTGTCCAGGTCGAGCGCCTGCGCCGTGCCGTTGACGTTCAGCGTCAGCTTCATGCGCGAGCCGCCCGCGGCCGCTGCCGGGGCCGCGGTCTGCGCCGACGCGGGCGGCGCGGTGGATGCCGAGACCGCCGCGGCGGTCGCGGCGCCGACGATGAGCGCGTCGCGCCGCGAGATCAGTTGTGTCGTGGGACTGTCCATGTCAGCTCCTGCTGTTCGAGGTTCGTGGGGATGGCGAGTACTGCTGATAGCGCGTGCCATGGGCGGTGGCGGTAGGAAAACGGCTGCTGTTGATCCCTGCCCGCGGCCCGTGGGGCTCCCCCGCTTCCGAAAATGGTTCTCACCTTGGGAAGCCGCGGGGGCAGACCGGCCGATTCCCATTCTTCTGAAGCCGCGCGAGGATCGATAGCGCAATCCTCTTCATTTCTTGCCCGATCCGATGAGGCGCGGCGGCAACGGGCCTTGCCTCAGGCCCCGCTGGCCTGGCCTTGCCCGGCTCCCGCTGCGTCGATTCCCCTGCCACCCGCGCGCGCACCGCCGCGCAGCACTTCGATGTCCCGCCTGGGCGGTGCGCCGAACAGACGGCTGTACTCGCGGCTGAACTGCGACGGGCTTTCGTAGCCGACCTGGAAGGCCGCGCTCGCCGCATCGAAGTGCTCGTTGAGCATCAGCCGCTTCGCCTCGTTCAGCCGCAGCCACTTCTGGTACTGCAGCGGACTCATCGCCGTCAGCTGGCGGAAGTGATGGTGGAAGGTCGGCGCGCTCATCTGCACGCGGGCCGCGAGCTCGTCGATGCGAAAGGGCGAGGCGTAGTTCTGCTTCAGCCAGTCGATGGCCCTGGCGATCCGGTGGCCCTGCCCGTCGACCGAGGCGATCTGCCGCAGCCTCGCGGCCTGGTCGCTCATCAGCAGCCGGTAGTGGATCTCGCGATGGATCATCGGCGCGAGAACGGGAATGGCCTCGGGCTCGTCCAGCAGTTCCACCAGCCGGGCGATCGGCGCCAGCAGCGCAGGCGTCGCCTCGCCGAGTCCCACGCCGATGCCGATGGGCCGCTCGCGATGCGGCGGCAGGCCGCCCTGCGCGATGAGCTCGGCCAGCACGCGCACGTCGAGCTTGAGCATCAGGCCCAGGCAGGGCTGCCGCGGGCTCGCCGTCTTCACTTCGGAATTGGCGGGCATGTCCAGCGAGGTGATGAGGAACCGCGATGTGTCGTACGGATAGGCCTCGCCGCCCACCCACATCTGCTTGGCGCCCTGCGCGACGAGCACGATGCTCGGCTCGACCATGCAGACGGCCGGTGGCGCGGGAGATTCGCGCCTGAAGAAGCCGAGGTTGGCGATGGGCGTGTCGTAGTCGCCCGGCAGCGGCGTGCGGGCATCGATGATCCGCGCCATCGCCTGCTGCAGCGCCCTGCACCGCGCTGCGGCGTCCTCGTCCGCGTCCTGTCTGGGGGCCATCTTGCTTGCTTCGAGACTTTGCGCAGGACTCTACCCGCGGGGCGCTTCGTCATCCACAAAAGAGTCGTGTCCCCGAAGGATCGGGCAAGAAATCCAGAGGAGTGAGCAAGCCTTCGCATCCCTCGGCGCAGCGGGCACCTGCCTGCCCTCCTACATCGTTGCGGGACGTTTCTGCGAACGCGTGCAGGACAAATGCCCGACCCGCCTGGCGAGGCCCCGCGGCGCAAGGGCCTGTGGCATCTTCACCTACTCATTCCGTCTGCCGGCCCGCGTGCCGGCTCGCGGCCATCCACCCAACACAGCGCAGGAGGCACATCACCATGATCAAGATCGGCATCGTCGACGACCACGCGGTCGTCCGCACAGGCCTGAAGTCGTTCTTCTCCACTTTCGTCGACTTCCGCGTGGTCGGCGAGGCCGGCACCGGCCGGGAGGCCATCGACCTGGTGCGCACGGCCGATCTCGACGTGCTGGTGATGGACCTTTCCATGCCCGGCCAGAGCGGCATCGACGCGCTCGCGATGGTGCGCGCCAAGGCGCCCGACCTCGGCGTGCTCATCCTCAGCGGCTATCCCGAGGAGCACTACGCGGTGAACCTCATCCGCCAGGGCGCATCCGGCTACCTCAACAAGGAATGCGAGCCCGAGGAGATCGCCAAGGCCATCCGCACGATCGCGCTGGGCCGGCGCTACATCTCGCCCTCGGTGGCCGAGCTGCTCGCGGGCCAGCTGGAGCGCAAGGACAACGCGCCGCCGCACGAGCACCTGTCGGAGCGCGAATTCCAGGTGTTCCTGAAGCTGGCCAAGGGAGAATCGGTGGGCGCCATCGGCGAGGCGCTGTCGCTCTCGGTGAAGACCATCAGTACTTACCGCACGCGGCTGATGGAGAAGATGAACCTTTCCACCAACAGCGACCTGACCTACTACGCCATCAAGACACAGCTCATCGATTGACGACCTCCGCGGCGACGGCCACGACCACACGGCAACTGCGCATCGAGGTGACCGATGAGGTCGCCGTGTCCGCGCTCGCGGTGTCGCCGCCTTCGCCCGAGGCCTGCTATGTGCTGGCGCATGGCGCCGGTGCCGGCATGACGCATCCGTTCATGGAAGCGACGGCCGCCGGGCTCGCGCAGCGGCGCATCGCCACGCTGCGCTACCAGTTTCCCTACATGGAGCGAGGCAGCAAGCGCACCGACGCGCCGGCCCTCGCGCATGCCACTGTGCGCGCGGCGGTCGATTGCGCGGCTGCGCACTTCGGCGGACTGCGCCTCTTCGCTGGCGGCAAATCTTTTGGCGGCCGCATGACCTCGCAGGCCCAGGCGCTGGAGCCGCTGCCGGGCGTGAAGGGGCTGATCTTCCTCGGCTTTCCGCTGCATCCTTCGGGCGCGCCATCGACCACGCGCGCGGAACATCTGCACGATGTCGACGTGCCCATGCTCTTCGCGCACGGCCCGCGCGACACGCTGGCCGAACCGCGCGAGTTCGACGAAACCACCCGTTCGCTCGGCCCGATGGCCAGCGTGCTCGAGATAGACGGCGCCGACCACTCCTTCAGCGTCCTGCGGCGCAGCGGCCGCACCGATGCCGAGGCGCTCGACGAGCTGCTCGACGGCATCGCCGTGTGGACGCAGGCCTGGCGCATCGGCTGAACGAACAAACCCTTGCAAGCCGCTCCGGGAATTCCCGGATGCCCACGATCGCACCTCGATGGGATAGTTAGTTCGCCCTTCAAACTAACTAATTTCTTACACGGCTGGCGCCTGCGGGCGACTCAACTCAGGAGAGACATCGATGCGACTGAAACAAACCCTGGCCGCCATGGCCTTCGCCACGGCACTCGGTTCCACGGCCGTGGGCGCGATGGCGCAGACCGTGGTCGGCGTGAGCTGGTCCAACTTCCAGGAAGAGCGCTGGAAGACCGACGAGGCCGCCATCAAGGCAGAGCTGGAGAAGCTCGGCGCCAAGTACATCAGCGCCGATGCGGGCGGCTCGCCCGAGAAGCAGCTGGGCGACATCGAGGGCCTGATGTCGAAGGGCGCGAAGGCGCTCATCGTGCTGGCGATGGACAAGGACGCCATCCTGCCGGCAGTCACCAAGGCCACGCGCCAGAAGGTGCCCGTGATCGCCTACGACCGCCTCATCGAGGCGCCGGGCGTCTTCTACATCACCTTCGACAACGTCGAGGTCGGCCGCATGGAGGCGCGCGAGGTCTTCAAGGTCAAGCCCAAGGGCAACTACGTGATCATCAAGGGCTCGCCCAGCGATCCGAACGCCGACTTCCTGCGCGCGGGCCAGCAGGAAGTGCTGGATGCCGCCATCAAGAAGGGCGACATCAAGATCGTCGGCGACGAATACACCGAAGGCTGGAAGCCCGAGGTCGCGCAGAAGAACATGGAGCAGATCCTCACCAAGAACGGCAACAAGGTGGACGCCGTGGTGGCCGCCAACGACGGCACGGCCGGCGGCGCGGTGGCGGCGCTCACGGCCAAGGGCATCCGCGGCATTCCGGTGTCGGGCCAGGACGCCGACTTCGCGGCGCTCAACCGCATCGCGCTGGGCACGCAGACCGCCACCATCTTCAAGGACTCGCGCGAGCTCGGCCGCGAAGCCGCCGCAGCGGCCATCGCGCTGTCGCAGGGCAAGCCTGTCGACAAGGCCGCGCCGTGGAACTCGGGCCCGAAGAAGGTCGCACTGCAGTCGCGCCTGCTGACGCCGGTGGCGGTGACGCGCGACAACCTCGACCTCGTGGTCAAGGCCGACTGGATCAAGAAGGACGAGCTCTGCAAGGGCGTGTCGGGCGCGAGCGCGCCCGCGGCCTGCAAGTAACGCCGCACGACAGCCGAGCGACGCGCCGGCGCCATCCGCGGAAAGCGCGCCGGCTTTTTTCCCTTTCCCATGCAACGCACCAGCTGCCGGCGCCCACGGGCCCGGCCGGCAGGGCCTGCGCATCTCTTCGTAGTCCGCGCAGTCCAGAAAAAGGATCCGAAACATGAGCAACCCATCGTCATCAACACCGGGCTGGTGGCGCCGCACCGGCGTCGACCTGCGGCTCATCCTGATGTGCGTGCTGCTGGTCATCATGGCCGTGGCGTTCAGCGTCATGTCCGGCGGCGTGTTCCTCTCGCCCGAGAACCTCTACAACGTCGCGCAGCAGACGGCGGTGGTGGGCATCGTGTCCACCGTGATGGTGCTGATCATCGTGGCGCGGCACATCGACCTGTCGGTGGGCTCGGTGATGGGCTTCGTCGGTGTTCTCATCGCCTACCTGCAATACACCTCGGGCTGGTCGTGGCCCACGGCCTGCCTCGCGGGGCTCGCGGTGGCGCTCTTGGTGTCCATCTACCAGGGCTGGCTCACCGCGGTGCTGGGCGTGCCTTCCTTCGTGGTCACGCTGGGCGGCCTCATGTCCTTCCGCGGCGCGGCCTTCCTGGTGGCCGACGGCAAGACGCAGCCGGTGAACGACGAATTCTTCCAGCGCCTGGGCGGCGGCTACGACGGCGGCATCGGCGTCACCGCGAGCTGGGTGCTCGCGGCGTTCGTGGCGGTGGTGCTGTTCGCGCGCATGGTGCAGAAGCGCCGCGCGCGCCAGCGCTACGACATGCCCACCGAGGCGCTGTGGCTGGACGTGCTCATCACGGCCGTGCCGGTGGCGGTGGTGTTCGGCTTCGCCTGGGTGATGAACAGCTACCAGATCTCGTCCAAGAACGAGCCGCAGGGCATTCCGATCCCGGTGCTGATCTGGGCGGTGGTGGCCATCGTGCTGTCGTTCATCGTGCACCGCACGCGCTTCGGGCGCTACGTGTTCGCGATGGGCGGCAACCCCGACGCCGCGGCGCTGGTGGGCATTCCGGTCAAGCGCGTCACGCTGATGCTGTTCGCGCTGCTGGCGGTGCTGGTCACCGTCGCGGCCATCGTGTCGATCGCGCGCCTGAACGCCGGCACCAATTCGCTGGGCACGGGCATGGAGCTGTACGTGATCGCCGCGGCCGTCATCGGCGGCACCGCGCTCGCGGGCGGCAGCGGCTCGATCTTCGGCTCGGTGCTGGGCGCGCTCATCATGCAGTCGCTCGACAGCGGCATGCTGCTGCTGGACGTGCCCATCGGCAAGCGCATGGTCATCATCGGCCAGGTGCTGATCGTGGCGGTGGTGTTCGATGTGCTCTACCGCCGCAAGTTTGGGGAAAACTGAAATGGCAGATATCGACACCTCCAGACCCCTCGTCGAACTGCGCGAGATCCGCAAGGCCTTCGGCGGCGTGAAGGCCGTGGACGGCGTGAGCGTGAACCTCTACCCCGGCGAGGTGGTCGCGCTGCTGGGCCACAACGGCGCGGGCAAGTCCACGCTGATGAAAATGCTCGCGGGTGCCTACCCCATCGACTCGGGAGACACGCTGATCGCGGGCGAGAAGGTCAACATCCGCACGCCGGCCGAGGCGCAGGCGCAGGGCATCGAGACCATCTACCAGACGCTCGCGCTCGCCGACAACCTCGACTCGGTGGCCAATCTCTTCCTCGGCCGCGAGAAGATGACGCCGTGGAACACGCTCGACGACCACTTCATGGAGGTGCAGGCGCGCAAGGTGTTCCAGCGCCTGAACAGGAACTTCACCAATATCCGCGTGCCGGTGCGCCGGCTCTCGGGCGGGCAGCGGCAGGTGGTGGCGATCTCGCGCGCGCTGTACTTCAATGCGCGCATCCTCATCATGGACGAGCCCTGCGCCGCGCTGGGCCCCGAAGAAACGGCGATGGTCGGCGGCCTGGTGAAGCAGCTCAAGGCCGACGGCGTGGGCATCTTCCTCATCACGCATGACATGCCCGACGTGTTCTCGCTGAGCGACCGCCTCGCGGTGATGAAGAACGGCAGGCTCGTGGGCACCTACCGCACCGCCGACGTGACCGAGGACGAGGTGCTCGGGATGATCATTGCCGGCAAGCGGCCCGAGGGCAAGGAGCAGGCCCATCACGCCGATACCGCGGCGGCACCCGCCTGACGCACAGGTAGACGGAGACAGACCCGACGTGACCACCACGGCCGACCTGCAACTGGTGAAGCGCATGAACCGCAGCGTGCTGCTGCGGCTGCTGCGCGCGCAGCCCGGCCTTTCGCGCGCACGGCTGGCCGGCGAGAGCGGCCTCACCAAGTCGACCGTGAGCCTGCTGGTGCGCGAGCTGATCGACGAGGGCTGGCTCAGCGAGGCCGGCGCGACCGTGGCCGACGGGCTCGGCCGCCCCTCCACGCCGCTGCAGATCGACGTGGGCGTGCGCGCGCTCATGGGCGTGGAGATCGCCGTGGAGACCGTGCGCCTCGTGTGCATGTCGCTGCAGGGCGAGGTGCTGCATTCGCAGAGCCACGACCTGACCGACGGTTCGCCCGCCGGCGTGTGCGCGCAGGTCGCGCGCATGGCAGCGGCCGCGCACGCGAAGCTGCAGCAGCTCGGCCTGCAGCTGTCGAGCATCGGCGTGTGCGTGCCCGGCGCGGTGGACGACTGCACCGGCGTCGTCCGCTTCGCGCCCAACCTCGGCTGGCGCAACGTGAGCCTGCTGCCGGCGCTCGAGAAAGCCTTCGCCGCCGTCGGGCTACCCGGGGTGACGGTGCAGCTGCAGAACGACGCCGATGCCGCCGCGCTGGGCGAATACGAGTTCGCCTCCAGCGTCGGCCAGGAGGGCGAAGACCCGCTGATCTTCGTCAACTGCGACGTGGGCGTTGGCGCGGGCGTGGTGCTCAACGACCGGCTCTTCACCGGCGCGCAGGGCATGGCCGGCGAGATCGGCCACACCATCCTCCAGCTCGACGGGCCGCTGTGCTCGTGCGGCCGTCGTGGCTGCGCCGAGGCCTTCTTCGGCTCGCGCGTGCTGGAGCGCGAAGGCGCCGATCTGCCGCGCGCCGCCGCATTCTTCGGCGTGCTGCTGCAGAACCTGTGGGTCACCTTCAATCCGCGCGCCATCGTGCTCGGCGGCAAGGCCTGCGCCGACCACAAGGGCTTCGCGCAGGCTGCCTTCGAATGCATGAAGCGGCACGCGGACGACGCCGGCATGCCGGCACCGGACCTGCGCACAGCGCGCTACGGCGAGCTGGCGCCCGCGGTGGGCGCGGCGGCGCTCGCGCTGCACGAATACTTAAGGCCGCTGCAGCCCGATGCGAAGGCACGCAGGGCGCGCGCCGCGCAGGTTCTCGCCGCCACCTGAGCCTTCGGCCTACGCACGGGCTGCCCGCAGCGGTCTAGCGTTCGGACTCCGTCCCTGGAGTTCCCGCCATGAATCCGCGCCCGTCCGCCGAGCCCGCCCGTTCCGCTTCCGTGTTGCTGGCCGCGATGGCCGTGCTGATCGGGCTTGCAGGCGTGGCGCTCGCCGTGGCCGGTGCATGGCTGATCGCGCTCGGCGGCTCGTGGTACTACCTCGTCGCGGGACTGGGCCTGGCGGCGGCGGCGCTGCTGTTGCGGCGCGGCGGCGGTGCCGGGTTGATGGTGTACGCGGCGGTGGTCCTGCTCACGCTGGCCTGGGCACTGTGGGAGGTGGGGCTCGACTGGTGGCCGATGGCCGCGCGCGGCGACGTGTTCTTCGTGATCGGCCTGCTGCTGCTCACGCCGTGGGTGGCGCGTGCGCTCGCCCTGCGCAATGCCGCGGGCGTTGGAAGCGCGCGCGCCGTGCTCGGCGTGGTGCTCGTGGCCTTCCTGGTGGCGGCGGTGTTCTCGTGGATGCGCGATCCCCGCCGCATCGAAGGCATCTCGCCCCCGGCCGATGCCACGGCCGCCACGGCGAGCGCGCCCGCGGGCCCCACGGCCGCGACGGACGAGTGGACGGCCTACGGCGGCACCGGCTTCGGCCAGCGCTACTCGGCGCTCGACCAGATCACGCCGCAGAACGTGAGCCAGCTCGAGGAGGCCTGGCACTTCCGTACCGGCGACGTGCGAGGCCAGCCGGGCGACCCCGAGGAGACGACCTTCGAGGTCACGCCCCTGAAGATCGGTGGCAGGCTGTTCCTGTGCACGCCGCACCAGTCGGTGATCGCGCTCGACGCCACCACCGGCCAGCAGGTCTGGCGCTACACGCCCCAGATCGCGCGGCCGCTCGCGCTGCAGCACCTGACCTGCCGGGGGCTCTCGTACTACCCGGGTGCTGCGGCGGCGCCATCTGCCGGATCCACGCCCGCATCCGCGTCCGCATCCGGGTCGCCGGCCGCCTGCGACGCGAAGCTGTTCATGCCCACAGCCGATGGCCGCGTCATCGCGCTCGATCCCGCCAGCGGCCAGCCCTGCCCGGCCTTCGGCGGCGGCGCTGGCCAGATCGATCTCTGGAAGAACATGCCGAACGTGAAGGCAGGCTCCTACTACTCGACCTCGCCTCCGGTCGTGACGCGCTCGCTCCTCATCGTGGGCGGTACCGTGCTGGACAACGTCTCGACGAAGGAAACCTCCGGCGTGATCCGCGCCTTCGACGCGAACACCGGCGCGCTGGTGTGGAACTGGGACTCCGGCAACCCCGAGGACACCGCCCCCATCGCGGCCGACCGCACCTACACCGCCAACTCGCCCAACAGCTGGTCGATCTCCAGCGTGGACGAGGCGCTGGGCCTGGTCTACGTGCCCATGGGCAACCAGCCGCCCGACCAGTGGGGCGGCGCGCGCAGCGAAGGCGCGAAGAAGTATTCGTCGGCGGTGGTGGCGCTCGACCTGGCCAGCGGCCGCGTGCGCTGGAGCTTCCAGACGGTGCACCACGACCTGTGGGACTACGACGTGCCCGCGCAGCCTAGCCTGGTCGACCTGCGCGCGGGCAGCGAGACCGTGCCCGCGCTGGTGCAGCCGACCAAGCAGGGCGAGCTCTTCGTGCTCGACCGCCGCAACGGCAAGCCGATCCTTCCGGTGAACGAGCGCGCCGCGCCGCAGGGCGCCGCTGCGGGTGACGCCACCGCGCCGACGCAGCCGTCATCGGCCCTGTCCTTCGATCCGCCCGCGCTCAAGCCGTCGGACATGTGGGGCGCGACCATCTTCGACCAGCTGGCCTGCCGCATCGCCTTCCACCGGCTGCGCTACGAGGGCCGGTTCACACCGCCGTCGACGCAGGGCTCGCTGATCCATCCGGGCAACTTCGGCGTCTTCAACTGGGGCGGCGTGGCGGTCGATCCGCGCAGGCAGATCGTCTTCGCCACGCCCGCGTCGCTGGCCTTCGTCTCCAGGCTCGTGCCGCGTGCGGACGACACCTCGCTCTACGTGCAGGGCAAGCAGCGCCCCAACGACAGCCTGCCCGCGCTCAACGAGAACTTCGGTGCGCCCTTCGCGGTGAAGCTCAGCGCCTTCACCTCGGTGCTCGGCCTGCCGTGCCAGGCGCCGCCCTGGGGCTACGTCGCCGCGGCCGACCTGCGCACCGGCCGGGTCGCCTGGATGCACAAGAACGGCACGGTGCGCGACAGCTCGCCGCTGCCGCTGCCCTTCGCGATGGGCGTGCCCAACCTCGGCGGCCCCATCCTGACGGCCGGCGGCGTGGCCTTTCTCTCGGGAACGCTCGACCAGTTCGTGCGCGGCTACGACGTGAACGACGGCAAGGAGCTCTGGCGCAGCCGCTTGCCGGCCGGTGGTCAGGCCACGCCGATGACCTACCGCGGCACCGACGGGCGCCAGTACCTGCTGGTGGTGGCCGGCGGCCATGGCTCGCTGGGCACGCGCACCGGCGACCATGTGATCGCCTACGCGCTGCCCAGGCGCTGAACGGCCTTCAGTCGCGTGCGTCGGCCACGGCCGCGGCTTCGTCGCGCCAGCCCCGCAGCCGCCGGTAGAGCGTGCCGCGCGACACGCGCAGCTGCCGCGCCGCCTGCGACACGTTGCCGCCATGCGCGGCGAGCGTCTCCTCGATCAGCTTGCGGCTGTGCTCGCGCAGCGTGGTCTGCTCGTGCGGCGCGGCCTCGTCACCATCTGCGTGCTCGCTGGCCTGTGCGGCCGGCATCGCATCGTGCCGCTCGATGGCCAGTGGGGCAGCCTCGCCCGGCATCGCCACTGCGTGCCGGAAGTCCGCGCCATCCGCGCCGCCCTTCAACTGTGCCTGCACCCACACGCCAAGGCCGCTTGCCAGCCGCAACGGCTGAGCAGCCTCGCGTCGGCCCAAGCGCAGCAGGCTCGCAAGATCGTGCCCGAGCAGGAACTCCACGTCGCGCTCGTCCGCCGCCTCGGGCAGCCGACCCAGCAGCCGCGCGCCCGCGTTGTTGAGCCAGGCGATGGTGCCGTCGGGCGCGATGCCGGCCAGCGCTTCGAGCGGCGTGCCCAGCAGCGTGGGGCTGGCCTGGAAGCGCAGGATCAGGTGGTCGCGCGACTGCGCCTGCAGCAGCCGGTTCTCGATGGTGGTGGCGTACAGCGACACCATCGACGCCGCGTCGAAGCCGAAACGCCGCGCCTCCACCGTGAGGTCGAGCACGCCGGCGAGCTGCCCTGTCACATCGCGTATCGGCGCGGCCGCGCACTGCATGTGGCACAGCAGGTCGAAGTAGTGCTCGGCGCCGTCGACGGTGCAGGCCTGCCCGGTGCTCGCCACGATGCCCGGCGCCGTGGTGCCGACGATGTGCTCGGCAATGTTCACGCCCACGCGCGCGGTCTTGCGCAGCACCGGCTGGTGCGCGGCGGCGGGATGCTGCGTGACGTGCACCACCACGCCCTCGCGGTCGGTGAGGATCACGCGGCAGTCGGTGCCCGCGAGCGCGTGCTCCATCTGCCCGAGTTCCTGCCGCGCCGCTTCGAGCAGCTGGCGGTTGCGCGCGAGCGTGGCGTGCAGCCGGCTGGGCGTGACCGGATCGAAGGGCACGATGCGCTGGCGGTCGGCGTGGGTGCGGCTGCAGCGCATCCACGACTGGATCACCGCCTCGCCCACCAGCCCCGAGGGGCGCACGCCTTCCTCGAAGAACTGCCGCCGCGCGAGCGCCACGCGCTGCGCGGGCGTGCTGGCGAAGAGCTGGCGCGGGGCATCGGGTGTACCGATTCTTCCGACAAGGCTTCTGTCGAGGGCCATGGGTGAGCTGCCTCCCGGTTCAGGACCAGCGTCGAATGTGTTCCGCAATGGAACAGCGCCGGACTGGGGAAATCCCGAAGATGAACGCGCGGCCCGTCCCGACGATTCTTGGCGCACAAAGGAGACCTGCGATGAAAAAAACACACTCCGGGCTGCTCGTGCTCGCCGGCGCATTGCTGTGCCTGGGCGCCACCACCGCAGCCACGGCCCAGAACGCACAGGACCGCGCGGCAGCCGCCACGAAACGCGTCGACGGCGGCTTCATCCGCGCCAACGCCGCGCAGAAGAAGACGCCGGACTGGCCCAGCGTGGGCCTGGACTATTCGGAATCGCGCTTCAGCCAGCTCGACCAGGTCAACGCCGGCAACGTGAAGGACCTCGGGCTGGTCTGGTCGTACAACCTCGAGTCCACGCGCGGCGTCGAAGCCACGCCGCTGGTGGTGGACGGCATCATGTACATCACCGCCTCCTGGAGCGTGGTGCACGCCATCGACACGCGCACCGGCCAGCGGCTGTGGACCTTCGATCCGCAGGTCGACAGGTCCAAGGGCTTCAGGGGCTGCTGCGACGTGGTGAACAGAGGCGTCGCGATCTACGAGGGCAAGGTCTACGTGGCGGCCTACGACGGGCGCTTGATCGCGCTCGATGCCGCCACCGGCCAGAAGGTCTGGGAGAAGAACACCATCGAGGGCCAGAAGGGCAGCTACACCATCACCGGCGCGCCGCGCGTGTTCAAGGGCAAGGTCATCATCGGCAACGGCGGGGCCGAATACGGCGTGCGCGGCTTCGTCACCGCCTACGACGCGAAGACGGGCGACCAGAAGTGGCGCTGGTTCGTGGTGCCGGGCGACCCGGGCAAGCCCTTCGAGGACGAGTCGATGGCGCGCGCCGCCAAGACCTGGGACCCCAGTGGCAAGTACTGGGAGGCCGGCGGCGGCGGCACCGCCTGGGACAGCTTCGCCTTCGACCCCGAGCTCAACCTGATGTACGTGGGCACCGGCAACGGCTCGCCCTGGTCGCACAAGGCGCGCAGCCCCAAGGGCGGCGACAACCTCTACCTGGGCTCGGTGGTGGCGCTCGACCCCGACACCGGCAAGTACGTGTGGCACTACCAGGAGACGCCCGGCGACAACTGGGACTACACCTCCACGCAGTCGATGATCCTCGCCAACGTGAAGATCGGCGGCAAGCAGCGCAAGGTGCTGCTGCATGCGCCGAAGAACGGCTTCTTCTTCGTCATCGACCGCACCAACGGCAAGTTCATTTCGGCGAAGAACTTCGTCGAGGTCAACTGGGCCACCGGCTACGACAGGAACGGCCGCCCCATCGAGATCGCCGCCGCGCGCGACGCCACCAAGCCCGGCGACAGCATCCCCGGGCCCTTCGGCGCGCACAACTGGCATCCGATGTCGTTCAACCCGCAGACCGGCTTCGCCTACCTGCCCGCGCAGCATGTGCCGATCAACCTCATGGACGACAAGGACTGGAAGTTCGACGAGAACGTGCCCGGCCGTCCGCATTCGGGCCTGGGCTGGAACCTGGGCAAGTTCGCCAACGCCGAGCCTCCCAAGAGCAAGCCTTTCGGCCGCCTCGTGGCCTGGGACCCGGTGGCGCAGAAGGAAGCCTGGGGCGTGGACTATGCATCGCCCTGGAACGGCGGCACCCTCACCACCGCCGGCAACCTCGTGTTCCAGGGCACGGCCGATGGCCGCCTGCTGGCCTACAACGCGAAGACCGGCGAGAAGCTCTGGGAAACGCCCACCGGCACCGGTGTGGTTGCCGCGCCATCGACCTACATGGTCGACGGCAAGCAGTACGTGTCGGTCGCGGTGGGCTGGGGCGGCGTCTACGGCCTCGCGCAGCGCGCCACCGAGCGGCAGGGGCCGGGCACGGTCTACACCTTCGCGGTGGGCGGTACCGCCAAGATGCCCGAGTTCGTGCAGTACCGCATGGACAAACTGGTGCAGGGCGTGAAGTACGACCCCGCCAAGGTCCAGGCCGGCACCATGCTCTACGTGAGCAACTGCGTGTTCTGCCACGGCGTGCCGGGCGTGGACCGCGGCGGCAACATCCCCAACCTCGGCTACATGGACGCGGCCTACATCGAGAACCTCGACAAGTTCGTGCTCAAGGGCCCGGCCATGTCGCGCGGCATGCCCGACTTCACGGGCAAGCTCTCGAACGACGACATCGAGAGCATCAAGGCCTTCATCCAGGGAACCGCCGACGCCATCCGCCCGAAGTAGAGGACGCAGCAGCACCAACAAAAAAGAAAGCCGCCGTCCCAAAGGACAGCGGCTTCAATTTGTCAATTCCAGGAACACCGAGGAACCGGCTTCGCCGGGCCTCAGGTGTTGCCCCCGGAAGGGGGTTGGCGTAGCGACACGAAGTGCGCGCAGCCTGGGGGCGAACCAGGTCAATCGGCGTAGACGCCGGCGGCCTTGATGATCGGCCCCCACTTCGCGATCTCGGCCGAGACGAACTTCTTGTGTTCCGCCGGCTCGGTGCGCTTGTCGGTGGTGATCACCGCGCCCAGCGCCTCTTCACGCTTGATGAAGCCGGGGTCCTTCATCGCGGCCTTGATGGCTTCGTTGAGCTTCTTCAGCACCGGCGCGGGCGTCCCCTTGGGCGCGTACACGCCGTGCCAGATCGTCACTTCGAAGCCCTTGAGGCCCGACTCGTCCAGCGTCGGCAGGTCCTTCAGCGCGGGGGTGGTCAGGCGCTTGCTGGTGGTCACGGCGTAGGCCTTGACCTTCTTGGCCTCGATCTGCGACGTGGTGTTGGTGGTCTGGTCGCACAGCAGGTCGATCTGGCCGCCCAGCAGGTCGGCGATGGCCGGTGCGGTGCCCTTGTAGGGAACCGGCGTCATCTCGACCTTCAGTGCGCTCTGGAACAGCAGGCCGCACAGGTGCGAGGCGGCGCCCAGGCCGGCGTTGCCGAGGTTGATCTTGCCCTTGTTGGCCGCGATCCAGGTCGTCAGTTCCTTGTAGTTGTTGGCCGGCAGGCCGGGCTTGCCGATCAGCGTCATCGGCACTTCGTTGACCATGCCCAGGTACTCGAAGTCGTTCTCGACGTTGAAGGGCAGCTTGCGGTAGAGCGCCGGCATCGTCGACATGCCGATGTGGTTCAGCAGCAGGGTATAGCCGTCGGGGTTGGCGCGCGCCACCTTGGCGGTGCCGATGGAACTGCCCGCGCCGGCGGTGTTGTCCACCACGATGGTGGTGCCCAGCGTCTTCTGCATGGCTTCGGCCAGGTCGCGCGCGACACGGTCGGTCGGGCCGCCGGCGGCGAAAGGCACCACCAGCGTCACGGTCTTGCCCGCGGGGAAGTCCTGGGCGTGTGCACCGACGGCCGCGGCGGCAATCGCCGCGAGGGCGAACAGTTTCTTCATGTCGTCTCCGAAAGGGGGGAATAAAAACGCCGCGATCTTAAGGGCTGACCAGGGCCTGACCTATAGCGAATAGCCCTTAGCCAAAGGCCGTCTTGCGCACCTCGGCGGGGTGCATGGCGGGGCTTGCAAACCCGGGCCTCGCGAACGGGTTTTGCGGTGGGCCGCTTGCGGCGATGCCGCCGGCGTGGTCCTCTCGTCCTGCAGGCCCCCTCATCCATCCCGACACCAGGAGACCACCACCGATGCAGACCATCCAGCTCAAAGACCCGACCCTGCTGCGCCAGCAGGCCTACATCGCAGGCGCATGGGCCGACGCCGACGGCGGCGAGACTGTGGCCGTCACCAACCCGGCCAACGGCCAGCAGATCGGCACCGTGCCGATGTGCGGCGCCGAAGAGACCGCGCGCGCCATCGCCGCCGCCGAGATTGCCCAGCGTGCGTGGGCGAAGGTGCCGGCCAAGGAGCGCTGCGCCGTGCTGCGCAGGCTCAACGACCTGATGCTGGCCAATGTGGACGACCTCGCGCTCATCATGACCACCGAGCAGGGCAAGCCCATGGCCGAGAGCCACGGCGAGATCGCCTACGCAGCCTCGTTCATCGAATGGTTCGCCGAGGAGGCGCGCCGCGTGTACGGAGACACCATTCCCGCGCCGCAGGCCGACCGCCGCATCCTCGCGCTCAAGCAGCCCGTGGGCGTGACGGCCGCCATCACGCCGTGGAACTTTCCCGCCGCCATGCTCACGCGCAAGGCCGGCCCCGCGCTCGCTGCCGGCTGCGCGATGGTGGTGAAGCCCGCCACGCAGACGCCGTTCTCCGCGCTGGCCTTCGCCGAACTGGCCGAGCGCGCGGGCGTGCCCAAGGGCCTGCTGTCGGTGCTCACTGGCTCGGCCAGCAAGATCGGCGGCGAGATGACGCGCAACCCCGTCGTGCGCAAGCTCACCTTCACGGGCTCGACCGAAGTGGGGCGCACGCTGATGAAGCAGTCGGCCGACACCATCAAGAAGCTCTCGCTCGAGCTCGGCGGCAACGCGCCCTTCATCGTGTTCGACGATGCGGATGTGGATGCGGCCGTCGAGGGCGCGATGGTTTCGAAGTACCGCAACACCGGCCAGACCTGCGTGTGCGCCAACCGCATCTACGTGCAGCGCGGCGTGCTCGACGACTTCACGCGCAAGCTGGTGGCGAAGGTCGAGGCGATGAAGGTGGGCGACGGCACCGCGCCCGGCGTCACGCAGGGGCCGCTGATCGACGCCAAGGCCGTCGAGAAGATCGAGGAGCACGTGGCCGACGCCGTGGCCAAGGGCGGCAAGGTGCTCACCGGCGGCAAGCGCCACGCGCTGGGTGGCCTCTTCTTCGAGCCCACGGTGATAGGCGGCGCCACCGCCGGCATGCTGTTCGCGCGCGAAGAAACCTTCGGGCCGCTCGCACCGATCTTCGCCTTCGACACCGAGGAGGAAGCCATCGCCGCCGCGAACGACACCGAGTTCGGCCTGGCCTCGTATTTCTACGCGCGCGACATCGGCCGCATCATGCGCGTGGCCGAGGCACTGGAGTCGGGCATCGTGGGCGTGAACACCGGGCTCGTGTCCACGGCCGAAGCGCCCTTCGGCGGCGTGAAGCAGTCGGGGCTCGGCCGCGAGGGCTCGAAGTACGGTCTCGACGATTTCCTCGAGGTGAAGTACGTCTGCCTCGCGGGGATCGACAAGTAGCAGCAAGCGGCTGCACATTCTTCGTAAAGGAAGTTTGCCGGCCGTCGAACTGTCCGACAGGCGGAGCCGGCGCCGGACGATGCGGCCGGCGCATGCCGGACCTAGGGTGAAGGGCTTTTGAAGGAGATTCAACCCATGCCCAATACCACCACATCGTCATCCTCGCTGGACGGAATGAAGGTTGCCATCCTCGTGTCCGACGGCTTCGAGCAGGTCGAGATGACCGAGCCGCGCAAGGCGCTCGACCTCGCCGGCGCGCAGACGCGGATCGTCTCGCCCGTCGGGCGCGTGCGCGGCTGGAACCATCACGACCCGGCGGACAGCTTCCCCGTCGACGTGCCGCTGACGAATGCGAGGCCCGACGACTTCGACGCACTGCTGCTGCCCGGCGGCGTCGTGAATCCGGACGCGCTGCGCATCGACGAGAAGGCGGTCGCTTTCGTGCGTGCCTTCGTCGAGGCCGGCAAGCCCATCGCGGCGATCTGCCACGGACCCTGGACGCTGATCGATGCCGGCGGCGTCAAGGGTCGCAAGATGACCTCGTGGCCCTCGCTGCATGCCGATCTGAAGAACGCCGGCGCGAAGTGGACCGACGAGGAAGTCGTGGTCGACCGCAGCCTCGTCACCAGCCGCAAGCCGGACGACCTGCCCGCCTTCAACCGCGAGATGACGAAGGCCTTCGCGCTCGCGCGGGAAACCGCGGCTCACTGATCTCTTCGGCCGCGCCGGGCATCGGCCCCGTGTAGCGGGCTCGCGGACGGATCAGTTGCCCCGTGGCCTGCTGCTCCAGCACGTGCGCGGTCCAGCCGACGGTACGCGAGAGCGCGAAGAGCGTGAGCGGCGCGCCCGGCGGCAACCTGTGTACGGCAGCGAGGGCGGCCAGCGCGAAATCGATGTTCGCGGCCTCGCCCAGCAGTCTCTCGCCGACGCCACGCAATTCCTCGAAGGCGGGCGGCAGCTCGATGTTCGCGAGCAGGGCGCCGCAGCGCGCGTCGCCGCCCGGGTAGAGCGGATGGCCGAAGGCCGCCAGCGGCCGGTCGTGCGCGAGCCACTCGCGCACCGCGGCCTCGGCGCCGATGTCCGACGCACGGTGCATCAGTGCCTGCACCGCTGCCGAGGCGCCGCCATGCAGCGGCCCGGTCAGCGTCGAGAGGCCGGTGAGCAGGCAGGCCGCCATCGACGCGCCGGTCGATGCCGTCACGCGCGCGGCGAAGGTCGAAGCGTTGAGTTCGTGGTCGGCCAGCAGCACCAGGGCGCGGCGCAGGTCGTCGGCGGCGCGCGGCCGGCGCCACGCCGTGGCCAGCCGCATGTGCAGCGGCATCTCGCGCGCGGCAGGCGTGGTGCCCAGCATCGCATCGGCCAGCGCGCCGATCGCGCCCGCCGCCTCGGCCTGCAGCACGCTGCGCGAGCGGCCGCGCGATGGCAGGTCGGTGGCGGCGCGCGCCGCGAGCGCGAGCAGGCCGGCCTGCAGCGGTGCGTTGCCTGAAGCAGCGGATGCGGCCGAAGCAGGAAAGCGCGGTGGCGTGCTTTCCCACAGCAGCCCCGCCACATCCTCCAGCGCGGCCTGCTCCGCCAGCACGCAGGCATCTTGCCCGCGATACAGCAGCCGCCCTTCGGCCACCGTCGATATGGCAGAGGCCAGCACCGGCTCGCCCCACTGGATGGCTTCGCTGGCCACTGTCTCGACACTGCGCCTGCCCCGCGCGCGCGCCGCGACGCGCTGCACGTCGTCGCGGTGATAGAGGCTGCGGCGCGGATCCGCCGCATCGGGCTTGGCGCGGATGCGGCCGCGGCTCACGCTCGCGTAGAGCGTCTGCGGACGCACCTGCATCAGCTCCAGCGCCTCGGTGGCCGGCAGCCACAGGGGCGTGCTTCTCTTCATGGTCATGTTGACAGAATAGATCAAGATTGACGTCAATATCCATCGGACCAGAATCGATGTCATCGTGACAACCCAGGAGCAAAGAGCGATGAACAACGATGACGGTAGCCTCGAAGGCGTGGTGGCAGCGCATACCGTGCTGTCCGAGGTGGACGGCGAGGCCGGCCGGCTGGTGATCCGTGGCCACGAGCTCGACGAGATCGCGCAGCGCTGGCGCTATGAAGACGTGGTGGGCCTGCTGTTCGAAGGCTTCTTCGACACGCTGCCCGCCGCCTCGGCCCTGCGCCGCGCCCTCGGCCGCGCGCGCCGCGAGGCCTTCGAGCTGCTGCAGCCGAACGACGATGCGCAGCTGCGCCGCATGCCGCCCATCGAGGCCGTGCGCGCGCTGATGGCTCGGCTTCCCGATGGCGACGACCTGTCGACCGCGCTGCGTCTGGTGGCCGCGCCGGCCGTCTACACCGCCGCCGTGATGCGCTGGCGCCTGGGCGTGCCGGCGCTCGCGCCGGACGAGGCGCTGACGCACGCCGCCGACATGCTGCGCATGCTGCATGGCCGATCGCCTACCCCCGCACAGAGCGCCGCGCTCGACACCTACCTCGTCACCGTGTGCGATCACGGCCTCAACGCATCGACCTTCGCGGCGCGCGTGGTTGCATCGACAGGCGCGGGTCTCGCATCGGCGGTGCTCGCGGGCGTCAGCGCGCTCAAGGGGCCGCTGCACGGTGGCGCGCCCGGCCCGGTGCTGGATGCGCTCGATGCCATCGGCACTGCCGCCAACGCGCGCGCATGGCTGGAGCAGGCCGTGGCCGACGGCCAGCGGCTGATGGGCTTCGGCCATCGCATCTACCGCGTGCGCGATCCGCGCGCCGATGCGCTCAAGGGCGCGCTCGGCAGGCTCGGCGAGGAAGGCAGCGTGAACGCCGCGCGCTTCGCGCTGGCCGAAGCCGCCGAGCAGGCCGCGCTCGCCATCCTGCGCGAGAAGAAGCCGGGCCGTGCGCTGGAGACCAACGTGGAGTTCTACACCGCGCTGCTGCTCGAAGCGCTGGGCTTCGGCCGCGAGAGCTTCACCTGCGTGTTCGCGGCGGGCCGAGTGAGCGGCTGGGTGGCGCATGCGCGCGAGCAGGTGAAGAAGGGGCGGCTGATCCGTCCGCAGTCGGTCTACGTCGGGCCTGCACCGGAGGAATCGGGCGAGGCCGCACTCGCGCACTGAGCCTACAGGGCGCACCCGCCGTCATCCGATACGCTCGCCTTTTTTGCATGACGCGGCCGCGCCGGCCGCGCCATGCGTCGTGAAAGGCGAAAGTATCTCTTCCATGACGGCGACTTCTTCCCATCCGCAAGCACGGCAGGCACTGCGCCTGCCGCGCGACTTCGCGCTCATCACCGTGGCCATCGACGCCGTGATGGTGCTGGTCAACATGACCCTGCAGCTCTGGCCCGACTCGCCCAATGCCGAGCAGCTGCGCAGCGCCTATGCGCTGCCGGGCGTGTGGGTCCCGATGGTGTTCAGCATCGGCATGGCCTGGGTGCTGGCGGCCGCGCTGGCCTGGAGCCACGGGCGCAATGCGCTCGAAAAGCGCGGCGTGGACAGCGTGGTACGGCTGCCCCAGCCGCGCGTGCGCTACGGCGCGGCATACGTCGTGGTGCTGCTGCTGAACTTCTACGCGCTGAGCCCGCTGCTCTACGACCTGCAGCTGCTTTTCATGCCGGGCGGGCGTTTGCACGAATCGCTGGGCGACACCTCGATGCGCGCGGCGATGCCGGTGTTCATGTTCCTGCAGTCCGTGGCCCAGCTGATCGTGCTGGTGCTCGGCGTGTGGGTCGCGGCATGGTTCGCGCTGAGGGCCGGCCGTGCCGATGCCTCGGATACGCGGGGCGATGACGTACCCGCGGGCTCTTCGCCGCGCCGCGCGGTGGCGCTGGTGGGGGCGTCGGTGTTCGCGTCGCTGCAGATGTGGAGCGGCGCGGCGCTGAGCCGCTGGAGTTCCGTGTCGCAAGGCCTGGACGGCGCCGGGCTGCTGGTGGCATGGGTAGTGCCGCCGCTGGCCGCCTTCGCGCTGGCTTTCTGGGGCGGCTGGCTGGGCGCGACGGCGGGCCTTTCGAGGGTGCGGCCCTTCAGGGCCGTGGCGGCATCGGTGCTGGCTTTCGCCCTGGTGCAGATCGGCTGCATCGCCATTGCACTGGCCTGGCTGGCGCTGGCGGTCTGGCTGCACGGCTTCAACAGCGCGGGTAGCCTCGTCGGCTTCGCGCTGGCGCTCGTGCTGGTCTACACGCTGCTCGCGGTGCTGCTCACGCGCGCCGCGACGCGCGGCTTCTACCGCCGCTACTTGTAGCTGCGCGCGTCCTCGATCACCTTGCCGTCGTTGGGCAGCGAGCCCGCGCCCACGACGACGACCTCGCCGCGCAGCTTGGTCACCTCGCGGATCACCGCGCTCACGCGCGCTTCCAGCCCCTCGGGCGCGGCGCCCGCGCATTCGAGCTGCAGCGTCATCCTGTCGTCGCCCATCTCGCCCGAGACGACGAGGCGCGCGCGCTGCACTTCGGGAAAGCGCCGCGCGATCTCGGCCACCTGCGACGGGTGCACGAACATGCCGCGAACCTTGGTGGTCTGGTCGGCGCGGCCCATCCAGCCCTTGATGCGCTTGTTGGTGCGGCCCGTGGGGCAGGTGCCCGCGAGCACCGCCGAGAGGTCGCCGGTGCCGAAGCGCACCAGCGGGTAGTCGGGGTTGAAGGTGGTGACGACGATCTCTCCGACTTCACCGTCGGGCACCGGGTGGCCGGTGCCGGGGCGCACGATCTCGACCAGCACGCCTTCATCGAGCACCAGCCCCTCGCGCGCGCTGGTTTCGTAAGCGATGAGGCCCAGGTCGGCGGTGGCGTAGCACTGCGTTCCCTTCACGCCGCGCGCGGCGATCCAGTCGTGCAGGCTCGGTGGGAAGGCCTCGCCAGACACCAGCGCCTTGGTGAGCGATGGCAGCTTGACGCTCTTCTCCTCGGCCTTCTCCAGCAATATCTTCAGGAAGCTGGGCGTGCCCGCGTAGCCCTCGGGCTTGAGGTCGACCATGGCTTCGAGCTGCTGCTCGGTCTGCCCGGTGCCGCCCGCGAACACGGTGCAGCCCATGGCGCGCGCGCCGCTTTCCATGATCGAGCCCGCGGGCGTCATGTGATAGCTGAAGCTGTTGTGGATGAGCTCGCCGCCGCGAAAACCCGCCGCATGCAATGCGCGCGCGGTGCGCCAGTAGTCGCGCGCCTCGCCCTCGGGCTCGTAGATGGTGCCGGGGCTCGCGAACACGCGCGGCATCCGCGGCCCGCGCACGATCGTCGAGAAGCCGCCGAAGGGGTCGTCCGCGCGCCGTGCCTTCTGCAATTCGAGCAATTCCGATTTGCGCGTGACCGGTAGTTTCGCGAGCGCCTCGCGCGTGGTGACGTCGGCGGGCTTCACGCCGTCGAGGATCTTCGCGAAGGCGGGCGCCGCTGTCTGGGCCTGTGCGATCTGCTTCGGCAGCGCGGCCAGCAGGTCGCGCTCGCGTTCGGCGGGGTCTCGGATCTCGAGTTTGTCGTAGTGGTCGGTCATGTCCGTACCCTTTGTCTTTCTGTTCGGTTCAGCCTCCGGCGGGGGAGAGTCAGGCCAGCCACCTCTTGCGCCGCTTGTAGCTCTTGACATCGCGGAAGCTTTTCCGGTCCGCGCCGCCGACGCCGAGGTAGAACTCCTTCACGTCCTCGTTCTCGCGCAGGCTCTTCGCCTCGCCGTCCATCACGATGCGGCCGTTCTCCAGGATGTAGCCGTAGTCGGCGTAGCGCAGCGCCATGTTGGTGTTCTGCTCGGCCAGCAGGAAGGTCACGCGCTCCTTGGCGTTCAGGTCCTTCACGATCTCGAACACTTCCTCCACGATCTGCGGCGCGAGGCCCATCGAGGGCTCGTCGAGCAGCACCATGGTCGGATTGGCCATCAGCGCGCGGCCGATGGCGCACATCTGCTGCTCGCCGCCGGAGGTGTAGGCCGCCTGCGAGGTGCGGCGCGTCTTCAGGCGCGGGAAGTACGCGTAGACCTTCTCCAGCGTCTGCTGCACCGCGGCCTTGCCGTCGGTGCGCGTGTAGGCGCCGGTCATCAGGTTCTCCTCGATGGTCAGGTGCGCGAAGCAGTGGCGGCCTTCCATCACCTGTATCAGCCCGCGCTTGACCAGCTCGGCCGGCGACAGCGCCTCGATGCGCTCGCCGCGCAGCTCGATGGTGCCCTTGGTGACCGCGCCGCGCTCGCCCGCGAGCAGGTTGCTCACCGCGCGCAGCGTGGTCGTCTTTCCCGCGCCGTTGCCGCCGAGCAGCGCCACGATGCCGCCGTCGGGCACGGTGAGCGACACGCCCTTGAGCACCAGGATCACGTGGTTGTAGATGACCTCGATGCCGTTGACGTTGAGGAGGATGTTGGATTCGCTCATGGTGTGGTCCGAAGCATTCGCAAGAACGGCGCACGGGGTGCCCGCCGCTCTTGCGAATGGCGGCTCTCGCGAGCCGCCACGGAACGCTCGCTCAGCGCATCAGGACTGGCAATCCGCTGCTTCGCGGCGGGTGAGCTTCTTCTCGCCCGCGTACTTGTCGGCCGCGGCCTTCACCATCGGCTTGATGATCTGCTCGTCGGCCTGGTACCAGTCGGACATGTCGCCCCACTTCGCGCCGTCCCAGGTGTGCACGCGCGCCCAGGTTGAGCCCATGTGGTCCTGGCACGAGGTGCTCACCGGGCGCATCACGCCCGAGAAGCCCAGCGCGTCCAGCTTCTTCTGGTCGAGCGCGAGGTTCTCCATGCCCCAGCGAACCTGCTCGCCGGTCATGACCTTGCCCTTGCCGAAGCGCTCCTGCGCGCGCTTCACCGCCTCGATGGTCAGCATCTGGATGATCACGCCGCGCGTGTAGAGCACTGAGCCCACTTCGTCCTTCGGACCGGTGCCCTGGCCCTTGTCGTGCACCTGCTTGAGGATGTCCTGGATCACCTTGGGTTGCGTGCCCGAGGTGTTCAGCGCCAGCGCGTGGTAGCCCTTGGCGTTGGCGCCCACGTCCTTCACGTCGGGCTCGGCGCCGGCCCACCACACGCCGTACATCTTCTCGCGCGGGTAGCCGGTGGCCACGGCCTCCTTCAGGGCGGTGGAGTTCATCACGCCCCAGCCCCACAGCAGCACGAAGTCGGGCCGCTGCTGGCGCACCTGCAGCCAGGCCGACTTCTGCTCCACGCCGGGCGCGGTCACCGGGATCAGCGAGAGCTCGAAGCCGTTCTGCTTGGCGCGCTCCTGCAGCAGCGGGATCGGTTCCTTGCCGAAGGGCGAGTCGTGATAGACGAGGGCGATCTTCTTGCCCTTGAGCTTGTCCATGCCGCCCTCCTTCTTCCCGATGTGCTGGATCAGGATGTCGGCCGCGGTCCAGTAGGAGCCCATCAGCGGGAAGTTCCACTTGAAGACGCCGCCGTCCTGCGAGGCGGCCAGGCCGTAGCCCAGCGTGATCAGCGGGATCTTGTCGGTGGGCACCTTGTCGGTCAGCGCGAAGGTGATGCCGGTGGCCTGCGGGTCGAAGAGCGCGACACCGGGGCGGCCCTTCAGGCGCTCGTAGCACTCCACGCCCTTGTCGGTGGCGTAGCCGGTCTCGCACTCCTCGTACGCGATCTTCACGCCGTTGATGCCGCCGGTGGCGTTGACCAGCTTGATGTAGTCCTGCTTGCCGTTGGCCCAGGGCGTGCCGTTGGGTGCGTAGGGGCCTGTGCGGTACACCAGCAGCGGGAAGAACTGCTCCTTGGCCTGCGCGCCGGCCACGGATGGCGCGAGCGCGGCGCCGAGGGTGCCGGCCACCAGGGCGGCGGTCAGAGCGAGCGATTTCAGTTTCATGCCTGTCTCCTTTGTGGGCACCTCGGTGCCGGGTTTTCTACGAACGGGAACTCATCAATCAATGCGGGAACGGCCACAGCCGCAGCTTCTCCTTGGCCGTGGACCACAGCCGCGCGAGGCCGTGCGGCTCGACGATCAGGAAGAACACGATCAGCGCGCCGAAGATCATGGTCTCCAGGTGCGAGGCCAGCGCGGTGGAAATCGAGAAGCCCAGCCAGCCCGGCAGCTGGTTGAGCAGGAGCGGCAGCAGCACGATGAAGGCGGCACCGAAGAAGCTGCCCATGATCGAGCCCAGCCCGCCGATGATCACCATGAACAGCAGCTGGAACGAGCGGTCGATGCTGAAGGCCGCCGGCTCCCACGCGCCCAGGTGCACGAAGCCCCACAGCGCGCCGGCCACGCCGACGATGAAGCTGCTCACCGCGAAGGCCGTGAGCTTGGCGTAGACGGGGCGGATGCCGATCACCGCGGCGGCCACGTCCATGTCGCGCATCGCCATCCATTCGCGGCCGATGGCGCTGCGCACCAGGTTCTTGGCCAGCAGCGCGAACACCGAGACGAAGATCAGGCAGAAAAGATACTTCTGCGCCGGCGACTCGATGGGCACGCCGAACACGTTGAGCCCCGCCACGCTCACCGAGCCGGAGGAAGAATTGTTGGTGAACCACTGGATGCGCAGGAAGGCCCAGTCGGTGAAGAACTGCGCCGCCAGCGTGGCCACGGCCAGGTACAGCCCCTTGATGCGCAGGCTCGGAATGCCGAAGAGCACGCCGATCACCGTGGCGCACAGTCCGCCCAGCAGCAGCGATGCGATGAGCGGCATGCCGTCGATGCGCACCTGGAAGTTGTAGGCCGCGTACGCGCCCACCGCCATGAAGGCGCCGGTGCCCAGCGAGATCTGGCCGCAGTAGCCCACGAGGATGTTCAGCCCCAGTGCGGCGAGCGAAAGAATGAGGAAGGGCGTGAGGATGGCGCGCATCCAGTAGTCCGACACGCCCAGCGGCACCACCACGAACGCCACGAGCAGCAGAACGAGGATGGCCAGGCGGTCCTGCGCGATCGGGAAGATCTGCTGGTCGGCGCGGTAGCTCGACTTGAATTGGCCGTTTTCTCTGTAGAACATGTCAGTAGGTCGAAAGCGGGATCGGACAGCCGAACGCAGAGGTCGCGAAGGCCTCGCAGAGGTCGCAGAAGGAATGCAGAAAATCTTGAGGTTTTCTTCTGCGACCTCTGCGCAGCTTTTGCATTTCTTCCGCGTTCGGTTGTCCGTATTCGAAGTTCTTCATCTCACACCCGATCGATGATCTTTTCGCCGAAGAGGCCCTGCGGGCGCACAAGCAGGAACACCAGCGCCAGCACATAGGCGAACCAGATCTCGATGCCGCCGCCGAACATGGGGCCCAGATAGATCTCGGAGAGCTTCTCGCCCACGCCGATCAAGAGGCCGCCGATGATGGCGCCCGGAATGGAAGTGAGGCCGCCCAGGATCACCACCGGCAGCGCCTTCAGCGCCACCAGCGACAGCGAGAACTGCACGCCCAGCTTCGATCCCCAGATGATCCCGGCCACCAGCGCCGAGAAGCCGGCCACCGACCACACGATCACCCAGATGCGCTTGAGCGGAATGCCGATGGACTGCGCGGCCTGGTGGTCGTCGGCCACCGCGCGAAGGGCGCGGCCGGTGGCGGTCTTCTGGAAGAAGATGGCCAGCACCACCACGAGGCCCGCGGCCACGAGTGCGGCGATCAGGTCTTCCTGGCTCAGCAGCAGGCCGCCCTGGAAGGTGTTCTCCAGCACCATCAACGGTTCCTTGGGCATGCCGACGTCGATCTTGTAGATGTCGTTGCCGAAGATGGTCTGGCCCACGCCGTCGAGGAAGTAGGCGATGCCCAGCGTGGCCATCAGCAGCGTGATGCCTTCCTGGTTCACCAGCTTGCTCAGCGCGAGCCGTTCGATGAGCCAGGCCACGAGAACCATCACCGCCATGGCCGCGACGAAGGCCAGGATGTTCGCGAGGACCTGGCTTTCGAAGCCGAACCACTGCGGGAACCACTCGGCGAAGCGCGCCATGGCCAGCGCCGCGAACAGCACCATCGCGCCCTGCGCGAAGTTGAAGACGCCGGAGGCCTTGTAGATCAGCACGAAGCCGATGGCGATCAGCGAATAGAGCATGCCGACCATGAGGCCGCCGAAGAGGGTTTCGAGGAAAAAGCCCATGGTCAGTTTCTTTCTCCCTCTCCCGCTTGCGGGAGAGGGCAGGGGTGAGGGCAAGCGGCGTTGGAGATGCTGCCGTTTGTGATGAGGCCGTCGACCCTCACCCCAACCCTCTCCCGCAGGCGGGAGAGGGGGCAAGACAGGAAGCGGTCGTGCGCGGCCATCAGTGCTCCACACCCAGATAGGCCCGGATCACGTCTTCGTTGCTGCGCACCTCGTCGGGCGTGCCGTCGCCGATCTTCTTGCCGTAGTCCAGCACCACCACGCGGTCGGAGATGTCCATCACAACGCCCATGTCGTGCTCGATCAGCACGATGGTGGCTCCGAACTCGTCGTTCACGTCGAGGATGAAGCGGCTCATGTCCTGCTTCTCCTCCACGTTCATGCCGGCCATGGGCTCGTCCAGCAGCAGCACCTGCGGCTCCATCGCGAGCGCGCGGCCCAGGTCCACGCGCTTCTGCAGGCCGTAGGGCAGGCGGCCCACCGGCGTCTTGCGGTGCGCCTGGATTTCGAGGAAGTCGATGATGTGCTCGACGAACTCGCGGTGCGCGAGTTCCTCGCGCTCGGCCGGTCCCCAGCGCAGCGCCTGCGCGAACAGGCCGCTCTTCATCTTGAGGTTGCGGCCCGTCATGATGTTGTCGAGCACGCTCATGCCCTTGAAGAGGGCCAGGTTCTGGAAGGTGCGCGCCACGCCCATCTCGGCCACCTGGCGCGAGTTCATGTGCTTGAAGGTCTGGCCCCGGAAGGTGATGGAGCCCTGCTGCGGCCAGTACACGCCGTTGATGCAGTTCAGCATCGAGCTCTTGCCCGCGCCGTTCGGCCCGATGATGGCCCGCACCTCGTGCTCGCGCACGTTGAAGCTGATGTCGGTGAGCGCCTTCACGCCGCCGAAGCTCAGCGAGATGTTCTGCACGTCCAGGATGACGTCGCCGGTTTTTCTAGCCATGGACGGGCTCCTGGACGCGGACGGCCGAACGCAGAAGTCGCGAAGGTTTCGCAGAAGTCGCGAAAGAAGACCATGAAAAGTTCATCCGATTCCCTCTGCGACTTCTGCGCAGTTTTTGTATTTCTTCTGCGTTCGGCTGTCCGAATTCGAGTGCATTCATCTCACGCCGCCTTTCCCAACGGCGCGAACCGCTTCGCCTCGACGATCTTCAGCGTCGCGCTCACCACGCCCGTGCGTCCGTCCTCGAACTTGACCTGGGTCTCGATGAACTGCTCCTTCCTGCCGCCGTAGAGCGCGTCGACCAGCACCGCGTACTTGTCGGCGATGAAGCCCCGGCGCACCTTGCGCGTGCGGGTGAGCTCGTCGTCGTCGGGGTCGAGTTCCTTGTGAAGCACGAGGAAGCGCGCGATCTGCGTCTCGCCCATGCCGTCTTCGGCGGCGAGGTCGGCGTTCACCTTGGCGATGCACTCGGCCACCAGCGCGAGCACGTCGGGCTTGCCGGCCAGGTCGACGTAGCCACCGTAGGCCAGGCCTCGGCGCTCGGCCCAGTTGCCGACGGCCTCGTAGTCGATGTTGATGGCGGCGCAGACCTCGTCGCGGCCGTTGCCGAAGCACACGGCTTCCTTGATCTGCGGGAAGAACTTGAGCTTGTTCTCGATGTAGTTGGGCGCGAACATCGCGCCGCCCACGAGGCGGCCCACGTCCTTGGCGCGGTCGATGATGCGCAGGTGGCCTTCGCTGTCGAGCACGCCCGCGTCGCCGGTGTGGAAGTAGCCGTTCGCGTCCAGCACCTCGGCGGTGGCGTCGGGGCGCTTGTAGTACTCCTTGAGCACCGACACGCCGCGCACCAGCACCTCGCCGTCTTCGGCGATCTTCAGCTCGATGCCGGGCGCGGCCGTGCCCACGGTCTGCAGCTTGACCTTGCCGTCCTGCTGCAGGCACACGTAGGCGCAGGTCTCGGTCTGGCCGTAGAACTGCTTCAGGTTGACGCCGATGGAGCGGTAGAAGCGGAACAGGTCGGGCCCGATGGCCGCGCCCGCGGTGTATGCCACGCGGATGCGGCTCATGCCCAGCACGTTGCGCAGCGGGCCGTAGATCAGCAGGTCGCCCAGGCGGTACATCAGGCGGTCGCCCATGCTCACCGGCGCGCCGTTGAGGATGTCGGCGCCCACGCGCTGCGCCAGCGCCATGAACTTCGCGTACAGCCAGCGCTTCGGAGCCGCGGCGTCTTCCATGCGGATCGACACGGCTGTCAGCAGCCCCTCGAAGGTGCGCGGCGGGCCGAAGTAGTAGCTCGGGCCGATCTCGCGCATGTCGTTCATCACCGTTTCCGACGACTCGGGGCAGTTGAGCGTGAAGCCGCCCACCAGCCACTGCGCCACCGAGAACAGGTGGTCACCCACCCACGCCATCGGCAGGTAGCTCATGATGTTGTCGCCGGGGCCGAGCCTGTCGGTCTCCACGCCGCCGCGGCCCGCCGCGATGAAGCTCGCGTGCGTCTGGCACACGCCCTTGGGGCGGCCGGTGGTGCCGGAGGTGTAGAGGATCACGCCCACGTCCGTCGCTTCGCCGCTGGCCACCGCGCGGTCGTAGTAGCCGACGTTGGCCCTGTCGAACTCGCGGCCCAGCGCGCGCAGCTGCTCGTGGCTCATGAGCCCGGGCTGGTCGTAGTGGCGCAGGCCCTTGGGGTCGTCGTAGACGATGTAGCGGATGCCGGGCTGCTTGCCCTGCTGCATCTCGCGGCACTCGAGCAGCTTGTCGACCTGCTCCTGGTCTTCGACGATCACGAACTCGATGCCGGCGTCCTGCAGCATGAAGACCATCTCGCCGGCCACCGCGTCCTGGTACAGCGGCACCGGCACGCCGCGCAGGCTCTGCGCCGCGACCGCCGCCATGTACAGGTGGGGCCGGTTGGCGCCGACGATGGCCAGGTTGTCGAAGGGCCTGAAGCCCAGGCTCGCGAGGCCGCAGGCGGTCTCGCGCACTTCCTGCGCGACGGCGCTCCAGCTCCAGGTTTGCCAGATGCCGAGGTCCTTCTCGCGCATGGCTGGGGCCTCGGGCTGGGCCTCGGCGTGCGCGAGCAGCAGACGGGGAAAGGTGGGGGCGGGTGTTTGCACAGTGGCCGGATCGTAGGACTCACTTTGACGCCCGCTTGTCGTTCCAACGACAATCCTAGGGACACTACTCCCCGGAGTTTCCCGATGCCTCATGGCCATCCCACCCACAGCGCGCTCGGCGGTTCGACCATCAGGGACCGGGTGCGCGCAGCCAATGCGCAGGAACTGGAAGGCATTCCGTGGCTGCCCACGCTCACGCCCGCCGAGCGGCGCCGCGCCGAGGCCGCGCTGGTGGTCGGCGAGGCCGAGCCCGGCGACCTCGTCTGCCGCGTCGGGCGCTCGCCCACCTACTGGTTCGGCGTGGTCGAGGGGCTCCTGAAGATGAGCAACGACAACGCCGACGGCGGCTCCGTCACCTACACCGGCGTGCCGCCCGGCGGCTGGTTCGGCGAAGGCACGGTGATGAAGCGCGAGCCCTACCGCTACAACATCCAGGCGCTGCGGCGCAGCCTCATCGCCGGCCTGCCCACCGACAGCTTCCACTGGCTGCTCGACCATTCCATCGGCTTCAACCGCTTCGTGATGAACCAGCTCAACGAGCGGCTGGGCCAGTTCATCGCCGCGCTCGAGATCGACCGGCTCAACAACCCCGACGCGCGCGTGGCGCGCAACCTCGTGTCGCTGTTCAATCCGGTGCTGTATCCGGGCGTGGGCGAAGTCCTGCGAATCACCCAGCAGGAACTGGCCTACCTCGTCGGCCTCTCGCGCCAGCGCGTGAACGAGGCGCTGAACGCGCTCTCGGCGCAGGGGCTGATCCGCGTGGAGTACGGCGGGCTGCGCGTGCTCGACCTGCCGGGCCTGCGCGCGACCGCGATGTCGAACAAGAAGACCCAGCCGGTGCCAACCCAGGCGGAAAAATCATGACCAATCTCTCCGACAAGCTCCAGATCGTGCCCGCGAATGCCGAGGCCGCATTCATCCCGCCTCCGGAACCACCCAAGGCCAAGCCCGAAAGCGCCGGCCCCACGCTGGAGGAAGTCATCGAGCGCAACGAGGCGCTCACCGAAAAGGTAGAAGCGCTCGACGCGGTGCTGGCCAAGCCGCTCGCCGAGATCCTGGCCGACCGCGAGAAGGCCGAGGAAGCTGCGCTCGCCTGGGATCGCTTCGGCGCGATGTGGATGCTCTCGCAGCGCGCCATGCGCCGCGTTGCCCTCGACCTCGCGGCGCAGCTCGGCGTGAGCGAGGAAGAAGTCGTGGCGCGCGCCATGGCCAATGCCAACGCGGTGCTCAACGGTGCGGACGAGGTCGACCTGGGCGGCACCATCGCGCCGGCGCAGATGCAGCACATTGCGCGGCATCGCAACTTCCTGAGGAAGCAGTTCCGCTAGAGCCGCCTCCGGCTGTTATCGCGTCTTGGCGTGGATCATCCCGTCGGTCCACGTGTCTCGCATCTTCGCCAGCAGGTCTTTCGGGATCCGCTGGTCGCCGCGCGCCTCGTCCAGCGTCTTTCGCATCCCCTCGGCGATTCGCTCGAGAACGAGGGCGGGCTTGGCGACCCCGCATACCTTGCTGCCGAAAAGCAGCAGCTCCTCGGTCGTCGGATAGGCCCTGGTGTGGCCCTTGCCCGCGAAGAGCTTGAGCGCAAGCGTGCGGTCCTCCAGCTCGGGCCCGCCCTCGTAGCGCGTGTACCTGTAGATCGCGGTGGTCACCACGTCGAACATGGGCGCGAGGCGGCAGTCCGCCGTCGAGGTGTAGAGCAATCCGTAGTTCTTGAGGTGGCCGTCGCCGTTGCGCACCATGATGCTGAAGGCGACCTGCTCGAAGAAGCGCGCCAGGTTCTCGCTGGGCAGCTGAAGGTACTGCATCAGCTCGGCGATGCGCTGGTAGCTGCCGTGGTACTTCCGATCGGACTGGATGTCGCGCACCCGGAGGTTCATCAACGCCGCGATGTCCTCGAACCCGATGCGCGAGCCGTCCGCCGCGATGTCGAACCTGTCGACCAGGAGCAGCTGTCCGTCGTCCGAGAGATCGAAGCCGGGTGTCTCGATGCCGGCGTGGCCGGCGGCCGTCAGGCACAAGAACTCGTTGGCCGACAGGCCCGGGTAGGAAGGAGCGGCGGCCTTCACGATGATCGTGGGCACCGGGAGGGTGACCCGATCCGGCACCATGATCTTCGGCTGCATGCCGGCGATGCCTGCGCCCGTGCTCAGATACGCCCGCACCAGTTCGTCGAACACCTCGGGCGTGTAGCGGGTTTGCAGCAAGGTCTTGCGGTCGATGGTCCGAGGCGCCGCAAGCGGCTGCGCTCCCGGCAGCTGGAAGCCCAGCCGCCCGATGCCGTTGGAGCCGATCACCGCGAGCAGGTGCATCGGGGTGAGCTGCTGCTTGGGGAACATCGCCCGCAGGCGCAGGTACAGGTCGCCCTCCGGCAGGTTCTGATCCATGACCGCGAAGAGGTCGCCGTCCTGGTATGTGGGCCGGGTCGGCGGCATGAGGAGCGCGACCGAGGGCTGGTCCGCACGGCCGTCGAGGTACCGGAACTCGTAGACGGAGTGCCTGAGCAACTGCCCGGCGGGCGCGCCGGCGATCTCGACGTCGAGCTGCCTGATCTTTTCAGGAAGCATCGTCGTCCTCGTTCTGTCCGAAGCGTTGCGTGACTTCCTCCAGCGTTGGCATGCCCAGGCGCTCCAGGCTGATCGTGAGATCCATGGCGCGCAGGATGTCGAAAAGCGAGGCGAGGGTGACGTCTTCTCCGCGCTCCAGGCGGTAGAGAACGTTGCGCGCGCGGCCCGACCGTGAGGCGATGTCGGTCGCCTTCAGGCGGCCTTCTTTTCGCGCGCGCTTGATGGCTTGTCCAAGCTCGCCGGGAAGCCTGATTTTGTCCTTCATTCGCCACATTTTGTGACTCAAAACGGAATTTGTCCATTTTGAAGGACAAAACTCCATCTATCGCCGGTACGTTCAGGACTCGGTGCCGCGGCGACGGATTCAACCGTGGGCCCGATCGAAATTCATCGCATCGCCTAAGCTCGCGGTTTTCTTTCCGTCTCCACCGCAATCCCATGTCTACCTCTCACCTCACCCTCATCACCGGCGCCTCGCGCGGCCTGGGCCAGGCCATTGCCGAGCAGCTGCTGCAGGCCGGCCACACGGTCGTCGGCATTTCGCGCAAGCAGTCGTCCGCGCTGGCCGAGGCAGCCAAGGCTGGCGGTGCCGAGCTCACGCAATGGGAGCAGGACCTGTCCGACCCGGTGGCCGCGGCCGAGCGCCTCTCGGCCTGGCTCAAGACCGTCGACGCGCAGCGCTTCGACAGCGTCACGCTCATCAACAATGCCGGCACCGTGGGCAACCCCGCGCCGCTGTCGCGCGCCGTGGAGTCGGAACTGTCGCTGGCCCTGCGCATCGGCCTGGAAGCGCCGATGCTGCTGACGGCGGCGTTCCTCGGCGCCACGCGCGAATGGCGCGGTGCGCGCAAGGTGCTGAACATCTCCTCGGGCCTGGGCCGCAACGCCATGGGCAGCCAGGCGCCCTACTGCGCCGCGAAGGCCGGCATGGACCACTTCTCGCGCGCCGTGGCGCTGGAAGAGGCCAATGCGCCGAACGGCGCGCGCATCGTCTCGCTGGCGCCGGGCGTGATCGACACCGACATGCAGGTGCAGCTGCGCGGTGCCTCGGCCGAGAAGTTTCCGGACCGCACGCGCTTCGAGAAGATGAAGAACGAAGGCATGCTCGACAGCCCCGCCACGGCCGCGGCCAAGGTGCTGAAGTACCTCTCGCGCGCGGACTTCGGCGCCAAGCCCGTGGCCGACGTGCGCGACCCCGACTGAGCGGAAGGCGAGCGACCCCATGGCAACGGCCCAGGCCATCGACACCGGCGAGTACAAGCTCTTTCCCTCGCCGCGCAACGTGCACCGCATCGTGTTCGAGCACCAGGTGTTCGTGCCGCACCCCTATGCGCTGATCGTGATGAACGAATTCGGCTTCAAGGGGCGCTACAGCCTGTTCTCGGCCTGCCGCATGAGCGACGGGAAGATGGGGCAGGTGGCGACGTTCGAGGACGCGGCGGATGTGGACGTCTTCAACAGGAAGTTCGTGCCTGACTGAGTTCGGGCGTTGTTCCCTCACCCCTTGGGGAGAGGGTTAGGGTGAGGTCAGCGGCTCAGGAAGATGCGCGACCTTCGCTACCGCCGTTACCCCCTCACCCCAGCCCTCTCCCCGAGGGGAGAGGGAGTGAAACCATCGGGGAGGCGCTGCTGTTTGCTACTGCATCGCAAACCTGTCGCGCTGCGCCTGCGCGCATTCACCCATCACGCCCAGCGCACGCTCCACAGTCGGCGTGCCAATCACGAACGGGTTTGCTGCGCCCGCGGGCTGCTGGCGCAGCGCGGCCATCTTGGCCTGCGAGCTGTCGACGTTCGAGTGGTTCGACAGCATCACGTCGATGTTCTGCGCCTTCACGATCGAATCCATGCGCTTCGTGGAGGCGATGTAGTTGTCCAGCCGCGGGATGTCCTTGCCGAAGTTGAAGCCCGTGCCGCCCCAGAGCATGGCGCGGTGCTTCCTGCCGTTCTCGCTGACGTCGAACACCGGCGAGAGCGTGCCCATGGTGTGGCCCGGCGTGAGGTAGAGCGTGACGGTGGTGTCGCCCAGCGTGACGCGGTCGCCGTCCTTCACCGAGATGTCCCGCTTCGGAGGCGCGCCCCAGATCGGCGTGGCGAATTCGAGCTTGGTCTCGGTCATCGTCCAGTCGGGCTCGCTCATCACCACGCGCGCGCGGTACTTCTGCGCGAGATACGGCGCGCCGCCGTAGTGGTCGCCGTGTCCGTGCGTGACGATCACGTACTTGATCTGCGCCGGGTCCAGGCCCAGCTTGCGCATGCCGCCCTCGATCAGCGCTGCGGCTTCCACCTGGTTGTTGAGCGCGTCGATGAGGATGATGCCGTCCGAGGTCTTGATGGCCCAGGCGCTGACCCAGTCGGCGCCCACGAAGTAGAGGTTGTCGAAGGCCTTGGCGGGCGGCGGTGCCGGCTTGTTGATGAGCAGCGGCAGGCCCTTGTCGAGCTCTTCCTGCGGCGGGCGCGTGGCGGGGGCGGGCTTGCACAGCGACAGCAGCGGCCCGAGGTCGGTGCCCGCGGCCTTCGTGGCTGCCGCGACGTGGGCGGCGACGGTGGCATCTGAAGGTTTCTGCGCGGCAGGCGTCTGCGCGCAGCCCTGGAAAAGGACGACGGCCGCCGCGAGGGCAGCCGTCTTCAGGGGAAGCGAAGGAACCATCGGTGTCTCCATGCCGTCGTTGCGGCCTGTTCTGGAGACACCATTCTGCGACGCGAAGTCTTATTCGATTGTCGCGCCCGAGGCTTGCACGATGCCCTTCCACTTCTCGTAGTCGGTCTTCAGCAGCGCACCGAACTGCTCGGGCGTCATGCTTTGCGGCTCGGCGCCCTGCGCGATGATGGCCGCCTTCATGTCGGGCGTGGCCAGCAGCTTGTTGATCTCGGCATTGAGCGTGGTCACCACGTCCTTGGGCGTGCCGGCCGGCACGAAGATGCCGTACCAGGTGCTCACGTCGAAGTCCTTGTAGCCGAGCTCGGCCACGGTGGGCGTCTCGGGCAGCGAGGTGCTGCGCTTGGCCGAGGTGACGGCCAGCGGACGCAGCTTGCCGGCCTTGATCTGCGCCATGGCCGAGGGCACCGACGACACCATCAGGTCGACGTTGCCCGCGAGCACGTCCATCATGGCCGCGTTGGAGCCCTTGTAGGGCACGTGGCGCATCTTGATCCTGGCGGCGCCGTTGAAGATCTCGCCGGCCAGATGGATGGTGGTGCCGTTGCCGGGCGAGCCGTAGGTGACGGTGTCGGGCGCGGCGCGCGCGGCCTTCACCACGTCGTCGAGCGTCTTGAACTTGGAGTTGGCCTGCGTGACGATCACCACCGGCGTGTAGGCCACATGGGCTACCGCGGTCAGGTCCTTCACCGGGTTGTAGCTCAGGTTCTTGTAGAGCCAGGGCGCCACGACCATGTTGTCCTTCTGGCCCATCACGATGTCGTAGCCCGTGGGCGCCGCGCGCGCGGCCTCGGCGATGCCGATGGTGCCGCCGGCGCCCGCGCGGTTGTCGGGCACCATGGTCCAGTGCTTGGCCTCGGTGAGCTTCTGGGCCACCAGGCGGGCCAGGATGTCGGTGCCGCCGCCGGGCGGGAAGGGCACGATCAGGCGCACGGGCTTGGCGGGGTAGGCGGTGGCCTGTGCGTGGGCGGTGGCGGTAAGGGCCAGCGGGAGTGCCAGCGAGAACGCCAGCGAGGTGGCCAGCTTGCCGAGATGTCTGCGGATCATGGGTTGTCTCTTCGTCGGAATGGATCGGGGGTTGCAGCCGTCGCCTGCGGTCACTGCACCGGGGGTGCAGTGTGCCGGAAGCCGCGTAAGAAGGATTTCTTCATTCGCGATGGGGCACGTATCGACTTGCGGGGCCCCATTTTCCGATGCCTTGACAGGGCCCTGTCCGACGCAAATACTGCACCGCATGGTTGAGTAATTTTGGCAAGCTCGGCGCCCTTCATTTTCGATGGCGCGCGGGGCCTGGAAGGAGACTCGCATGCTCGGAAACATCAACGCAGTGGCCAATCTCGCGGTGAAGGATCTCGCCGTGGCCCGTCGCTTCTACGAAGACACGCTGGGCCTGAACCAGGTCGATGCGGAAGGGGACGAGGTCATCGTCTATCGCAGCGGCAACACGCGCATCAATGTGTACCGATCGCAGTTCGCGGGCACCAACCAGGCGACGGCCGTGACGTGGTCGGTCGATGGCGACATCGAACGCCTCGTGGACGCGCTGAAGTCGCGGGGCGTGCGTTTCGAGCACTACGACATGCCCGACACGCAGCTGGTCGGCGACCTCCATGTCATGGGCGACATGAAGGTCGCGTGGTTCAAGGACCCGGACGGGAACATCCTGAACCTGATCAACGACTGATCGAACGATCGATCAGCCGAAGTTCCTGGCTGCGAAGTCCCAGTTGACCAGCTTGGCCAGGAAGGTCTCGACGAACTTCGGGCGCAGGTTGCGGTAGTCGATGTAGTAGGCGTGCTCCCAGACGTCCACCGTCAGCAACGCGGTGTCGGCGGTGGTCAGCGGCGTGCCGGCTGCGCCCGTGTTCACGATGTCCACCGAGCCGTCGGCCTTCTTCACCAGCCAGGTCCAGCCCGAGCCGAAGTTGCCCACGGCCGACTTCACGAAGGCTTCCTTGAAGGCGTCGTAGCTGCCCCACTTGGCTTCGATGGCCTTGGCCAGCGCGCCGGTGGGAGCACCGCCGCCTTGCGGCTTCATGCAGTTCCAGAAGAAGGTGTGGTTCCAGATCTGGGCGGCGTTGTTGTAGATGCCGCCGCTGGACTTCTTGACGATCTCCTCGAGCGTCATCGACTCGAATTCGGTGCCCTTCTGCAGATTGTTGAGGTTCACCACATAGGCGTTGTGGTGCTTGCCGTAGTGGTACTCGAGGGTTTCCTTCGAATACTCGGGTGCCAGTGCGTCGAGCGCGTAGGGCAGGGGTGGGAGCTTGTGTTCCATCGTGGTTCCTTTGGGTTGGTGAAAGAGCAGGGAGAAAGAAATCTCAGGCGGCCGCCTTGGGCTCGACCCGGTAGGCGCAGCGCCGCGCGCCCGCCAGCACGTGCTCGACGCGGCTGACGTTCACGTCGGGGCCCAGCACCTCGTTGAAGAGCTGCAGCTCGCTGCGGCAGAAGCCCGTGCAGGCCTGCGCCGCGGTACAGATGGGGCAGTGGTTCTCGATGAAGAGAAAGCCGTTGCCCCGGCCCTCCTCGTCGGGCCGGAACTCGGCCATGTAGCCCTCGCGGCTGCGGATCTCGGCCAGCCGCTCCAGCCGCATCTTCAGGCTGCGCGCGCCGCGCATGGCCTCGGCGTAGTTGGTGCGCATCGTGGCTTCGCGCGCGTTGATGAGCTGGTCCATGCCCTTCTGCCCGAACACGCTGATGACGGCGCTGATCATCTGCACCGTCATCTCGGCGTGCGTGTCGGGAAAGCGCTTGTGGCCTTCCCCGGTGAGCCGCCAGATCTGCGTGGGCCTGCCCCGGCCGCTGGAGCGGCTCTCGGAGTCGACCAGCCCCTCGGCCTCCAGCTTGGCCATCTGCTGGCGCACCGCCTCCACCGTGACGTTGAGAACCTTGGCGATGTCGGGTATGCCGAGCGCGCCTCGGGTCTTGAGCGTCGAGAGGATGCGGTCTGCCGGCTGGTGCGGCATCCAGGTTGGCTTTGCATCGGGGGCGGACATGGCGGCGGCTTCTGGCATGGAAAACAGCACCATTGTCAGGTGGTTGGCGCTCCCTTCGCCACCGCGGGTGCTTGCCAGCCACCGCCCAGCGCCTTGTAGAGCGCGACGAGGCTGGTGTATGAGGCGGTTTCGGCCTCGGCCACGGCGTCCTGCGCGCGCAGCAGGCTGCGCTGGGCATCGAGCACGCTGAGATAGGGCGCGGCGCCTTCGCGGTAGCGCACCTCGGCCAGTTCGGCGGCGCGGCTGCTGCGGGCCGATGCTTCCACCAGCCGCTGCAGGCGCAGCTGGTTCTGGCCATAGCCGGTGAGCGCGCCTTCCACGTCCTCGATGGCGCGCAGCACCGTCTGCTCGTAGAGTGCGCGGTCGCCCTCGGCGCGGGCTTCGGCGCCGCGCACGCGGGCCTTCACCGAGCCCAACCGCAGGGCAGGCCAGCTCACGCCCGGCGTCACGCTGAAGGCCCGGCTCGACGAGCTGCCGAGGTCCGAACCCCGCAACGCGACGAAGCCGAGGAAGCCGCCGATGTCGAAGCGCGGATACAGCTCGGCCGTGACCGCGCCCACGTCGGCCGTGCTCGCGGCAAGCCCGCGCTCGGCGCGCAGCACGTCGGGCCGGCGGCGCAGCAGTTCGCTCAGGTCGCCCACGGGCAGGCGCTTGTCGATCGCGCGCAGCTGGCGCGGCTGCAGCATGGGCTCCAGCTCGCCCGGGCGCAGGCCGGCCAGCACCGCGACGCGGTAGGCCGACTGGCGGCGCGTGGTTTCCAGCGCGGGCAGCTGGCTCTCGGTGGTCGCGAGGTTGGCCTGCGCGCTCGCCAGGTCGCCTTCGAGGGCGCGGCCGGTCTGCACTTGCGCCTCGGTCACGCGCAGGCTCTGGCGCAGGCTGTCCAGCGTGCGGCGCGTGACCGCGATGCGCTGCTCGGCGCCGCGCATCTCGTAGTAGTTGCGCGCCAGCTCGGCCACCGCGACGATGCGTACCTGCTCCAGGTCGGCCGCGCTGGCCTCGGCGCGTGCGGTCGCGGCCTCGTCCAGGCGCTTCAGGCGGCCGAACAGGTCGATCTCCCACGAGGCGTCGAAACCCGCGCGGCTGCTCTGTGCCAGCGAGCGCACATCGGGCTGCGCGCCGCTGTTGCCTTGGGCGATGCCGCGTGTCTTGCTCGCGCTGGCGGTCACCACCGGCAGCCGGTCTAGCTCCGCTCCGGTCTGAACCGCTCGGGCTTCGAGCAGGCGGGCCTGCGCGATGCGGATGTCGTGGTTCTCGGCCAGCGCGCGGTCGACGAGCGCGTCGAGCTGCGGATCGTCGAGCTGGCTCCACCAGTCGCGCTGCACCGCGTCGTTGGCGAAGAGCGAGCTCTCCGGTGCGCGGATGACCACCGGCGCATCCGCCGGAGCCCTGTAGTCGGGCCCGACGGCGCAGCCGGCGAGCACCAGCATGCCCAGCGCGAAGGGAGCCGCGTAGGAAAAGAGTCTGTTCATGGTCACGCTCCTTCGGCCAGCGCTTCGAGTTCGGCCGCGCGCTGCGAGCGGCCCTCGGCGCGGTGGTCGCGCGCCAGCAGCGTGTACATGGTGGGCAGCACGAAGAGCGTGAAGAGTGTTCCCACCAGCATGCCGACCACGATCACCAGCCCGATGCTGAAGCGGCTGTTGGCGCCGGCCCCGCTCGCGAAGAGCAGCGGCACCAGGCCCACCACCATCGCGGCGGTGGTCATCAGGATGGGGCGCAGCCGGATGCGCGCGGCCTCCTCGATGGACGAGCGCCGGTCCAGGCCCTTGTGCATCTGGATCTCGTTGGCGAACTCCACCATCAGGATGCCGTGCTTGCTGATGAGCCCGATCAGCGTCACCAGCCCGATCTGCGTGTAGATGTTGATGGTGCCGAAGCCCAGCGCCAGCGGCACCAGCGCGCCGCAGATCGACATCGGCACGCTGATCAGGATGATCAGCGGGTCGCGCAGGCTCTCGTACTGCGCCGCCAGCACCAGGTAGATCACGACGATGGCGAACACGAAGGCCATCACCAGCGCCGAGCCTTCCTGCGTGAACTGCCGCGCGTCCGACTGCCAGTCGTAGCTGAAGCCGGCCGGCAGCTTCTTCGCCTCCTCGCTCAGGAAGGCCACCGCGTCGCCCATTGTCACGCCCGGCGCCGGAATGGCCTGGAAGGTGGCCGCGTTGAGCTGGTTGAACTGCGTGAGCTTGTTCGGGCCCACGCTGGTCGACAGCTGCACCAGGTTGGCCAGCGGCACCGGCTGGCCGCTCGCGCTCTTCACGAAGTAGCGAGAGAGCGCCTCGGCCGTCAGCCGCTGCTCGCGCGGCGACTGCGGAATCACGTCGTACGAGCGGCCGTCCATGCCGAAGCGGTTGACGTAGTTCTCGCCCACCAGCACCGCGAGCGTGTCGCCGATGGACTTCATCGTCACGCCCATGCTGTTGGCCTTGGCGCGGTCCACGCGGATCTCGACCGTGGGGTTGTTGAACTCCAGGTCGCTGTCGACCACGATGAATTTGCCGCTGTCGCGCGCCGACTTCTTCAGCGCCTCCATCGCCTCGAACACGGTGCGGTGATCGCCCGCGCTGCGGATCACCATCTGCACCGGCAGCCCACCGGTCGAGCCCGGCAGCGAGGGCAGCTGGAAAGCGAAGACGCTGCTGCCTTCCACCTCGTTCATGCGGCCCTGCGTGTCGCCCTGGATCTGGTCGGCGTTGCGCTTGCGGTCCTTCCAGTCGGAAAGCTGCACGCCGCCGATGCTGTTGGAGACACCGTCCGAGCCGTTGATGAGCCAGCGGCCGGTGTTCTCGGGCAGCGAGGCGAACACGTCGTCCCACTTCTTGCCGAACTTCTCGACGTAGTCGATGTTGGCGTGCTGCGGCGACTTGATGGCCGTCAGCACCATGGCCTGGTCTTCACCGGGTGCGAGCTCGCGCTGCGCCGCGTTGTAGAGGAAGGGCAGGCTCGCCAGCACCAGCGCCGCGAAGATGCCGGTGGCCCAGCGATGGTGCAGCGACACGTCGAGCAGCCTGCCGTAGCCCGTGGCGAGCCGGTGGAAGAAGCTCTCGGCCGCGCGCGCCATGCGGCTGCCGGTGGCGTCCTGCGGCAGCAGGAAGGAGCTCATCACCGGCGACAGCGTGAGCGCGATCACGCCCGACACCACCACCGCGCCCGCCAGCGTGAAGGCGAATTCCTTGAAGAGCGAGCCGGTGAGCCCGCCCATGAGGCCGATGGGCGCGTACACCGCTGCCAGCGTGAGCGTCATGGCAATCACCGGGCCGGCCACCTCGCGTGCGCCGATCAGCGCGGCCTGCACGCGCGACTTGCCTTCCTCGATGTGGCGGTGCACGTTCTCGACCACCACGATGGCGTCGTCCACCACCAGCCCGATGGCCAGCACCATCGCCAGCAAGGTCAGCAGGTTGATGCTGAAGCCGAACAGCAGCATCAGCGCGGCCGCGCCCAGCATCGACAGCGGAATGGTCACCACCGGAATCAGCACCGCGCGCACTGAGCCCAGGCACAGGAAGATCACGATCACCACGATGGCGATGGCCTCCAGCAGCGTGTGGCGCACCTCGTCGATGGACGCCTCGATGAAGCGCGCCAGCTCGAAGGGCAGCTGCACCTCCACGCCTGGTGGCAGGTTCTGCTTGATGCCGGGCAGCAGCTCGCGGATGCGCTTGACGATCACCAGCGGATTGCCGTTGGGCGCGGCCTGCAGGCCGAGGTAGATGGCGGGCACGCCGTCCATGGTCGCGCTGCTGTCGGCGCTGGCCGCCCCGAGCTCCACGGTGGCCACGTCGCCCAGTCGCACGATGGCATCGCCCTCGCGCTTGACGACCATGTCGCGGAACTCGGCCACGTTCACCAGGTCGGTGTTCACGCGGATGTTCGACACCACGTACAGGCCCTTCACCTGCCCCGGCGCGGCCTGCACGTTGTTCTGGCGCAGGGCGTCGGCCAGCTCGCCGGCCGAGATGCCGCGCGCCGCCATGCGATTGGGGTCGAGCCATACGCGCATCGCCAGCGTCTGCCCGCCCGACACCTCCACGCCCGAGACGCCGGTGATGGAGGCGAACTGCGGCTGCACCACGCGCGAGAGGTAGTCGGTGAGCGCGGGCATCGGCATCGTCTTGCTGGAGAAGCCCACGTACGCCACGGCGGTGGCCTCGCCCGACGACTTCAGGATCACCGGGTCGAAGGCCTCCGCCGGCAGGCGGTACTTCACCTGGCTGACCTGCGCCATCGCCTGCGTAAGCGCCTGGTTGGCGTCGGCGTTGAGCTTCATGCGCACGCTGATCACGCTGCGGCCCAGCGTGGACGAGGAGGAAAGGTAGTCGACGTTCTCGATCGTCGCCACCGCCTGTGCGATCGGCTGCGTGACGAAGCCCTGCATCAGCTCCGGCGAGGCGCCGGGGTACTGCGTGGTGATGGTGAGCGTGGTGCTCTCGGTCAGCGGGTACTGCCGCACCGGCAGGTCGCCCAGGGCGCGCGCGCCCAGCAGCAGGATGAGGGTGCTCACCACCAGCGCCAGCACGGGCCGGCGCACGAAGAGGTCGGTGAACTTCATGACTTCGATTCCTGCGTGAGCGACAGCGTGTCCTTGTCGCCGGGTGCGACCGCCGCGCCGGTGTAAAGGCGCAACTGGCCCGAGGTGACGACCTTGTCGCCGGGCGAGAGACCCTTCTCGATCACCACCAGCCCGTCCTGCCGCTCGCCGGCCTTCACGAAGACCTGCTGCGCGGAGAAGCCGCCGCCTTTTTCAGCGGGAACCACGATGAACACCGAGTCGCCGTGCGTGCTGTAGGTGATGGCCGTCTCGGGCACGGTGATGGCGTCGGTGCGCGCCGGCAGTGCGACCCGGCCGTTGACGAACATGCCCGGCGCGAGCGCGCCGTCCGCGTTGTCGACCGTGGCCTGCAGGCGCACCGTGCGGGTGTCGCTGCCGATCTGTGGCTCGATGGTGCTGAGCCTGCCCTGGAATACGCGTCCCGGATACGCGTCGACCGACAGCGCCACCTGCTGGTTGCGCTTGAGCGCGGGCAGGGCGGTCTCGGGCAGCGTGATGTTGGCGAAGAGCGTGCGGCTGTCGGTGAGCGACACCAGCGCATCGCCCGCGCGCACGAACTGCCCGAGGTTGACGCGGCGGATGCCGAGCACGCCGTCGAACGGCGCCTTGATGCGCTTCTGCTCCAGCAGCGCCTGCACCCGCCGCAGCTCGCCGCTGGCCTGGTCGAAGGCGGCCTGCGCCTGTTCGAGCTGCTCCTGCGTGGCCGCCTGCTGCGGCACCAGCCGGCGCGTGCGCTCCAGCAGCGCCCTCGCATTGGCGCGCTGGGCCTTCAGCCGCTCCAGGTCGCCCTGCTCGGGCGCGTCGTTGAGCTGCACCAGCACCTGCCCCGCGCGCACCTCGGCGCCGGGCGTGAAAAGGATCTTCGCGATGCGTCCCTCCACCTCGGCCGGCACCTCCACCTGCCGGTTGGCCTCCAGCGTGCCGATGCCGCCGAGGAAGCGCGCCACTTCCGTCTTCTGCGCAGCGGCGACTGCCACCTTGGCCGGCGGCATGCCGCCTCCACCCTCCGCATGCGCGGGCCGCAGCTTGGTGGCGAGCCCGAAGCCGGCGCCTCCCAATACCAGTGTCGCAAGGCCGGCACCCAGCCAGGCCCTTGATTGCTTGTTCATACGACGTCCATTATTAATCAAAGAAAGTACTTTGATTATTTGTTGATGTCGTTTGCCTGTCGATGAAGGCATCGCAATGGCCGTCATAGGCCGGGGCTATTCGCGCAAGGCAGTGCATGTCTGGGTCTCCGGGAGTCGAGCGGGAAATGCCGCAGACCTGAGACGTGCCGGCCGGGCTTGTTGTGACAGTCGGGCTCTTCTGTCCGGCTGAATGCGTCGCGTGAAGTAAGTCGCGTCGCGGAGCTTTGTCTGCGGTGCTTGGCGAGCGATGCCGCCCGGTCTCTCTACAAGTCGATGTCCTCAACTCGGAGATTCATTGCAATGATGCGAAAGGTGATCGTGGTGGGTGATCCACCAGGACGCATACCATCGGCATCGCCCCCGGGGTTCTGCAGCATTCCTGATGCTGCCTTTTCGACCGACTCACGGCTCAGCACGCTCATCCACGAGGTGACTCACTTCGATGACACCTTTTCCTCGAAGGACACCGTCGGAACTGTGCGGAAAAGCCTCCCTCTGGCCTCGAACCCCGAGGAAGCGCGTTTCAACGCGGACAGCATCACTGGCTACGTGCTCTATGTCGACTAGGTTGATGTCTCTGGTCCTGGCGCTGACGTTGGCCTCCGCCAACGCGCAGGGATGTTCACGGGTGATCCAGATCACACTGGATTTCCAGGAAGACTCTGCGCAACTCGAATCCAAGCAGATCTTGCGGCTGGCGAGATGGCTGGTCGACGTGCGCGGCCTTTTCCAGTACGGCGATGCCGATGTCGAGGGCGTGGCCGTTGGCAATGAGGCCGGCAAGGACCGAAAGGAACTCGCAAGGCGCCGAGCCGATGCAGCGGCCAGCGCTTTGAAAACTGCTGGGAGGTTTGCCCATTCATTCCAGCTCGAACGTCTATCCGACGGACTTCATCCGATCGAGCGGAAATTACGCCGTTGTCCAGCTGAACCCGGTGAATGCGCCGGACTGCAGTCCGGTCCCGATACCTGGCTTCAAGTACTGATCGAATTGTGTGTCGTGTCCTTGCCGGGAATATTGGCCCGACAAGGATGCTCGGGCCGTTCCCGGCGCCACCTCACGGGCACTGAGGTGGCGTTTTTACGCTTTCTTTACGCCCACCCCACCACTCTTTCCCCCGTTTTGACGCCCGACTGCCGAGACTGACTCCCATCTTTCTCGTATGCAGGAGTGATGCATGGACATCGTCTGGATGGGCGCCTTGCTGGCGCTATGGGCCGTGGTGGGGGCCATGGTGGTCGGGCTGAACAGGCTCGATGCGCCGAAGAACCCGTCGAGCAAGGCGACGAACGCCGCCGATGGAGCCTCATCGTGATCAGCCTCGAAGTGCTTTACGGCTTCGGCGCGCTGATCGCCGTGGTTCTTTTCGCGTACCTGGTGTTCGCGCTGATCTGCGCGGAGGAGTTCTGAAATGAGCTCCTCCGCCTGGGGCCTGCTGGCCCTTTTCCTCGTCCTGCTGGGCGTGCTCGCATGGCCGGTCGGCAAGTTCCTTGCCGCGCTGTGCAACGAGCGCGTGCCGCGCTGGATGCAGCGCATCGAGGCGCCGCTCTACAAGCTCGCGGGCACGAAGCCCGAGCAGTCGATGCACTGGCTGCGCTATGCCTTCGCGCTGCTGGCCTTCAATGCCATCGGCGCGATCTTCGTCTATGCGCTGCAGCGCCTGCAGGCATGGCTGCCGCTCAACCCCGCGGGCATGGCGGCCGTGTCGCCCGACTCGGCCTTCAACACCGCGGTGAGCTTCGTGGCCAACACCAACTGGCAAGGCTATGCCGGCGAGTCGACCATGAGCTATCTCACGCAGATGCTCGGGCTCGCGGTGCAGAACTTCTTCTCCGCCGCCACCGGCATCGCGGTGGCCTTCGCGCTGGTGCGCGGCTTCGCGCGCCGGGGCGACGGCAAGGGGCTGGTGGGCAACTTCTGGGCCGACATCACGCGCGTCACACTGTGGGTGCTGGTGCCGATCTCCTTCGTGCTGGCCGTGGTTTTCGCGGGCCAGGGCGTGATCCAGAACTTCGACGCCTACAAGGAGGTGAGCACGCTCGAGACCACCGCCTTCCAGCAGCCGAAGAACGGCGCCGACGGCCAGCCGCTGAAGGATGACAAGGGCCAGCCGGTGATGGAAGACGCCACCACCAAGGTGCAGACGCTCGCCATGGGCCCGGTCGCTTCGCAGGAAGCGATCAAGATGCTGGGCACCAACGGCGGCGGCTTCTTCAACGCCAACTCGGCGCATCCTTACGAGAACCCGACGGCGCTGGTGAACCTGCTGCAGATGCTCGCGATCTTCCTGATTCCGGCGGCGCTGTGCTTCACCTTCGGCCACGTGGTGGGCGACATGCGCCAGGGCTGGGCGGTGCTCGTGGCAATGACGGTGCTGTTCGTCGTCGCCGTCATCGTCATCACGCCCGCCGAGCAGGCCGGCAACCCGCTGCTGACCCCGCTGGGCGTCGACCAGATGCACGGCGCGCTGCAGGCCGGCGGCAACATGGAAGGCAAGGAAGTGCGCTTCGGCATCGACGCTTCCTCGCTCTTCGCCGCCATCACCACGGCCGCCTCGTGCGGCGCGGTCAACGGCATGCACGACTCGCTCACCCCGATGGGCGGCATGGTGCCGCTGGTGCTGATGCAGCTCGGCGAGGTGGTGTTCGGCGGCGTGGGCTCGGGCCTGTACGGCATGCTGATCTTCGCGATGCTCGCGGTGTTCATCGCCGGCCTGATGATCGGCCGCACGCCCGAGTACCTCGGCAAGAAGATCGAGGTGCGCGAGATGAAGCTGATCTCCATCGCCATCCTGGTCACGCCGATCCTGGTGCTGGCCGGCACCGCGGTGGCGGTGATCGCGGGCGCTGGCAAGGCCGGCATCGCGAACCCCGGCGCGCACGGCTTCTCCGAAATCCTGTACGCACTGACTTCCGCCGCCAACAACAACGGCAGCGCCTTCGCGGGCCTGTCGGCCAACACGCCCTTCTACAACGGCCTGCTCGCGCTGGCCATGTGGCTCGGCCGCTTCGCGATGATCGTGCCGGTGCTCGCCGTGGCGGGCGCGCTGGCCGCCAAGAAGCGCCTGCCCGTCACCAGCGGCACGCTGCCCACGCACGGTCCGCTGTTCGTCTCGTTGCTGATCGGCACGGTGCTGCTGGTCGGCCTGCTCAACTATGTGCCGGCATTGGCCCTGGGGCCCATCGTCGAGCACCTGGTGCTCTGGAAGTAAGGAGCCCGCCATGACCGCCAATACAAAAACCTCTCTCTCGCTCTTCGACGCGGCGCTGGTCAGGCCCGCGCTGTGGGCTGCCTTCGCCAAGCTCGACCCGCGCACGCAGTGGCGCAACCCGGTGATGTTCATCGTCTACATCGGGAGCATCCTCACGACGGTGCTCTGGGTGCATGCGCTGAGCTTCCCGGGCGACACCGGCATGAAGCCCGCCTTCGTGCTGGCCGTGACCATCTGGCTGTGGTTCACCGTGCTGTTTGCCAACTTCGCCGAAGCACTTGCCGAGGGCCGCAGCAAGGCGCAGGCCGCATCGCTGCGCGGACTGCGCAAGGACACCTGGGCCAAGAAGCTGCAGGAGCCGCATCACGGCGCCCAGTGGCTTCCCGAGCAGGCGCCCAACCTGCGCAAGGGCGACGTGGTGCTGGTCGAGACCGGCGACGTGATTCCGCTCGACGGCGAAGTGATCGAAGGCGTGGCCTCGGTCGACGAGAGCGCCATCACCGGCGAATCGGCACCCGTGGTGCGCGAATCGGGCGGCGACTTCTCGGCCGTGACCGGTGGCACCCGCGTGCTGTCCGACTGGCTGGTGGTGCGCATCTCGGTGAACCCGGGCGAGTCGTTCCTCGACCGCATGATCGGCATGGTCGAGGCCGCCAAGCGCCAGAAGACGCCCAACGAGATCGCGCTGACCATCCTGCTGGTGGCGCTGACCATCGTGTTCCTGGTGGTCACGGTCACGCTGCTGCCTTTCTCCATCTTCAGCGTGGAGGCCGCGGGTGCGGGCACGGTGGTGTCGCTCACCGCGCTGGTCGCGCTGCTGGTGTGCCTGATTCCGACCACCATCGGCGGCCTGTTGTCGGCCGTGGGCGTGGCCGGCATGAGCCGCATGATGCAGGCCAACGTGATCGCCACCTCGGGCCGCGCGGTCGAAGCCGCCGGCGACGTCGACGTGCTGCTGCTCGACAAGACCGGCACCATCACGCACGGCAACCGCCAGGCCAGCGCCTTCCTGCCTGCGCCGGGCGTGACCAAGGCGCGGCTCGCTCGCGCCGCGATGATCGCCTCGCTGGCCGACGAGACGCCCGAGGGCCGGAGCATCGTCGAGCTCGCGCGCCGCGAAGGCCTGGAGCCGACGCCGGTGGAGGGCGCCCGCTTCGTCGCCTTCACTGCGCAGACGCGCATGAGCGGCGCCGACCTGCCGGCCGCCCCCAACAGCCTGGACACCGACCCCGTGCTGCTGCGCAAGGGCGCGGTCGACGCGGTGCGCCGCCACGTCGAGGCCATCGGCGGCACGGCGGCTCCTGAGGTGCTTCGCGCCGCCGAGGAAGCCGCGCGCCGTGGCAGCACGCCGCTGGCGGTGGCCGAGGGCAACCGCGTGCTCGGCATCGTCGAGCTCAAGGACATCGTCAAGACCGACATCAAGGAGCGCTTCGCCGAGCTGCGCCGCATGGGCATCAAGACGGTGATGATCACCGGCGACAACAAGCTCACCGCGGCGGCCATCGCCGCAGAGGCCGGCGTGGACGACTTCCTGGCCGAGGCCACGCCCGAGGACAAGCTCGCGCTCATCCGCCAGTACCAGTCCGAAGGCCGCCTCGTGGCCATGACCGGCGACGGCACCAACGACGCCCCCGCGCTCGCGCAGGCCGACGTGGCCGTGGCCATGGGCAGCGGCACGCAGGCCGCCAAGGAGGCCGGCAACATGGTCGACCTCGACTCCAACCCGACCAAGCTGCTGGAAGTGGTGGAGACCGGCAAGGCGCTCTTGATGACACGCGGCTCGCTCACCACCTTCTCGATCGCGAACGACGTGGCGAAGTACTTCGCCATCATCCCGGCGATCTTCATCTCGACCTACCCGCAGCTGGGCGCGCTCAACGTGATGCGGCTGGCGAGCCCGTCGTCGGCCATCCTGAGCGCGGTGATCTTCAACGCGCTGGTGATCGTGTTCCTGATTCCGCTGGCGCTCAAGGGCGTGCGCTACCGGCCGGTGGGTGCCGCTGCGCTGCTGCGCCGCAACCTGGCCATCTACGGCCTGGGCGGCCTGCTCGTGCCCTTCATCGGCATCAAGCTGATCGACTGGCTGCTTGTCGCAGTGCATCTCGTCTGAGGAGTATTCCGTCATGAACAACACCATCAACGGCAATGGCGGCGAGGGCGGCATCGTCCGCCCCGCGCTCGTGCTCTTCGTGCTGCTGAGCGCACTCACCGGCCTGATCTACCCGATGGCCGTCACCGGCGTCGCGAAGACGGCCTTCCCCGCGCAGGCGGACGGCAGCCTGATCGTGCTCGACGGCACCACCGTCGGCTCGAAGCTCATCGGCCAGAACTTCAGCGACCCGAAGCACTTCTGGGGCCGCCCCTCGGCCACCGCGCCGCAGCCCTACAACGCGAGCGCCTCGGGCGGCTCCAACCAGGGTCCGCTCAACCCCGCGCTGACCGATGCGGTGAAGGCGCGCGTGGAAGCGCTGCGCGCAGCCGACCCGGACAACGCGGCGCGGGTGCCGGTCGACCTCGTCACGGCCTCGGCCAGCGGGCTCGATCCCGACATCAGCCCCGCCGCCGCGCAGTACCAGGCGGCGCGCGTGGCGCGCGTGCGCGGCATGCCGCTCGCGCAGGTGCAGTCGCTGATCGACAGGAACACGCAGCAGCCCCTGCTGGGCTTCCTGGGCGAGCCGCGCGTCAACGTGCTGGCGCTGAACATCGCGCTGGACGCCGCCTCCGGTTCATTCAGTCCTTCGACACCGCGTTGAGGAGAAACAAGCCATGGCCTATGCCGCCTATCGAGAACATCCCGGTGCGCCGAGAACGCGCGCTTCCATGAACACCGGCAAGGGCAACGGCAGCCCGTTCTACGTGCTCGACGTCACGGTCTGCTGCGCCGATGCCCTGCGCGTGCGCCGCAGCATCGCCGGCTGCCCCGAGGCCGGCGTGGTGCGCTGCGAGCCGCTGCTGCATGCCTGCAGCTCGCAGGAAAGCGACGCGCCCTGCGTGCGCCTGATGATCCGCCTGCCGCTCGCGCGCTACGCCGACGTGCTGCACCGGCTGATCGAATGCGTCCCCTCGGGCGAGATCGGCCGGCTCGTGAGCTGGCGCGAGCACCTCGCACGCTGCGGCCTGCGCCATGGCCACTGACCTGCTGATGGCGCTGCTGGCCATGGCGGCGCTGTTCGTGCCGCTGGGCTTCGCGTGGTGGGTGCTGTCGCGAACCGCGCGGCGCCACCAGCGTTCGCGCCGCAAGGACGGCCCGATGCGCTAACCTGTGCCGCCGATGAACGACGTGCTCCGCCCCGACCCCGACGCGCTGCTCGCGCAGCTGCGCAGCGACGAGGCGCGCGCCCAGCGCGGCAAGCTGCGCATCTACTTCGGCGCCAGCGCGGGCGTCGGCAAGACATGGGCCATGCTCAGCGCGGCGCAGCGCGAGCGGGCTGCGGGGGGCGACGTGCTGATCGGCGTGGTCGAGACCCATGGCCGCAGCGAGACCGCCGCGCTGCTTGCGGGGCTGGAGGCGCTGCCGCAGCGCGAGATTGCGTACCGCGGCCGCACGCTCGCCGAGTTCGACCTCGACGCCGCGCTCGCGCGCAAGCCCGCCGTGCTGCTGGTCGACGAGCTGGCCCACACCAACGCCCCCGGCTCGCGCCACGCCAAGCGCTGGCAGGACGTGCAGGAGCTGCTGTCCGCCGGCATCGAGGTGTGGTCCGCGCTCAACGTGCAGCACCTCGAGAGCCTCAACGGCACGGTCGGCGCCATCACCGGCGTGCGCGTGCACGAGACCGTGCCCGACACCGTGCTCGACGAGGCCGACGAGGTGGTGCTGGTCGACGTCACGCCCGACGAGCTCACCGCGCGGCTCGCGGCCGGCAAGGTCTACCTGCCGCAGCAGGCCGAGCGCGCGGCGCAGAACTTCTTCCGCAAGGGCAACCTCATCGCGCTGCGCGAGATCGCGTTGAGGCGCACCGCCGAGCATGTGGAAGACGACGTGCGCGGCTGGCGAGTGGAGCAATCGGGCGCGGTCGGAAGCGGGCGCGACCTGCAGGCCTGGAACACATCGGGCGCGATCCTCGCGTGCGTCGGCCCGCACGAAGGCGCGGCGCAGACGGTGCGCACGGCGGCGCGGCTCGCGGGGCAGCTCAACGTGCGCTGGCATGCGGCGTATGTCGAGACACCTCGATTGCAGCGGCTGGCCGCCACCGAGCGCGACCGCATCCTCGCGGTGCTCAAGCTCGCCGAAGAACTGGGCGCGGCCACGGCGGTGCTCACCGGCTCCGACGTGGCCGAGCAACTGGCCGAACAGGCGAGGCGCCTGAACTGCGCGACGCTGGTGCTGGGGCGCTCGCAGCCCGAGGCCGGCTGGCGGCGCTGGTGGCCCGCAAAGGCGGTGCCGCTCGCGCGCGCATTGGCGCTACGCGCGCCGGCGCTCGACATCATGGAAGTCGCGCCCGCCGAAAGCTCGCGCCGCCTCTCTCGCGCGCCGCTGCAGGGCGCGAGCATCGACAGCGACGACCACGAGAAGGCGCCCATCCACTGGCCCGGCTATGCATGGGCGACGGCCACAAGCGTCGCGCTCACGCTGGTGTGCACGCCACTGGCCAACGTGCTGGAGCTGTCGAACATCGTCATGCTGTTCCTGCTCGGGGTGGTGGGCGTGGCGATGCGCTTCGGGCGCGGGCCGTCGGCGCTGGCGGCGTTGCTCAACGTCGCGGCCTTCGACTATTTCTTCGTGCCGCCGCGCCTGTCGTTCGCGGTGAGCGACGTGCAGTACGTGCTGACCTTCGCGATCATGCTCGGCGTGGGCCTGCTGGTGGGGCAGCTCACGGCCGGGCTGCGTTTCGCGGCGGGCGTGTCGACCAGCCGCGAGCGGCGCGCGCGTTCGCTGTTCGAGCTCACGCGCGAGCTCTCGGCGGCGCTGGAGAGCTCGCAGGTGGTCGCGCTCGGCACGGCCGCCGTGCGGGGCCATTTCGGCGGCGATGCGCTGGTGCTGGTGACCGACGCGGCCGACCAGCTCGTGATGCCCGCCGACGCGCCCGACGGCTTCGATGCGCAGGTGGCCGACTGGGCCTTCCGCCATGGCCAGAGCGCGGGCCTCGCCACCGCCACCCTCGCGGCCCAGCCTTGGCACTACGTGCCGCTGCGCGCGCCGATGCGCGTTCGCGGCGTGCTCGCGCTCTCGCCCGCGCAGCCGCGCTGGCTGCTCATTCCCGAACAGGCGCAGCAGCTCGACACGCTGGCGCGGCAGATCGCCATCGCGCTGGAGCGCGTGCACTACGTCGAGGTGGCGCAGCAGGCGGTGGTGGAGATGGAATCGGAGCGCCTGCGCAACGCGCTGCTCGGCGCCATCTCGCACGACGTGCGCACGCCGCTCACCGCGCTCATCGCGCTGGCCGAATCGCTGCAGACGCTGCCGCCCGAAGCGCACGCCGAGGCCGGGCGCGCCATCGTCGCGCAGGCGCACGAGCTGCATGCGCTGGTGAGCAACCTGCTGGACATGGCGCGGCTCGAAAGCGGCATCGCCGGCGGCGCGGTGAACCTGCGGCGCGACTGGCAGTCGGTGGAGGAGGTGGTGGGCTCGGCCATCCGCGCGGCGCGCACCTCGCTGGGCGGCACCGTGGTGCAGACCGCGCTCGACCCCGAGCTGCCGCTGGTCGAGTTCGACGCGGTGCTCATCGAGCGCGTGCTGGTCAACCTGCTGGAGAACGCCACCAAGTACGGCGCGCCGCCCATCGTGGTCGGCGCGCGTGCCGAGCCCGGCGCGCTGGTGCTGACCGTGCGCGACCACGGCCCCGGCCTGCCGGCCGCGCTGCTGGGCCACGAACAGAAGCTCTTCGACAAGTTCACGCGCGGCGAGGCCGAATCCGCCACGCCGGGCGTGGGCCTGGGCCTGGCGATCTGCAAGGCGGTGGTGAGCGCGCATGGGGGCGAGATCGCCGCCGAGAATGCGCGCGATGGCGGTGCAGAATTCACCGTCACGCTCCCACGGCGTGAGCCACCCGAGCCTGCCGAAGCCCAACTCTGAACCCATGCCTTCTCCCACCGCCATCGTTATCGAAGACGAGCCGCAGATCCGCCGGTTCGTGCGCGGCGCGCTCGAGGCCGAGGGCTGGCTGGTGCACGAGGCCGGCACCCTGCGCGACGGCCTCGCCGCGGCAGGCACGCGCCAGCCCGACCTGCTCGTGCTCGACCTCGGCCTGCCCGACGGCGACGGCGTCTCGCTGATCCGCGACGTGCGCGGCTGGTCGGCCGTGCCCATCATCGTGCTGTCGGCACGCACCGACGAAGCCGACAAGATCGCCGCCCTCGACGCCGGCGCCGACGACTACCTCACCAAGCCCTTCGGCACCGGCGAGCTCCTGGCCCGCGTGCGCGCCAACCTGCGCCGCCCGCGTGCCGCCAGCAGCACGGAAGAAGCGGCACCCGAGGCGCTGTTCCGCTTCGGCGAGATCGAACTCGACCGCTCCGCGCGCCTCGTGCGCCGCGCCGGCGCCGAAGTGCACCTCACGCCGACCGAATACCGCCTGCTGTCGGTGCTCGTCGCGAACGCGGGACGCGTGCTGACGCAGCGCCAGCTGCTGCGCGAAGTGTGGGGCCCGTCGTACACCGACCAGAGCCACTACCTGCGGATCTACATGGGGCACCTGCGGCAGAAGCTGGAGGCCGATCCGGCGCAGCCGAAGCATCTGCTGACGGAGACGGCAGTGGGGTATCGGCTGGTCGTTTAGTTCTTACCGAGCGCTCCCCCTTCAAGCGAGGCGAATCAGGCCTTGTTCGGATTCAGCAGGAACTTCTCCCCCGTAGCCTGCTTGCCATACACGCCGATGGCGTCGAGCTGCAGCATCTCCACCAGCGACACCTCTCGCGTGTAGTGGCTTGCGAAAGTCGTCTTCAGTTCGGCGACCACGCGGGCCTTCAGGCGCTGCGTGCCGGCGTCGCCCAGGCGCTGCAGGAAGGGGAACAGCAGCCAGCCGCCCATGCCCCAGGTCATGCCGAAGTTGCGCACGACCTCGGTCGGGCTGCGGTCGAGGCCGCCGTAGATGTAGACCTGCTTGTGGGTGTTGGAGCCGTAGCGGCTGTATTCCTTGGCGGTGCGGTTGATGGCCGCTTCCATGCAGCCGAGGATCTGGCCGGCGAGCTTGCCGCCGCCGATGGCGTCGAAGGCCAGGGTGGCGCCGGTCTCGGCGAGGGCCTGGGTCAGGTCCTCGATGAATGTGGGCGAACTCGAATTGCACACGTACTTGGCGCCGAGGCCGCGCAGCAGGTCTTCCTGGTCCTGCTTGCGCACGATGTTGACGAGGGCGATGCCGTCCTTCTGGCAGATCTTGTTGAGCATCTGGCCCAGGTTGGACGCGGCGGCCGTGTGCACCAGCGCCTTGTGGCCTTCCATGCGCATGGTTTCGACCATGCTCAGCGAGGTCAGGGGGTTGACGAAGCACGAGGCGCCTTCGGCCGGCGTGGTGCCCGCCGGCAGCTCCATGCACTGGGCGGCGGCGAGGCCGCGGTACTGCGAATACATCGCGCCGCCGATGGCGGCCACCGTCTTGCCGAGCAGCGCCTGCGCCTGCGGCGAGGAGCCTGCCTTCACCACCACGCCCGCGCCTTCGTTGCCGACGGGCATCGATTCGTCGAGCCGCGCCTTCATGGCGGGCAGCACGCGCTCGGGCACGGTGGCGGTGACGACGGGGCGATCGGCGGTGCCGGAGGCCTTGGCGGTGCTCATGTCGGCCGCGCCGAACAGCAGGCCCAGGTCGGACGGATTCAGCGGCGAGGCCTCGACGCGGATCACCACTTCGTGGGCCTGCGGCTCGGGGATGGGGTCGTCGTGCAGCGAGAGTTCGAGTTCGCCGCTGGAACGAATGAGGGAGCGGATTTGCAGTGCCATGGGAGATCCCTTCTGGTCAGGTTCGCGGATGGCCTTCGGCCACGGGGCGGCCAGTATAGGAGCGGGTTCCGCGGCCTGCTGGCGCCTTCAGGACACCACCGGAATCGCCGGCGCCTGGGCCAGCGCGTCGCGCATGGCGGCCGGGTCGAGCCGCTCGATGTAGCGCGGGATGTTGCGCCACAGCGTGTGGTAGCCGTAGCCGCCGCGCAGCATCTCGTGGCGGGCGCTGTCCTTGTCCCAGTCCTGCAGCGCCATGCGGTAGACCGCCGCGACCACGCCTGTGCGGTCGGCGCCGTGCATGCAGTGGATGAGCACCGGGCCCTGCTTCTCGGCCGCGCGGATGGCCTGCAGCGCGCGCAGCACCTTGGCGTCGTCGATGGACCAGGTGTTGATCGGCACGCGCACCAGCCGGATGCCGCTGCCCGCGAACACTTTCCGGTCGTCGTTGAACGAGCGCAGGCTTACCACCGTGCGGATGCCCAGCGACTGCAGCGCGGCAAGGTTCGAGCGCTTCGGCTGCGCGCTGCGGTACAGCGTGGGCGTGATGCGGTGCAGGTTCTCCACGCCCAGCGCGTCCAGCGGATCGGCCCAATGGCCGGGGCGTGGTGCGTCGGCGATGGGCTCCTGCCCGCGTTCCCTGCGTTTTCTTCTGCTGCTGCTGCTGCTGCTGCTCATCGGCTGCCCTTGCGCGGCCAGTGCCGCGTAGCCAGGATGATCGCCGCCACCGCGAGCCCGCCCCAGTAGTCCACGGGCGCGCCCCAAAGCCAGTGCTTGTGCCAGAACGCGTCCACCGGGTTGAAGCGCTCCCAGCCGAAGGCCGGGTTGATGAGGAACCAGGTGAAGTCCTCGCAGACCCAGAACACGATCAGGCCCGCCACCGCCAGCCCCACGTCGCGCCAGGTCCATCGGCCGTTGAAGGCCAGCGGCGAGAAGAACACCAGCGCCATGAAGGTGAAGACCCAGGCGTGGTAGCCCGTCATCGCGCGGCCGCCCCAGAAGATGTCGAGCCAGATGCTGTTCTCGATGCGCCATGTGGGCAGCGAGGTGGCCCAGCCGGCGCCGCCTTCGATCTGGATCTCGGCGTTGGCGAAGAAGAAGGCCATGACGATGACCCAGGCCAGGTAGCCGAGCGTGCGGGCCACGCTCGTCTTTTCGGTGGCGGGGCTCATGCGGGCGTCCCGAGAACGTGATGCAGCACCGATCGCGCCGCCTGCGGCTTGCCCAGCGTGCGGCTGCGAGTCGCCATGCTCGCGAGCTTGGCGGCATCAGCCATGAGGCGCGCCACCTTGTAGTCGAGGCCGATGGCGTCGTAGGCCAGCCAGGCCGCGCCTTCCTCCATGAGGAAGCCGGCGTTGTGTTCTTCCTGCCCCGGAATCGGCGAGATCAGCAGCATCGGCTTGCCCAGCGCCAGGCACTCCGACACCGTGAGGCCGCCGGGCTTTGTCACCACCAGGTCGGACGCTGCCATCATCCTGTGCATCTCGTTGGTGAAGCCGATGGCCGCCACGCGGCCCGGGTGGCGCCTGGCCAGCGCCTCGAGCCTGCCGTGTGCCTCCGCGTTGCGGCCTGCCACGGCGATCACCTGGAAGTCGTTCGGCTTCCCGTCGGGCCCGCCCATGCCGAGCACGCGCTCGACCATGCTCGGCAGGTCGCCGACGCCGGCGCCGCCCGACACCATGAGCAGCACCGGCCGCGAAGGGTCGAGGCCAAGTCCGGCCACGCAGGCGTCACGCGCCAGCGCGGGCGCATCGGGTTCGGAGAAGGCGGGCATCACTGGAATGCCCGTGACGTGGATGCGCTCGGCCGGAATGCCGCGCGCCCGCAGGCGGAAGGCCACTTCCTCCGTCGCGGCCAGGTAGCCCGTCATGCCCGGTACCAGCCACATGTTGTGCAGGTCGTAGTCGGTGATCTGCAGCCACACCGGGTAGTCGATGCGACCCCGGTTGCGCTCGCGCATCAGCAGCTCGGCGGGCAGGAAGTGCGTGCAGATCACCGCGTCAGGCTTCTCGCGGCGGATCTCGCGCACCAGCGCGCCGGTGCTCAGCCGCTCGATGCCGCGGCGCAGGCGCTGCGAGGGCGCATGGTGCGGCGTGACGTCGGTGCGCTGGTGCAGGTACGACCACAGCTCGGGCGCGCTATTCACGAGCTGGATGTACCAGTCGGTGTAGACCTTGCGGAACCCCGCGGCCACGTGGGCCATCGCGTCGATGTGGACCGCCGTGCAGGGCGGAGCGAGGGACTGCGCGGTGGCGGCGAGCGCCTGTGCTGCACGCACGTGGCCGTTGCCGGCACTCACGCTGAGGATCAGGAGTTTGGTCATGGAATCCGGGAGTTGCGCGGATTATGGCGATGCCGTGTGGCAGCCGATTCCGCGCACTCCCGGGGCACGACCCCGCAGGCTCAAAGCGGCGCGCGCGAGGTGATCAGCTGGCCGACGCCGGCAGCAGCCCGCTCACGCACAGCCTCGAAGCTGGTGCTCTCCACGATGCGCCCGTTCTCGAACACGGTCTGCAGCAGATCGGCCTGGTCAGGTCCGAGCGTTTCCTCGCGCAGGGTACGCACCTCGCCACCTTCGCCGCGCACCAGCGCAAGCCGCCCCTTCTTCGAGGCCTTGCCCACGTCTCCAACAGGCGACTTGTACACGTCGCGCCACTCGCCGTTCACCTGCATCGCCGAGCACTTCATCGCCCACTGCATGGTGTCGCGGTTGACCTGCTGCAGCAGCCCGCCGCCCATGCCGAAGGCGATGTTCTCCGCCGAGAAACCGTTGTGATAGAAGTTCGACAGGCACAGCCGCAGCGAGTCGAGCGTCACGCCGTCGCCCTGGATGATGCGCACGCTGTTCAGCACGCGGAAGCCCTTGGCGTTGGTCGTGGTGCCGAAGCGGTCGGCCAGGATGCGTGCAACCTGCAACGTGGTCTCGGCCGGGTCGCCCGAGTCGGGCCGCACCACCAGCGTGGCGCCAGAGGCCACCACCTTCGCCTTCAGCTCCTCGCCCCAGATGCGCGCGCAGGCGTTGAAGATGTCGTAGCTGTCGCTCACCACCGCAAAAGTGGCGCCAGGCTTGCCGAACTGGTCGACCATGTTGCCGTAGGCGTCGGCCTCGTGCTCGCGGCCCCAGCCGGTGATGGTGCTGTGCTCGGCTGCGGGAATCGAAAAGCCCGCCACGTCGCAGTCGTAGTAGCGGCGTGCGGCGACCAGCGCGGCCAGCGTGTCGGTGCCCATGAAGTTCACCAGGTGCGCCATGCCGCCGAGCGCGGCCGATTCGAGGCTCGACACGCCGCGCGCGCCGAAGTCGTGCAGCCTGAAGGCGATCTGCCCCTGCGGGTCGTCGCAGGTCGCTTCCAGGTAGCGCAGCAGCGTGGTGCGCGCGGCGGCCGAGAGCGTGGCCACCGTGGTGGGGTACCAGATGGCGCGCAGCAGCTCGGTCTCTAGGAAGCTCGTGACCCAGAAGAACTCGGGGTCGGTGTTCTCGATGGTGGCGAGCACGTTGTGCACCGGCGTCACGCTGCCTTCGGGCACGGCGCGGATGCGCACCGGCATCAGCCCGCCGTGCTTTTCGATCAGCCGCAGCCAGCCCTCGCGGTTGAAGGGCTCGCCGTGCACGGCCATGAGCGCGGCGGCTTCCTCGACGTCGTCGCGCGTCACCGGCGTCTGCAGGTATTCGCGCAGGTAGGCCTGCAGTCCGAAGAACAGCGAGTGGCTGAAGATGCCGCCGCGAGACTCGATGTAGCTGTACACCGTCTGCGTGCCGGGCGGGTACTGCATCCAGTGCGAGACCTTGTACGAGTCGGTGCGCAGCAGCAGGTTGTTGCCCAGGGGCGTGGAGGTGAGATTGCGGTTCATGTGAAAGCTCCTTTCACTGTGGCACCCGTCAACCAGGTGCCGTTCTTGCTGACAAGGCCGGGGCATTCAGTTCTTGCCCAGCCCACCCAAAAAATGATTCGCGATGAAGAAGTGGTCTTCGTAGATGCGCTCCTGCATGTCGAGGAACTCGGCGATGGGCACCCAGCGCACCTCGGCCGCGTCGTCGTCGGCGCGCACTTCCGAAAGGCCCGTCCACTGGTTGTGCGCCAGCTCGAAGAAGAAGCCGTGCGTGATGGTGCGGCCGCGCTGCGAGCGGTCGGGCGCGTCGAACACATGGCTGGCCTTCATGCTGCCGTTGAGCACGGGCACCGGCACCTTCAGGCGCGTTTCTTCCTTCAGCTCGCGGATGGCGGCGTCCTGCAGACGCTCGTGCTGGCCGACGAAGCCGCCGGGCAGTGCCCAGGTGCCCTTGCCGGGATGGAACTTGCGCTGCACCAGCAGGATGTGGCCGGCCTCGACCACCACGGCATCGACCGTGGTGTAGATCGGCGGAAATTCGCTGCCCGCATAGCGGTACTTGTCGCGGTAGTCGGCGAGGAAGGCGCGCTCCTCGCAGAGCTCGGCGTAGTCGGCCGTGCGGGTGAACTGTTCGAGGAAGGCCGCGGTGCCGTCGGGCAGGTCGGCGCGCGCAAGCTGGCCGCGGTTCTCGGGGTCGAAGTAGAGGCTGCGCACGTCGGTGGCGTTGAGGCTCTCCACGCTGTTCTGGCCGACGAACTCCCAGTGCGGGAAGAGCTTGAGGTAGTAGCTCGATGCGTCCTTCAGGTGCCCCACCAGCGCTACCTTGGCCTTGGCGGGCGCATGCCCGTCTTGTGCGATGAGGCGCTCGACCGCCGACTGGATCGACGCGATCCAGATCTGGTCGTTGTAGGGCGAGTCGCCCACGCCGACCACGCTCACGCGCATCTGCTCGGTGCCGCGAAGGCAGGCGCGCACCATGCGTTCGCGTTCGTCGAAGGTGAAGGGGTTCTTGACGCTGCGCGGCTGCCGGTCGGAGCCGACCACCACGATGACCCGCTCGGCGGCGCGAAGGCCTTCCTCGATGAGTCGTTGATGTCCGAAATGAACGGGCTGGAAACGCCCGATGACGATGGCGTACTGGTACTTGCGTGTGCTCACTTGGGAATCCCCCAAAAATGACGCGATCAACTCGCGTCCGGGTTCAGGATAGCATCGGTGCCGCATTCCGATCAAGCCCCGATGACAGAGCCATCTCCTTCCCCCACCGATGCCGTGCGCCTGAACAAGCGCATGGCCGATCTCAAGCTGTGCTCGCGCCGCGAAGCCGACGAATGGATCGCCAACGGCTGGGTGAAGGTCAACGGCAGGCCGGCCGAGATGGGCGTGAAGGTCACGCCGGCCGACCGCATCGAGGTCGACAAGGCTGCCAAGGGGCAGCAGGCGAACCAGGTCACCATCCTCATCAACAAGCCCATCGGCTACGTGAGCGGACAGGCGGAGGACGGGCACGACCCTGCGGTCAAGCTCTTCACGCCGCAGAACCGCTGGGCCGACGACAACGCGCGCTTCTTCTTCAGCCCCAAGCAGCTGCGCGGCCTGGCGCCCTGCGGCCGGCTCGACATCGATTCCACCGGCCTGCTCGTGATGACGCAGGACGGCCGCATCGCGCGCCAGCTCATCGGCGAGGACTCGACGATGGAGAAGGAGTACCTCGTGCGCGTGGCCTACCACGGCCTGGGCCAGCCCGCGCCCACCGGCCAGCTGGTGCGGCTGGACGACGACGACCCTGTCACCACCAACGTGCAGGCGGTCTTTCCGAAGGCCATGCTCGCGAAGCTGCGCCACGGCCTGAGCCTCGACGGCCAGGCCCTGAAGCCCGCGCGCGTCGACTGGCAGAACCCCGAGCAGCTGCGCTTCGTGCTCACCGAGGGCAAGAAGCGGCAGATCCGCCGCATGTGCGAGCTGGTCGGTCTGAAGGTGGTCGGGCTGAAGCGCGTGCGCATCGGTCGGGTGATGCTCGGCAACCTGCCGCTGGGGCAATGGCGATACCTCGCGCCGCACGAGAAGTTCTGAGCCTGCGCGCGCTGAACCGCGCCACGCTGGCGCGGCAGATGCTGCTGGAGCGGCGCAAGCTGTCGGTGCCTCAGGCCATCGAGCGGCTGGCCGGGCTGCAGGCGCAGGCACCGAATCCGCCCTATGTCGGCCTCTGGAGCCGCATCGAAGGCTTCCGGCGCGACCAGCTCACCGAGGCGCTGCGCAGGCGCCGCGTCGTGCGCATGTCGACCCTGCGCGCGACGCTGCACCTGATGACCGCGCAGGACGCGCTGGCATGGCGTCCGCTGCTGGAGCCCGTGCACCAGCGTGGCCTGCTGGGCAGCACGCACAAGAAGGAACTCGAAGGGCTCGATCGCGCGGCGGTGATCGCGGCGGGGCGCGCACTGCTCGGCGAACAGCCGCGCACCGGCGCCGAGCTCGGCCAGGCGCTGGGCCTTCGGTGGACCGGCCGCGAAACCGCATCGCTCGCCGCGCTGATCCGCAACAACCTGCCGCTCGTGCACCTGCCCCCGGCCGGCACCTGGAACTCGCACCAGAACGCGGTGCTGCAGCCCCTGGGCGACTGGCTCGGAGAGGCTGTGGAAGCCGCCCCTGCCACGCAGGACGACATGCTGCTGCGCTACCTCGCCGCCTTCGGCCCCGCAACGCTGGCCGATGCCGGCGCATGGTCGGGCCTCACGGGATGGAAGGCGGTTGCCGAACGCCTGCGGCCGCAGTTGCGCGTGTTCGCGGGCGAAGACGGCCAGGAGCTCTTCGACCTGCCCCGCGCGCCGCGCCCCGACCCCGACACGCCCGCGCCGCCGCGCCTGGTGGCCGAGTGGGACAACCTGCTGCTCTCGCATGCCGACCGCAGCCGCATCCTCAGCGAGGCGCATCGCGCCCGCGTGTTCACACTCAATGGCATCGTGCGCGGCACGGTGCTGCTCGACGGCTTCGTGGCGGGCACCTGGAAGATCGAGCGAGGGAAGCTGAAGGGCGGGAACACCGCCACCGTGCTGCTGGAGCCCTTCGGCCGCTGGTCGAAGGCCGACCGCGCCGGGGTGGAGAAGGAAGCTCTCGACCTGCTGGCCTTCGCCTCGGACGGCGAGGGCGAGCGCCACGCCGTGCGCCTGGCCTGACCCGGCCGTGGTCCCGGCCATTGCCCCCGCGCCGCGCCCGCCGCCTAAGCGTGCCCTAAGTATTCGTGCCTACTCTGCGCCACGGCGCAGGCTCTTCCGATCATCCCGGTCGCGTGCTACCTTGCGGCCGAAGGAGTCGCCGCGATGCGCGTGCTGTTGGTGGAAGACGATGAAATGATCGGGCGCAGCCTGAAGCAGGCGCTCGAGGGCGCGGGCTGGTCCGCGGACTGGGTGCGCGACGGCGAGCTGGCGCAGAGCGCGCTGGGCGACGGCGGCTACACCTGCGTGCTGCTCGACCTGGGCCTGCCCAGGCAGGACGGCACCGAGGTGCTGCGCCGCGCCCGTGAACGCGGCGACGCCACGCCGGTGCTGGTGCTCACCGCGCGCGACGGCTTGGACGACCGCATCCACAGCCTCGACCTCGGCGCCGACGACTACCTGCTCAAGCCCTTCGAGTTCCGCGAACTGCTCGCGCGCATGCGCGCCGTGGTGCGCCGCCGCGACGGGGCCGCGCACTCGCTGGTGGGCAGCGGCGCGCTGCAGCTGGACCTCACCACGCGTGAAGTCGTGGTCAACGGTGCACGAGAGGCGCTCACCGCGCGCGAGTTCGCGCTGCTGCATGCACTGCTGGAGCGGCCCGGCGCCATCCTGTCGCGCGAGCAGCTGGAGAACCGCATCTACGGCTGGGGCGAGGAAGTGACCAGCAACGCGATCGACGTGCTGATCCATGGCATGCGCCGCAAGCTCGGCGCCGATGCGATCCGCAACGTGCGCGGACTGGGCTGGCGCGTGGCCGCATGATGATGCTCGCCCGCAGGCTCCACGCACTTCGGGGCCGGGCTGCCGGGCTGGCCTGCCGATGAACGCAACCTCGCGCGGCCCGGGCCGCTGGTGGCGGCCGCGATCGCTGCGCACGCAACTGCTGCTGTGGCTCATCACGCTGCACCTGGGCGCGGCCGTGCTCACGGCGTGGTTCTCCTTCGTGGCCTACGGCAACCTCGTGCACAACGCGCTGGACGACCAGATGCGCCTCGTGGCCGAGTCGTACGCGGGCAGCGACCCGCAGAAGCTGCCGCGCCCGATGGACGGCGAGGCCGCCTTCTCGCGCGGCGCCTTCATCGTGCAGATCTGGAGCGCCGATGGCAGCACGCTGCGCGCCACCTCGTGGCCGGTGCTCACGGTGCCGCTGCAGGCGCGCCCCGGCTTCAGCGACGTGAACACCGGCACGCACTCGGGCTCCGCATGGCGCGTGTTCACCGCCGAGCCCGGCTCGCGCGCCGACCAGCCGCGCGTGCAGGTGCTTCAGAACGAGGACTACCGCCGCCGCCGCGCATTGCGCCGCGCGCTGCTGGAAGGACTGCCGATCACGCTGCTGCTGCCGCTGGCGCTGCTGATCCTCTGGATCATCGTGTCGGCCGCGTCGCGTTCGCTGCGCGCGGTGGCGCGCGACGTGGCCTCGCAGGACGAGCGCAGCCCCACCGAGCTGTCGCTCGCGCGCGTGCCCGACGAGATCGCGCCGCTGGTGAGCGCCTTCAACAATCTGCTGTCGCGCGTGCGCAGCGCCTTCGCCACGCAGCGGCGCTTCGTGCAGGACGCGGCGCACGAGCTGCGCACGCCGATGGCGGCCATCGGCCTGCAGATCGAGAACCTGCGCGCGCACGTGCCGGCCGGCGAGGCCACCGAGCGCTTCAATCAGCTGGAGGCGGGCGTCACGCGCGCGCAGCATCTGATCGAGCAGCTGCTGCATCTCTCGCGGCAGGACGCGCCGCGCGTGGGCGGCGCGAACGAGCGCGTCGACATCGAGGTGTTGCTGCGCGACAGCGTGAGCCAGCTGATGGTGCTGGCCGACGCGCGGCGCGTGGACATCGGCTTCGAGGGAGGCATCGCCGCCGTGGTGGTCGCGCCGGTGGCCGAATTGCGCAGCGTGTTCGACAACCTGATCGACAACGCGCTGCGCTACGCGCCCGAAGGCGGCGTGGTCGACGTGAAGCTGCACCAGGTCGAAGGCCACGCGGTGGTCGACGTGCTCGACAACGGCCCCGGCATTCCGCAGGCCGCCATGGGGCGCGTGTTCGACCGCTTCTTCCGCGTGCCGGGTGCGGCGGCGGGCGGCAGCGGGTTGGGGCTGGCGATTGCCCGCACGGCGGCGGAGCGCCATGGACTGCGCATCGAACTGCGCAACCGCACCGACGGGCCGGGGCTGATGGCGCGGGTGCATCTGCCTTGAGTACTGCTGCGCACTGGCAGACGGTGCGGTCCAAAGCTTTAGAAAAAAGAGCGGCGCTCACGCGCGCCTAACTCTTCGCTCACATCCAACTCAGTCGGCCTGCCTAGAGTGCGTTCAGGTCCTGCCACGCGCAGTTCGCGCGATGGCATGTGACCGGAGACAACCTGCTTCAATCAATCAGGAGAACACACCATGCGCACTTCCTTCAAGCTTCTCGCCGTCGGTTCCCTTGCTGCGCTGGCAGCGGTGGGCACCATCAACGCATCGGCCGAAACCACCGACGGTTCGGACTTCCATCCGCTGCAGATGAATTCGCCCGAGAAGCCCGAGGTCCAGGCCGGCGCCATGGCCGCCGCGCGTCCGACCGGCACCGAGCCCATCGGCCAGTCGACCAGCGCACCCGCGATGAGTTCGACGATGCCGGTGGCCGACATCCAGGCCGGCGCCTATGCCGCATCGCACCCGACGGGCACCGAGCCGATCGGGCAATCGACTTCACTGCCGATGGTGAAGTCGGGCAGCGGCAGCTGATCCGGAAGGCCAGCCGCCGCCGGTGACGACGGCGATCAGTCGTCGTTGCCGTTGCTGAGCAGTGCGCGGTAGATCACCGCGCCGATGATGGCGCCCGCGATGGGCGCTGCCCAGAAGAGCCACAGTTCCGACACCGCATAGGACGGCCCGAAAAGGGCCGGGCCCGTGCTGCGCGCCGGGTTGACCGAGGTGTTGGTCACGGGAATCGAGATCAGGTGGATGAGCGTGAGGCACAGGCCGATGGCCAGCCCCGCGAAGCCGCCGGCCGCGCGCCTGGCAGTGGCACCGAGGATAACGATCAGGAATACGGCCGTCATCACCACTTCGCACAGCAATGCGGCCGTCATGCCGTACTTGCCGGGCGAGTGTTCGCCATAGCCGTTGGTAGCGAAGCCGCCGATGTCCGCGCCAGGCTTGCCGGTGGCGATGAGATAGAGAATGCCCGCCGCCGCGATGGCGCCGAGCACCTGCGCCACGATGTAGCCCGCGAGCTGCGAGGCCTTGAAGCGGCCCGCGGCGGCGAGGCCGATGGACACCGCCGGATTGAAGTGCCCGCCCGAGATCGGGCCCAGTGCGTAGGCCCCCGTCACCACCGTGAGGCCGAAGGCCAGCGAGACGCCAAGCAGGCCGATGCCGACGTTTGGAAAGGCAGCCGCCAGAACTGCGCTTCCGCAGCCTCCGAGCGTGAGCCAGAAAGTACCAATGAACTCGGCAGACCATTTTTTATAGGTACTGTGTTCCATACCGCTCCATCCTGAAGTTGAGAAGGCGCGCATGCCGCCGGGGCGATGCGCGGGCGGATTCTAGGAACGCAAACAGGGAGCGTCGAGCAAGTCGTTGGCGCTAACGGAACCTGTTCACGGATGCCGCGGCTTTGTGCATTGCCGCAACTTCGTTGCATCTGCGGCACCAATGGGTTTCGTGATCTTTTACAGCGTCACGACGATCTTTCCGAAGGCGCCGCGCTCCAGATGGTCGAGCGCTTCGGGCAATGCGTCGAAGCCGTAGCTCGCCGCGATCACCGGCTTGAGCGCGTTCGCATCGACGGCGCGCACCAGGTCCTCGAGCGCGCGGCGATGGCCCACGCCGATGCCCTGCACCGTCACGCGGCCCAGCACCATCGCGTAGAACGATGCGCTGAGCGTCTCGCCGCCGAGCATGCCGATGATCGACACGCGCCCACCCTGCTTCACGGCCTGCAGCGAGCGGTCGAGGTTCGGGCCGCTCGCGAGTTCGAGCACGTGGTCGGCGCCGCGCCCCTGCGTGAGGCGGCGCACTTCTGCGGGCCAGTCGCCGTCGCGCGCGAGCACGTGCGTGGCGCCGAGCGCGAGGGCCTGCGCGTGCTTGGCTTCGTCGCCGCCCGTCACCACGATGGCCCGCGCACCGTGCAGCCGCGCGATCTGCAGGCCGAAGAGCGCAACGCCGCCGGTGCCGTGGATCAGCACCGTCTCGCCCGCACGCAGCGCACCGGTCTCGGCCAGCGCGAACCATGCGGTGAGGCCCGCGCAGGGCAGTGTGCTGGCTTCGGCCAGGCTCAGCGTCCCGGGCGCGGCCACCGCCCATGCGGCATCGAGCAACACGTGCGAGGCCAGCATGCCGGGGCCGGGCCCGCCGAGCAGCGTGGTGTCGGCATGCCAGTGGCTGTCGATCCAGCCGCCCCAGAAGGTGTTGACGACGCGGTCGCCAACCGCGAAGCGCGTCACACCAGCACCGATGGCCACCACGGTGCCGGCCATGTCGGAGCCGGGCACGAAGGGCATGCCGATCGCCATGCCCATGCCGTCGCGGATCATCAGCAGGTCGCGGTAGTTGAGGGATACCGCGCCTACCTTCACGAGGATCTGGTTCGCACTCGGCGTGGGCAGCGGCGCCTCGCCCTGTTCGAGATGGGCGCGGCCGAATTCGGGAAGCTGCCAGCGGCGCAGCGTTCGGGGTTCTTGCATGAAGGGGCTCCAGGGGAAGAAAGACAAGAAGCCTTCATGCTATTGACGATCAAAGATATCCGGTGGTGGATAATTTTCCGATCAATGGCGCCTGAAAGTATCCAATGAGCCAGCGTCTGCAAGGCATAGAAGAGTTCGTCGCGGCGGTGGAGGCGGGCAGCTTCGCGCTGGCCGCGCAGCGCCTGCACGTCACGCGCTCGGCAGTCGCCAAGAGCATCGCGCGGCTCGAATCGCGGCTGGACACGCGGCTCTTCCTGCGCACCACGCGCAGCCAGAGCCTCACGCAGGAGGGCCACGGCTACTACGAGCGCTGCCGCCGCGCGCTCGCCGAGCTCGATGCGGCCGAGGCCATCGCCGACGTGGCGCGCAGCACCGCCTCGGGCCTCGTGCGACTGAGCATGCCGGCGATGCTGGGCCGGCTGAAGGTCGGGCCGCTGCTGCTGGCACTGGCGCGGCACCATCCGCAGCTGTCGCTGGAGCTCTCGTTCAACGACCGGCGCGTTGATCTTGTCGAGGAGGGACTCGATCTCGCCATCCGCAGCGGCGAGCTCGCCGACAGCACGGAGCTGGTCGCGCGGCCGGTCGGCATGCAGTGGATGGTGCTGTGCGCCTCGCCCGGCTACCTGGCCGCGCATGGGCATCCCGCCGGCATCGACGAGCTGAAAGGGCACGGGGCCGTGCTCTACGCGCGCGACGGGCAGGTCTCGTCCTGGCGCTTCCACGACGCCGAGGGCCGCCTCGTCGAAGTGACGCCGCCGTCGCGGCTGCGCTGCGACAGCGCCGAGGTGCTGCTGGAGGCGGCCGTCGGCGGCATGGGCCTCGCGCGGCTGCCGGCATGGCTCGCGGCCGACGCGCTCGCGGCGGGTACGCTGGTGCGCGTGTTCGACGAGCCCCGGCCCTTCGGCTTCGCGCTGAACGTGATCCGCTCGCGCAGCCGCTACCTGCCGCTGAAGACGCGCGTGGTGACCGACTGGCTGGCCGAGCACCTGCCGCCGTTGCTGGCCGCGCGCTGAACGCCTGTTGGGCGCTATCCTGCGCCTTCCAACAAAGACAACGAGGAGATCCGCGCATGCGCCCAGCCGCCATCCGTCACATCGCCGTCGCCGCAGGCTTCGCCACGGCAGCCCTTCTTGGAGCGTCGAACGCCGCCGCGCAAGGCACGGTCAACGCGCTGTGCAGCACCGATGCCGGCTGGTGCGAGGCGGCCGCCACGGCTTTCACGCGCGAGACCGGCATCAAGGTGCAGCAGGCCCACAAGGGCACAGGCGAGATCGGTGCCCAGCTGCGCGCCGAGGCCGCCAATCCCAAGACAGACATCTGGTGGGGCGGCACCGGCGATCCGTTCCTGCAGGCGGCCGAGCAAGGCCTGCTGGAACCCTACCGCCCGGCCTACATCAACGACCTGCACGACTGGGCGGTGCGGCAGTACGCGCTGTCGCAGAACATGGTGGGCGGCTACTACACCAGCGCCATCGGCTTCGGTTTCAACACCGACGTGCTCAAGAAGAAAAAGCTGCACGAGCCCAGGTGCTGGGCCGACCTGATCAAGCCCGAATACAAGGGTGAGATCGAGATCTCGCACCCCGCCACCAGCGGCACGGCCTACACCATCATCGCGGGGCTGGTGCAGCAGATGGGCGAGGAGGAGGCCTTCGACTACCTGAAGAAGCTGCACAGGAACGTGACCAGCTACACCCGCAGCGGCCAGGCGCAGGCGCCCAACGTGGCCAAGGGCGAGGTGGCCATCGGCGTGAGCTTCATCTTCGGCTTCGAGCGCTGGCGGTATGACAAATTTCCCGTGAAGACCGCCGCGCCCTGCGAGGGCACCGGCTACGAGATCGGCGGCATCGCCCTCGTGAAGGGCGCGCGCAACAAGGAGAACGCCAGGCGCTACTACGACTGGCTGATGAGCCCCGCGGGGCAGGCCATCGGCGGCAAGGCGGGCAGCCTGCAGTCGCCGGCCAACAAGACCTTCAAGCCCGATCCGCGCATCCCGTCGATGGCCGACGTGAAGCTCATCAGGTACGACTTCGAGAAGTACGGCAAGGCGGCCGAGCGCAAGCGCCTCATCGACCGCTGGACGCGCGAGGTGGAGTCGTTGCCTAGATAGGGCTCGCCCCGGCACCGTGAACGATTCTCCGAGCCGAGCCGCTTCAGGGCGAACTGGCGGTGAAGGTGACCTGGCCGGTATAGGTGCCGGCGGTGCGGCTGGCGAGGTTGGCGTAGGAAAAGGTCCAGGTCGCGGTGCGCTGGGTGACGAGGTTGGCGAAGGCCGTGCCGACCACATTCACGGCGGCACCGGTGCCCGTGTTCGGAATCTGCGGCGCGGGCAGGTTGGCGTCGCTGCTGGCGATGGTGATCTCCGACAGCGGGATCGTGTTGGCGCCGCTGGCCAGCGGCGTCGTCGCGGTGGCCCGCAGCGTGACCTGCCCCGCGTTGCTGCGCACTTCCACCGGCAACGCGTTGCCCGAGGGCGTGACGCCGAATCCGGGCGCCGCGCCGCTCCAGTTCACCGGTGTGTTGTTGCCCGCGACCGGCGTGGTGGGCACGGCCGGGATCGACGGCGTGAGCGCGAAGCTCACCGTGCTCACGGTGCCGCCCGGCGTGGGCCAGGCACCGTCGCCGATGCGGAAGAAGATGAACTTGTCGATGGCGATGGTGAAGTCCAGGTTCACGCCCGTGCTCAGCGGCACGGTCGCGCTGGGGCCGGCGGTGCTGGAGGCGGCCCGCGAGGCGGTCACCAGGCCCGTGCCCAGCGCAAGGGCCAGCAGTCCGGCCTGCGTCGCGCGAAGCGTCATTTCAGCTCCACGTCGACCTTGAAGCTGCCCTTCTCCCAGTCCAGCCTGCCGCTGGCCTTCACCGGATAGACGGGCTGCGGCGGGGGCTGCCCGCCCTCGCCCTTGGGCACCAGCGCCAGTGTGCGCGTCTGGCCCGGCAGGATCGGCGTACCCTCGGGCACCAGCTCGAACGCGAGGCCCTTGCTGTCGGTGGCGTCCAGGCTGCCTTCGAGCCGGCCGTGGGCGTCGCCTGTGTTGGCCACCGTCACGACTGCGCGCCGCGCGCCGCCGGATTCTCCGCTGGCGATCTGCCTGATCTCCAGCCTGGGCTCCGCGCCGTCGAGCATGACGTACACCGCCACCGCGATGCGGCCGGTGACCGGCAGGCTCAGGCTGGCGCCGCCGCCGCGGATGACGGTCTGCTGCGCCGGCTCCGTGCCCTCGATGGCGATCATGAATCGGCACTCGCCGCGCGGCGCATCGGCCGGCGGTTCGACCTGGAAGCGGAACGAGCGCTTGCCGCGCGCGGGCACCGTCACGTTGCGCCGCTCCAGCACCACCCACGGCCTGCAGCTGCCGGGCAGCAGCTCGTCGTGATAGCCGATGTTGCCTTCGGGCGAATAGCTCCAGTCGATGGTGCGCATCGTCACCTCGGAGGCGGTCGAGGCCAGGTTGTGGATATCCAGCGACTGGCCGAGCCGCGCGCCGGCCTTGCCCGCGAGCTCGAAGCGCGACGGGGTGACGGCCAACTCGAAGGGCGCGGCCGTCGCCGTCCCGGCAGCGGCGAGCAGCACGAGGAAGAGGGGTGCGAGAAAGGCTGGTGCGTTCATGGCAGTGTCTCGATTTCGAAGAACGACTCGAAGCTCAGCGCCGAGCCCGACGGCATGCGCAGTTCGCGCGGATCGACGCGCAGCGTCAGCTCGAAGGTCTCGTTCATCCACGGCGACTGGACCACGCCGTTCCACACCTGCACCCGGTCGCCGGGGCGGCCGCTGCCGCCGGCGAAGGCGCCGTTGCCGCGCCACTGCACCAGCATGCCGGCGGGAGAGCGCAGGCCCGCCACCATCGCCGGGATCACGTAGAAGATGCGCGCGCGGCGGCCCACGTGCGGCGCGGTGGCCAGCCGGTACTCGACCCGCCCGAGCGGCAGCACCAGCATGTGGCCGTCCATGCCCTGGGCGTTGGCGAAGTCGCTGCGCACCTGTGCGCGCGGCGAGGCCGAGTCGTCCAGCCGCTCGATCGCCGCCCGCGCCGGCACGCACAGCAGCGACGCAGCAGCCGCTCCTGCCGCGAGGACCGTGCGAAGGCGCTGGCGCTTCATTCCATCGACGCCGTGAAGCGCACGGTTCCCTTGTAGCTGCCGCCCGGATACACGACGTTGTTGTCGTAGGAGAACTGCAGCTGCGTGGCCGTGATGTTGTTCGACAGGTAGGTCCAGGTGCCGACGCCCAGCACGCAGGGCAGGCCGAGCGGGCCGACGCAGAAGGTGGCGTTGGCGTTGTAGCTTGCGATCGTCTGGTTGGCCGTGGCGGTGAAGCGGCCGCTCTGGATGTCGCCCGAGGCCGCGCTGCTGTTGTTCGTGGCCACCCAGCTGATGCTGCTGAACGGAATGGCAGTGCTGCCGCAGCCGCCCGACTGGCAGGTCAGGGCAGCGGATGAATCGACGCGCAGCGTCACCGGCCGCGCCACGGTGGTGTTGGCCACCGGCCGCACCGGCATCACCCAGACGCTGATGGCCGGCGTGCCGGTCACGGCCGTGGGTGTCAGCCCCGCGTTGGCGCCGGTCACGCTGAAGGCCACCGTGTCGACGGTCGCGCCGGCCGAGCCCACGCGCAGCGTCAGGCTGTAGGTGCTTCCGGTGTCGGTGACCGTGGTGATGACGGCGCGCGCGGGCATTGCGGCAAGCATGGCCGCAGCCGTGAGCGCCGTCGCCATTGCCGCACGCGCGGGCATCAGATGCCCTGGGCGGTGTACGTGATGGTGTTCGTGTAGGTGCCCGCGACCCAGCCGGCGGGCGTGCCGCCCAGCGTGTAGGCCCAGGTGCCGGATGCCACCGCGTTCGAGGGGAACGAGGTCGAGGCGCAGGCGCCGAGGTTGGCTCCGGGGTGTGGCAGCGTGCCCGTGGTCGCGACGGTGAAGTCCGCGTTCGCCGGACCGCCGGCCGCGGGCGCCCAGGTGCCCATGGCGCAATTGATGGTGCCTGCGCCCGCGTTGGTCCAGGCGTACACGTTGAGCGTGTTCGTGGTCGACGCGGGCGCGACGGTGGGCGCCGCGCCGTTCCAGTCGACGCTGGTGTTGTTGCCCGTGACCGGCGTGGTCGGCACCGGCGGGATGCTGAGGGTGGAGGCCCAGGTCACCGTGTCGATGGTGGTGTCGGTCGAGCCCACGCGCAGCAGGATCAGCTTGGGCACCGTCACGCTCAGGTTCACCCTGGCCTGCGCCGTGATCGTGCCCGTGCCGGAGCCGTACTGGCTCTCGGCCATGGCATTGGCGCCGGCGAGCGCGAGGCCCGCGAGGCACAGCGCCTGCAGATTGCGGGAGATGGGTGCTCTGGTCATGGACTCTCCTTGGGTTGAATGCATGAGGGGGAAAGAGGCGGCAGGCAGCTCGGTTCGTTCGTTCACTCGCCCACCTTCACGACGGGGATCGCCGCGCCGGCATGGCCGCGCAGCGGAACGTTCACGCTCACCCCGTTCTCGCCGGCCGCGCCCCATGGCAGCGGCACGCTCTCGAGCCGGAGCGTCAGCTGGTGGCGGCCGGTGGTCACCATCGGAAATTCGAAGCGACCGTCGCGGTCGGTGACGGCGCGGTAGCGGCCGTCGAGCAGCACCTCGACGCCCGAGACGCCGCCCTCGCCCGATTGCTCCTCGCCGTCGCGGTTGGCGTCGTAGAACACGCGGCCCGACACGCTGCCGCCGCCCGGCCCCTCGGTGCGCATGCCGGCGGCCCGGTAGCCGGTGCCGGCGCTGCCCTCCCAGCGCAGGTAGACATAGGCCGTCTTCTCATTGCTGCGGTAGAGGCTGGGGCCCGACCACGATGTCGGCAGCAGCGAGGCCCGCGCCTGGTTGAAGTTGGCCATGAAGCCCAGCCGCCAGCCCGAGCCCAGGTCCTTCTCGGCCATGAGCGAGCCCGACAGGCCCCGGCTGGTGTAGAGGCCGCCGCTTTGCGAGGTGTAGCGCAGGTTGCCGCCCACGTTGAAGCCGCCGTCGAACCAGTAGCGGAACTGCAGGCCCGCCGTCGGATAGTTGCGGGCGGTGCCGCCGCTGCGGTCGCGCGCGTGGCCGATGGTGGTGGTGAGCTCGGGGCGCATGGTCTCGTAGCGCCCGCCGATCCAGTCCTGCTCCCACTGCACTTCCTGGCCCGTGGCGGCGGCGTCGCCCAGCACGACCAGTTCGTTGCGCCGCACCGTCAGCGTGAAGCGGCTGCGCGGCCAGTCGAAGAAGCGGGTCTGGTAGAAGGCGCTCGCGTAGAGGCTGCGGCCGTCGCCGGCGCCGGTGGACGTGCCCGGCAGGCTGCCGGCGGGGCTCGCTTCGTAGCGCGTGCGGTAGGCGCTCACGCTGCCGCCGATGGAGTTGTAGCGGTCGAAGAGGTACTGGAAGTTGCCGTTCGCGCCCACGCGCCGGTAGCCCGAGAGGCGGAAGCTCGCGTCGGTCGCCGCGCGCTCGTAGTCCAGCCCGGCGCCCCAGCTCATGCGGCTGGTGTTGCGATCCACCCGCCAATAGGCGCCGCGTGTGCCGGTGGCCAGCGCGTAGTCGCCGAAGTACAGGTTGGGCCGCGCGGCATAGGCGCCGAACTCGTGGCGGTAAAGGCCGGTGCGCGCGCTCGCCTCGACGAAGAGGCCGTGCGAATCGCCGGTGGCCACGCCTGGCGTGGGCGAGCTCACGCGGCTGCCCACCAGCGTGGCGCGCGCCTTGAGATCGCCGTCGCGCAGCACCTCGCGGCCGTAGCCCAGCGAGGTGGCCCAGCTGGTGACGTCCTTGCGGCCGAAGCCCTGGGCCGTCAGCGGGTCGTAGTAGTAGGCGGGCACATTGCGCGCCTGGTCGAGCTGGAACGCGGTGAACCACTTGTCGTCCAGCCGCAGCGTGGCGCCGAGCCAGCCCAGCGTGCCCTGGCTCTTCTCGAAGCCCGGATAGGGCCCGCCCGTGAGGTTGCCGCGCTGGCCGAAGCCGGCGCGCAGGTCGAGGCCGCTGTTGAAGACGCGGGCGGAGGCGCCGCGCACGGTGGTCGAGCCCAGCGAAAGGCGGTAGTTGCGCGAGAGGCCGTCGGTGAGCTCGCTGTAGGTGTCGCCCACGGTGGTGTCGGCGAAGGTCCGGGTGGTCAGCGGAAAGCCGAGGTTGCGCAGCGTGAAGCGGCCGCTGGTGTTCTCGCGCGCATAGCCCAGCGAGCCGATGCCGAAGCCGCTGCCCGTGGTGTTGTCGCCGCCGAGGTGGCGGCCGTCGGCCTGCAGCACGAATTCGCCGTAGTTGAGGGTCTCGCGGCGGTACTCGAAGCGCTGGCCGAGCTCGGTCGCGCGCTGGCGGCCGTAGCCGGTGGTGGTGGCCTCGCCGAAGCCGATGCGGCTTTCCACCAGCCAGGCGCGGTAGCCCTCGGGCTGCGCGGTTTCCGGCTCTTGCTCGGCCGAAGCCCGGTCCGGCGGGGCGGTGTCGGGCGTCATGAAGCGGTCTTCGTAGGCCTTGGGCGCGGATTCCATGAGCGCCTTCAACCGCGCCTGCTCCGCCTGCGCACGGTCGAGGGTTTCGATGCGCGCGTCAGCCACGGCATGGGCGGCCGGGGCGCTCGCCTGCGGCTGCTGCTGGGGTTCCGCCTGTGCCTGCGCACAGGACAGCCAGGCGAGGGCGGTCGTGCACTCGAGCCATGCAAGGGCGGCCACCGGGCGCCTCGCGGCTCCGGGCGGGCCGGAAACGGCCCCTGGCGACGTGCAAGTCATCAGAAGTCATCCCTTGTCTCGTTCCCCGGGGCTGCACCCCTGTTCGTGTCACTTCTTGGCAGTCGTCAGGATATTTCAGAACTATTAACAAGAGTCAATTTTTCGGGGGGCGGAGGGTTTTCCCCAGAGGAGGACGCGGGCCTCGGGCCTTCAGGAAGGCCAAAAATGGAACGTTGGATTTCATTTGCTCTTGATGAGAACAAAAGACGGCCCAATTGAAGACGTTGGCGCGGCGGCGCCCTGCAGCGCCGCGCCCGACTTAGAATTTTTCCGGTTTCGACATTTCAATTTCCATGGCTGATTCCTCCAAAACCAAACTCCCGTTCCAGGCTGAAGTCGCGCAACTGCTGCACCTCGTCACGCATGCGCTGTACTCCAACAAGGAAATCTTCCTGCGCGAACTGATCTCGAATGCATCGGACGCCTGCGACAAGCTGCGCTTCGAGGCCCTCGACCATCCCGAGCTCTACGAAGGCCAGTCCGACCTCGACGTGCGCCTGAGCTTCGACAAGGCCGCGCGCACCATCACCATCACCGACAAGGGCATCGGCCTGTCGCGCCAGGAGGCGATCGACAACCTCGGCACCATCGCCAAGAGCGGCACCAAGGACTTCATGAGCAAGCTGAGCGGCGACCAGAAGGCCGACGCGCAGCTCATCGGCCAGTTCGGCGTGGGCTTCTACTCGGGCTTCATCGTGGCCGACAGGATCACGGTCGAGTCGCGCCGCGCGGGCCTTCCGGCCGACCAGGGCGTGCGCTGGGTGAGCGGCGGCGCCGGCGACTTCGAGGTGGCCGACATCACGCGTGCCGAGCGCGGCACCAGCATCACGCTGCACCTGCGCGAAGATGCAGACGAATACCTCAACGCCTGGAAGCTCAAGCAGATCGTCGGCAAGTACTCCGACCACATCTCCCTGCCCATCCTCATGGAGAAGGAAGAGTGGAAGGACGGCGAGAACGACCAGCCCGGCGACATGGTGAAGACCGGCGAATGGGAAACCGTCAACAAGGCCAACGCCCTGTGGAGCCGCCCCAAGAAGGACATCACCCCCGAGCAGTACGAGGAGTTCTACAAGAGCATCAGCCACGACTACGAGGCCCCGCTCGCCTGGAGCCACAACCGCGTGGAAGGCAGCACCGAGTACACGCAGCTGCTGTACATCCCGGCCAAGGCCCCCTTCGACCTGTGGAACCGCGACAAGAGCGCGGGCGTGAAGCTCTACGTGAAGCGCGTCTTCATCATGGACGACGCCGATGCGCTGATGCCCAGCTACCTGCGCTTCGTCAAGGGCGTGATCGACTCGGCCGACCTGCCGCTGAACGTGAGCCGCGAGCTGCTGCAGGAAAGCCGCGACGTGAAGGCCATCCGCGAGGGCAGCACCAAGCGCGTGCTCGGCATGCTGGAAGACCTGGCGAAGAAGCAGAAGACCGCGCCCGAGAGCGAGGGCAAGATCGACGTGGGCTCGGGCGAGTCGGTGCCGGCACCGGACCCCACCGAAGGCGTGACCGATGTTGTCGACAAGAACGCCCCCACCGCCGCTGAAACCGCCGCAGCCGCAGCCGACGAATCGGGCAAGTACGCCAGGTTCTACGCCGAGTTCGGCGCGGTGCTCAAGGAAGGCCTGGGCGAGGACTTCGCCAACCGCGACCGCATCGCCAAGCTGCTGCGCTATGCCTCCACCACCACCGACTCGGTGAGCGTGAGCTTCGCGGACTACAAGGCCCGCATGAAGGAAGGCCAGGACGCCATCTACTACATCACGGCCGACACGCTCGCAGCCGCGAAGAACAGTCCGCAGCTCGAAGTCTTCAAGAAGAAGGGCATCGAGGTGCTGCTCATGACCGACCGCGTTGACGAGTGGGCGCTGAACTACCTCAACGAGTTCGACGGCACGCCGCTGCAAAGCGTCGCCAAGGGCGCGGTCGACCTCGGCAAGCTGCAGGACGAGGCCGAGAAGAAGGCTGCCGAGGAAGCCGCCGAGTCGTTCAAGCCCATGCTCGAGAAGCTCAAGGAGGCGCTCAAGGACAAGGCCGAAGACGTGCGCGTGACCACCCGCCTGGTCGACTCGCCCGCCTGCCTGGTGGTGCAGGACGGCGGCATGAGCACGCAGCTCGCGCGCATGCTCAAGCAGGCCGGCCAGCCCGCGCCCGAGCTCAAGCCGGTGCTCGAGGTCAACGCCGAGCATCCGCTGGTGAAGAAGCTCGAGGGCTCCTCGCACTTCGACGACCTGGCCAACATCCTGTTCGACCAGGCCCTGCTGGCCGAAGGCGGCCTGCCGGCGGACCCGGCGGCCTACGTGAGGCGCGTCAACGCGCTGCTGGTGTGAACGGCCGGCCGCGCGTCATCCGGGCAGCGGCCGTCGTTCCGGCGGCGGCGCTGCTGCTCCTGGCGGGCGGCTGTTCCCACTACCACGTCGGCATTCCACTGGTGCCCGGGCTCTCGCTGGGGCTCGGCGCGACGAAGGACGGCAATTTCTCCGTCGGCTTGAACACCGGCTTCGGCCCGCTCGGCGCGGGCGTGGCGGTGAACAACGGCGGGCAGGTGTCGGGCTCGGCCGGCGTGGGCGTCGGCGTGGGGCCGGTGCGCACCGGCGTGAGCAAGAGCGCGATGCTCTACGACCCGAAGGGCCAGCCGGTGGCGGCGCCCGCCGCACCTGGCGCACCCGCCGCACCTGGCGCACCCGTTGCGCCAGCCGCGGCGACCAGCGGGGTGGCCGCCGCTGCGCCCGGCACCCCCGTGCAGTACTACTCGACGCCAGAGGCGCCGTTCACGCCCGTGGCGCCTGTCGTTCCGCCGGCTCCGGTGGCCGCGGCGCCTGCGCCAGTCAGGAGGGCGCCGCTGGTCAAGATCACGCGCCCGCCGCCCGAGCCCATCGCTCCCGTGGCGCCTGTCGCCGCAGCGGCGCCCGCCGTGAACGTCACTTACCGCACGCCGGCCGTGGCCGCCGCCGCTGCATCGGCCCGCGAGGCCGGCACGCCTGGCAATCCGGTCGCGCCCTGATCTCTTCCTGATCCCGCTCGGCCCTTGTGGCCTCGTGCGCCCCGAGCCGCCCGGCATCGGGCGATGTCACTACCATGGCGCAGTACCCTTCCTCCGCCCCATGACACGCCGCCGACCGCTTCTGCAGCAACTCCTGGCCACGACCGCGCTCGCGGCCACGCCATGGCTGCCGCGCGCGGCGAAGGCGCAGTTCGCCTACCCCTCCAAGCCCATCCGCTGGATCGTGCCCTACCAGGCCGGCGCGGGCACCGACATCGTCGCGCGCACCATCGGCGCCCAGCTTGCCATCGACTCGGGCCAGTCGGTGACCATCGAGAACCGCGGCGGTGGCAACACCGCGCTCGGCGCCATCGAGGCGGCGCGCGCCCCGGCCGACGGCTACACGCTGCTGTCGGCCGACAGCGGCACGCTGGTGTTCAACCCGGCGCTGTACCGCAACCTCAGCTACAACCCCTCGCGCGACTTCGCGCCCGTCACCCTGCTCGGGCGGCTGCCGATGGTGCTGCTGGTGGGGCCGGCCAGCGGCGTGAAGGATGCGCGGGCCTTCATCGACGACGCGCGCGCCTTCCCCGGCAAGGTCAGCTACGCCTCGGCCGGCACCGGCAGCCCGCAGCACCTTTCGATGGAGCTGCTCGAACGAGAGGCTGGCCTGGAAATGGTGCACGTGCCGTATCGCAGCGCCGCAGCCGCAGTGGCCGACGTGGCCGGCGGCCAGCTGCCAGTGATCATGTGCGACCTGGCCGCCTCGCGCCGCTTCATCCCCGGCGGCAGGCTGCGCCCGCTGGCGGTGGCGAACCCCGTGCGCCTGGCGCAGCTGCCGCGCGTGCCCACCTTCGCCGAGATCGGCCTGCCGCGCGTGGAGGCCGCCGCGCTCCTGGGCCTGGTGGTGCCCGCCAACACGCCGGGCGAGATCGTCTCGCGGCTGCAGCAGTCGGTGGCCAGCGCCATCCACAACCCCGCAGTGCTGCGCAGGCTGGCCGAGTTCGGCGTGGAGCCCGCGGGCGACACGCCCTCGCGCTTCGCGGCGCTGCTGCAGGGCGAATCGGCGCGGTGGCATCCGCTGATCCGCGATCTGAATCTTTCGTTGGATTAGCCAGGCCCCTTGCTTGTCCCGGGAGGACAGCAGTAACAGGAGCCCACGAGCCGAAGACTGACATCGTCGTTGCGGCCGGGCCGGCAACCGGGCAGGCCGGACTGATGGAAATTCGCCTTCGCCGGCACGCGTGCATTCGCATGCGCCGCACGAACACAGGAGAGTTCCGGATGTCCGAGACCCACAAGGCGATTCTCGAAAAGGCCAACGCCGCCATCACCCAGGGCGACCACGAAGGATTTCTCGCGTTCTGCACCGACGACACGAAGTGGACCTTCGTCGGCGACAGAACGCTCGATGGCAAGCAGGCGGTGCGCGAATGGATGGCGACCGCCTACCGGGAGCCGCCCCGGTTCGAGGTGCACCGCCTGATCGCCGACGGCGACTTTCTCGCGGCCCTTGGCGAGATCACGCTGAAGGACGAGACAGGCAAGGCGACCCGCCATGCGTACTGCGATGTCTGGCGCTTTCGCGACGGCCGGCTGGCCGAGCTGCAGGCCTTTGTCGTCGAAGCCCGCCCGCAGGCCCAGGGCTGAGGGCCGCCTACCGCTGCGCGTTGGCCGCGGCAAGCCCGTAAAGCAGCTCGACCCATTGCCGGAGCCGCTCGATGGCCGCCTGCCGGCCATCGGCATTGCGCGCTGCGCCATCGGCAGATGCCGCGAGCAGTTCCTCCGCCGCGCCCGCCACCGCCCGCGCGAACTTCGGTGCATCGCCGCGCCACACCACCACCCGGTGCGCCAGCCCCAACTGCGCCGCGCGGCCCGCGTTGATCGCCTGCTCGGGCTGGTCGGTAAGCAGCAGCAGGATCGGTTTGCGGTAGACCGCCGCGATCGACAGCGCCGCCATGCCCGGCGCCGAGACGATGAAGGCGCTGTGCGCGGCCGCCTCGATCCAGTGCTCGTCGCGCGCATGCCAGTGCGGGCGATGCGCATAGCCCTCGCCGACGAGGTGCGCGGGCACGCCGGCGTCGGCGAGGCCCTGCTCGAGCCCGTCGGCCAGCGCCGGTTCCTGGAAGTGCGGGTTGAGGTAGACGGCCGCCACGCGTTGCCGCGTTGCATCGCCCCTGTCCACCGCATCGACCACCGCCACCGGCGTGGCCAGCCGGTGGCGGCCATGTCCATCGTGCTGCGGTTCGCCGTAGGCGAAGTCGTGCTCGATACGCGCGAGGCTGCGGTCGATCTGCCAGGCCACGATGCGGCCGAACACCCGGGCTACGAAACCCGGCATGCGGCCGCTGAAGTTGGTCTCCAGCGCATGCCGCAGGCTCGCGCCGTACACGTGCACCACCTTGCGCCGCCACAAGGGCAGCCAGCCCATCAGCAGCAGCGCGGGGTGGAAGGAGTCGTTCACCACCAGGTCGGCATCGCGCAAGTGTGCGCGCAGCTTCCACATGTCGCGCAGCATGCGTTCGGGCCTGAACATGTACAGCGCCACGTTGCGGTCGGTCTCGCGGCGCAGCATGTTCTGCTGCGTGTCGAACTGCACCGCGTAGTGGCGCGAGAGCACCGGCGCGTCGATGCCGAAGCCGGCGAGGAAGCGCGCGCCTTCGTCGGAGGTGGTGAGCACGCGCACCTGCGCGCCGGCCTCGCGCAACGCATGCGTGAGCAGCTGCGCGCGCATGAGGTGGCCGCGCGCGTCCGCGGTCGCGAGGTAGAGGATGCGCGGCGGCATCGCTCAGGCGTGGTGCCGCACCGGCGGTGCCGAGCCGGGGCGCAGGCGCAGCGCCACGCCGGCCAGCCACATGCCGAGCGCGCCGGTCACGCCGAAGCCGCGCTCGGTGTCGCGCACCTCGCGCATCACCCGCGCGAGCCGCTGCTGCTCGTGCGGCGCCACGCATCGCTGCAGCGTGTGGCTGCACAGCCGGATGTGGCGGTCCTCGTCGGCCATCACGCGCGACAGCAGCGGATGCAGCGCGTGCTGCGGGCCGATCAGCGCGCAGTGGCGCTGCAGGATGCGCGAGGCCATCTGCTCGGCCGCGAGGCCGATGGCGTAGGCCGGCACCAGGCCACCGTGCGCAAAGTGCGGCGCGTGGCGGCGGATCAGCGCCTGCCAGCGCGCGAGCTTGCGGCGGCTGAACCAGTCGGGCTGTGGCGCTTCTTCCGGCGACGCAGCGGCCTGCGCATTGCCGCCGCGCTCGACGATGGCCTGCGCGAAGAGGCGCGCGTGCAGCTGCTCGTCGGCCAGGTGCTGGTCGAGCTGGCGCGCCAGCCACTCGGGCGGCGCGATGCGCAGTTCGCGCTGCAGCGCCTGCTCGGATGACTCCTCGCCCACCAGGTAGAAGCGCAGCAGCAGCATCTCGCCCTCGTTGCTCGCATGCAGCTGGCGCAGCGCGGCGCGCTTGACGTGATGCACCAGCCAGGCTTGCAGCGCGGGCCAGCCGCGCAGCCGCGGCGGCGAGAGGCAGTCGAAGCCGGGCGCGGTGCCGGATGCGGGTTCAGCGGCCATCGGCCTTTGTCTTCGCCGTCTGCGGCTGTTGCTGCTGCCAGCCCAGCACCAGCCCGATGAAACTGTCCTGCAGGAAGGCGCGCGCGGCCGCGTCGGCACCCGCGAACTCGCGCTGCTGGCCGTCGTAGCGGATGTAGCCCTTGCCGTTGGCGGCGCCTAGAAGCAGCTTCTCGTTCTTGCGGAAGCCGCGCTGCAGCAGGGGCTGCAGCAGCGACTGCGATTCGAGCCCGTACAGGAACAGGTCGCGCTGCACCACCTGGCGCGGGATCTGGCCGCTCAGTGCCTGCAACTCCAGCGTCCAGTTGCCCTGCTGCATGGCCTCCGCCAGGTCGCGGCCCTTGGCGCCCGGCGCGCGGAAACGCGCGCGCGCCACCGACTTCGAGGCGCGGCTCAGGCCCAGGCCGATGGTGATGTCGGCGTCCCTGGCGCCGTCGGCGCGGTTGTCGTCCACCTGCACGAAGACGTTGGCCAGCCGCGCGGCCAGCGATGGCCTGGCCAGCGCCTCGACGATCTGCTCGGGGGCGAGCATCACGCGCTCGGTGCCGGGCTCGTTCACCGTCACCTTGTACGGATCGATGCGGATGTCGTCGAACTCGCCGCTTACGGGCGAATGCGCATGGCTGCTCACCGACCACTCGGTGCCCGAACGGCTCAGCAGCGCGTGGAAGGTCAGCGGCACGCGCTGGCCGTCGCGCGCGCGGCCCGAGCCTTGCAGCAGCACGTCGCCGACGATGGTTTTCTCGGGATAGCTGCGGGTGCTGGCGAAGCGGATGGTGTGCGCCGCGGCGTCGAGCGCGGCGTGGGTGTCGGCGTCGTCCAGCGCGAGGCGGTTGCACTCGCTGCCGCCACCCGCGAGCGCCGCGAATGGGCAGCCGGCGTCGGACTTGAAGTTGAAGACGCCGCGGCCCGCGAAGTCGGCGGCACCAGCCAGCGTGAACGCGCCTGCGAGCGCGAGGCCCAGTGCCGCGCGGCGGATGGAAAGCGAAGGGAAGCTGAGCATGATCTTCGGTTCTTCTTGTTCTGCGGAATAAAGCAGGCGAAAGGGGGCTCGGTCAGGGCCGGTGATACGACAGCGCCTGCGCATCGGCATTGGTGCGCCCGGTCGTGTGCCAGCCGATGCCGCGCGCGAACGCGCCCAGCATGTCGACGGCCGAGAAACCGAGGATGAGCGCCACGCCCGCGAGCCAGCGCAGCCCGCGCAGCGGCGGCAGGTCCTGATGGTTCAGCGCCTTCATGCTGAAGCCCAGCCGCGTGAAGAGCACCGCCAGCGGCCCGATCGGGCCGCTCCTCGCGAGCCATTGCCAGCGCGGCGACACGTAGCTGCGCAGCAGGTGCGGCGTGAGCGAATAGGTGTCTTGCCCGCGCATCCAGCGCAGTTTCAGCGCCTCGGCGCGCGTGTCGGGCAGGCGGTGCTCGGTGTGGGCCGCGGCCGCGTAGTGGATGGGCACGCCCGCCGCCTTCAGCCGCATGCCGAGCACTTGGCAGTGCGCGCGGTAGACGCCGTCGAGCGCCTGGTAGCTGTGCTGCTCGAACACGTCGCGGCGGAAGGCCACGTTGTTCGCGTAGAAGTTGCTCGTGGCCCCCGCATGGTCGGCGTTGGGGAAGTACATGAAATCGATGGTGGTGAGGGCCGTGCCCACCACGTTGGCCGCATAGCTGGTGCGGCCAGCCACCACGGCGGGGGCATCGGCACCCTTGGTGAACGGCAGCAGCATCTGCAGCAGCCAGTCGTCGTCGGGCAGGCAGTCGGCGTCGGCGAACACCACGTGCGTGCAGCGCTGCGCGTCGGTGGCCGCGAAGCCGGCGTTCTTGGCGTCGTAGTAGCCGGTGCTCGTGTCGATGCGCACGAAGTCGATGGGGCGGCCGGCGAGCGCGCTCACGGCCTCGCAGGTGGCAGCGCTCAATCCGTCGTGCGTGATGACCACCTGCGCGAGCGTGCTCAGCGGCAGCTTCTGTTTCGCCAGCAGGGCGACGAGGCGCTGCAGGCTTTCGCCCGCCCTGGCCTCTGCATCGGCGCCGCCGCGCAGGTTGTTGGTCTCCAGGACCAGCGCGCAACGCGCGGCAACTTGATCGGGCATCATCGAATTTTCCTGTCCGGACATCGTTTTGAAGGCTTGCATCCTGCTTTTATCGCACAACCGCGCCCGCCACCAGTGCCGCACGCCATGGGGCCGTCCATGAAGGTGACCATCTTCGGCGCGGGCTACGTGGGCCTGAGCTTCGCCGCCTGCCTGGCCGAGGCGGGCCACGAGGTGCTCTGCGCGGACGCCGACCCGGCGCGCATCGAGGGCCTGCAGGGCGGCCGGATGCCGCTGCATGAGCCCGGCCTGGAAGCGCTGGTGGCCTCGGGCGTCGCGGCGGGCACGCTGCGCTTCACCGCCGACGAGCGCGCGGCCTGCCAGCACGGTGACCTGCTCTTCATCGTGGTGAACACGCCGGCCGATGCGCAGGGGCGGGTCGACCTGCGGCACGTCATCGCGGTGGCCGCCGCCATCGGGCGGCACCGCGACCGCGACGCGCTGGTGGTCTGCAAGTCGACCGCGCCCGTGGGCACGGCCGCGCAGGTCGAGGCCGTGCTGGGCGGCGAGCTTGCGCAGCGTGGCGCGAGGCACCGCATCGCGGTGGCGGTGAACCCCGAGTTCCTGCGCGAAGGCTCGGCCGTGCGCGATTGCCGGCAGCCCGACCGCGTGGTGATCGGCAGCGAAGATCCATGGGCCATCGGGCTGCTGACCAGGCTCTACGCGCCTTTCATTCAAGACCCGCAAAGGCAGCTGCTCGTGATGGACCGCCGCTCGGCGGAGCTCGCCAAGTACGCGGCCAACGCGATGCTCGCCACCCGCATCAGCTTCATGAACGAGATGGCGCGCGTGGCCGAGCAGGCGGGCGCCGACATCGAGGCGGTTCGGCGCGGCATCGGTGCCGACCGGCGCATCGGGCCCGACTTCCTGCAGGCCGGCGTGGGCTATGGCGGCTCCTGCCTCGCGAAGGACGTGCGGGCGCTCACGCATGCGGCCGAACGTGCGGGCCATGCGCTGCGCATCCTTTCCGCCGTCGCTGCCACCAACCACGAGCAGAAAGGCAGGCTCTTCGAGCTGATGTCGCGGCACTTCGGCGGCACGCTCGCGGGCCGGACCATCGCCGTGTGGGGCCTGGCCTTCAAGCCCGACACCGACGACATGCGCGATGCGCCCAGCCTCGTGCTGCTGGAACGCCTATGGGCGGCCGGCGCGCGCGTGCGGGCCTACGACCCTGCCGCGATGCCGAATGCGCGCGGCATCGTCGGCGAGCGCGACGACATCCACTGGTGCACCACCGCGCAGGAGGCACTGCAAGGAGCCGATGCGCTGGCCGTGGTCACCGAGTGGGAGGAGTTCCGGCGGCCCGACTTCGCGCAACTCGCCGGCGAGTTGAACGCGCCGCCGGTCATTTTCGACGGGCGCAATCTCTACGACGCCGCGCAGGCCGAGTCGGCGGGCATCGCCTACTACGGTATCGGCAGGGGCCGGTCGTCAATGCTGCGCTGAGTCTTCCGAAGGCACAAAGGCATCGCCCGGCGTGAGCGGCGCATGCCGGTAGCTGGCCGGCGTGCGGCTCAGCTTCACCGGTGCGCCTATGCCGCGGTAGCCGCCGGGCATCTCCACCACCATCTCGCGGTGCAGCGTGTGCGGATGCTGCAGCGCTGCATCCACCGGCAGCACCGGCGCGGCGGGCACGCCGGCGGCCATGAGTTGATCGACCAGCGCGCGGCCATCGAAGGCGGCCATCGCGGCCTCGAGCCGCTGCTTGAGTTGCCCGCGATTGACCGAGCGCGAGCCGGCCGTGCGGAAAAGCGGGTCTTCAGCGAGTTCGGGCAGGCCGATGCAGCGGCACAGGCTCGCGAACTGCCGGTCGTTGCCCACCGCCACGAACACCGGGTCGGTGCCCGTGGCCACCGCGTCGTAGGGATAGATGTTCGGATGCGCGTTGCCGGTGCGGCGCGGTTCGGTGCCGTCCATGAACCAGTTGGCGGCATGCGGATGCAGCAGCGACAGGCCGCTGTCGTACAGCGCCGCCTCCACGAACTGGCCGCGGCCGCTGCGGTTGCGCTCCTGCAGCGCGAGCAGCACGCCGATCACCGCGTTGAGGCCGGTCACCATGTCGACCACCGGCAGGCCCACGCGCAGCGGGCCGCCGTCGGCCTCGCCGTTGATGCTCATGATGCCGGTCATGGCCTGCACGGCGGCGTCGTAGCCCGGCAGCGCGCCCAGCGGGCCGTCGGCGCCGAAGCCCGACACGCGGCACCACACGAGGCGCGGGAAGCGCTTCGACAGCTCCTCGTAGCCGATGCCCCAGCGTTCCATGGTGCCGGTCTTGAAGTTCTCGATCAGCACGTCGGCCTCGGCCACCAGCGCGAGCAGCGCCCCGCGGCCTTCCTCGGTCGAGAAGTCGAGGTGCTGCACGCGCTTGTTGCGGTTGAGCCCGTGGTAGTACGAGGCCACGCCTTCCCTGAAGGGCGGGCCCCAGGTGCGCGTGTCGTCGCCCTGGGGCGGCTCGACCTTGAGCACGTCTGCGCCATGGTCGCCGAGGATCTGGCCGCAGTAGGGGCCGCCGAGGATGCGGGAGATGTCGAGTACGCGGATGCCGGCGAGGGCGCCCTTGGAGGCCTGGTTCATTTCGGTGTTCTCAATCGAGCTGCGCGCCGGACTTCTTCACGACGTCCTTCCACTTCACCGATTCGCCAGCGATGAACTGCCCGAGCTTCTGCGGCGATGTATCGGCCGGCACTTCGAGGCCCTGCGCCGCGAACATCTGCTTCACCTTGGGCGAATTCAGCACCTCGGCGAACGCATGGTTGAGCTTGTTCACGCGGTCGGCAGGCGTGCCGGCCGGCGCGACGATGCCGAAGAACACGCTCACGTCGTAGCCCTTGTAGCCCTGCTCGGAAATCGTCGGCACATCGGGCAGTGCCTGCGAACGCGCCACGGTGGCCACGCCCAGCGCGCGCAGCTTGCCGGCCTTGACGTAGGGCAGCGCGGTGAGGATGTCGGTGAAGGTCATGCTGACCTGGTTGCCCAGCAGGTCGTTGAGCGCGGGGCCGGTGCCCTTGTAGGGAATGTGCTGCAGGTCGGTGCCCGCCACCGAATTGAAGAGCACGCCCGCGAGGTGCGACGAGGCGCCGTTGCCCGACGAGGCATAGCTGAGCTTGCCCGGGTTGGCCTTGGCGTAGGCCACCAGCTCCTGCACGTTCTTCACCGGCAGCGTGGGGTTGACCACCAGGATGTTGGGCAGGTAGCCGACCTGGATCACCGGCGCAAAGCTCTTCACCGGGTCGTAGTTGATCTTGCGGTACAGGCTCGCGTTGATGGCGAGCGGCCCCGAGGTGCCGAACAGCAGCGTGTGGCCGTCGGCCTCGGCGCGCGCCACGTACTCGGCGCCGATGTTGCCCCCGGCGCCCGCGCGGTTCTCCACGATCATGGGCTGGCCGAGGCGGTCCTTCATCTCGGCGGCGAGCGTGCGCGCCATCGCGTCGGTGGGGCCGCCGGGCGGGAAGGGCACGACCAGCATCAGGGGCTTGGAGGGGAAGGCGTCGGCGGCCTGTGCCGCCGGCATGGCCGTCATCAGCGTGGCGCAGGCGGCCAGCAGGAAGGTGAAGCGTTTCAAGGGATGTCTCCGTTTTTTTAAAGAAGAAGGCTCAGGCGGGCACGGCCGTGGATGCAGCCGCCGCGGCGCTCCAGTCCGCCGGCATCGCGTCGGGCAAGAGCGGATCGCGAGGCAGCACGCGGTGCAGCAGCACCAGCTGCGCCCAGCGCAGGCGCGCCGCGGAGCCGCCGTGCGCGGCTTCCCAGGCCATGGCGATGGCGCTGGTGCAGTGATAGAGCGCCGATGCGGCCTGCCGCGCGAGCACGTCGCTGCCTTCGCGTGCGGCGGTCTCGGTGAGCGCGGCGGCGCGGTCGAGCGCGTCGCGCAGGGCCTTGGCGAAGGCGGGAGCCAGCGCCGCATCTGCAAGCAGCTTCTCGCAATGCGCGCGCAGCACCGGCAGCGAGCCCTCGCGCTTCACCGCGCGGATCACGTCCAGCGCCACGATGTTGCTCGTGCCTTCCCAGATCGAGCCCAGGTGCGCGTCGCGCACGAGCCGCGCGTCGCTCCATTCCTCGATGTAGCCGCAGCCGCCGCGCACTTCCATTGCGTCGCCCGTGACCTTGCGCGCATCGCGGCAGGCCCGGAACTTGATGAGCGGCGTGAGGATGCGCAGCAGTGCGTACGCATCGGGCTCGCCGGCGTCGGAGCGCGCGAGCGCCAGCGCCGTCTGGCACACCATGGTGCGGGCCTGTTCGGCGGGCAGGCGCAGCTTGTCGAGCTGGCGCTGCATCAGCGGCATCTGCTCCAGCGTGCGGCCGAAGGCGCGGCGCTCGGATGCGATGAACTCGGCCTCGGCCACCGCGCGGCGCATCAGGCCGGCGGCGCGCACGCCGTTCGACAGGCGCGAGTTGTTGACCATGTCTGCCATCTGCACGAAGCCGCGGCCTTCCTCGCCCACCAGCCAGGCGGTGGCGCCTTCGAGGCGGATCTCTCCGCTGGCCATCGAGCGCGTGCCGAGCTTGTCCTTCAGCCGGATGATGCGGTAGCTGTTGAGGCTGCCATCGTCGAGCCGGCGCGGCAGCAGGAACAGCGACACGCCCTTCATGCCCTGAGGGCCGTCGTCGGCGCGCGCGAGCACCATCGCGAAGTCGGCGTCGGGGTTCGAGCAGAACCACTTGTCGCCCGTGAGGCGCCAGCTGCCGTCCGATTCGCGGCGGGCCAGCGTGGCGGTGGCGGCGATGTCGGAACCGGCGGCCTGCTCGGTCATGAACATCGCGCCCTGGGCGAGTTCGTCGAAGTCCAGCGAGGTGAGGCGCGGCAGGTACTTGGCGACCAGCTGCGGGCTGCCGAACTTCTTCAGCGTGCGCGTGAGCGAGTCGGTCATCGACACCGGGCAGCACAGGCCGAACTCCGCCTGAACGAAGAGGTAGGTCAGCACGTACTTGACCAGCGGCGGCATCCTGCCCTTCCAGCCCAGCGTGTCGTCGCGGTGCGAGATGGCGGCCAGGCCGAATTCGGCGAGCGCGAGGCGTTCCATCTCCACGTAGGCGGGGTGCTTGACGATCTTCTGCTCGTCCAGGCCGGTGCGCGTGCGCTGCTTCAGCACGGGCGGGTTGCGGTCGGCGGTGCCGGCCAGCTCGTCGATCAGGCCGCCCGCAAGGCCGCCCAGGCGCTCGAAGTGCGGCTGCATGTGGCGGCGCAGGTCTTCGGGCAAGTAGAGCGCGAGCAGTGTGTGCAGCTCGGCGTCGGTGGTGAACAGGTTCTGGCCGTGGCGGTCGGGGATCGGATGGGCGTGCTCTGCGGACATGCGCTTTGTCTCCTGGGGTTCCTTGTTTGGCGCATTGTTGAAGCCGGAACGATCCGTGTCTAATATCGATTTGGTCTTGTTCGATTCGATCTGACTATCCATGGAACTGCGTCACCTGCGCTACTTCTCCGTGCTCGCCGAGGAGCTGCACTTCGGGCGCGCGGCGCGGCGGCTGTCGATCTCGCAGCCGCCTCTGTCGGTGGCCATTCGGCAGCTCGAAGACAACGTGGGCGCGCGCCTCTTCGAGCGCAACAGCAAGGAAGTGCGGCTGACGCCCGCGGGCGAGGCGCTGCGGGTGTCGGCGCGCAGGCTGCTCCTGCAGGCCGAGGAAGCCGCCATCGAGGCGCGCGACGTGGCGCTGGGGTCGGCCGGGCGGCTGCGCATCGGCTTCGTCGGCGCGATGCTGTACCGGGGCCTGCCGCAGGCGCTGCGCGCCTTCCAGGCGAAGCACCCGGCGGTGCGCATCACGCTGAGCGAGCTCAATTCGGGCATGCAGATCGCCGAGCTGCTGAACGACCGGCTCGACCTGGGCTTCGCCCACACGCACCGCGTGCCGGACGAGCTGCAGCACCGGCTGCTGCTGTCGGAGCCCTTCGTGGCCTGCCTGCCCGCCGGGCACGCATTGGCGCGCAAGCGCGTGCTGGCACCGGCCGACCTGCGCGAGCAGCCCTTCGTGCTGTTCTCGCGCGAGGTCTCGCCCGACTATCACGAGCGCATCCTGAGCATCTGCGCCGACGCGGGCTTTTTGCCCGAGGTACGGCACGAGGTGCGGCACTGGCTCGCGGTGGTTTCGTGGGTGTCGCAGGGGCTGGGCGTGGCGCTGGTGCCGCAGGCGATGCGGCATTCGGCCTTGCGCGGCGCGGTGTTCAGGCCGCTCGACAGGGCCGTGGCGCAGTCGGAGGCCTACGGCATCTGGCGCAGCGGGCCGGCCAATGTGCTGGTCGAGCGGCTGCTGGAAGGCGTGGCCGAAAGCCTCGCCGCCACCCGCGGCGATCAGGCGTAGAGCGGCTCTTCCGCCATCTGCTCGCACTGCTCCTCGAGCATGAGGATCTGCCCCTTCCAGTAGTCGCTGGAGCCGAACCACGGGAAGTTGATCGGGAAGATCGGGTCTTCCCAGCGCCGCGCCAGCCAGGCGCTGTAGTGGATGAGGCGCAGCGTGCGCAGCGGCTCGATCAGCGCAAGCTCGCGGCGGTCGAACTCGCGGAACTGCTCGTAGCCGTCGAGCAGGCCCGACAGCTGCGAGGTGCGCTGTGCGCGGTCGCCCGACAGCAGCATCCACAGGTCCTGCACCGCGAAGCCGGTGCGCGCGTCGTCGAGGTCGACGAAGTGCGGGCCGCCGCCGGGACGGTCGGTGGGCGTCCAGAGAATGTTGCCGGGGTGCACGTCGCCGTGCAGGCGCAGCTTGCGGGGCTGGAAGTCGGCCGAAGGCGGGCTGGCCGCGAGCGCGGTGGCGCCGATCATGTCCAGCGCCTCGTTGCAGGCCTTCTCCCAGTCGCGCTGCACGTCGAGCGGGATCTTTTCGTTGGCGAGCAGCCAGTCGCGCGAGGCGATGCCGAAGGTCTGCAGGTCGAGTGCGGGCCGGGCCTCGAAAGGCTTCGCGCTGCCCACCGTGTGGATGCGCGCGAGGAAGCGGCCCACCCATTCGAGCACTTCGAAATCGTCGAGCTCGGGCGCGCGGCCGCCTCGGTAGGGGCTCACGCTGAAGGCGAAGCCGGCGTGGTGGTGCAGCGTCCTGCCGTCGAAGGCCAGCGGGGGCACGGCAGGCACCTCGGCGGCGGCCAGCTCGAGCGAGAAGCCGTGCTCCTCGAGGATCTCGGCCTCGCTCCAGCGGCCGGGGCGGTAGAACTTGACCACCACCACGCTGCGGTCTTCCAGGTGGACCTGGTAGACGCGGTTCTCGTAGGAGTTCAGGCCGGTAAGACGGCCGTCGCCGTAGAGGCCGAGCGTCGCGAGCGCGTCGAGCACCACGTCGGGCGTGAGGCTCTCATAGGGATGTGTATTCGCGGGCGCCGCGGAAGATTGGGTCATGCGGCGATTGTCGTCGCCGCGCGATGCCCCTGGCGTCAGCCTGCGGCGGACTGCTTGCAAAGGGACAGGATGTGGCCGGTGCGCGGATCGCCCTTGCCCGCCAGCACCTGCGCGTAGGCGGCCTGCACCGCCTCGCCGCCGTTGTGATGCTCGGCATGCAGCCAGGGCGCCTTCGCATCGGTGACGGTGGCCATGAAGTCGTGCCAGGCCGCGACCATGCGGCGGCCGAACTCCTCGGGGCCCCATTCGGTGGTTCGCTTCTTGATCTGCGCCGGCGCGAAGAACAGCGTGGCGCGCGGGCCCGGCAGGTCCTTGCCTGCGCCCTTGGACGCGAGCTGCTCGACGTGGGTGCCGCCGATGGAACTGCTGTACTTCAGGTTGGCGAAGCGCTCGTGGATGGCGTTGCGCAGCGTGCCGTTGCCGGCGAAGTCGACGTACACGCAGGGCGTGTCGGCCGCGATGGTGTCGAGCGCGTCGTAGGTCGCCACGCGGTCGTAGCAGCCGAGGCTCTCGCAGAAGGCCACGTTGGCGGGCGATGTCAGCCCGATCACCTCGATGCCCTCGCGCTTGTGCAGCTGGAAGGCGGTGCCGTAGGCCGTCTTGCTCGATGCGCTCGACAGCAGCATGGTGCCGGCGCCGAAGAAGTCGTTGTCGGCCATGAAGTCGTCGATCAGCCACGAGGTGATGAACAGCGGGCGCAGCAGCGCCTGGATGTCCTCGGTGCCGGCCGTGTAGAGCGGGTCGCTCGCGCAGCGGAAATACTGGTTGTAGACGGCGGGCAGTTCGGCGCGGTGCGGCGCCATGTCGGTGAAGCGCTCGGGCGAGAGCCGCCCGGGGCTCAGCACCGTGCTGGAGGCCATCGGCCAGTAGCCGTAGAGCCGCTCGCCCACCGGCACGCCCGGGTGCAGCGACTGCACCACGCTCGCGAAGCCCCACACGGGGATGCTGCCCCAGCCTTCCTCGCCGCTCGGGAAGAACTGCCAGTAGCTCATCGCGTCGCCGAAGGCGGCATACGTGATGTTGTTGGACGTGAGCGCGAAGCTGTCGATGCGCACGCGCACCTGGCCGTCGGCGAGTGCTTCGTCTGTGACGGTGTGGAGGCGCGTGGTGGAGAGCTGGTCTTTGCGGATGAGGAGGCTGGTGGTGCTCATGAGCGTGGCTCCTGGCGGTTGTGGTGTTCGCCTACGTTAGCCAAGCTTGATGAAAGGCGCCATCGCGCAGCCGTGTTTGGCGTCACCCGTGAGACATCGGCGGGCATGAAAAAAGCGGCCCGGCTTGGGGCTGGGCCGCTTCGGGTTCGCTTGTACGCGAGGCTCAGGCGATGCTGAGTTCGACGTCGATGTTGCCGCGCGTGGCGTTCGAGTACGGGCACACCTGGTGGGCCGTGTCGACCAGCTTCTGCTTGGCCTCGGCATCCAGCCCGGGCAGCGTGATCGCCAGCTTCACGGCGATGCCGTAGGCGGCGCCGCCGTTCGTCGGGCCAAGCGAAACGCTGGAGTCGATGGCGACGTCTTCCGGCACCTTCACGCCGATCTTCGGGCCAACGGCCTTCATCGCGCCGATGAAGCAGGCGGCATAGCCGACCGCGAACAGCTGCTCGGGGTTGGTACCGGGCTTGCCGGAACCGGGCGAGCTCAGCTTGACGTCGATCGCGCCGTCGCTGGACTTGCCTGCGCCGTCACGGCCGCCGACCGTGTGGGCTTCTGCGGTGTAGAGCACTTTGTCGAGCTTGGTGGTCATGGTGATTCCTTTGGTGGTGATGAAGTTGAAGGGAGGGTGGTGAAAAGGCTTCGTTCTCTTTCCTTGCGGAGGTCGAGCGGAGCGGGAGAAAAATGTGGCTCTGCCGTCAGGCCGCCTTCCTGATGCGGTCGCGCAGCGCCTGGATCTGCTGGGTGAGGGAAACCAGCTCGGGCACCGAGCACTCGGCCGCGGCCATCAGGCAGGCCGGCACGCTGGATGCGCGGTTCTTGAGCCTACGGCCCGCCGCAGTCAGCGTGATGTGCACGCGGCGCTCGTCGGCCACGTCGCGCACCCGTGCCACGTAGCCGTTGGCTTCCAGGCGCTTGAGCAGCGGAGTGAGCGTGCCCGAATCGAGCGAGAGGCGCTCGCCGAGCTCGGAGACCATGAGGCCGTCCTGCTCCCAGAGGGCGAGCATCACGAGGTATTGGGGGTAGGTGAGCTGCAGCTTCTCGAGCACCGGCTTGTACAGCCGGGTCATGGCCAGCGAAGCGGAATAGACGGCGAAGCACAGCTGGTTGTCCAGCTTCAGCATTTCGTCGGCGTTGATGGCGGTGGAGCGCATGGGTTGAATTGTAGCGAGCAATTAGATTGTGTGCAATGTAATTTGAAAGTGTCAGTATCGAGGTGAGGTCAGGGCACATGAAACCCGGTTTTCGTGTCGGCCTGTTGACCCGGCCCCAGGGACAGCCCTTACAAAGGCAGACTCGTCGAAAAAGGTTCTCATCGTGCGATCCAACACCCGATTCCTCAGCCCGTCCGAAGCCGCAAGGCGGCTCGGCGTGTCAGCCAAGGCCCTGCGGCTCTACGAGCAGCGTGGTCTGGTGGAGCCCGAGCGGACCGCTGCAGGCTGGCGTGTCTATGGCCCTGAGCAGATGGCCCGTGCCGCCGAAATCGTCGCGCTTCGAGCGCTCGGCTTCAGCCTTGCTCAGGTGGGGCGAGTGTTGCAAGGCGACCCGCAGGGGCTGGAGCAGACATTGGCGGCTCATCAGGCAGCGCTGGAGGCGCAGTTGCATGGGCTTGCAGCAACGGTCGCGAAGATTCGGAGCCTGCGAACCGATCTGCTGCAAGGCCGCACGCCGACCATCGGCGAACTCGCGGACCTGCGCGCACCAACCACCGAGGTTCGCGTCGCGTTTCGGCTTCCGTGGCCCTGGGGTGGCGAGCCTTTCGAGCTGCGCGACATCCGCGCGCTGAACTACATCATCGGCCCGCTCGGCAGCGGCAAGACGCGGCTTGCGCACAGCCTTGCCGAGGCGCTGCCCGATGCAGTCTTCCTGGGATTGCACAGACTTGAAGAAGCCGAGGCGGCAGCGGCGAAGGCAAGACTGCATGCCGACCATCGGTCGAAGTCGAGAGTCGACGAAGCTATGGCTTGGCTCGCTGAAGACGGTGCTACTCCATCGGACGCCTTGTTGGTGCTGCTCTCCGAACTCGAAGCCGAAGGCCCCACCACACTCATCGTGGACATGATCGAGCAAGGCCTGGACCAGCAAACGCAGGAAGCCCTGATCGCCTGGCTGCGCCGAAGAGCCGCCGGCGCACGGCCGATCTTCATGCTCACCCGCTCCAGCGCGATCCTGGACCTGTCCGCCGTGGGCCCCGACGAAACCGTCATCCTCTGTCCCGCCAACCACAGCCCGCCGATGCAGGTCGCGCCGTATTCCGGCGCACCCGGCTACGAAGCGGTCGCCACCTGCCTGGCCTCGCCGGAGGTGCGGGCGCGGACGGCGGGCGTCATCGCGTGGTTTCCGCCGGGCCGCGTGGAGGCCGCTGCTGCTACGCCTGAACCTCTTGCGCGTCAGCCCCAGCGCAATCCAGAACGCCACCACCGCATACACCGCCAGCACCACCGCGTGCACCCACCAGCCGGCGGGCCACTGATCCATGAAGAGCGGCCGCACCAGCGCCACGGCATTCGTCAGCGGCAGCCACGCGGCCACTGCCTGCACGGCGGCGGGCAACTGCTCCAGCGGAAAGAACACCCCGCTCAGGAACATCATCGGCGTCATGAACAGCGTGAAGTAGTAGGTGAAGAAGTCGTACCCTTTCGCCAGCGCATTGAAGATCAGCGCGATCGAGGAGAAGGTGATGCCCGCGCCGATCAGCACCATCCACGCGACGATGAGCTTCGGGCTGTGGCTGATGCCCAGCCCCAGCATCACGAACAGGATCGCCGTCACGGTGAAGATCGACTTGAACGCCGCCCACAGCATCTCTGCCAGCACGATGTCGTCCAGGCCCACGGGGGCGTTCATGATGCCGTCCCAGGTCTTCTGCACGTGCATGCGCGAGAAGGCCGAATAGAGCGCCTCGAAGCTCGCCGCGTTCATCGCGCTCATGCAGATTGAGCCGCTCGCCAGGAACAGGATGTAGGGCACCTTCACGCCGTCGACCGACACCTGCCCCACCAGCGCGCCCATGCCGTAGCCGAAGGCCACGAGCCAGATCAGCGGTTCGGCGATGTTGCCGATCAGGCTCGGTATGGCGAGCTTGCGCCACACCAGCAGGTTGCGCAGGAACACGGGCCACCAGCGCAGCGAGAGCTGGGGCGGGCGCCACGGTGAGGGCGAAGGGGGCGCGGTTGTGGTGGTGGTCGTGTTCATGTCTAGCCATCTTCACGAATCTGGCGACCCGTGAGCTTGAGAAAGAGGTCTTCGAGATTCGCGGGCCGGTGGAAGGTGCGCAGCCCGCCGTGCCGCGTCAGCGCATCGAGCAGCCGCCGCGCGTCCTGGGTGTAGAAGAACACCGTCTCGCCGCTGACTTCCACGCGCGCCGCCATCGCCTTCAGCTCGGCTGATCCAGCCAGCGAGAGCGCGCCGTTGCCGTACACCTCGACCACGTCGGGCTCCAGGTGCTCGGCGATCAGGTCGCGCGGGCGGCCCTCGGCGATCTTGCGGCCGTGGTCGAGCACCAGCAGGCGCGAGCACAGGCGCTCGGCCTCGTCCATGAAGTGCGTGGTCAGCAGGATCGACTTGCCCTGCTGCAGCAGCACCTGCAGCCGCTCCCACATCAGGTGCCGCGCCTGCGGGTCGAGCCCGGTGGTGGGTTCGTCCAGCAGCAGCAGCTTCGGGTCGTTGACCAGCGCACGCGCCAGCGAGAGCCGCCGCCGCATGCCGCCCGAGAGCTCGCCCGGCTTCGCGTCGGCCTTGTGCGAGAGCGCCGCGAATTCCAGCAACTGCGGAACGCGCGCGCGCACCTGCGCCTTGCTGAAGCCGAAGTAGCGGCCATACACCACGAGGTTCTCGGCGCAGCTGAAGTCGGGGTCCAGCGTGTCGAACTGCGACACCACGCCCAGCTGCGCCTTGATCGCCAGCGCATCGCGCGGCATCTGCAGCCCCAGCGCCGAGATCTCGCCGCCGTCGGGCGCGGTGAGGCCCAGGCACATGCGGATGGTGGTGGTCTTGCCGGCGCCGTTCGGGCCGATCACGCCGAGGCACTCGCCGGGTGCGATCTCGAACGACAGGTCGTTCACGACCGTGGTGTCGCCATAGCGCTTGTGCAGATGGCTGGCGTGGAAGAGGGGAGGCGGGGCGGAGGAAGAGGGTGTAGGCGGCACGCGGCCATTCTGACGCAGCCGGACGCGGGGCGTGCCCATCGCTTCAATCGATGGACAATCCGCCGATGTTCAGAGCAACTTCATGGATCGTGGCGTGCCTGGCTGCCACGGCGGTGCAGGTGGCGGCGGCGGCAGCGCCGGCCGATCCGAAACGGTGCGAACAGCTCCACGAGGTCGCGAATGCGAGCCCTGGCTTCGTCCCGCGCTACGGCGCGGTCGTTGTCGGCGTCGGCAGGGCGCATCTCCACACGGCGCCCGACGCCGCCTGCGACAGCGGCAAGTTCCTGATACCCAAGGACCGCGTCACCGTCTACACGCCGTACAAGGAATGGGTTCAGGTGATGTTCATCCACCCGAAGACGGGCGAGGACACTATGGGCTGGATGCTCGACAGCCGCCTGAAGACGACCGGCGCCATGGGCCCTCGATAACCCGGGGCGGAGCGAGCTCCCGGCAGCGGCAAAATCGCCGCACCCATCGATCGACGGATGAATGAGCCAATGGCATTGCACACGGGGGGAGACCCAAGAATGCTGCGTTTCTGGCTGGCGCTTGCGGCCTTGCTGCTGCTCGGCGCCTGCGCACCCTTTCACCGGCCCCTGGCGGCCGCGGACCGCAACAAGGTCCAGGAAGTCGACCTGCGCGTGGTCGTCGCGCAGGAGAGCTTCATGTTCTCCGCGCAGTCGCCCGGCGTGAGTGCCGCCACGGGCGGCGGGCTGATCGGTGCGCTCATCGATTCCTCCGTGCAGCAGTCGCGCCAGAAGGACATGAGCGCCGAGGTGCAGGCCATCGTCGGCCCGCTGCTCGACTATGACTACCGCGCCGAGGCGGCCCGGGCGCTCGAGGCGCAGCTCGGCGAGCCGTCTTCGTTCCCGCTGAAGATCCGCTCCGCGCGGCTGCTTCCGGCCATGCCCGTCAAGGCCGAGCACGAGGCCCGCATCGCCGCCACGAAGAACGGTCCCGCCTACATGGTGTTGTTGCTGCAGTACGCGCTGGAGCCCGGCCTGGGCGCCTTCACCACGCGCACCTCGGCCCTGCTCTGGCAGGACGGCAGGAGCGAGCCCAGCTACCGCGCCGCGGCCATCTTCCAGACGCCCGTGGGCGGCGTCGCGCGCGCCACCGTCATCCGCCGCCTCACCGCCGATGACGGCCAGGTGCTGCGCGGCATGATGCGCGAGTCGATGACGCAGACGCTGCATGCGGTGGCGCTGGACATCGCCGGCGCGCGCTCGGGCGCGGTGAAGACCGCGCGCTTCAACGTCAACGGCTCGTGGGTGACGCTGGCCGGCCAGAGCTTCGACGAGCGGCCGGGCCGCGTGCTGTTCCGCGACCAGGACGGCGCGCTCTATTCGGTCAGGAGCGCTGCGCCATGACGCCGCGGCGCCACGCCTGGAGGCCGGCCGCTTTCAGCGCCCTGTGCATGCTCGGCGCCGCGCCGGGCATCTCGCACGCGCTGACCGAGACCGAGCCGCTTCCCATGGTCTACGAAGCGGCACCCGAGCCGGCCGAGCGGCCCAACAGCACGCCCGCCCCTGTGCTGCGCGTAGCCAGCGGCTGCACGCTGTATCTGCCGAAGATAGACGACATGCGCTTGAACAAGGCCAACGTCGGCAACCTGACGTTGATGCTGCCCACGCTGCACGCCACGCCGGTGAAGGTGCAGTCCATCCGTGCCGGCGGCGATCCGGTCGAGTGGGCGCGCAGTGCGCTGCAGTCCGCGAGCCGCTACGGCCTGCAGGTGGTGAGTGCCGCGCCGCCCTCGACGGGCGCTGCTGCGAGGCAGGTCACGGCCGACGTCGCGCTGCGCCTGGCGCATTCGTGGTCGTCGGGCCTCAACCTCGTCTCGCACGTCGTGCTGCAGGCCAGCTACCGCATGCCCGGCGCCGAGCCCGTGATGCGCCAGTACCACGGCATGGGCACGCGCGCGAACTGGGCCAGCGGCAATGGCGAATTCATGTCGGTGCTCAATCTCGGCATGGAAGAAGCGGTGCGCGGCATGGTCGCCGACACGGCCGCGCTGTGCGACGGCAAGCCTCTGCCAGATCGGGGGGGCGCGTCATGAACACGATTCCGCGGCCGCTGAAAGGCCGGCTCGAACTCCACTTGACTTGCGGCGCAATGGATGCCGCGCGGATTCCTTTCTTCGTCGAAGTCTGCGAGCAGGTGGGGCTCAAGCCGCTGCTGATCGACCTCGCCCACGGCGAGCAGAAGCAGCAGCCCATGGCCACCACCTGGCTGCGCGGCGACCTCGCCGAGGCGAAGGCCGAGGCGATGGCGCTTGCGCAGTGGCTGGCGCGCGCGGGCATGGCCGTGCTGCGCGTGAAGGTCGAGGCCCCCATCCAGGGTCACGAGTGCCTGAGCCGGCCCGACGAGTACTTCGAATGGCACGGCAAGCTGCGCGTGCACGACGCCTCCGCGTTGCAGCACCTGTGCGAGACGCACGGCGCGCGCCTCTCGCGCAACAGCCTGAAGGACGAGACGGACGTGCGCTTCGCCACCCTGCGCAGCCGCGAACCGCTGGACGGGTTCAAGGCTCGGGTCGCGGCACTGACCGGCCAACTGGAGCGCCAGGGCTGGCCGCTGCTGAAGCAGGAGACGGAGATCTGCCTGCTCGACAGCCGGGAGTCGATGGACGCGGGATGGCTGGAAGCAGCTGCATGAACCTGCGGTGCGCTCCGCCGTTCAAAGCCTGAGCCCGCAGAACTCCGCCTTCATCCACTCGATGAACGCCCGAGTGCGCGCCGGCAGCAGCCGCGCATTCGGATAGATCACGCTCACCGGCCGCGGCGGCGGCTCGAAGTCTTCGAGCACCAGCCTCAGCCTTCCCTGCGCGACGTGCGGCATCACCTGGTACGAGAAGAAGGTGCCGAAGCCCATGCCCGCGGCGCACGATTCGATGGCGGGCGCTAGGTGGTTGAATTCCAGCCGGTTGTCGGGCGTCACGCTGATCGCCTTGCCGCCCTCGTAGAACTGCCACTGTGCCGGCGCATCGACGCGGCCGCGCACGCACGGGGCGCCGTTCAGTTCGCGCGGGTGCGTCGGCGTGCCGTGCTGCGCAAGGTAGTCGGGGCTCGCTACCAGCACGCGGCGGATGGTGCCCATGGTCTGCGCGACGAGCGAGGAATCTTCCAGCGGGCTGATGCGAATGCCGACGTCGATGCCTTCCTCCAGCAGGTTCACGGTGCGGTCGTACAGCCGCACGCTGCAGCGCACTTTTTCGTAGCGCTTCATGAAGCGCACGATGGCCGGTGCCACGTACATGTGGCCGAAGAGCACCGGCGCGGTGATGGTGAGCTGGCCGGCGGGCTCGCGCGCCTCGGCTTTCAGCGCGAGGTCGGCGGCATCGGCCGCGAGCAGCACCTCGCGTGCGCTCGGCAGGTAGCTGCGCCCCTCCTCGGTGAGCGAGAGGCGGCGCGTGGTGCGGTGGAACAGGCGCACGCCCAGGTGCGCCTCCAGCGCGGCAAGAGAGCGCACCACCGCGGGCAGCGATGTGCCCAGCGCCTCGGCGGCGCGGGTCAGGCTGCCCTGGTCGGCGATCTGAACGAAGGTCTGCATGGCCTTGAAGCGATCCATGGGGCGATTAAACCGGAAAACGCAGCAGTCAAATACAGGAAAGACTATTCATTCATTCGGTGCAAGAGAGAAGAATCCGGTCCGTGCCCCACCTCTTTGCAGAAAAGGAATTGCCATGACCGCCGTCCGTCCCGCCCAGCCCATCAAGCTCTACGGCTCCCCCATCTCGGGCCATGTGCATCGCGTGCGCCTGTTTCTCACGATGCTCGGCCTGCCCTTCGAGAGCATCGAGCTCGACATGCGCAAGCGCGAGAACCGCACGCCCGAGTTCCTTGCGCGCAATCCCTTTGGCCAGGTGCCCGTGATCGAGGACGGCGATCTCACGCTGGCCGATTCGAACGCCATCCTGGTCTATCTCAATGAGCGCTATTCGGCCGACCCCTCGCGCTGGATGCCGCGCGACGCAATCGGCGCGGCGCGCGTGCAGCGCTGGTTCTCGGTGGCCGCCGGTCCGCTGGCCTATGGCCCGGCGGCCGCGCGGGTCATGGTGCTGTTCGGCCACGCGACCGATCCCACCGAAACGGTCAAGCGCTCGCACGCGCTGCTCTCGGTGATGGAAACGCACCTGCAGCAGCAGCCCTTCCTCGCGGGCCCCGAGGCCACACTGGCCGACATCGCGAACTACGCCTACGTGGCGCACGCCCCTGAAGGCAGCGTGTCGCTCGACGGCTATCCGAGCGTGCGCGAGTGGCTGGCGCGCGTCGAGGCATTGCCCGGCTTCGTGCCGATGGTGCGCACCGCCGTAGGACTCGCCGCGGAGGCCAGCTCATGATCGCCGCTCCATTCCATGCCGGCGAGCGCACGCTGCAGGCGCTGGCGGGTTCGCGCGAACAGATGGAGGTCGCCGGCCCCCGCGTGATCCGCGACTACATGCCCGATCAGCACCGCGAGTTCTTCTCGCTGCTGCCCTTCATCGTGGCCGGCAGCCTCGACGCCGACCTGCAGCCCTGGGCCAGCGTGCTCGCCGGGCCCACCGGCTTCGTGCATTCGCCCGATGCCACGCACCTGCGCATCGATGCGCTGCCCACGGCGGGCGATCCGCTCATCGGCCAGCTGAAGCGGGGCGCAACCATGGGGCTGCTCGGCATCCAGCCGCACACACGGCGGCGCAACCGCATGAACGGCACGGTGGAGGCGCTCGATGCGGCGGGCTTCAGCGTCGCGGTGCAGCAGAGCTTCGGCAACTGCCCGCGCTACATCCAGGCGCGCGAGCCGGAGTTCGTCGCGCCGCGCGCTACCGGTGCGGCTCCCGTGCAGTGGCTCGACAGGCTGGATCTTGCCGCGCACCGCCTCATCGGCAGCGCCGACACGCTGTTCCTTGCCACTGCCTACCCCCACGAAGCCGCGGCGGGCGACGAGGCCGACGCGAGCTCGCACGGCGTCGACGTGTCGCATCGCGGCGGCCGTCCGGGCTTCGTGCGCATCGATGGCGACGACACGCTCGTGCTGCCGGACTTCAACGGCAACCGCTTCTTCAACACCCTGGGCAACCTCGCCGTGCATCCGCGCGCGGGCCTGCTGTTCGTCGACTTCGACAGCGGCGACCTGCTGCACGTGGCGGCCACAGCCGAGATCGTGTGGAACGGCCCCGAGGTCGATGCGTTCGAGGGGGCGGAGCGGCTGGTGCGCTTCCGCGTCACGCACGCGCTGCGCCGGCCGGGCGCGCTGCCGCTGCGCTGGGGCGATGCGCAGCTGTCGCCGCACCTCGCGGGCACCGGTCAGTGGAACACGGGGATGCGCCCGTTGGCCGACGGCCGGTAGCTCCAGCCGCGCAGGCGCTGGGCATCGAGGTCGGCTGCATGCTGCAGCAGCAGCGTGTGGAGGCTGGCGGCGGCCAGCGTGCAGGCCAGCGCCTGTCCCGGACAGGCATGCATGCCGTGGCCGAAGCCGAGCATGCGGCGCCGTTCGCGCAGGGGCATGAACCGGTCGGGCTCGGGGTTGAACGCCGGATCGCGGTTGGCCGATGCCAGCAGCACCAGCACCGTGTCGCCCGCAGCCACGTCGATGCCGGCGATGGTGACGGCCTCTGCGGCGAAGCGCCGCGTGTTCTGCACCGATGGATCGTGGCGCGCGGCTTCCTCGACGACGGCCTGGAGGCCATCGCGCGTGCGGGCCGAAGGCCGCAGCGACGGCTCGCGCATCAGTGCGATCAGGCTGTTGCCGACCAATCCGGCCGTGGCGTCGCAGGTCTGCGAGAGCAGGCCAGCGAGGTTCGCGAGCAGCGAGCGCGACAGGGGCGCATCGCCGCCTGCGCTTTCTGCCAGCACCGCAGCGAGCAGCGTGCCGTGCCGAGGCGCATTGCCGGTCGCCAGGACTTCGAAGCGCGCCATCAGCTCCGCGGCGGCAGTGCTCGCGCGCTGCAACTGTTCGAGCGTGGAAAGCGGCGACAGGCAGGCCACGAAGTCGCGCATCCACCGGTCCACCTGCGGCAGCGCATCGTCGGCAAATCCGAGCAGGTGCGCGGCGGACTGCACCGGCATCGAGAACAGCGTGTCGGAAAGCGGCTGCTGCCGAGGCACGCGCTGCGCGACCTGCAGGGCGGATTCGTACACCGCGTTCAGGTCGAGCCCGGCGAGCGCGCGTTGCAGCGCGGGCCTGTGGGCCTGATGCGCGGCACCGTCGTTCATTCGGACCAGGTGACCGAACACCTCGCCGGACGGACTGCCCACGATGGCGCGCGGCACGGGCTCGGCGGCCGGCCGCACGCGCAAGGCACCGTGGGCCTGCAGCACCTGTTCGACCACGTCCGCGCGGCTCGCGACCCACAGGCGCAGCTTCTCGTTCCACGCGAGCGGCGGTCCGTCGCGAAGGGTGGCGTAGTAGGGGTAAGGATCGGCATGCGTGGCGGCCGCGACCGGATCGGCGGGCATGGCGGAGGGCGTGGGGCTCGTGTTCGTCATGGCGCCAGTGTGCGATCGAAGCTGCCGCCACACTTCGCCCGCGAACGAAGTGTGGCGTGCGCCGCCGTCTTAGGATGGACGCATGGACGACACCCTTTCCTCATCCGCCGACTTCCAGCTCGCCCGCCTGGCCGGCGCCATCGCCGAGCCGGCGCGCGCCCGCATGCTGAGCTGCCTGATGGACGGCCACGCACGCACCGCCACCGAGCTCGCCACCGTCGCCGAGGTGGCAGCCTCCACCGCCAGCGCACACCTGGCGCGCCTGAAGGAAGAGCGGCTGGTCGACGTGCTGGTGCAGGGCAAGCACCGCTACTTCCGCCTCGCCAACGACGACGTCGCTTCCGCGCTCGAAAGCCTGATGGTGGTGGCCGGCACCCCACGCACGCCACCTGCGCCCGAGTTCAGGCCCAGCACGCCGAGCCGCCTGCGCAGCGCCCGCACCTGCTACGACCACATGGCGGGCACGGCCGGCGTCGCGCTGCACGACCGGCTGCATGCGCAGGGCTGGCTCAGCGGACTGCAAAGCGGCTCCTACGAACTCACGCCCGATGGTGCGATCGCGCTGGAGAGCCTGGGCGTGGAGATCGACGAGGTGCGCCGCTCGCGCCGCCGCTTCGCCTGTGCCTGCCTCGACTGGAGCGAGCGCCTCCCGCACCTGGGCGGCGCGCTGGGCGCGGCGTGGCTGCAACTCTCGTTGAAACGGGGATGGGTGCGGCAGGAGCTGGACGGGCGGGCGCTCACGCTGACGCCAAAGGCGCAGCGGGAGATGCCGGAGCTTTTTTCCTGATCGAGCGGCCCAAGGCCGCAGACACCGCGGAACCGGCTTTGCCGGGCCGCAGGTGTCGCCCCCGGAAGGGGGTTGGCGCAGCGACACGAAGTGCGCGAAGCCTGGGGGTGAACCTGCCTCAGGCCTTGAGCTTTAGCAGATAGATGAGGGGCCCGGCCATCGCCGTATCGAGATCAAGGAAGCTCTCGAAGTCCTTGCCCGCCATCCAGTACGGGTCCCAGTTGTTGCGCTTGATGGTCTTCTGCCAGACGTCGGCCTGGGTGGCGCGGCGCACGGCTTCGAGCAGCACGGCCTTTCGTTCCGCCGTGACCTTCTTGCCGGTGAGCACGCCGCGCCAGTTGGCGAGGTCGGCGTCCACGCCCTGTTCGCGCACCGACGGAATGCCCAGGAACGGCCGCTTGGCCGACACGCCGATGGCGCGCAGCTTGCCGTTGGCGAGCTGCTCGCTGAATTCGCTGTAGCCCGAGATGCCGGCGGCTGCCTTGCCCGATTCGAGCGCCTCGACCACCTGCGCGCCGCCAGGATGCGGTTGGTAGACCAGCGCGCCCGCGTTGCCGGCCACGCGCGCCAGCATGCCCGCGTACATGTGGTCCACGCCGCCGGCCGAGCCGCCCGCAATGACCGTCTTCGCGGCATCTGCGCGCAGCTGCGCGATCAGGTCCTTCGGCGTCTTGATGGGAGAGTCGGCCTTCACGGCCACCACTTCGTAGTCGCTGGTGAGCCGGGCCACCGGCGCGACCTGCGCCATGGTGATGGCGGGCTTCTGCAGCGCCACGGCACCGACCATGACCATGCCGCTCATGAGCAGCGTGTCGGGGTCGGCGTCGTATTTCTCGACGTACTTGGCCAGGCCGATGGTGCCGCCCTTGCCGCCGATGTTCTCGTAGCTGATCTCCCCCACCGCCCCCGAGGCAATCATCGCGGCGCCCAGCGCGCGGCCGGTCTGGTCCCAGCCGCCGCCTTCGTTGGCGGGAATGACGATGCGCAGCTTGGGTGCGAGCTGCGCTTCAGCCGCGTCCGCTGCTGAAGGCCGCAGCGTGGGCACAACGCCCACGGCGGCGGCCGATGCCATCCAGGCGGTGAAGCCACGGCGAGACAGCCCCGTGGGGGCAATTGGCACGAAATGCGTCATTTTGTTTCCAGCTCCCTGTAAAAGTAACCGGATGATCGACGAAAACCGTGTCAGTCATTAGTGTCATTTGCTCGGGGTAAACCCGAACAAAGCCCTAGCGAGCGAACCGGCGGTTCAGGCCTTGAGCTTCAGCAGATAGATGAGAGGGCCGGCCATCGCGGTGTCGGTCTCGAGGAAGTTCTCGAACTCCTTGCCCTCGAGCCAGAACGGGTCCCAGTTGTTCTGCTTGACGGTTTTCTGCCACAGATCGGTGGCGGTGGCGCGCCGCACCACCGTCAGCAGGGCCGCCTTGCGGTATGGCGGTACCTTGCGGCCGGTGAGCACGCCGCGCCAGTTGGCGAGGTCGGCGTCCACGCCCTGTTCGCGCACCGAGGCGATGCCCTGGAACGGCCGCTTCGACGACACGCCGATGGCGCGCAGCTTGCCGCTGGCCAGGCCCTCGGCGAACTCGCTGTAGCCCGAGATGCCCGCCACGGCCTTGCCGGTATCGAGTGCCTCGACCACTTCCGCTCCGCCGGGGTGCGCCTGGTAGACCAGCGACTGCGAGGCATCGGCCACGCGCGCCAGCATGCCGGCGTACATGTGGTCCACGCCGCCTGCCGAGCCGCCTGCGATGACGGTGCCGGCCGCGTCCGCGCGCAGCTGCGCGATCAGGTCCTTCGGCGTCCTGATGGGTGAGTCGGCCTTCACCGCGATCACCTCGTAGTCGCTGGTGAGGCGGGCGATGGGCGCCATGTTGGCCATGGTGACCGTGGGCTTCTGCAGCGCCACCGCGCCGACCATGACCATGCCGCTCATCAGCAGCGTGTCGGGATCGGCGTCGTATTTCTCGACGTACCTGGCGAGACCGATCGTGCCGCCCTTGCCGCCGACGTTCTCGTACACCACGTTGCCGACAGCGCCCGATGCGAGCATCGCGGCGCCCAGCGCACGGCCCGTCTGGTCCCAGCCGCCGCCTTCGTTGGCGGGGATCACGATGCGCAGCCGGTTGCTCAGCGGCGCGTCGGCGGCGTGCGCGGCGCGCGGCCACAGCGCGGCGTGTCCTGCGCCGGCTGCGGCGGCCGAGGCCGCGATCCATGCAGAAAAACTGCGACGGGAGATGGGGGGAACGGAGCGCGACTGGGTCATCTTCTTTCCGGTTGTCGTGGGATAGACCGGATGATGTCCGCGAAACGCGCCAATCCCGCGCGGCCGCGGGCAGGACAAACCCTGAGGCCCCGGCCCTTGCCGGGCCCCTGCTGGAGCCGTTCTTCTTACTGGAACGCCACTTCGGCGAAGCTGCGCAGCTTGCGACTGTGCAGCCGGGTCGAGCCCTCGGCGCGCAGGATGTCGATGGCCCGCATGCCGATGCGCAGGTGCTGCTCCACGCGCTCGCGGTAGAAGTGGTTGGCCATCCCGGGCAGCTTGATCTCGCCGTGCAGCGGCTTGTCGCTCACGCACAGCAGGGTGCCGTAGGGCACGCGGAAGCGGAAGCCGTTGGCCGCGATGGTCGCGCTTTCCATGTCCAGGGCCACCGCGCGGCTCTGGCTGAAGCGGCGCTGCGGCTGGTTGCCCGGCAGCAGCTCCCAGTTGCGGTTGTCGGTGCTGGCCACGGTGCCGGTGCGCATGATCTTCTTCAGGTCGGGTCCCTCGTAGCGCGTGACGTCGGCCACGGCTTTTTCCAGCGCGAGCTGGATCTCCGACAGCGCCGGGATCGGCACCCACAGCGGCAGCTCCTCGTCGAGCACGTGGTCCTCGCGCACGTAGGCGTGGGCCAGCACGTAGTCGCCGAGCTGCTGCGTGTTGCGCAGGCCCGCGCAGTGGCCCAGCATCATCCACGCATGCGGGCGCAGCACCGCGATGTGGTCGGTGATGGTCTTGGCGTTGGCCGGGCCCACGCCGATGTTGACCATGGTGGTGCCGCTGCAGTCCTCGCGCACCAGGTGGTAGGCCGGCATCTGCGGCAGCCGCGGCGGCGCGGTGCCCTGGCTGCCGTCGAGCAGGTGGCCGTAGGTGGCGCTCGAGCCGGCGGGCAGTCCGCGGCGGCGCGTGACCACGTTGCCGGGCTCGATGAAGGCGACGTACTCGCTGTTCTCGTCGGCCATGGCCTCGTGGCCCAGGCGCACGAATTCGTCGATGTAGAACTGGTAGTTGGTGAACAGCACGAAGTTCTGGAACCACTCCGGCGCCGTGCCCGAGTAGTGGCGCAGGCGGTGCAGCGAGTAGTCCACCCGCGCGGCGGTGAACAGCGACAGCGGCTGCGCCTCGCCATCGCGCGCCTCGAAGGTGCCGTTGGCGATGCCGTCGTCCATCACGCCCAGGTCGGGCAGGTCGAACACGTCGCGCATGAGGGCGCGGCGCTCGGCGCTCATGGTGCCTTCGATGTGGTCGTTCTCGGCGAAGGAGAAATGGATCGGGATCGGCTGCGTGCTGGTGCCGACCTCGAGCTCGACCTGGTGGTTTTCCAGCAGCAGGCGGAACTGGTCGAGGTAGTAGCGCGAGAACAGGTCGGGGCGCGTCAGCGTGGTCTCGTAGCGGCCGGGGCCGGCCACGAAGCCGTAGCTCAGGCCGGCGTTGGCCGGCGGCGTGTGGCGCGAGACGGTGTGGGTGTGCACCCGCACGAAGGGGTAGCAGGCCCGCACCCGACCCGGCAGTTCTTCGCCGGCGACGAAGCGCAGCATCGATTCGCGCAGGTGCGCGAGGCCGCTCTGGTAGATCAGCTTGACCTGTTCGAGTGCGGCGGCGGCGTCGGTGAAGCGGGCGGGAGCGACGAAGGTTGGCATGTAGGGCATGCCGGCATTGTGCAATGCGGCTGCCCCGTCAGCTCGGGTCAGTTCAACAGGCAGGCCAGCACCTTCGCCAGCATGTCGTTCACGTCCGTGGCCTGCACCGCCCCCGGCAGCGCCACGTCGCCGTGCATCACGAACACCGGCTTGCCCCACTTGAGGCCCAGCGCCATTTCAGACAGCGTGCCCATGTTGCCGCCGATGGCGACCAGGCACACGCCGCTGCGCGCGACGATGCCGTTGCGCATCTCGCCCATGCCGGTGGGGATGGCCACGCTGAGCCATTCGTTGGCGTTGCGGTCGTCGTCCTCGGGCAGGATGCCCACGGCGATGCCGCCGGCTTCCACCGCGCCGCGCGAGGCTGCGGCCATCACGCCGCCGCGCCCGCCGCAGACCACCGCCATGCCCGCGCCGGCCAGCGCATGCGCCACCGCATGGGCGGCCTCGCACTCGGCCGGGCCGCCGTCGCCGGGGCCGATGATGGCCACCGGCTGGCGGTGGCGCTGCGGCCCCCGCTGTTTCTGCGCGAGGCGTTCCAGCGCCTCAGTGACCGGCGCCGGCAGCACCGCCGCGCTCGCGCCTTCGCGTAAAGACATCGCCCACTCCCATCACGATCACACACACAACCATCAGCACCAGCGACAGGGCCGCCGCCACCGCGAAATCGGAACCGCCGTCGCCCACCTGCGCCAGCAGCATCAGCGGCAGGATGTTGAGCTGCGTGCCCACCAGCGCCAGCGCCGTGCCGTAGGTGCCCATCGCGATCGCGGCCACCATGCAGGCGTTCGACAGGACCGAAGGCAGCACCTCGGGCACCACCGTGTCCCAGAAGGCGCGCGAGCACGAGGCGCCCAGCGTGCGCGCCGCCTGCGCCGGGCGCAGGTCGAGGTTCGCGAACACCGGGTACAGCGACAGCGCCACGCGCGGAATCAGGTAGTAGGCATACGCAAAACCCAGGCCCGACACGCTGTAGATCCAGCTGCCGATGGCGGCCGGGTCGGCGCCCAGCCCCGCGAGCAGCTGCGTTACGAAGCCCGCCCGGCCGAAGGCCAGGATGAAGCCGTAGGCGATCACCAGGCCCGAAAAGGCCAGCGGCAGGCCCAGCAGCGTCATCATCCAGCGGCGGCGCGCTTCGGGCTGGCGCGCGAGTTCGATCGCGATGCAGGTGCCCACCAGCGCCGACATCGCACCCGCCGCGAGCCCGAGCGCCAGCGTATTGCGCAACGCGCCGAAGAAGAGCGCGTTGCCGAACAGCCGCCCGAAGGCGCTGCCGCCTTCGCCGAAGGCTTCAGGCAGCAGCGCCGCCAGCGGCACCGCGAAGAACAGCGCCATGAAGGCCCACGCGGGCCAGGCGCCAAAGCGTCGCATGGCTGCTTACTTGCCCAGCGCGGCTTGCGCCCAGAGCTTGTCGATTTCCGCCTTGCGCTCCGAGGCCTTCACCACGTCGAGCGGCTTGATCTGTGGCGCGGCCGGCATCTTGGCGGCCACGTCGGCCGACAGCGGCGTGCCCGGCACGGCGGGGCGCACGAAGCCCTGGGCGAACAGCGACTGACCGGCCTCGCTCATGATGAAGTTGAGCCACAGCTTGCCGGCGTTCGGGTTCGGGCCGTTCTTCACAAGGCTGATGGCGTAGGGCGCGGCCACGCTGGCTTCCTTGGGGATCACGACTTCCACCGCGTCGCCCATGCCGTCGACGTGCTTGGCCTTCAGGCCGTCGTTCTCGTAGCTGATCCACACCGGGATCTCGCCCTTGAGGAACTTGGCATAGGGCGTGGTGCCTTCCACGCGCAGCACGTTGCCGGCCGCGTGCAGCTTGCCGAGGTAGTCGGTACCGGGCTGCACGTTGTCGACGCTGCCGCCGTTGGCGTAGGCCGCCGCGAAGGTCAGCACCTGGCCGATGCCGGTGGAGCGCGGGTCGAGGTACACCACCGTGTTCTTGAACTCGGGCTTGAGCAGGTCGGCCCAGCCGGTGGGTACGTTCTTCACCAGCTTCTTGTTGACCAGGAAGGCGATGTTGAGCGTGTGGATGGTGAACCAGCGGCCCTCGGCCTCGCGGAACACGGCCGGCAGCTTGTCGAAGTTGACGGGCTTGAAGGGCGCGACCACGTCCTTTTTCACGGCGTCGACGGCGGAGGCGGCGAAGTAGTAGGCGGTGTCGGCCTGCGGGCGGCGCCTGGTCTTCTCGAGCGAGACCACGGTGGCGGCGGAGCCGATGTCGTTGTAGGTCAGCTCGATCTCGGGGTAGCGCTTCTTGAAGTCGCGGAACAGCGACTTCCAGTTGGCCCACTCGGGGCCGGTGTCGAAGGAGACGCACAGGCCTTCCTTCTGCGCCTCGGCGTACAGCGCCTTCTCGCCCGCGTAGAGCTCGGGGCCGTCGAAGGCGAATGCGGTACGGGCCGCGAGAGAGGCCAGCGGCAGTGCGCCGGCGGCCTGGATCAGATGTCTGCGTTGCATGGTGGCTCCTTGGAGGAAGAGGTCAGTGGTCGAGTAAGCGGAGGTGCTCGGGCGCGATGGCGATGGCCTCGCCGGCGGGCTTCGCCGATTCGGCGAGGAAGGGCTTGGCCGCGCCCGGCACTTCGAAGTCGTAGCGGGTGAGCGCGCCCAGGTAGCGCTGCGCGCCGGTGCGACCCGCGAGGCGGTTCACGTCGTTCGCGGCAGGGTCGGGTCGGATGTGCTCGGGGCGCACCAGCACGTGCACCTCGGCGCCGAAGGCGCGCCGGCCGGTGTCGGCGAAGAGCTCGGCAAAACCCATGTCCAGCCGGCCGGGCGCGGCTACCTTCGCTGGCAGGATCGTCGAGAGCCCGACGAACTCCGCCACCGCGCGGCTCGCGGGGTTCTCGTAGATGTCGCGCGGCGTGGCGATCTGCAGCAGCCGGCCGTCTTTCAGCATCGCCACGCGGTCGGCCATGGCCAGCGCTTCCTCCTGGTCGTGCGTGACCAGCAGCGTGGTGGCATTGAAGCGCTGCTGGATGGCGCGGATCTGGTCGCGCAGGTGGCCGCGCACGCTGGCGTCGAGCGCCGAGAGCGGCTCGTCCAGCAGCAGGGCGCGCGGGTCGATGGCCAGCGCGCGGGCCAGCGCCACGCGCTGCTGCTGCCCGCCCGAGAGCTGCGCCACCGCGCGCCGCGAGAACTCGCCCAGCCCCACGATGTCGAGCAGCTCCTGCGCGCGGCGGTGCCGCTCGGCCGTTGCCACCTTGCGCAGCTTCAGGCCGTAGGCCACGTTGTCGAGCACGCTCAGGTGCGGAAAGAGCGCGTAGCTCTGGAACACCATGCCGATGTGGCGCTGGTGCACCGGCGTGCGCGACATGTCCTCGCCGTCGAGCGCGATGCGGCCGGTGTGGCCCGTCTCCAGGCCCGACACCAGCTTGAGCAGCGTCGACTTGCCCGAGCCGCTGGGCCCGATCACCGCGACCAGCTCGCCGGTGTGCACGTCGAGCGACACCTCGTGCAGGCCGTGCGTGCTGCCGGGGTAGTTGTAGCTGACCTTGTCGAGGAGGAGGCTCATGGCGTATCGGTTCTGCCGCTTATGCGCGTTGCTTCACGAGGGAGGACGAAAGAAGCGCCGACGCGCTCGCCAGCACCAGCAGGATCACCGTGGCCGCGCAGGCGAAGCCCGTCGCGCCGTAGAAGGCCTGCAGCAGCACCACCGGGTAGGTGCGATTCTGGAAACTCGTGAGCAGGTTCGACACGCCGAACTCGCCCACCGAAATGGCCGCCACCATCACCAGCCCGCTGATCAGGCTTTGGCGCAGGCTGGGCAGCACGATGCCGGTGAATTGCTGCCAGCCCGAGGCGCCGAGCGTGGCGGCGGCCTGCTCCAGGCGGCTCAGGTCGAGGTGGCGCAGGTCGGTCAGCAGCGTGTTGGTGAGGTAGGGCAGCGTGAGGATCGCGTGCGCAGCGATCAAGAGAGGCATCGAGCCCAGCCAGGGCGCGAGGTCGGTGTTGAAGACGATCATGTAGCCGAAGGCCAGCGTGATCGCCGGCACCGCCACCGGCGTGGCGCTCACGATGCGCGCCGCCAGGCTGCCGCCGCGCCGCGCGCCGTGGTACAGCGCATAGGCCAGCGGCAGGGCCAGCACGGTGTTGATGGCACAGGCCGACATGGCCACCACGAGGCTGCTCACGAAGGCCTTGCGGAAGGAGGTGTCGAGCCAGAGGTCGAGATACCACTGCCCGGTGATGCCCGTGGGCAGCAGCGTGTTGGTCCAGTTGCCGCCCACGCTGCCGACCAGCAGCAGCGCGATGGGCAGCAGCAGGTACAGGCCGTAGATGAGCGAGATGAAGCGAACCAAGCTTGCCTCCGAATGTCATGGGCGCCCGGCATACTTTCCGGATGCGCTACTGTTCGCGCCGGGCTTGCCGCCGCGTTGCCTCGAATTCTAGGAATCGCGTACGAACTTATGGGTGAAAGTTGGATGACGACACTTGAGCAATTGGAAAGCGTTTTTCATGCGGCTTTCACGAAGCGAGGCCAGGCATGAAGCGCGACTGCCCCACCATCCAGGAACTGCTGGCCTTCGACGCCGTCGCGCGCCACCAGAGCATTACGCTGGCCGCCGGCGCGCTGTGCATCACCGTGAGCGCGGTCAGCAAGCAGATCGCGGGGCTCGAAGCCTTCCTCGGCCGCGAGCTGCTGCAGAAGAACGGGCGCGGCGTCCAGCTCACGCCGCAGGGGCGCGTGTACTGGCAGAAGATCTCCGGCGGCCTGCGCGCCATCGAGACCGCCACCTTCGAGGCCCGCTCGGGCGACGCGGGCGCGGGCCTGCTCACGCTGGCGAGCGTGCCCACCTTCCTCACCAAGTGGCTCATTCCGCGCCTGCCCGCCTTCAGCCAGAAGAGCCGGCACGTGATGCTGAGCTTCAGCCGCCACCTGGAGCCCAGCGACGGCATTCCGGCAGGCGTGGACGCCGCCATCCGCTACGGCCCCGACGGCTGGCCCGGCGTGGTGTCCGAATACATCGCGGGGCGCGAGTTCGTGCTGATCGTGGCGCGCTCGCTGGTCGAGGGGCGCCACCGCATCGCGCAGCCCGCCGACATCGTTGGCCATACGCTGCTGCACCACGAGGGCGCGCCCACCGCCTGGCGCCTGTGGGCCGTGCAGCACGGCGTGCCCGAGGTGCAGATCGTGGCCGGCCCGCGCTTCGCGCAGTATTCGGCGCTGATCCAGGCGGCGCTCAACGGACTGGGCATCGGCCTCGTGCCGAAGCTGCTGGTGCAGGAAGAGCTCGCCGAGGGCGCGCTGCTGAGCCCCTGCGGCACGCCGGTGAGCGTGAACCAGGGGCACTACCTCTGCTACCGGCCCGACCGCCTCGACCTGCCGGCGTTCGCGGCGTTCCGCGAATGGCTGCTCGACGAAGGACAGAAGTCGCGCGGCGTGGAGACCGAGGCATGAAGCCATCCCAGGCAGGAACAGGAAAGGAAACGAACCGATGAAAGTCGCAGTGATGGGTGCCGGCGCGGTCGGCTGCTACTACGGGGCAATGCTCGCGCGCGCCGGGCACGAGGTGGTACTGATAGGCCGCTCCTCGCACGTCGAGGCCGTCAACGCCAGTGGCCTGCGCCTGGAGACCAAGGCCTTCGACGAGCACGTGAAGGTTGCCGCGAGCACCGAGCCCTCCGCCGTGGAGGGCGCCGATCTCGTGCTCTTCTGCGTGAAATCGACCGACACCGAAGCGGCAGCCGAACAGATCAAGCCGCATCTCGCCCCTGGCGCGCTGGTGCTCACGCTGCAGAACGGCGTGGACAACGACCAGCGCGTGCGCTCGGTGCTGCCGCCGTCGAACGAGGTGGCGGCGGCGGTCGTCTACGTCGCGACCGAAATGGCCGGGCCCGGCCACGTGAAGCACCACGGACGCGGCGAGTTGGTGATCGCCCCCTCGGGCCGCGGCGAGGAAGTGGCAAGGCACCTCGAAGCCGCCGGCGTGCCCACGCAGATTTCGTCCAATGTGCGCGGATCGCTGTGGGCCAAGCTGATCCTCAACTGCGCCTACAACGCGCTTTCCGCCGTCACGCAGCTGCCCTACGGCGTGCTCGTGAAGGGCACCGGCGTGACCGACATGATCCGCGACGTGGTGGCCGAGTGCCTCGCGGTTGCCAGGGCCGAGGGCGTGGAAGTGCCCGGCGACACCGCCGCCGCCGTGCGCGCCATCGCGCAGACCATGCCCTCGCAGTACTCGTCCACCGCGCAGGACCTCGCGCGCGGCAAGCCCAGCGAGATCGACCACCTCAACGGCCTGATCGTGCGCCGCGGCGAGGCGCTCGGCGTGCCCACGCCGGCCAACCGCGTGCTGTTCGTGATGGTGAAGCTGCTTGAGGGCAAGCAGCAGGCGGCCCGAGCCTAGCCGGGCATCGGCTCGCGCATCGTCACGAATTCTTCGGCGGCAGTCGGGTGGATACCCACCGTGCTGTCGAAGATCGCCTTCGTCGCCCCTGCGCGCATCGCCACCGCGAAGCCCTGCACCACTTCGCCGGCATCGGCGCCCACCATGTGCAGGCCCACCACGCGGTCGGTGGCCTTGTCGACCACCAGCTTCATGAAGGTGCGCTCGCTGCGGCCCGAGAGCGTGTGGCGCAGCGACTTGAACTCGCTGGAGAACACCGTCACCTCGCCGAACTTCGCGCGCGCGTCGAGCTCGGTGTAGCCGCAGGTGCCGATGTTCGGGTGCGTGAACACGGCGGTGGGAATGAACTCGTAGTCGAGGCGGCGCTTGCCCTTGCCGAAGAGTTCGTCGACGACCACCATCGCCTCGGCCAGCGCCACCGGCGTGAGCTGCACGCGGGTGGAGACGTCGCCCACCGCGTAGATCGACGGCACCGAACTGCGGTAGTGCGCATCGACCGCGATCGCGCCGCGCTCGTCAAGCTTCACGCCCGCCGCCTCGAGGCCCAGCCCCTGCGTGTTGGGCACGCGGCCGGTGGCGAAGAGCACGGTGTCGGCCTCGATCTGCTGGCCGCGCGCGAGCGTGACCGTAAGCCCGCCGGCGCCGCCGGTGCCGCGGGTTACCGATGCGACATCGCAGTTCAGCCGCACGTCGACGCCGGCCTTGCCCATCTCGTTGGCCAGGAACTGCCGCACGTCGTCGTCGAAGCCGGTGAGCAGGTGCGCGCGTCGGTGCAGCTGCGTGACCTTGGAGCCCAGCCCGTTGAAGATCGACGCGAACTCGCAGGCGATATAGCCGCCGCCCACCACCAGCAGGCGCTTGGGGAACGGCTCGAGGTCGAACATCGCGTCGGAGGTCACGATGTGCTCGCGGCCCTGGATGTCGGGCACGAAGGGCGTGCCGCCGGTGGCCACGAGCAGGTGGCGCGCGGTGTGGCGCTTGCCGTCGACCTCCACCGTATGCGGATCGACCAGCTGCGCCCAGCCGGTGACGAGCGTGACGCCCGCGTTCTTCAGCAGCGAGGCGTAGATGCCGTTGAGCCGCGTGATCTCCTTCGCGCGCTGCGCCTTCAGGCGCGCCCAGTCGAACTGCGGCGCCTCGGAAAGCGTCCAGCCGTAGCCCGCGGCTTCCTCGAAGGATTCGGCATAGCCGGCCGCGTAGCTGTAGAGCTTCTTGGGAATGCAGCCCACGTTGACGCAGGTGCCGCCGAGCTCGGCGGCCTCGGCGAGGGCGACGCGGGCGCCGGTCTGCGCCGCCATGCGCGCGGCGCGAACGCCGCCGCTGCCGCCGCCGATGACGAAGAGATCGAAGTCGAATGTGGGCATGGGAAAGCTTGGCTCCTTTGGCCGCCGACTGTAGCGGCGGGCCGAAGGCGGCGCTTCGGGCGGGGCTTGCTTGACTCTGGAGCTGCTGCAGGGATTCCACTGCCCGCAGGCCCCGCGGGAGTTCATCGCCACCGGCGACGCTTGCGCGGGATGCCAGCTCTCAGGGGGAAACACATGGGCATGCTCGAAAGACTCTTCGGTGGACACGGCGGGTCGCGTCATGGTGGTGGCGGCGGCCACCACGGCTCGCGCGGCGGATACGGCAACGGCGCATACGGCAACGGCGCATCGTCATCGGGCAGGGACAGCGCATGTCCGTCATGCCGCGCCGTCAGCGCGTCCGGCGCGCGCTTCTGCCAGCAATGCGGCGGTTCGATGCAGCCGGCTGCCTGCAGTCAGTGCGGCACCGCCGTGCAGGCCGGCGCAAGGTTCTGTGCGCAGTGCGGCCAGCCTGCGGAAGGTGCACCGCGCGGCTGAAGAAGCGCCGGCTACTGGCGCGAGTCCGGGGAAGTCCAGAGCCTGCGCGGATCGTCGCCGGCGGGCTGGCCCGGTTGCGGCGGCGTGCCGCGCTGCTGCTGGAGCGCACGCAACTGGGCCTGCTGCAAGGCCTGTTGCTGAGCCTGCGCCTGCTGCTGCATCTGCGCGGTGCGTTGCTGCAGCTCCTGCTGCTGGCGAAGCATCTGCTGTTGGGCCAACGCCTGTTGCTGGGCCGCGCGTTGCTGTTGCAGCTGCATCTGTGCCGCCTGCTGTTGTTGAAGCAGCTGTTGCTGCTGCAGGGCCTGCGCCTGCGCGGCGCGCTGCTGCATTTCCTGCTGCTGGCGCAGGGCCTGGCGTTGCTGCTGCTGGAGTTGCAGCTGCAACTGCTGTTGTTGCTGCCAGCGGTCCTGTTCGGCGCGATCGCGCCATTCGCGTCGCTGGCGCCACTCCTGCTGCTGGCGCCAGTCCTGCTCGCGCTGCCACTCCAGCTGTTGCTGCTGGGCCGCCTGGGCGGCGCGTTGCTGCTCCATCCACTGCGCTTGCTGCCGGGCCTGTTCGTATTCGATCTGCTGCTGTCGCGCGATCAGTGCCGCAGGCGGCACCGCCACGGCCGGCTGGGCGTAGCGTACGGGGTCGTCGTACCGGCCACGCTCGGCCACCCAGGTGTCGAAACTGCTGTTCTGCGAGCGCGTGGTGCGCACGGTCGTGAGGTTCCGGCCCGACACCGTGGTCTGCTGGCGCCCGGTCAGCAGTTGCGAGATGCCGTTCTGGCCACGCAGCGTGAGGTGGCCCGAGGCCACCGCCGCCCAGGTGGTCGTCGTGTCGGCCTCGTCGACGGCGATGCGGTATTCGCCCGGCGCGCCGATCACCGCCGAGAGATTGGGCGTGTCGATGCTGATGCGCTGGCCCGAGGCCATGTCGCGCACGCTCAGCTGCAGGTTGCCCCGGCCGGCGTTGATGCGGATGGTGTCCTCGTCGATGCCGGTGAACTCCACGTAGGTCCCGCCATCGAGCCGCAGCGCGGCCGGGCCGATGTAGACCTCGGCGCGCGCGTTGCGGTCGGTCCAGATGCGGTCGCCGGCGCCGAGTTCGCGCCCGGGCCGGGCGGCGGACCAGCGATCGTCGCCGGCGGACGAGACGCTCACCGTTCCCTGCTGCAGGTTCAGGCGCCCGATGGACTGCGCGTTGGCCGCGAAGCCGGCGCACACCAGCGCCAGCCCGAGCAGCAAGCCGCGCAACGGGCGTTGAAGGGCCGAAAGGCTTGTTCTTGTGCGAGTCATGTGATTTCTCTGATCCCCGGATGTACGAATGCGATGGCGTTGTGACTAACGCGCGAGAATCCGTTGCCGCTGTCAGCGCCGCTGCGTTGCTTGGTGAAGCGCGCGTGCACTCGGCAACCGGTTGTAAGGAGGGACACCGCATGAAAAACCAGAACAACGCACGGCCCGTAGGCACATCGTGCTTCCAAAACAATAGCGTGACTGCGTTTTGCGTCGCGGCTGCCATCGCCATGCTGGCGGCCCTGCCCGCTGCCGCCCAGCTAGCCCGCAAGCCGTCGTACTACCAGCAGCAGAACCAGCCGCAGCCTGAAGGCCCGGCCGCGCAGCTCGTCCCCCGTCCCGCGGTACCCTCGTCGCTGCCCGCGCTGCGCAGCCAGGCCGACTTCGACCAGCTCGCCCGCGTCTACGACGCCGACACGCCGATGCAGCTCGCGCACGTGCTGTTCGTGATCGACCGGCAGGCCAAGCCGCCGCGCATGTACTACATCGACACGCCGCGCTACCAGCTGCATGTGCGCTTCCTGCGCGACACGCGGCTCGCGCCCAGCACCGTCAAGCGCGAGATCGACCGCAACTACCTCGCGCCCGACCGCCGCTTCCTGTTCGGCACGCTGAGCTGGCAGCAGAACATCGGCAGCTTCACCTACGAATTCTGGGAAGGCGACAAGCTCACCGCGCCGCTGCTGCGGCAGGCCGAGCAGCAGGTCAGGGCCAGCTTCTTCGGCCCGGTGAAGTTCAAGACCAACTCCACGCTGCACGAGCGCGTGGCGAAGGAAACCGGCATCGACTTCGTGAGCCAGGAGGCGCTGATCCGCGAGCAGCCCTTCCTGCCGATGAACCTCGGCACCGCCACCGGCCGCGTACGCATCGTGGACGACGACGCGGGAATCAACGCGCTGCTGCCCGACGACATCGCCGTGCTGCGGCAGGTGCCCATCGGCCTGCCGCCGGTGGCGGCCGTGCTGACCGAACGGCCTTCGACCGCGCTGTCGCACGTCAACCTGCTGGCCAAGGGCTGGGGCATTCCCAACGCCTACGTGCGCGATGCCGCCGCGGTCCTGAAGGAGCATGCCGGCCAGTGGGTGGCGCTGAAGGTCGCCAGCTCGGGCTATCAGGTGCGCCGGCTCACGCCGGAGGAGGTCGCCGCGCTGCCGCCGCGCGCGGTGCGCACCGCTGCCGCCGGCGCCGTGCCTGGCAGTTCGCGCGCCATCAAGCCGGACCTGCGCGAAAGCCGGCTGCTGCCCCTGGCTTCGCTGCGCGCGCGCAACAGCGCGCAGTGCGGTGTGAAGGCCGCGAACCTCGGCGCCATGCAGGCCGCGCACATCCCGGGCACCTCGGTGCCCGACGGCTTCTGCATTCCCTTCGCGCACTACGACAGCTTCATGCGCGCCAACGGCCTGGCCGATCGCATCGCGCGCATGCAGCAGCAGCCGGGCTTCGCGAGCGATCCGAAGGTGCGCCAGAAGGCGCTGGCGCAGTTGCGCGACGAGATCGTGCAATGGCCCGTCGATGCCGCCACCGCAGCCGGCTGGCGTGCGGCGTGGCAGTCGCAGCTCGGAGGCGGCGGCGTGTTCGTGCGCAGCTCGTCCAACTCCGAAGACCTGCCCGGCTTCAGCGGCGCGGGGCTCTACACCACCGTGCCCAACGTCAAGACCGGCGACGCGCTCGAAGTGGCCGTGAAGAAGGTCTGGGCCTCGGTGTTCAACCCCGAGGCCTGGGAGGCCCGCGCGGCGGCGGGCTTCGGCGCCGAATCGGTACTGATGGGCGTGTTCGTGCAGACCGCCATCGATTCGGCCAACGCCGGCGTGATGATCACTCGCGACCCCTTCGACGCCGGGCATCCGCACATCACCTACATCTCCGCCAAGCGCGGCATCGGCATCCGCGTGGTCGAGGGTCGGCGCGTCGCCGAGCAGGTGATGTACTCCAGCTGGTCCAAGGCCATCCAGGTGCTCAGCCGCTCGGCCGAAGACACCGCGCTGCAGCTCGACAAGGACGGCGGCGTGAAGGAAGTGCCGGTGGAAGCCGGCCGCAACGTGCTCACCGACGAACTGGTGGTGCGGCTGGCCAATGTGGGCGTGGCGGTCAAGCGCACCTTCAACGGCGTCGACCAGGACATCGAGTGGGCGACGGTGGGCGACAGGATCGTGCTGCTGCAGGCGCGGCCGTATGTGGAGAGGCGGCGCTGAGACAGGGCCGCGAGCCTCCAACCTGCAACCGCCCGCTCAGCAAAGCGGGTAGTGAATGAAAAACCGCCATCCCCAGACAGCCAGCAAGGCGACAGCCATCCAGAGAGAGTAATGTGCTGTTTTCTTTCGGATCGACTGGATGGCTGCCAAAACGAGAAGCGGGATCAAAAAGGCGAAAGAAAAAAATCTGGCACTGATGTCGTCGTCAAGCGGCAGCCCGCAAAAAGTCAGGCCCTCGGATTTTGCGCTGGGCTCGTCGAGCATCCATTCATACTTGTTCATCGGCATGAGAAGCATGAAGGCAGCGCAAAAAAATGCATATGCCGATGCGAGTGCTACGTCTACTTTTTTCATTGTCAGACTTTATCCAGAAGCACTGCGCTTCACTGCCCGTAGTCGCACTATCAGCCGGATGAGGGGCACAGCATTGCCGCCCTCGCCACGCCAGCTTCTTGCTACTTGTACAGCAGCTGCGGCAACCACAACCCGATCTGCGGCCACATGTAAAGCAGCACGATCGCCAGCACCTGGATGCCCATGAAGGGCAGCATGCCCAGAAAGATCTGGTTCAGCGTCACGTGGGGCGGGCTCACGCCCTTCAGGTAGAAGGCTGCCATCGCGACCGGCGGCGAGAGGAAGGCGGTCTGCAGGTTCAGCGCCACCAGCAGCCCGAAGAACAGCGGGTCGACGCCGAAGTTGTCGAGCAGCGGGATGAAGATGGGCATGAAGATCACGATGATCTCGGTCCACTCCAGCGGCCAGCCCAGCAGGAAGATGATGACCTGGCTCAGGATCAGGAACTCCACCTTGGTGAGGTTCATGCCGAGCACCCATTCCTCCACCAGCGCCTGCCCGCCGAGCAGCGCGAACGCGGCAGAGAAGATGGCCGAGCCTACGAAGAGCCAGCACACCATGGCCGATGTCTTGGCCGTGAGGAATACCGACTCCTTCAGCACCGCGAGGTTGAGGCGCCTGTAGGCCGCCGCCAGCAGCATGCCGCCGAGCGCGCCCATGGCGGCCGCCTCGGTGGGCGTGGCAAGACCCAGCACGATCGAGCCCAGCACCGAGAGGATCAGCAGCACCAGAGGGAAGAACGACGCCAGCAGCATCTTGAAGATCTCGAGCCGCGCGAAGCTCAGGAACAGGTAGAACAGCGTGACGATGGCGCCGAAGACGGCGAAGGTGACCCACCACCAGGTCGGTGCGGGTCGCTGCGTGGCTGCCTCCGTAGCAGCAGCGGCCGAGGGCTCTGCGGTTCCTGCGGCGGGCGCGGGGGGAACGGCCGGGGCTCCCGGCGGCTCGGACAGCGCCCCCTGGCTGGAGGCAGTGGCCGGTGCCGACGGCTGCGTATCGTCGCTGGGCGGCTCCTGCAGCCCACCTTCCTGCGGTGGTTCCTGCAACCCGCCTTCGACCGGCGGCTCCTGCAGGCCGCCGGACTCCGGCGTGCCGCTGCGCACGGCCCCGATTTCCTCGATCTCGTAGCGCGCCTGCGCTTCCACCGTCGTCACGGCCTTGTAGCTGAAGGCGGCCAGCAGCAGGAAGATCACGCCCGGCATCGCAACGATGCCGAGCTGCTTCAGCACATGCGAGAAGGGCACGCCGGCATTGCGCCGTCCCTTCAGCAGGCCGACCAGCGCATGCGCGGCGGGGCTGTCGGCCAGCCGCTGCGACAGCGGCGGCAGCGGCACGACGCGCTCCGCCTGCGAGAGCGGCGGCGCCCACTGCGGCTTGAGCCAGGCGACGATGATCACGTACAGCACATAGAGCGAGGCCAGCATCAGCCCCGGAAAGAACGCGCCCGCATAGAGCTGCACCACCGACACGCCGGCCGTCGCGCCGTAGACGATGAGCAGCACCGAAGGCGGAATCAGGATGCCCAGGCAGCCGCCCGCGGTGATCGAGCCGGCGGCCAGCGGCACGCTGTAGCGCGCGCGCAGCATGGCCGGCAATGCAAGCAGGCCCATCAGCGTGACCACCGCGCCCACGATGCCGGTGGCCGTCGCGAAGATGGTGCAGGTGACCAGCGTCGCCACCGCCAGCGCACCTGGCAGCCGCGCGAGCGCGAGGTGCAGGCTCTTGAAGAGCGACTCGATGAGGTTCGCGCGCTCCACCAGGTAGCCCATGAACACGAACAGCGGCACCGCGATGAGCACGTCGTTGGCCATGGTCTTGAAGGCCGACTGCACCATAAGGTCGAGCGTTCGGTGCCAGTCGCGGTCGTAGGCCAGCCAGGTGAAGAGCATGCCCATGCCCATCAGCGTGAACGCCGTGGGAAAGCCCAGCATGATGGCCACCACCACCAGCGAGAGCATCAGCAGGCCGAGGTGGCCGTTGGTGATGGTGGGCGCATTGGCCAGCACCGCCACCGCGCCGATCACGATCAGCGCCATGAACGAGAGGCCGAACCAGAGTTCGCGGCGGATCATCGCGCGGCCTCCTTCGAGGCGACGACGCGGTCGAGCGCGGCGATGTCCTCGTCCTTCACGTGCACCATCTCCTTGAGCTTCTCGACGTCGACTTCCTCCACGTCCTGCTCGCGCGAGGGCCAGGCGCCCTCGCGGATGCAGCGCACGCAGCGGATGATCTCCACCAGCCCCTGCAGCAGCAGCGTGAAGCCCGCCAGCGGAATGACGTACTTGAACGGGTACAGCGGCAGCGGCTCGGCCGAGAAGGTCTGCTCGCGGATGGCGAGCGATTCGCCCGCGTAGACCCATCCGGCCCAGGTCAGCGCGACGATGCCGGGCAGGAAGAAGACGATGTAGAGCACCAGGTCCACCAGCGCCTGCGTGCGCGGGCGGAAGAAGCCGTAGAGCACGTCGCCGCGCACGTGGCCGTTCTTCGAGAGCGTGTAGGCGCCCGCGGTCATGAACATGGTGCCGTACAGCATGATCTGCGCGTCCAGCACCCAGGCGTGGGGCCTGTTGAGGGCATAGCGCGAGAACACCTCCCAGCTGATCAGCAGCGTGAGCAGCAGGGCGCACCAGGCGAAGGTCTTGCCGATCCATGTGGAGAACCGGTCGACCGCCAGCAGGAAAGATTGCATCGGAACGAACTCCTCGCCGCGTCATCCGTGTCTTGCGCGGCAGCTTGGGCGCAGGCATGAAAAGAGGGCACCGCCCCGGGTGCCCTCGCGTCGCATCGATCCCCTGGGATCAGGTCTTCTTCGCCTGCCGTCCGAAGTAGTGGTTGTAGGCCATCTTGAAATCGACCCCGTAGTCGTTCTGCCACTGGCCCGCGCGCTCGGCGAAGGCACGCTGCGAGTCGAGCACCTTCTTGAACATCGGGTTCTCGGCCGACTTCTTCGCGATGGTCTTGTCCCACGAGGCGAGCTGCGCGCGCAGCACCGCGTCGGGCGTCTTGTAGAACTTGATGCCGGCCTTCTTCAGCTCCTCGTAGTCCTTGGAGTTGCGGTCGATGGCCTTCCAGCTCATCTCGGCGCTCGCGGCCTGCGTGGCGTACTCGATGATGGACTTGAGCTCCGCCGGCAGCGCCTTGAGCTTGCCACCGTTGAACAGCACCTCGAACTGCTCGCCGCTCTGGTGGAAGCTCTGCAGCATGCAGTTCTTGGCGACGTCGGGAAAGCCCAGCACGCGGTCGCTCGACGCGTTGTTGAACTCGGCCGCGTCGATGAGGCCACGGTCCAGCGCGGGCACGATCTCGCCGCCGGGCAGCGGGTTCACGGCCGCGCCCATGTCGGTGAACACGTCCACCGCCAGGCCCACGGTGCGGAACTTCAGGCCCTTCATGTCTTCGGCCTTGGCCACCGGCTTCTTGAACCAGCCCAGCGGCTGCGTGGGCATGGGGCCGTACAGGTAGGAGACCACATCGAGGTTCAGGCCCTTGTAGATCTCCTCCATCAGCGCCTTGCCACCGCCGTAGGTGTGCCAGGCCAGCACCATGTTGGCGTCCATGCCGTAGCCCGGACCGGACCCCCACAGCGCGAGCGCCGAGTTCTTGCCGTACCAGTACGCGACCACGCCGTGGCCGCCGTCGAGCGTGCCCTTGGCGACCGCGTCGAGCAGCTGGAAGGCGGGCACCACCGAGCCGGCGGGCAGCACCTCGATCTTCAGGCGGCTGCCCGCCATGTCGTTGACCTTCTTCGCGTAGTCCTGCGCGTACTCGTGGAAGATGTCCTTCGCGGGCCAGGTGCTCTGGAAGCGCAGGGTGGTGGTCTGGGCCATGCTGACCATCGGCACGGACATGGCGCCGGCGGCCACGGCCGCGCCCTTGAGCAGCCCGCGGCGGCGGGGCATCTTGCTGTCTGTCATTTGTCTCTCTCCAAACGGTTCTGACTTGGGAAAACCCAGGCTGTCCGTCTTGGAGTTATGGTTCGACAGGCCCAAGGCGCCATCTTTGGCGCGCGGGAGCACTCAACAAACAGGGTTTTCACGAACCGGTGAAAAATTCCGGGCCATGAAAACCCGCATCGCAAGGACACGAGACAGATGACAGAACCCGTCGAGAACAAGGGCTACGCCGGCGACGTGACGCCCGAGCAGGCCGCCCGATGGACCGCCAGCGGAGAGGCCGTGCTGGTCGACGTGCGCACCGACGCCGAGCGCGAATGGGTCGGCTATGTGCCGGGCGCCGTGCCGCTGGCCTGGAAGCAGTGGCCCGGCATGGCGATGAATCCGGCCTTCGACGAAGGCATCCGTGCCGCTGCCGAAGGCGGCAGGAAGCTGGTGCTGCTGTGCCGCAGCGGCGTGCGCTCCATCGCAGCGGCCAAGCGCGCGACAGAGCTGGGCGTGGAGGCCTACAACATCCTCGAAGGCTTCGAGGGCAACCCGGACGAGAACGGCCACCGCGGGCTGACCGGCGGCTGGCGCAAGCGCGGGCTGCCCTGGCGGCAGAACTAGAGAGCCGCTCGCCTCACTCGGCCGTGGCCGGGTCGATCACGCTGTAGACCCGGTCCACGCGGTTGGCAGGGAAGCCGCCGAGCTCCGCGTGCCGGCGCACCAGTGCCTCGTCGGTGGCCTGGTAGACGCAGTAGACACGGTCGTCGGTCACGTAGCTGTGGATCCACTGGATGTCGGTCCCCATGCTGCTGAGCACGCCGCAGGACTTCTGCGAAATGGCCTTCAGGTCCGACGGGGTGAACTTGCCGGCGCCGGGGATGTCTCGCTCGATAACGAATTTGGGCATGGTGGTACTCCTGTCTGGCTGTCAGAATCGGTCGAAGGCGACCAGGTCCTATGGTGCCGATGCGAAGCCGCCCCGTATTGCCCGCTCCGCCTGACTTGTTGACCGAAACCCCGTCCTCGCTTGCCGGGAGGTGATCATGGATGTCTTGTCGGACGTGCTACGGACCATCCGCCTCGAGGGCGCGCTGTTCCTCAACGGGGACATGTATGCACCCTGGTGCTTCAAGGTACCCAAGGGTAGGGACATCGCCCAGCTGCTCAGGCCCGGCGCGAACCGGCTGGCCATCTGCCACCTGGTGCTGCAGGGCGAATGCTGGGCCCAGGTCGACGGCGGGGAGCCGATACGGGCGCACGCGGGCGAAGTGATCGCCGCGCTGCACGGCGACTCCCATGTGCTGGGCAGCGGCCTGCACCATGCGGCGGTGGACATGTCGCATGTGGTGAGCCCGCGCGCGCCCGAACTGGAGCGCGTGCGCTATGGCGGCGAGGGAGATCGCACCTTGCTGGTGTGCAGCTGGTTCGCGTACGAGGGCGACGCGCCCAATCCCGTCATGGCGAACATTCCGCGCCTGTTCACCACGCAGCTGCGAAGCAGGCCGGCGGGCCCGTGGATCGAGCAGTCGGTCAACTTCGTGCTGGGCGATGCGGCTTCACGCTCTCCGGGTTCGGAGATGGTCGCCGCCAAGGTGGCGGAAGTGCTGTTCGCCGAAGTGCTGCGCGGCTACATCGAGTCCGCGCCCGCCAACAACCCCGGCTGGCTGGCGGGCCTGCGCGATCCCCACGTGAGCCGCTGCCTGGCGCTGATGCACGCCGAGCCCGCGCGCAACTGGACGGTCGATGAGCTGGCGCAGGAGACCCACACCTCGCGCAGCGTGCTGGCGGACCGTTTCACCGAGCTGGTGGGCGCGCCGCCCATGCACTACCTGGCGCGCTGGCGAATGATCCTGGCCGCCGGCATGCTGCGCAGGGACCAGTGCAACCTGGCGCGCATCGCCGAAGGCGTGGGCTACGAATCGGAGGCCGCCTTCAACCGCGCGTTCAAGCGCGAGTACGGCGTGTCGCCAGGGGCCTGGCGGCACAACGGCGCCTGACCCCGGTCTTGCTCAGAGCGCCGGGATGCGCAGCTTCTGCCCAGGATAGATCTTGTCCGGATGTGTCAGCATCGGCTTGTTGGCCTCGAAGATCACGTTGTACTTGTTGGCGTCGCCGTAGTACTTCTTCGAGATGGCCGAGAGCGTGTCGCCGCGCACCACGTCGTGGTACTGGGCGGGCGGCGCGGCGGGGGCGACGAGGTTGTTTTCCACGCTGGTCACGTTCGCCACGTTGCCTGCGGCAAGCGATGCCTTCTCGCTGGCTTCCTGCGAAGGCGCCTGGCCCGCGAGGGTGACCACGCCGGTGCTCGCGGTGTAGGTCACTTCCAGTCCCGTGAGGCCGAGGTTCTGCGTCTCGATGTAGGTCTTGATGGCGGCGGCCGCGGCCTGGTTGGCGTCGGGCGTGGCGGCCTGGGCCGACGAGCCGCCGAACAGCTTCTCACCAGCCTCCTTGATGAAACTGAGCAATCCCATGGTTCTCTCCTTGTGCGGTGGTGGGTGGAACCCGCCAATGTAGAGGCGGAAGCCGGCGCGCCTGCGTAGGCCCACGCCGCGTGTGTCAACGACGTGCCAGCCGGAATAACAACAAAGTCGCAATAATCCCGCGCATGTCATCCCCCTTCCTCGCCATCGACATCGGCAACACCCGCCTCAAGTGGGCGCTCTACGACTCGGCCCGCCCCGGCGCCGCGTTGCAGGCGCAGGGTGCCGAATTCCTCGACCACATCGAACGGCTGGCCGACGGCCCGTGGGCCGACCTGCCTTCGCCCGGCTCCATGCTGGGCTGCGTGGTGGCCGGCGACGCGGTCAGGCGCCGGGCCGAGGAGCAGATCGTCGAGCGCTTCGACTGCACGCCGCGCTGGGTGATGTCGAGCGCGGGCGAGGCCGGCATCGTCAACGGCTACGACCACCCCACGCGCCTGGGCGCCGACCGCTTCGTGGCGATGATCGGCGCGCGCCACCGCATGCTGGCTGCCGCGAAGCCGGGGCAGCCGCCTCGGCCGATGGTGGTGGTGCTGATCGGCACGGCCGTGACGGTCGAGGCCATCGACGCCGACGGCAAGTTCCTCGGTGGCCTGATCCTGCCGGGCCACGGCATCATGCTGCGCGCGCTCGAGTCGGGCACGGCGGGCCTGCACGTGCCCACCGGCGAGGTGCGCGAGTTCCCCACCAACACCAGCGACGCGCTGACCAGCGGCGGCACCTACGCCATCGCGGGCGCGGTGGAGCGCATGGTGCAGCACGTGCGCTCGCACTGCGGCGCCGAGCCGGCCTGCTACATGACCGGCGGCGCGGGCTGGAAGATGGCGCCCGTGATGAACGGGCATTTCGAGCTGGTCGAGAGCCTCATCATGGACGGGCTCCTGGTGATTGCCCGCGAGCGGGCTTCGAACTAGACAGAGGCGAAGAGGCTCAGGGGCGCATCAGCGCCTCGGCCATCGCCTGAAACGCCGGCAGCGTCAGCGGATCGTTCGCGCCGTTGGCCGCCACCGGGTGCGCCGCGTAGCGCACGATCACCATCTCCGCCTTCGGGTCCACGTAGATGCTCTGGCCGTGGATGCCGCGCGCCATGTAGGCGCCGTGCGGGTTGTGCGACACCCACCACATGTCTCGGTACGACCAGCCCTTGAGCAGCGGGTAGCCCGCCTTCACGAACCTGGCCGGGTCGCCGCCGCGCTGGATGTCTTCCACCACCGCCTTCGGAATCGCCTGCTGCCCGTTGGCCGCGCGGCCGCCGTTGCGCATGGTCTCGCCGAAGCGGGCCAGGTCGCGCAGCACGGTGTTGAGGCCGCCGCCGCCCGACTCGGTGCCGATGCGGTCGACCATGAAGTAGGCATCCTGCTCGGCGCCGATGCGGCGCCAGATCTTCTCGCTCAGCAGGTCGGCCAGCGACTGGTTGCTGGCGCGGCGCACGATCCAGGCCAGCACCTCGGCGTTGACCGTCTTGTAGGCGAAGCCGTCACCATGCTCGCCTTCCTTCTTCAGCGTGACGAGAAACTCGTAGAACGACTTCGGGCCCGTGTAGTTCGCGCCCTGCGTGAGCATGCCGCCGGCGCGGGCGTAGTCCCAGATCTCGGCCTTGGGGTCGGCATAGTTCTCGGAGTAGTGCACGCCCACGGTCATGTCCATCACCTGGCGCACGGTGGCGTCGCCGTAGGCGCTGTCCTTGAGTTCGGGGATGTACCTGGTGACGGGCGCGGCCGGGTCCAGCTTGCCCTCGTCCGCGAGGATGGCCGCCAGCGTGCCCACGAAGGACTTGGTGACCGACATCGCGATGTGCGGGCGCTCGGGCGTGAGCGCGCCGAAGTACTTCTCGTAGACCACCTTGCCGCGGTGCATCACCAGGATGCCGTCGGTGTAGGTGCCGGAGATCATCTGGGCGAAGTTCAGCGTCTGCTCGCCGCCCAGGGGCTTGAAGGTGACGGCCTCGATGTCGAAGCGGGCAGGCGCCGAAGGCAGCGGGCTGGCCGCGCCGCTGCCGCGCCATACGTTGGCCGTGGGCACCGTCTCGCGCACGTGCGAGAAGCTCCAGCGCGTGCGCGGAAACACGCCGCCGGCCGGGTTGTCGAAGGTGATGAGCTTGTCTGGCGGGGGCGGGAAGCCCTTCATCCAGCCCATGGCGTCGACCGAGGTGGCGGCAGGGTCTGGCAGCGCGGGAGGCGTGGGCGTCTGTGCGGAAGTGGTGTTCACGGCGAGCAGGGTGAATGCGGCGGCGAGCGCCGTGCGTGCTGGAGAAAGAGGCATGTCGTTGTTCTCGATGAAAGGAGTCAGCGGCCGCTGAAGCGTGCCGGGCGGCGTTCGATGAAGGAGCGCACGCCCTCGGCGGCGTCCTCGCTGTTCGACAGGCGCTTCTGCGTTTCGATGAATTCCGACACGGCGGCCAGCGGCCCCTGCTCCACGGCCTTGATCACGTTCAGCCGCGTGGCCACCACCGCCAGCGGTGCCTGCGCCGCGATGCGCTGCGCGATGGCCAGCGCCGCGTCGAGCTCCTGGCCGGCCGGCACCACCTTCTGCACGAAGTTCAGGCGCAAGGCCTCGGCGCTGTCGAACTCGTCGGCCGTGAGCAGGTGCAGCATCGCGTTGCCCACGCCCGCGCGCTCGGCCATGCGCAGCGTGGCGCCGCCCGTGGCCATGATGCCGCGCTGCACTTCCATCTGAGAGAAGCGGCAGTTGTCGGCCGCCACCACGATGTCGGCGCCTAGCATCAGCTCGATGCCGACCGTGAAGCAGATGCCCTTGACCGCCACCACCATCGGCTTGGTGCGGCGGCGGTAGTCGGGCAGGCCGAAGTCGTGCGGCTCCACCAGCCCGGCGGGAATCGCCTTCTCGCCGCGCTTCATGTACTCGGTGACCGCGGGCAGGTCCAGGCCCGCCGTGAAGTGGTCGCCGAAGGCATGCAGCACGCCCACGCGCAGCTCGGGGTCGTCGTCCAGCCGGGTGTAGGCCTCGGCCAGCTGCCTGAACATCGGCGGCGTCCAGCCGTTGCGCTTGGCCGGGCGGTTGATGCCGATCAGCAGCACGTGGCCGAGCACCTGGGTGTCGATGCAGCCTTCTGCCGGTGGGGTGGTGGGCGTGGCGGTCATGGCGTTCTTGTCTCCTTGTTGTTGTCTTCGCTCGGTCAGTACGTGTACACGCCTCGGCCCGTTTTACGGCCCAGTTGGCCGGCCGCGACCATCTCCTTCAGCAGCGGGCAGGGGCGGTATTTGGAATCGCCGAACTGCTCGAGGTACACCTCCATCACGGCCAGGCACACGTCCAGGCCGATCATGTCGGCCAGGGCCAGCGGGCCGATGGGCTGGTTGCAGCCCAGCTTCATGCCGGCGTCGATGTCTTCCGCCGTGGCGATGCCCTCGGACAGCACGAAGAAGGCCTCGTTGATCATCGGCACCAGGATGCGGTTGACCACGAAGCCCGGGGCGTTCTTCACCGTGATCGGCGACTTGCCCAGGCGCTCGGCCAGCTCCTTCACCGTGTCGTGCGTGGCGTCGCTCGTGAGGTAGCCGCGGATCAGCTCCACCAGCGCCATCATCGGCACCGGGTTGAAGAAGTGCATGCCGATGAAGCGGTCGGCACGGGAGGTGGCAGCGGCCAGCTGCGTGATCGAGATCGACGAGGTGTTGGAGGCGATGATGACTTCGGGCGCGAGCATCTCGTCGACCTGCTTGAGGATCTTGAGCTTGAGCGCGTGGTTCTCGGTGGCGGCCTCGATGACCAGCTGGGCGCTCTTCAGGTCTTCGTAGTTGGTCGAGCCCTTGATGAGCGCCAGCGCGGCGGTCTTCTGCTCGGCGGTGAGCTTTTCCTTCTTGATCAGGCGGTCGAGGCTGCCCGACACCGTGGCCAGGCCCTTGTCGACCGCCGCCTGGGCGATGTCGACCATCACCACCTTCACGCCGGCCACCGCGCAGGCCTGCGCGATGCCGTTGCCCATCGTTCCGGCGCCGATGATGCCTACAGTCTGGATAGCCATGAGAGAACTCCTTGGAGAAAGCAAAAAGAAAAGGGGCGCGCGCGGCGGGCGCCACGGCGAAAGACATCGATTGTGAAGCAGCACCGCGCCCGCGCCGTTCCCGCGTGCGACACCGGCGGCTGCGGGTGGCTTACAGTCCTGCGGTTGCTTTTTCCAGCCTTTTTCGACTCCCGACCATGACCACCCTCGGCACCCCCCTTTCTCCCTCCGCAACCCGCGTGATGCTCCTGGGCTCCGGCGAACTCGGCAAGGAGGTGCTGATCGCCCTGCAGCGCCTCGGCGTCGAGACCATCGCCGTCGACCGCTACGAGAACGCCCCCGGCCAGCAGGTGGCGCACCATGCACGAACCATCACCATGAGCGATCCGGCGCAGCTGAAGGCGCTGATCGAGGCCGAGAAGCCCGCGCTGGTGGTGCCCGAGATCGAGGCCATCGCCACGCCCATGCTGCAGGAGCTCGAAGAAGCCGGCACCGTGCGCGTGATTCCCACGGCCCGTGCCGCCCGCCTGACCATGGACCGCGAGGGCATCCGCCGCCTGGCCGCCGAGACGCTGGGCGTGCCGACCAGCCCCTACAAGTTCTGCGATTCGCTGGCCGAGCTGCAGGCCGCCATCGACGGGGGCATCGGATATCCCTGCATCGTCAAGCCGGTGATGAGCAGCTCCGGCAAGGGCCAGAGCAAGATCGACGGCCCCGCCGACGTGCAGAAGGCCTGGGACTACGCCATGGCCGGAGGGCGGGTCAGTCATGGCCGCGTGATCGTCGAGGGCTTCATCGACTTCGACTACGAGATCACCCTGCTCACCGTGCGTGCCAAGGACGCCACCGGCGGCGTGCAGACGCAGTTCTGCGACCCCATCGGCCACGTGCAGGTCAGCGGCGACTACGTGGAAAGCTGGCAGCCCCACCCCATGGCGCCCGCCGCGCTCGCGAAGGCGCAGCAGATCGCGCAGGCCGTGACGGCCGACCTGGGCGGCCAGGGCCTCTTCGGCGTGGAGCTCTTCGTGAAGGGCGACGAGGTCTGGTTCAGCGAAGTCAGCCCGCGCCCGCACGACACCGGCATGGTCACCATGGCCACCCAGTGGCAGAACGAGTTCGAGCTGCACGCGCGCGCCATCCTCGGCCTGCCGGTGGACACCTCGCTCAAGAGCCCGGGCGCCAGCGCGGTGATCTACGGCGGCGTGGACGCCACCGGCATCGCCTTCGACGGCGTGGCCGATGCACTGCGGGTGCCGGGCAGCGACATCCGCCTGTTCGGCAAGCCCGAGAGCTTCACCAAGCGCCGCATGGGCGTGGCGCTGGTGCATGCGGCCGACACCGACACCGCCCGCAAGCTGGCCAAGGAAGCGGCCTCCCTGGTCAAGCCGCGCAAGGCGTAGCCAGTTTCCGCAAGCCGCGCCGCAAGGGCGCGGGCATGGTGCGGGGGCTGCCGGGCCCAGTCGGGTGCGGGTGCGTGCGGATACCGCGGGCACCCGATGCCTCCCACACTGGACGCTCGCAACGATCCACCGGAGACACCATGCTGCACCCCCAGGCGCGCGCCCTGCTGGACTTCATCGAGGCGCGCGGCATTCCGCCGACGCACACCCTGTCGCCCGCCGATGCGCGGGCCTTCTATCGCGAGCGCCGCACCACCACGCAGCCGCTGCCGCCCGAAGTGGCCGAGGTGCGCGACCTCGCCGCCGGCGGGCCGCACGGCACCATCCCGGTGCGCCTGTACCGGCCGATGGGCTCCGGCGTGGGGCCTTTGCCGGTGCTGGTGTACTACCACGGCGGCGGCTGGGTCATCGGCGACCTCGACACGCACGACGTGCTGTGCCGCCAGCTGGCCAATGGCGCCGGCTGCGCGGTGGTCGCGGTCGACTACCGCATGGGTCCCGAGCACCGCTTTCCCGCCGCCGTCGACGACGTGCTGGCCGCCACCCGCTGGGTGCGCCGCGAGGCCGCCGCGCTGGGGCTCGATGCGAGCCGCCTCGCGGTGGGCGGCGACAGCGCGGGCGGCAATCTCGCGGCGGTGGTGTCGATCGCCGCGCGCGACGCGGGCGACCTGCCCATCGTCTACCAGCTGCTGATCTACCCGGCCACCGACATGCGGCGCGGCCACGCATCGCACCAGAGCAACGGGCAGGGCTACCTGCTCACGGCGGACACCATCCGCTATTTCCACGACCACTACATCACCGACCCGAAGCACGACCTCGACTGGCGCGCCTCGCCGCTGCTGCACCCCGATCTTTCGAGGCTGCCTCCGGCATTGGTGCTCACCGCCGGCTACGACCCGCTGCGCGACGAAGGCGCCGCGTACGCCGAGGCGCTCACGGCCGCGGGCAACAGCGCGGTCTACGTGTGCTTCGAGCGCCAGATCCACGGCTTCGTGCCGATGGGCAAGGTGCTCGATGAGGCCAATGCGGCGGTCGCGCTGTGCGCCGCCGAACTGCGCCGCGCGTTCGCAGCGGCATAGGGAAAGTCCTCGCGCAAATCGGCGCAAACCCATATCGCGCTGGCGGCCCGCGCCGCTACGATCCAGCCAACAAAGGACGCCGCCACGAAGCGGCAGTCCACCGATGCAGGAGACAAGCACCATGCAGCGAACGAGGACGACGCCGCCGCCCGCGCGCGGTGCCGAGAGGCAAGGCCAACGCCTGATGTGGCTCACGCCGCACCGGGTGTTCTACGCCGGCCTGCTCGGTGCCGCTGCCGAGCGCACGATGGGCGGGCACGGCGTGTACGTGTCGCCCGCCGGCGCGCCGCCCACGCGCATCCGCATCGGCGGCGGAGCCTGGATGAGCGGCGAGTTCATCGTGGTGCCGCCGCACGTGCCGCACGAGGTGGAAACCGCGCATCCGCTGATCTTCAATTTGCTGATCGAGTCGGAATCGGTCGACCCCGCGCGCATGCCGGCTTTCCTGCAGCACTGCGGCCCGGTGGAGGCGCCGGCCTTCGTGCAGCGCGTGCGCGATGCCCATGCGAACCTGCTCGCGGCCTCGGCGCGCGGCATGAACTTCGAGGGCTTCGACTTCGACACCATGTTCTTCGGCGAGCCGCTCGCGCAGCGCGCGCTCGACGCGCGCATCCGCAAGGTGGCCGACGCCATCAACGCCGACCCGGCCGCGCCGGCCTCCGCGGAGGAGTGGGCGGCTTCGGTGCACCTGTCGTTCTCGCGTTTCCTGCACCTGTTCAAGCAGGAGACCGGCATGGCCTTCCGCGCCTTCCGGGCCTGGAAGCGCGCGCGCAGCCTGCTGCGCTACGTGCGCCAGAGCAGCACGCTGACCGACATCGCGCTCGACACCGGCTACCCCGACTCCACGCACTTCAGCCATTCGATCCGCCAGGTCTACGGCCTCAAGCCCAGCGACATCGTGGCCGGCTCGCGCCGCCTCGTGCTGCACGACGCGGCCGGCGGCAGCGGCGGCTTCACCCGGCAATGAACGCGGCGGAACAGAGTCCATGCAGATTCTCCAGCTGCTGCTGTCGGGCATTGCGCAAGGCTGCATCTACGGCCTGATCGCGCTGGGCTTCGTGCTCATCTACAAGGCCACCGAGACGGTGAGCTTCGCGCAGGGCGACCTGATGATGCTCGGTGCCTTCGGCGCGTTCGCGGGCATGTCGCTGTTCGGCATGCCGTTCTGGCTCGCGGCCATCCTCGCGGTGGTGGCGATGGCGGCCTTCGGCGTGCTGCTGGAGCTGGTGGTGATACGGCCCATCCTCGGGCAGCCGCAGTTTTCCATCGTGATGCTGACCATCGGCATCGCCTACGTCGCGCGCGGGCTCGTCACCATGGTGCCGGGCATCGGCACCGAGACGCACACGCTGGCCGTGCCCTACAAGGACCAGATCTGGAAGCTGGGCGAGCTGGTGGTGAACCTGGAGCAGTTCGTGATCATCGTGGCCACCGCCATCCTGTGCGGCCTGCTGTTCGCGATGTTCCGCTACAGCAAGCTGGGCATCGCGATGCAGGCCTCGTCGCAGAACCAGCTCGCGGCCTACTACATGGGCATTCCGGTGAAGCGCCTCAACGGGCTGGTGTGGGGGCTCGCGGCGGCGGTGGCGGCCATCGCGGGCATGCTGCTGGCACCCATCACCTTCGTGCACGCGAACATGGGCTTCATCGGGCTGAAGGCCTTTCCGGCGGCGGTGGTGGGGGGCTTCGGCAGCCTGCCGGGCGCGATCGTCGGCGGGCTGGTGATCGGCATCGTCGAGTCGTTCGCCGGGTTCTATCTGCCCGACGGCTTCAAGGACACGGCGCCGTACATCGTGGTGCTGCTGATGTTGATGATCAAGCCGAACGGATTGTTCGGCGAGAAGCTGCGCAAGAAGGTTTGAATCCCATATGCGCTTCATCTTCAAGACCAGCTACGACCAGGACATCCGCCTCGCCCGCCACGGCGGCCATGTGTTCTGGTACGGCCTGCTGGTGGCCTTCCTGCTCGCCGCGCCGTGGATCATCGACGAGTACTGGCTCGCGCAGCTGACCTTCGTGCTGATCTACGGCATCGTCGGCCTCGGGCTGATGCTGCTGGCGGGCTTCACGGGGCAGTTCTCCATCGGGCACGCGGCCTTTCTCGGCGCGGGTGCGTACACGCAGGGCGTGCTGACGAACATCGGCGTTCCGTTTCCGCTGGCACTCGTCGCCGCAGCGGCGCTGTCGGCTGCGGTGGGCGTGGTGGTGGCCTTGCCGGCGCTGCGGGTGAAGGGCATCTACCTGGGCATCGCGACGCTGTCCTTCGGCTTCATTGTCGAGGAGGTGTTCGCGCGCTGGGAGAGCGTGACAGGCGGCAACGCCGGCCTGCATGTGAAGTCGCCGCAGCTCTTCGGCTGGTCGCTGGGCTCGGGCGAGGGCTTCTATTTCCTCTGCCTGGTGGTGGCGGTGCTTGCGACGCTGGGCATCCTCAATCTGCTGCGCTCGCCGACCGGGCGGGCCTTCGTCGCGATCCGCGATTCGGAGATCTCGGCGCAGAGCATGGGCATCCACCTGGCGCGCTACAAGACGATGTCCTTCGCGATCTCGGCCGCGCTCGCGGGGCTGGGCGGCGCGCTCTATGCGCACAAGCTGAGCTTCATCTCGCCGGACCAGTTCAGCATCCTGCAGTCCATCGACCTGCTGCTGATGGTGGTGATCGGCGGACTGGGCTCGGTGCACGGCGCGTTCCTGGGCGCGATCTTCCTGATCGCGATGCCGCAGCTCATTTCCATCGGCAAGGACTGGCTGCCCGAGGCCATCGGCCAGGCGCCGGGCCTGCAGGGGCTGGTGTACGGGCTGGTGCTGATCGCCTTCGTGCTGTTCGAGCCGCTGGGGCTGTACGGCCGCTGGCTGAAGATCCGCACCTGGCTGCAGCTCTTTCCGTTCTACCGCAAGGGCCTGTTCAAGCGGCAGAAGTCGTTTACCAAATCGGACCGGCTGAGATGAGCGGCGGCGACATTCTTCTTTCGGCCAGGGAGCTGAGCGTGCGCTTCGGCGGCGTGCTCGCGGTCAACAAGGTGAGCTTCGACGTGCGCCGCGGCGAGGTGTTCACGCTGATCGGGCCGAACGGCGCGGGCAAGACGACGGTGTTCAACCTCATCAGCCGCATCTACACGCCGACCACCGGCGCGATCGAGTGGCATGGCGAGGCGGGCGGGCCACTCGCGCTGACGCAGCAGGCGCCGCACGCCATCGCGGCGCTGGGCATTGCGCGCACCTTCCAGAACATCGAGCTGTTCGAGCATGCGACGGTGCTGCACAACCTGCTGATCGGTCGGCACACGCACCGGCAGACGGGCTTCTGGAGCGAGGTGTTCTTCACGCCGGCCACGCGGCGCGCGGAGATCGCGGCGCGCGAGAAGGTCGAGCAGGTGATCGACCTGCTGGACCTTCAGCACCATCGCGACTCGATGGTGGCGGGCCTGCCCTACGGCGTGCGCAAGGTGGTGGAACTGGCGCGCGCGCTGTGCACCGAGCCCAAGCTGCTGCTGCTCGACGAGCCTTCCTCCGGCCTCAATGTGGAGGAGACGGCGGACATGGCGTTCTGGATCCAGGACATCCAGCACGAGCTGGGTGTGTCGGTGCTGATGGTCGAGCACGACATGTCGCTCGTATCGAAGGTGTCGGACCGGGTGCTCGCCATGAACCAGGGCGAGGTGCTTGCTACTGGCTCTCCGGGGGAAGTGCAGGCCGATCCTCGTGTTGTCGAGGCCTACCTCGGCACGGTGGACGACGTGAGCAGCCTGAGGAGGGTGGCGGCATGAGCGACATCGTTCTCCAGCTCATGAACGTCGAGAGCGCCTATGGGCCGATCAAGGCCATCAGGGGCGTGAGCCTGAAGGTCCGCAAGGGCGAGATCGTGACGGTGCTCGGCTCGAACGGCGCGGGCAAGACGACCATCCTGAAGACCATCTCGGGAATCATCGACCCGCGCAAGGGCAGCATCGAGTTCCAGGGCGCGGACATCACGGCCAAGGACCCAGCCTACATCGTGCAGCAGGGCCTGAGCCACGTGCCCGAGGGGCGCGAGGTGTTCCCGCTGCTGTCGGTGAAGGACAACCTGCTGATGGGCGCCTACACCCGCAAGGACCGCGATGGCGTGGCGCGCGACATCGAGACGGTCTACGCATACTTCCCGATCCTGCGCGAGCGGGCCGCGCAGGACGCGGGCCTGCTGTCGGGCGGGCAGCAGCAGATGCTGGCGATCTCGCGCGCCATCATGGCCGCGCCGCACCTGATTCTTCTGGACGAACCCAGCCTCGGCCTGAGCCCGAAGCTGACGAAGGAGATCTTCGAGATCGTGGTGCGCATCAACCGCGAGCGCGGCACCACGATCCTGCTGGTGGAGCAGAACGCCAACATGGCGCTCAACGCCGCCGACCACGGCTACGTGCTGGAGAACGGCCGCATCGTGATGGAAGACTCCTGCGAACGCCTGCGAGAGAAGGAGGACATCAAGGAGTTCTACCTCGGCATGAAGGACGACGGCGTGCGCGGCGAGCGGCGCTGGAAAAAGAAGAAGACCTGGAGGTAGCGCCATGCAGCAAGGACTCTGGGACCTGAACACCTTCGCGCCCAAGCTCGACGTGGTCGTGCCCGGCGACACCATCCCCGCGATGTTCTGGAACGCGGTGAAGCAACGCGGCGACAACACCTGGATGCGGCAGAAGAAGCTCGGCATCTGGCGCAGCTGGAGCTGGCACCAGACGGCCGACGCGGTGCGCGAGATCGCGGCGGGGCTGCAGGCCATCGGCTTCGCGCCGGGGGAGTGCGCGTCGATCCTGTCGAACACCGTCATCGAATGGGTGCTCGCCGACCTGGCGGTGCTCAGCTGCGGCGGCGTGTCCAACGGCATCTATCCGACCGATGCGGCCTCGCAGGTTCATTACCTCTGCGAGGACTCGCGCACCACCGTGCTCTTCGTGGAGGACGACGAGCAGCTCGACAAGGTGCTCGAGGTGCGCGCCGGCCTGCCCGGGCTGCGCCGCGTGATCGTTTTCGACATGGAGGGCCTGCGCGAGCTCGACGACGCCGGCGTGATGAGCCTCGACGCGCTGCGTGCCCTCGGCCGCGAGCGCCTGTCGGCCGACCCGCAGGCGGTGGAGCGCACGGTCGCGGCCTGCCGCCCGGAGGACCTGGCCATCCTCGTCTACACCTCGGGCACCACCGGCAAGCCCAAGGGCGCGATGCACAGCCACGCGGGGCTGGTGTACACGGCGCGCGGCTACAACACGCTGGTGGCGCAGGACGACAAGGACGAGCGCATGTGCTTCCTGCCGCTGTGCCACATTGCCGAGCGCATGGGCGGCGAGTATTTCGCGATGTACACCGGCTCGATCCTCAACTTCGTCGAGAACCCGGAGACGGTGCCCGAGAACGTGCGCGAGATCGCGCCCACCGTGTTCACGGCGGTGCCGCGCGTTTGGGAGAAGTTCTATTCGGGCGTGATGATCGCGCTGAAGGAGGCCGGCCCGCTGCAGCAGGCGGCCTACAAGTGGAGCATCGGGGTGGGCGGGGAGATCGCCGATCGCGTGCTGGCCGGCCGGCCCGTGGGGGCAGCGCTGAAGCTCAAGTTCAGGCTGGCGCGCGCGCTCGCGCTGGACAACGCGCGCAAGCTCATCGGCATCCACCGCTCGCGCTTCCTGGTGACGGGCGCTGCGCCCATCTCGCCGGAACTGGTGAAGTGGTACCTGGCGCTGGGCGTGCCGATGCTGGAGGTGTGGGGCATGACGGAGTCGTGCGGCGCATCCACCGCAGTGCCGGCCGCGCGCATCAAGCCGGGCTCGATCGGGCCGGCCACCAGCTACAACGAGGTGCGCGTCGACCCGTCCACCGGCGAGATCCTGGTGCGCGGCCCCAATGTGTTCATGGGCTACCTCAACCTGCCGGAGAAGACGGCCGAGACCATCGACGCCGACGGCTGGCTGCACACGGGCGACGTGGGCGTGATGGACGAGGACGGGTATTTCCGCATCACCGACCGCATGAAAGACATCATCATCACCGCGGGCGGGAAGAACGTGACGCCCAGCGAACTGGAGAACGAACTCAAGTTCAGCCTCTACATCACCGATGCGGTGGTCATCGGCGACAGGAGGCCCTACCTCACGGTGATCGTCATGATCGACCAGGAGAACGTCGAGAAATTCGCGCAGGACAACGACGTGCCGTTCAGCAACTACGAGAGCCTGACGCGCGCCAAGGAAGTGCAGGACCTGATCCAGGGAGAGATCGACCGCGTCAACGCCAAGTTCGCGCGCGTGGAGCAGATCAAGAAATTCTTCCTGCTGGAGACGCAGCTCAGCGCCGAGGACGAGGAGCTGACGCCGACGATGAAGCTCAAGCGCAAGCTGGTGCAAACGAAATACGAGCAGCGCATCGAGGCCATGTACCGCTGACCGGCATTGCAGATCCGTTTTTTTCGTCAACCCGAGGAGACAACCGCATGAAGCTCAAGACACTGACGACGCTGGCCGTGCTGGGACTGACCGCGACGCTCGCGTCCGCGCAGCAGCAGGGCGTGAGCAAGGACGAGATCCGCATCGGCACCATCCAGGACCTGTCGGGGCCGCTCGCGGGCTTCGGCAAGCAGGCGCGCAACGGGATGCAGCTGCGCGTCGACGAGCTCAACGAGCAGGGCAACGTCAACGGCCGCAAGCTCAAGCTCTTCGTGGAGGACTCGGGCTACGACCCGAAGAAGGCGGTGCTGGCGGCGCAGAAGCTGGTGAACCAGGAGAAGATCTTCATCATGGCCGGCCACATCGGCACGGCGCAGAACATGGCGGCGATGCCGGTGCAGTTCGACAAGAACGTCATCAACTACATGCCCATCACCGCGGCGCGCGAGATGTACGAGCCGCTGAACCGGCTGAAGTATTCGTTCGCCGCCACCTACTACGACCAGATCCGGCTGGCGCTGCCGAAGATGATCAAGGACAAGGGCGCCAAGAAGGTCTGCACCATCTACCAGGACGACGAGTTCGGCCTGGAGGTGCAGCGCGGCGCCGAGGCGGGCCTGAAGGCGGCGGGCATGGAGCTGACGGAGAAGACATCGTTCAAGCGCGGCGCCACCGACTTCAGCTCGCAGGTCGCGAAGATGAAGGCCGCCAACTGCGACCTCGTGGTGCTCGGCACCATCATCCGCGAGACCATCGGCACCGTGGGCGAGGCGCGCAAGACCGGCTTCAACCCGACCTTCCTGGGCTCCAGCGCGGCCTATACCGACCTGATCCACAAGCTCGGCGGCAAGGCGATGGACGGTATCTACGCCACCATGACGGTGCAGAACCCCTACACCGACGAGCAGTCGCAGCCGCTGCGCTTCTGGGCCAACAAGTACAAGACCAAGTTCAACGAAGACCCGACCGTGTTCTCGGTGTACGGCTACGTGATCATCGACTCGTTCATCAAGGCCGCCACCAAGGCCGGCCCGAACCTCACGACCGACAGCTTCATCAAGGCCATGGACAGCATGACCTTCGAGCCCGACATGTTCGGCAGTCCGAAGAGCAACTACACAGCCACCAAGCGCCTGGGCAACGACCAGTCGCGCCTGTCGCAGATCAAAGATGGGAAATGGGTCGTGGTTTCGGACTATGTGACACCATAACGGGCACCATGCCCAATTACTGGTTGATGAAATCCGAGCCCGACGAGGTCTCGATCGACGATGCGCTCGCCGCGCCCGATGCCACCGTGGCGTGGACCGGCGTGCGCAACTATCAGGCACGCAACTTCATGCGCGATGGCATGAAGGTCGGCGACGGCGTGCTGTTCTATCACTCGAGCTGCCCGGAGCCGGGCATCGCCGGCATCGCGCGGGTGGCCTCGGGCATCAGGCCCGATCCGACGCAGTTCGACGCGAAGTCGCCCTACTACGACGCGGCGTCGAAGAAGGACGATCCGCGCTGGCTATTGGTGGACGTGCAGGCGCTGCGCAAGACGCGCCTGCTGGCGCTGCCCGAGCTGCGCGCCAGGCCCGAGCTGGCCGACCTGATCGTGCTGCGCAAGGGCAACCGGCTGTCGATCACGCCTGTGGAGCCGGCGCACTGGAAGATCATCGAGAAGATGCTGGCCTGAACCAGCTGCAGGCTTTTTCAGCCGAGCTTGTTCAGGATCGGGAACAGCTTGCCGAGCCCGTCGGCCATCACCTCGACCGCGAGCGCGGCGAGGATCAGGCCCATCAACCGCGTCATGATGTTGATGCCGGTCTTGCCCAGCACGCGCGCGATCGGCTGCGCGAGCGAGAAGGCCAGGGCGGTGGCCAGCGCCACCACCACGCCGTAGCCGACCAGGATCGCGAGCTCCCACAGGTGCTGCGCCTTGTCGGCGTAGATCACCACGGTGGAGATGGTGGCCGGCCCGGTGAGCAGCGGAATGGTGAGCGGCACCACCGCGATCGACGCGCCCATCGACGCCTTCACCTCGGTGGCGCGCAGCTCCTCCACGTTGGTCTTGCTCTCGGCCGGCTTGGCGTTGAGCATCGACAGCGAACTCATGAGCAGCAGCAGCCCGCCGCCGACCTGGAAGCTCGCGATGGAAATGCCGAAGAAGGACAGCAGCTGCAGCCCCAGCAGCGCGCTCACCGCGATGACCACGAAGGCGCTGAAGGCCGACATGCGCACCGTGTGGCGGCGCTGCGCGTCGCTGTAGCCCTGCGTGTAGTGGATGAAGAAGGGCACGATGGCCAGCGGGTTGACGATGGCCACCAGCGTGACCAGCGGCTTGATCAGGTCCATCGACGTGCTCATGCTCAACGGCCTCCAGTGACGTCGAGCAAGGCCGTGGTGGTGTAGCTCGCCTCGGGCGACAGCAGCCACAGGATGGCGCCCGCGATCTCCTCGGCGGTGCCGGTGCGCTTCATCGGCACCGTGGGCGCGAGCTCGAAGGCGCGGTCGGGCAGGCCGCCCGAGGCGTGGATCTCGGTGTCTATCAGGCCGGGGCGCACCGCGTTGACGCGGATGCCTTCCTCGGCCACTTCCTTGGCCAGGCCGATGGTGAAGGTGTCGATGGCGCCCTTGCTCGCGGCGTAGTCGACGTACTGGCCCGGCGAGCCCAGCCGCGCGGCGCCGCTGGAGATGTTGACGATGGCGCCGCCCGAGCCGCCATAGCGCGTGCTCATGCGCCGCACCGCCTCGCGTGCGCAGACGAAGCTGCCGATCACGTTGATGCGGAACATGCGCTCCAGCCGGACGACGCTCATCTCGTCGACGCGTGCCATCTGGTCGACCACGCCTGCGTTGTTGACCAGCGCGGTGAGGCGGCCGAAGCGCGCGTCGACCTTTTGGAACATGGCGATGACCTGGGCCTCGTCGCCCACGTCGGCCTGCACGGCCATGGCGTTGCCGCCGCCGTCGCGGATGGTGCGCACCACCTCGTCGGCGGCCAGTGAATTGGTGGCGTAGTTGACGGCCACCGCGTAGCCGCGGCTGGCGGCGAGCAGGGCAGTGGCCGCGCCGATACCGCGGCCGCCGCCCGTGATCAATAGCACCTGGTCCAAAACCTACCTCCTGCAGAGAAACTGCGTGTCAGTTAAAACGACTGGCTTGGATTACATCATCGGGGCATGCACATGAGCACCGGCAAGACCATCGACTACTACTTTGCACCCCAGAGCCCGTGGACCTACTTGGGGCATTCCCGCTTCGAGGCGATCGCCGCGGCCGCGGGCGCCACGGTACGGGTGCGGCCCATCGACATGGGCAGCGTGTTCCCGGTGTCGGGCGGGCTGCCGCTGGGCAAGCGGGCGCCGCAGCGGCAAGCCTACCGGCTGGTCGACCTGGCGCGCTACTCGAAACACCTGGGGCTGCCGCTGAACGTCAAGCCGAAGTTCTTCCCGGTGGCCGGCGACGACGCGGCGCGCGTCATCATCGCGGTCGACATGCACGACGGCACCGAGGCCGCCATGCGCATGTGCGCGGCGGTGTTCCAGGCCGTGTGGGTGCAGGAGCGCAACATCGGCGACCCGAAGGTGCTCGACTCGCTGGTGGTCGAATGCGGGCTGTCGCCCAAGCGCGGCGAGCAGTCGCAGAGCCAGGCGGTGCAGGAGCGCTACGAGGCCTACACGCAGGAGGCCATCGACATCCAGGTGTTCGGCGCGCCCAGCTACGTGATCGACGGCGAGATTTTCTGGGGGCAGGACCGTCTCGACTTCGTCGAGCGCGCGCTGCGCCCGTAACCCCGGCATCCCTTCTTTTCTTCGGATGCCATCAAGGAGCAAGACAACATGGGTCAATTCATCGATCTCAAGGCCAAGGACGGCCTGAGCTTTCCCGCCTACGTGGCCGAGCCGTCGGGCAAGCCGCGCGGCGCAGTGGTCGTGGTGCAGGAAATCTTCGGCGTGAACTCGCACATCCGCTCGGTGGCCGACGGCTACGCGGCCGAGGGCTACCTCGCCGTGGCGCCTTCGACCTTCCAGCGCGTGAAGCCGGGCGTGGAGCTGGGCTACTCGGAAGACGACATGAAGAACGGCTTCGGCCTGAAGACGGCGGTCGAGGCGTTGCCGACGCCGGGCGTGCTGCAGGACATCGAAGCTGCCATCGCCTATGCGTCGAAGGCGGGCAAGGTCGGCATCGTCGGCTACTGCTGGGGCGGCCTGCTGACCTGGCGCGCTGCCGCGCTGCTGCCGGGCCTGTCGGCGGCGGTGCCCTACTACGGCGGAGGCATGACCTCGCCGGAGGAAACGGCACGGCAGCCCAAGGTGCCGGTACTGGCCCACTTCGGCAACCAGGACCACTGGATTCCGCTGGACACCGTCGAGGCGTTCAGGAAGGCGCATCCCGAAGTGGAAGTGCACGTCTACCCGGTGGGCCACGGCTTCAACTGCGACCAGCGCGGTTCGTACGACGCCGACGCGGCCAAGCTGGCGCGCGAGCGCACGCTGGCCTTCTTTGCGAAGCACCTCGGCTGAGGCCTTCTCGCGAATGAGGAAGCCCGGTGCATGCCGGGCTTCTTTCATTGTCAGGACGCCGGTTTGCGCTTCAGGCCGGGCCCGTCGCCCACGCGGGTCTGCAGGAAATCGAGCAGCGCGCGCAGTGCGGCGCTGTTGTGGCGCCGCTGCAGGTACGCGGCCGAAAGCCACATGTCCTTGCGTGTGTAGCCCTGCAGCACCGGCACCAGCTCCCCATGCTCGATGTGCGACTGCACGAGGATCGAGGGCAGGTAGATCACGCCGAAGCCGCGCATCGCAACGCGGATCAGCGGCGCGCCCTCGGTGCAGTCCATGCGGCTCTTGACGTGCACGTCCAGCGGCTGGCCGCCGTCGTCGAAGCGCCATACCGGCTGCGCGCCGAGCAGCGAGTGGGTAAGGGCCTCGTGGCTGGCCAGGTCGCGCGGGTGTTCGGGCTTGCCGTGCTTCTTCCAGTAGATGGGCGAGGCGCAAACCACCATTTCCATGAGCCGGAGCTTGCGCACGATGAGGTTGGCGTCTTCCACGGGGCCACTGCGGATGTCGACGTCGATGCCTTCCTCGGCGAGGTCGACGGTGCGGTTGGTCAGCTGCAGGCTGATGCTCACGTCGGGGTAGTAGCGCATGAAGTCGGCCAGCAGGTTCGGGAACTCGCCGTTGCCCATGCCGTGCGGCGCCGAGATGCGCAGCCGGCCGCCGGGCTGGCTGGCGCGCTCCTGCAGTTCCGCCTGGGTGAGTTCGACCATCTCCAGCACCGGGGTGCTGCGCTCCAGCAGCAGCTGGCCGGCGTCGGTGAGGCTCACGGAGCGGGTGGAGCGGTTCAGAAGACGCACCCCGAAGCGGGTTTCCAGCTCGGCCACATACTTGCTGACGGTGGCCTTCGACATATCCAGCCTCTTGGCTGCCTGGGAGAAGCTGCCGTGCGAGGCGACCTCCCGGAAGGTTCTGATCAGATCGAGGCTGTCCATGTGGATGGGTCCATTGTTTCCGTTTTGGGAACGCGATGGTTCGATTCTCCCGGGTTTTTCCTAGCTGGCTTGGGCGACACTTGCGTTAAACGCCGACGTCGCCAGCCTGGCTGGGTCGTTGGAAGGAACTGAAATGAAGACCCCGAACATCGTCGCCGCCGCCCTTTTGTCGCTCTTTGCCGCCTCCGGCGCGCTGGCGCAGGGCTTCGAGCCGGTGCAGCCGCTCAAGGCCGTCACCAGCCGCAGCGATGTGGCCGCCGGTGCCGACGCCGCGGCGCGGGACGGGAATGTCTACGGCGACGTGGTCGCCGCGCCCCTGACCTCGCGGCCCAGTTCGCTCGACCGGGCATCGATTCGCGCCGAGGCCGTGGCCGCCGCCCACGCGCCGAACCAGAACCTCGACCGCCGCGCCTTCGTCAACAGCGAAGTGCCGCCGCAATTCCAGGGCGCCAGGCGCTAGGCCGGAAGTTTCTCCTCTCGGGCAAGGCCGGGCCGGTGCAAAACCGGGCCCGGCTTTTTGTTTTGCATGCCTTCATGTCGCCATTGTTTCAATAGAGGAAACACGGTGTCTCTGAACCGGGTGTTCTGGCAACGCCGTTCCCCCGGAAACTCGCCGCACAGGCTCGCGAACCAGCAGGCCTGGTGGACGAACCATCCAGAGAACACCCTAGGAGAAATGACCATGAAGACCTCGCAAATCCTCGCAGCCGCCGCCCTCGCCCTGCTCGCCGCCACCGGCGCCCAGGCTGAAACCTACCAAGGCGTGAACACCGCCGTCTCGACCAAGAGCCGCGACGAAGTCAACGCCGAAGCCGTGCGCACCGCCGCTGCTCCGAACCAGAACGTCGTGCGCGGTTCGCGCGGCGCGGAAACGGTTGCCGTGTCGAAGGACCGCTCGATCGTCGAAGCCGAAGCCGTTCGCACCGCCTACGCTCCCGACCAGAACGTGACCTCCGGTTCGCGCGTGAACAGCAAGGTCATCTCGACCATGCAGCACCCGATGGACGCTCGCGTTCAGGCACAGCAAGGTTCGGGCGCCGTCGCCAAGTAATAGAAGCGGCCCCGCTGGGGCCGTCGAAATCGAAAAGGGCCACGCGAAAGCGTGGCCCTTTTCTTTGGCGCCGACAGATCTGGAGCGTCGGCGTGTCAGCGCGTGCGGGCGAGGTAGCGCTTGCGCCAGAAGATCACGACCAGCAGCACGGCGATGACCAGCATGGATGTCATCGCGATCCAGAAGCCGTCGGCCTTGTGCACCAGCGGGATGAATTCGAAGTTCATGCCGAAGATGCCGGCGATGAGGTTCAGCGGCAGGAACACGGCGGTGAGCACCGTCAGCACCCGCATGATGTCGTTGGCGCGGTGGCCCTGGACGCTGAAGTGCATCTGCACGGCCGTCTCGGCGTTCTGCTCCAGCCGGTGCACGTGATGCACCACGCGCTCGATGTGCTCGAGCACGTCCCGGCTGCGGATCATGATGAGTTCCCGCTCGCGCTGCTCCGTCTCGCCCTTGGGCACGGGCAGCGTTTCGAGCGAGTCGATCCAGTCCTGCATGGCGGCGCGCTGGTCCTCGCAGATCTCGTCCAGGTGGTGCAGCGACTGGCGCGCCTCCATCAGCGCGCCCCAGTTGGTGAAGCGGCTGCGCGGGTCGATCAGCTCGGTCTGCCAGTGGTCGAGCTGCTTGGTGAGCTCGCGCCGCAGGTCGAGGTAGCCGTCGACGATCTGGTTGATCACGCGCAGCATCAGGTCCGACGGGCTGGTCGGCAGGCGGGCCGAGGTGGCGCGCACGTCGAGCGCCGGGGTGGCGCCGTCGGCCGAGGCCGCGGCCAGCAGCCGGGCGGCGAAGGCGTCGCGCACCGCGCCATCCTCGGGGTGCACCGACAGCAGGACGCGGTCGAACACGGCGAAGCCCACCGGCCGGGTGTCGACGCGGCGCAGCACGGGCGGGCCGCTGCGGGGCTGGCGCGGCGCGGTGGCTGAGACCGGGGCAGGCGGCGCCTCGTTGCCATTGCCTTTGCCGTTTCCCAGCGCCGCCTGGCCCTGGCCGTTGGCCAGCCGCCGGAACACCAGCACGTCGTACAGCGAGGTGTAGTCGTAGTGCGAGGGCAACTGGTCGTTGAGCAGGTCGGCCACATGCAGGTCGACCAGCTGCGTGAGGCACAGCGTCTGCAGGATCTGCTGGACCTCGGCCAGCGAGGCCCGGAATTCGTCCCGCGTGAGCGAGATCCAGAGGTAGCCGCTGGCGCCGCAGGCGCCCGGCACGGCCAGCGGCGCCAGCGCGGCGTGCTCGCTGACCTGTGACCGGTTGATTTCGAAGATGCGCATGCCCGGTTGCCGGCGCGCCGTTACTTCTGCAGCAGGCGCGCGGCGTCGAGCGCGAAATAGGTCAGCACGCCGTCGGCGCCGGCGCGCTTGAAGGCCAGCAGGCTTTCGAGCACCACGGCGTCGTGATCGAGCCAGCCGTTCTGGGCGGCGGCCTTGAGCATCGCGTACTCGCCGCTCACCTGGTAAGCGAAGGTGGGCACGCGGAACTGGTCCTTCACACGGCGCACGATGTCAAGGTAGGGCATGCCGGGCTTCACCATCACCATGTCGGCGCCCTCGGCGATGTCGATGGCGACTTCGCGCAGGGCCTCGTCGCTGTTGCCCGGGTCCATCTGGTAGACCTTCTTGTTGCCCTTGCCGAGCGTGGCGGCCGAGCCGACCGCGTCGCGGAAGGGGCCGTAGAAGGCGCTGGCGTACTTGGCGCTGTAGGCCATGATGCGGGTGTGGATGTCGCCGCGGGCCTCGAGGGCGTTGCGGATGGCGCCGATTCGGCCGTCCATCATGTCGCTGGGCGCCACGATGTCCACGCCGGCTTGCGACTGCGCGAGCGCCTGCTTCACCAGCACCTCGACGGTCGCGTCGTTGAGGATGTAGCCGGTGTCGTCGAGCAGGCCGTCCTGGCCGTGGCTGGTGTAGGGGTCGAGGGCGACGTCGGTCATCACGCCCAGTTCGGGAAAGCGCGCCTTCAGGGCGGCCACCACGCGGGGGATCAGCCCGTCGGGATTGAAGGCCTCGCGGCCGTCGGGCGTCTTGAGGCTGGCGTCGATCACCGGGAAGAGCGCCATCACCGGAATGCCGGCGGCCACGCATTGCTCGGCCACGGGCAGCAGCAGGTCGAGGCTCAGGCGGTCGACGCCGGGCATCGAGGGGACGGCATCACGGCGCTTCTCGCCTTCCTGGACGAACACCGGGTAGATCAGATCGTCGACCGTCAGTGCGTGCTCTCGCACCAGGTTGCGGGTGAAAGCGTCGCGGCGCAGGCGCCGCGGCCGCCCGGCGGGGAACATGGCCAGGGGGGAAGATGATGACGTCATATATCCAAAATTGTGCCTGAAGCGACTGTTTACGACTCCTCGGCACGGGCGTTCGGTTGTCCTACAACTACGGAAATTAGTAGAACCAAGGTTTTCAGTTTTTTGCTTTAAATGTCAAAGAAAGTGGCGCAGTCGCTTGAAACCTTGTTTCGTCTTTGTTAAATTCTGACGCGGGCGGCTTGCCGCCCCCCGCTTTTCCTCCCTGAGCGGGTGCCTTGATGTGTGACAGCAAAAGGGCTTCCCAGCCCGACGTGAAGACGTCGGGCTTTTTTTTGCCTGTCGTACGAGTAGGCTGCCCCAAAACAGGGCTTTGCCGCGGAGAGGGCGCCACTAAACTGCCGCCATGCTTTGGGTCAAATCTCTACACATCGTCTTCATTGCAAGCTGGTTCGCGGGGCTGTTCTACCTGCCGCGGATCTTCGTGAACCTGGCGATGGTTCCGCCCGAATCGGTGGCCGAGCGCGAGCGCCTGCTGCTCATGGCGCGCAAGCTCCTGAGGTTCACGACCTTCCTGGCGGTTCCCGCGATCGGTTTCGGCCTGTGGCTCTGGCTGGGCTACGGCATCGGGCGCGGCCCGGGCAACGGCTGGATGCACGCCAAGCTGGCGCTGGTGCTGGTGGTGATCGGCTACCACCACGGCTGCGCGGTACTGCTTCGCCGCTTCGCGGCCGGCGAAAACCGGCGCAACGACCGCTGGTTCCGCTGGTTCAACGAGCTTCCGGTGCTGCTGCTGCTGGGCATCGTGATCCTGGTGGTCGTCAAGCCGTTCTGAGCCGCGCACCGATGCCCACGGTGGATCGGCCGCAGCACAAGTCAGCGGCGCTCCCGCTGGCGCTCGCCTATGGGGCGCTGATCGTCTACGCCAGCCTTTATCCGTTCGCCGACTGGCGCGACCAGGGAATCGCGCCCTGGGCGTATCTCTCGGCGCCCTGGCCGAAATATTGGACCGGCTTCGACTTCGCGGTCAACGTCGCGGGCTACGTGCCCTTCGGCTTCCTGTGCGCCCTGGCGGTGCTGCGCACGGGGCGCGCCGCCGGGGTATGGCCTGCGGTGCTGCGCGCCACCGTGGCGGGAGCGGCGGTTTCCTTCGCCATGGAGACGCTGCAGAGCTACCTGCCGGCGCGCATTCCTTCCAATGTGGACCTGGGGCTCAACACTGCCGGCGCGATCGTCGGCGCCGTGCTGGCGGCGGGGCTCGAGCGGCTGGGTGCGGTGGCGCACTGGAGCCGCGCGCGCTCGCAGTGGTTCGCCGAGGATTCGCGCGGCGCGCTGGTGCTGCTGGCGCTGTGGCCCTTCGCGCTGCTCTTTCCGGCGGCCGTCACCTTCGGGCTGGGACAGGTGTTCGAGCGGCTCGAGGTTGCGATTTCCGAATGGCTGCTCGACACGCCCTTCATCGACTGGCTGCCGCTGCGCCAGTTCGAGCTCGAGCCGCTGGTGCCGGCGGTCGAGCTGCTGTGCGTGATGCTGGGCGCACTGGTGCCCTGCCTGCTGGGCTATCTGGTGGCGCGCTCGGTGGTGCAGCGGGCGGTGCTGCTGCCGCTGACGCTGCTGTCGGGCATTGCGGCCTCCGCGCTGTCGGCGGCGCTGAGCTACGGGCCCGAGCATGCCTGGGCCTGGCTGGGGTTGCCGGTGCAGGTCGGCATGGCGGCGGCGCTCTTCGCCGGCGTGCTGCTGCTGTTCGCGCCGCGCCGCCTGTGCGCGGCGCTGCTGCTGATGGGGCTGGTGCTGCAATTGAGCCTGCTGAACCAGGCTCCCGAAAGCGCGTACTTCGCGCAGACGCTGGCCACGTGGGAGCAGGGGCGCTTCATCCGCTTCCACGGGCTGGCGCAGTGGCTGGGCTGGGTGTGGCCCTATGCGGTGATGGTCTACGTGGTGGCGGCCCTGTCGCGCCGCGGACGGTCCGGAGCGGCTCCGACGAGCTGAGTGTGTGCGGATTGCTCGGCCGGAGCGAGGGTAGCGAGGGTGGTCACTAAAATCCGCCGATGCCCAGCTCCACCTCAGCCGCACCGTCCGGCTACTACGGCCGCCACATCTTCTTCTGCCTGAACGAGCGCAAGAACGGCGAGGACTCCTGCGCCATGCACAACGCTCAGGAAGGCTTCGACCGCTGCAAGGCGAAGGTCAAGGAGGAGGGGCTATCGGGGCCCGGCAAGGTGCGCGTCAACAAGGCAGGCTGCCTCGACCGCTGCGCGGGCGGGCCGGTGGCCGTGGTGTACCCCGAGGCCGTCTGGTACACCTTCGTCGACAGCGAGGACATCGACGAGATCGTCGAGTCGCACCTGAAGAACGGCAAGGTCGTCGAGCGGCTGCTGCTGCCCCCGAACGTCGGACGCTGAACTTTTACGCCGGCCCCCTGCTCGTACCTGCGCCAATGAATTCCCAGACCGAAAAGATCAGCCTCCAGGGCGCCGCCGGCGCGATCGAGGTGCAGCGCGACCAGCCCGCCGGAACCCCGCGCGGGATCGCGGTCATCGCGCATCCGCATCCGCTGTTCGGCGGCACCATGGACAACAAGGTGGTGCAGACGCTCGCGCGTGCCTTCGTCGCCAGCGGATGGACCACGGTGCGCTTCAATTTCCGCGGCGTGGGTGCCAGCGAAGGCGTGCACGACGAGGGGCGCGGCGAACTGGAGGACATGCTGGATGTCGTCGGCCAGCTCGCGCCCGAGGGACCGGTGGCGATCGCCGGCTTCTCCTTCGGCGCCTTCGTCGCGAGCGGTGCCGTCGCGAAGCTGTGGGCCGGGCGTGAGATCCGGCAGATCGTGCTGGTGGGCACGGCCGCCGCGCGCAACAACGTGGCGGCGCTGCCCTTGGAGGCGCACGAGCGCACGCTGGTGGTCCATGGCGAGGCCGACGACACGGTGGCGCTGTCCGCCGTGATGGACTGGGCGCGGCCGCAGTCACTTCCTGTCACAGTCATCCCCGGGGGCGGTCATTTCTTTCACGGACAATTGCCGCTGCTCAAGGGTCTGGTCGTCCGCCATCTGCGCGCGGACATCGCTTGAAAGCCTCTTCGGCTTGTTTTCGTCTCTTTCCGAACTCCCAATGAACCGTTTTCTTGGCGTGCTCCGCACGCTGGTCTTTACCGCCGCCGCCTCCTTCAGCCTGATCGCCGCCGCCCAGATGCCGGCGCCGCCTGAAATCGCCGCGCGCAGCTATCTGCTGCTGGACGTGACCGCGAACCAGATCCTGGCCCAGAAGGACATCGACAGCCCGGTCGAGCCGGCCTCGCTCACCAAGCTGATGTCCGCCTACGTGGTGTTCGACGCGCTGCGGGCCAAGAAGATCACGCTGACCCAGACCCTGCCGGTCAGTCCCCGCGCCTGGAAGATGCCTGGCTCTCGCATGTTCATCGACCCCAAGATGCAGGTGCCGGTGGAAGACCTGATCAAGGGGCTGATCGTGCAGTCGGGCAACGACGCCACGGTCGCGCTGGCCGAAGGCGTGGGCGGCACGGTGGAGCATTTCGTCGAAATGATGAACGCCCAGGCCAAGGCGCTGGGCATGAAGAACACCACCTACAAGAATCCCGAAGGCCTGACGGCGCCCGGCCACACCACACGGCCCGCGACCTGAGCATCCTGGCGACCCGCCTGGTGCGCGATTTTCCCGAGGAAGCCAAGTACTACGCCATCAAGAAGTACCGCTACCCGGGCACCCCCTCGACCAACGACACCAACCGCAACCTGCTGCTGTTCCGCGATCCGACCGTCGACGGCCTGAAGACCGGCCATACCGAAGCGGCCGGCTACTGCATGATCGCCACCGCCAAGCGCGACTTTCCCAACCTGACGGGCGGACGCCGCCTGCTGTCGATCGTGCTGGGCACCACGGGCGAGACCGTGCGCGCCAACGAGTCGCAGAAGCTGCTGAACTGGGGCTACACGGCCTATGACGCCGTGCGCCTGTTCGACGGCGGCCAGCCGGCGGCCACGCCGGCGGTGTGGAAGGGCAAGGCCAACGTCCTGAAGCTGGGCCGCCCCGAGCCGATCGTGGTGGCCGTGCCGACGGGCTCGGCCAACAAGATCAAGACCCAGGTGTCGCGCCCCGACCCGCTCGTGGCGCCGTTCACCAAATACCAGGCGGTCGGCTCGCTCAAGGTCACGCTGGACGACCAGCCCCTGGCCGACGTGCCGCTGGTGGCTCTGGAGCCGGTCGAGCAGGCCGGCGTGTTCGGCCGCGCCTGGGACGCCCTGCGCCTCTGGATCAAGTAAGCCGGGGGAGGGAAAAGAGCCACGCAAGGGCTGCTGGCGGGCATCCGCGGCAGCCGACTTTGCCGTTTCGGGGCTCCTTTGCTATACTCGTGGGCTTTTCGGAATTTTCCGAAGGGTTTCACGTTTTCGTCATTCCCGGCCTCCTTGAGTCACGACAAGGGTGGCTTCACAGCCAGGGCCGGGCGTTTCTCGTTTTGGGGACTTTTTAATTCATGCCAACCATCAATCAACTGGTGCGTCAGGGTCGAACGGTCGAAAAGATCAATTCGAAGAGCCCTGCCATGCAGAACTCGCCGCAACGTCGCGGCGTCTGCACCCGCGTCTACACCACGACGCCGAAGAAGCCGAACTCGGCTCTGCGTAAAGTCGCCAAGGTCCGCCTGACCAACGGCTTCGAAGTCATTTCCTACATCGGGGGCGAAGGCCACAACCTCCAGGAACACAGCGTCGTGCTGGTCCGCGGCGGTCGTGTGAAGGACTTGCCCGGTGTTCGCTACCACATCGTTCGCGGTTCGCTCGACCTGCAAGGCGTGAAAGACCGCAAGCAGTCGCGTTCCAAGTACGGCGCGAAGCGTCCCAAGAAGGCCTGATAGGTCTTCCTGTCGTCAAAAACAAACGGTGTTCGGTTACCTTGGCGGGTACATCGAACGAAGTGACCCACTGTCGGGTCGAGTAAGTGAGAGTCCTGACTGGCTCTCGCGGTGCCGGAAACGGTGCCAACTGAAGCAAAGAGGTTAGAAAAATGCCACGTCGTCGCGAAGTCCCCAAACGTGAAATCCTGCCGGATCCCAAGTACGGCAATGTCGAGCTGTCCAAATTCATGAACGTGATCATGGAAGGCGGCAAGAAGGCTGTTGCCGAGCGCATCATCTACGGCGCGCTCGACTTCATCGAGAAGAAGAACCCGGACAAGGACCCCCTCGAAGCGTTCACCGTTGCCATCAACAACGTGAAGCCGATGGTCGAAGTGAAGTCGCGCCGCGTCGGCGGTGCGAACTACCAGGTGCCGGTCGAAGTCCGCCCCGTCCGTCGCCTCGCCCTGTCGATGCGCTGGATCAAGGAAGCCGCCCGCAAGCGCGGCGAGAAGTCGATGGCCCTGCGTCTGGCCAACGAACTGATGGAAGCCACGGAAGGCCGTGGCGGCGCAATGAAGAAGCGCGACGAAGTGCACCGCATGGCAGAAGCCAACCGCGCATTCAGCCACTTCCGCTTCTAAAAACCAAACTTCGCTTGGGCGTTGGGTGTCGGGTGACGGGTGCAAGGCCCGTTCTCGAGGCCCAGCGCTCAACGCATTTAACCCGAAAGTAAATCATGTCCCGCAAGACCCCCATCGAGCGCTACCGCAACATCGGCATCTCCGCGCACATCGACGCTGGCAAGACCACGACGACCGAACGCATCCTGTTCTACACCGGTGTGAACCACAAGATCGGTGAAGTGCACGACGGCGCCGCCACGATGGACTGGATGGAGCAAGAGCAAGAGCGCGGCATCACCATCACCTCGGCTGCCACCACCTGCTTCTGGAAGGGCATGGCCGGCAAGTTCGACGAACACCGCATCAACATCATCGACACCCCCGGCCACGTGGACTTCACCATTGAAGTCGAGCGCTCGATGCGCGTGCTGGACGGCGCCGTGATGGTGTACGACGCCGTCGGCGGCGTGCAGCCCCAGTCGGAAACCGTCTGGCGCCAGGCCAACAAGTACAAGGTTCCGCGTCTCGCGTTCGTCAACAAGATGGACCGTACCGGTGCCGACTTCCTGCGCGTCCGTCAGATGATGATCGACCGCCTGAAGGCCAACCCCGTCGTGATCCAGATCCCGATCGGCGCCGAAGAGCACTTCCAGGGCATCGTCGACCTCGTGAAGATGAAGGCGATCATCTGGGATGAGGACAAGGGCGTGACCTTCCAGTACGGCGACATTCCCGCCAACCTGGTCGACGTCTGCAACGAGTACCGCGAAAAGCTCGTCGAAGCGGCTGCCGAAGCCAGCGAAGACCTGATGAACAAGTACCTCGAAGGCGGCGAGCTGAGCGAGGAAGAGATCAAGAAGGCCCTGCGCCAGCGCACCATCGCAGGCGAAATCCAGCCGATGCTGTGCGGCTCGGCCTTCAAGAACAAGGGCGTGCAGGCCATGCTCGACGCTGTCGTCGAATACATGCCCTCGCCGCTGGACATCCCGCCGGTGGCTGGCGTGTCGGAAGACGAAACGCCCACGACCCGCAAGGCAGACGACAACGAGAAGTTCTCGGCCCTGGCATTCAAGCTGATGACCGACCCGTTCGTGGGCCAGCTGACCTTCGTGCGCGTCTACTCGGGCGTGCTCTCGAAGGGCGACAGCGTCTACAACCCGGTGCGCGGCAAGAAGGAGCGTATCGGCCGTATCGTGCAGATGCACGCCAACAACCGTGAAGAAGTCAGCGAAATCCGCGCCGGCGACATCGCCGCCTGCGTGGGCCTGAAGGACGTGACCACCGGCGAGACGCTGTGCGATCCGGAAGCCGTCGTGACCCTCGAGCGCATGCACTTCCCCGAGCCGGTGATCCGCCAGGCCGTGGAGCCGAAGAGCAAGGCCGACCAGGAAAAGATGGGTATCGCACTGGGCCGCCTGGCGCAGGAAGATCCCTCGTTCCGCGTCAACACCGACGAAGAATCCGGTCAGACCATCATCGGCGGCATGGGCGAGCTCCACCTCGAAATCATCGTGGACCGCATGAAGCGCGAATTCGGCGTGGAAGCCAACGTGGGCAAGCCGCAGGTGGCCTACCGCGAAACGATCCGCAAGACCGTCGAGGAAGCCGAAGGCAAGTTCGTTCGCCAGTCGGGTGGCAAGGGCCAGTACGGCCACGTGGTGCTGAAGATCGAACCCCAGGAAGCCGGCAAGGGCTTCGAGTTCGTCGACGCCATCAAGGGCGGTGTGGTTCCTCGCGAATACATCCCCGCGGTCGAGAAGGGCATCGTGGAAGCACTGGGCCAGGGCGTGCTGGCGGGCTACCCCGTCGTGGACGTCAAGGTCACGCTGCACTTCGGTTCGTACCACGACGTGGACTCGAACGAAATGGCGTTCAAGATGGCCGCGATCTTCGGCTTCAAGGAAGGTGCCCGCAAGGCCAACCCCGTGATCCTCGAGCCGATGATGGCCGTGGAAGTGGAAACGCCTGAAGACTACGCCGGCAACGTGATGGGCGACCTGTCGTCCCGCCGCGGCATGGTGCAGGGCATGGACGACATGGTCGGTGGCGGCAAGGCCATCAAGGCAGAAGTGCCGCTGTCGGAAATGTTCGGCTACTCGACCACGCTGCGCTCGATGTCGCAAGGCCGTGCAACGTACACGATGGAGTTCAAGCACTACGCCGAAGCTCCGCGCAACGTTGCCGAAGCCATCGTGGCCGCTCGCGCCAAGTAAGCTTTTCAAGAACGTCGGGTCATGCAGTGCATGGCCCTTCTTGTCTGCGATCCGGTGCCGCCCTGTTCCCGTGCGGGGCGAACCAGCAACCGGATGCAGACATAAAACCAATACACGGGACTGCTCTTTCAAGGATTGAAAAATGGCAAAAGGTAAATTCACCCGCACCAAGCCGCACGTGAACGTGGGCACGATCGGTCACGTCGACCACGGCAAGACCACGCTGACGGCTGCGATCGCAACGGTGCTGTCGTCGAAGTTCGGCGGCGAAGCCAAGGCCTACGACCAGATCGACGCTGCGCCTGAAGAAAAGGCACGCGGCATCACGATCAACACCGCGCACGTCGAATACGAAACGGCCAACCGCCACTACGCACACGTCGACTGCCCCGGCCACGCCGACTACGTGAAGAACATGATCACCGGCGCCGCCCAGATGGACGGCGCGATCCTGGTGTGCTCGGCCGCCGACGGCCCGATGCCCCAGACCCGTGAACACATCCTGCTGGCTCGCCAGGTGGGCGTGGGCTACATCATCGTGTTCCTGAACAAGTGCGACATGGTCGACGACAAGGAACTGCTCGAGCTGGTCGAGATGGAAGTCCGCGAACTCCTCGACAAGTACGAATTCCCCGGCGACGACACCCCCATCATCCACGGCTCGGCCAAGCTGGCCCTGGAAGGCGACAAGGGCGAACTCGGCGAAGGCTCGATCATGAAGCTGGCCGAAGCCCTGGACACGTACATCCCGACGCCCGAGCGCGCCGTGGACGGCACGTTCCTGATGCCCGTGGAAGACGTGTTCTCGATCTCGGGTCGCGGCACGGTGGTGACCGGCGCCGTCGAGCGCGGTGTGATCAAGGTCGGTGAAGAAATCGAAATCGTGGGCATCCGCCCGACGGTCAAGACCACCTGCACCGGCGTGGAAATGTTCCGCAAGCTGCTGGACCAGGGCCAGGCTGGCGACAACGTCGGCGTGCTGCTGCGCGGCACGAAGCGCGAAGAAGTCGAGCGCGGCCAGGTGCTGTGCAAGCCCGGCTCGATCAAGCCGCACACGCACTTCACCGCCGAGGTGTACGTTCTGTCGAAGGACGAAGGCGGCCGTCACACGCCGTTCTTCAACAACTACCGTCCGCAGTTCTACTTCCGCACGACGGACGTGACCGGCGCGATCGAGCTGCCCAAGGACAAGGAAATGGTCATGCCCGGCGACAATGTCAGCATTACCGTGAAGCTGATCGCTCCGATCGCCATGGAAGAAGGTCTGCGCTTCGCCATCCGCGAAGGCGGCCGCACCGTGGGTTCGGGCGTCGTGGCGAAGATCCTCGACCTGTAATCAAGACGGGAGCAAAGGAATCACCATGGCTACCAAGCAAAAGATCCGCATCCGCCTGAAGGCATTCGACTACAAGCTGATCGACCAGTCGGCCGCTGAAATCGTGGACACCGCAAAGCGCACCGGCGCGATCGTCAAGGGCCCCGTGCCCCTGCCGACCCGCATGAAGCGCTTCGACATCCTGCGTTCGCCGCACGTCAACAAGACGTCGCGCGACCAGCTGGAAATCCGTACGCACCAGCGCCTGATGGACATCGTCGACCCGACCGACAAGACCGTGGACGCGCTGATGAAGCTCGACCTGCCGGCTGGCGTGGACGTCGAAATCAAGCTGCAGTAATCCATTCGGCTTCGCGCCGCAAGTGCTGCAAAACCCGCCTGCAGAAATGCAGGCGGGTTTTGTGCTTTATGTCTCACGAATGTGGCATCCTCCCGTGCCGACGCCCGCCAATTTCCGAGGCGTCGGGTAGCTGAAGCGAGGGCAGCACAACTATGGGACAACGCATCTCTTTTTCGTCGGGCCTGGTTGCCTGTGTCGCGGCAGCGCTTCTGACTGCTTGCGGTGGCGGAGGAGGAGGGGGCGGCGGTGGCATCCCCTTGCTCCCTTTGATCCCGACGACACCGGTTGCGCTGAGCGGTACGGCCACCTACGAGTCGGTGCCCAACCCCAGCGGCCGCCTCGTGTACGCCGACACCACGGTCAAACCGGTGCGCGGTGCTTTTGTCGAAGTGCTCGATGCCGCCAGCGGCAACCAGCTTGCCACGACGGCCACCGACGAGAACGGGGCCTATTCGGTGAATGTCCAGGGCAACACGAACGTCATCGTCCGTGTGCGGGCCCAGCTGACCCGTACCGGCGCGCTCCCGACCTGGGACGTCACCGTCCGGGACAACACGCAGTCGAGCGCGATCTATTCCATGCAGTCCTCGGTGTTCTCCACGGGCAGCGCTGCGCTCACCCGTGACCTGCGTGCCGCCAGCGGCTGGGGCGGGTCGAGCTACACCGGCCAGCGCGTGTCGGGGCCGTTCGCCATCATGGACACGGTCTATACCGCGATGCAGAAGGTGATGACGGCCGCTCCGGCGACGGCATTCCCTTCGCTGAAGGTGTTCTGGAGCGTCAACAACACCAACTCCGGCGGCAGCATCGCGCTGGGGCAGATCGGCACCACCTTCTTCGTGGGCAGGAGCTCGGGCGCCGAGATCTACGTGCTCGGCAAGGAGAACGTGGATACCGACGAGTTCGATGCGCCGGTGATTGCCCACGAGTGGGGCCACTATTACCAGGCCTCCTTCAGCCGCGACGACTCGACTGGCGGCGCGCACTCCACGAGCGAGCGCGTCGATCGCCGGCTGGCCTTCTCCGAAGGGTGGGGCAACGGCTGGTCGGGAATTGCGCTGGGGCGCAGCAACTATGTCGATTCGGGCGGGCCCGGCCAGGCGCAGGGCGGCAATCTCGATCTGACGAGAGGGCCGACGACCAATCCGGGCTGGTTCCGCGAATCCTCGATCCAGTCGATCTTCTGGAACCTGAACCAGCAGGTCGGGTTCAAGCCGATCCACGACACGATGACGAGCGCGCTGTTCAGGGGCGGCGCGCCGGTTACCTCGATTCACCCGTTCACTGCTGCTTTCAACGTGGTGGCGTCGGGCAATGCTCCGGCTTTGGCGGCGCTGCTGACGGGCCAGAGCATCAACGCCGCCTCCAACGACGCCTACGGCACGCAGGAAACCAACGGTGGCGGGTCGCCGACCGTGAACTACGTGTTGCCGATGTACAACCAGGCGACGGTCGGTGCGAGCACCTCGGCTTGCGTGACGAACGCAGAAGATCCCCAGCGCGACGGAAACAAGCTCGGCAGCTTCTCCTACCTGCGCTTCACGGCACCCGCGAGCCGCAGCTACCAGTTCGCGATCACCCCGCCTGCGGGCGCCAGCCCCAATTTCGTGATCTACAGGGGCGGGGTGGTGAGCCGGAACACCAATTCGGTCAACCTGTCGGCCGGCGACCATGTTCTGGTCGTCAATGATGTCAACAACTCCGGCGCAAACACCTGCTTCGGCGTGCTGATCCAATAAGCAGCAGCGAGGAAGTCCACCATGAACCTCCGTTCCAGTCCGATGATTGCCACCGCCGCTGCACTTCTGGCGCTCGCTGCCGCCTCGGCGTGCGCAGACGGTGCCCCGGGGCAGCGCGCGGCCAGTCAGGCAGCGGCTTCCCGCAATGCAGTACCCATGACGGCTGCGGCTCGCAAGCCCAATGATTCCGGCGTGGCGATCCAGTACAGGGTCGAGGGCGCGGCGCAGGTCGGGCGCTCGGTCGCCGTCGTTCTCCAGTTCGATGGCGTGAGCGATCCTGCCGGCGCTACCGCACGTTTGACGACCGATGCGGGCCTTTCCCTGGCAACAAGCAGCAGCCTCGCCTTGCCGGCAGGCCAGAGTACTACGGCCACCGCGCGTGTCACCGTCGACCGGGAAGGCCTTGCCTACCTGAACGTCTTCGTCACGCAGAACGGTGCCATGAGCATCGTCGCCATCCCCATCCAGACCGGGGCCGCTGCGCCCGCCATGAAGGCTGCGGGCGAGATGAAATCGTCGGCGGAGGGCGAGAAGATCATCTCGATGCCGGCCAAAGAGCCGAAATAGGCTCGAAAACGCCCCGAAAACAGGCCTCCGAGGCTGAAAGCGCCGCAATGGCGGCACTTGCACCAGGCCCGCAGCGCGGGCTATAATCGCTGGCTCTGCCCTTGTTGCGCCCGCATGGGCGCTATGCGAGCAGAGATTTATCAACCTTCTTCCGCAGTTCGGGGAAGCCCGACAAACGCTGTCGCCAATTGAAGTGGCAGCGGCGAAGGAAGCTTCCATTTTTGGAGAAAACAAATGAGTCTGAGCAACTCCCTCGGGTTGCTGGGCCGCAAGGTGGGGATGATGCGTCTCTTCACCGATGACGGGGACGCAGTTCCCGTCACGGTGGTGGATGTGTCCAACAACCGCGTGACCCAGATCAAGTCCCAAGAGAACGATGGCTACGTCGCCCTGCAGGTGACGTTCGGTTCGCGCAAGGCATCGCGCGTGACCAAGCCCGAAGCCGGCCACCTCGCCAAGGCGGGTGTCGAAGCCGGTGAGATCATCCAGGAATTCCGCGTTACCGCCGATACCGCTGGTCAGCACAAGGCTGGCGGCGTGATCCCGGTGGCAAGCGTCTTCTCCGTGGGCCAGAAGGTGGACGTGCAGGGCACTTCCATCGGCAAGGGCTACGCTGGCACGATCAAGCGTCACAACATGAGCTCGCAGCGCGCGTCGCACGGTAACAGCCGTTCGCACAACGTGCCCGGCTCGATCGGTATGGCGCAAGACCCCGGTCGCGTGTTCCCCGGCAAGCGCATGACGGGCCACCTCGGCGACGTCACCCGCACCACGCAAAACCTCGACGTCTTCCGTATCGACGAAGCACGTCAACTGCTGCTCATCAAGGGCGCGATTCCGGGTGCCAAGGGTGGCTTCGTCACCGTGCGTCCCGCCATCAAGGCCAAGCCGCAGGCTGCCCAAGGAGCGAAGTAATGGAACTCGAACTCCTGAACGAACAAGGCCAGGCCGCGTCGAAGTACGACGCCCCCGAGACCGTGTTCGGCCGTGACTACAACGAAGACCTGGTCCACCAGATCGTCGTTGCTTTCCAGGCCAACGCACGCCAAGGCACTCGCGCCCAGAAGGACCGCGAGCAGGTCAAGCACTCGACCAAGAAGCCTTTCAAGCAAAAGGGAACGGGCCGCGCCCGTGCCGGTATGACTTCCTCGCCGCTGTGGCGCGGGGGCGGCCGGATCTTCCCGAACATGCCTGACGAAAACTTCTCGCAGAAGATCAACAAGAAGATGTACCGCGCCGGCATGGCGTCCATCTTCTCGCAGCTCGCTCGCGAAGGCCGTCTGGCCGTGGTCGACTCGATCAAGGTCGACTCGCCCAAGACCAAGCCGCTGGCAGCCCGTTTCAAGGCGATGAATCTCGAGTCCGTGCTCGTGATCGCCGAAGAAGTCGACGAAAACCTGTACCTTGCCTCGCGCAATCTGGTCAACGTTCTCGTGGTCGAACCCCGTTACGCCGACCCGGTGTCGCTGGTTCACTACAAGAAGGTGCTGGTCACCAAGGGTGCCGTCGACAAGCTCAAGGAGATGTTCGCATGAGCCGCGTGAACCCCACCGCCGCTGAACGTACGTTCGACGAAGGCCGACTGATGTCGGTGCTGGTCGCCCCGATCGTGTCCGAAAAGGCCACGATGGTCGGCGAGAAGTCGAACGCTGTCACTTTCAAGGTGTTGCAAGACGCCACCAAGCCCGAAATCAAGGCCGCCGTCGAACTGATGTTCAAGGTCGAAGTCAAGGGCGTGTCGGTGCTCAACACCAAGGGCAAGACCAAGCGCTTCGGCAAGTCCGTCGGCCGCCGCGACAACGTTCGCAAGGCCTATGTGACCCTGAAGGCCGGTCAAGAGCTCAACCTCGTCGGGGAAGGCGCTTAATCATGGCCGTCATCAAGATGAAACCCACTTCGCCGGGCCAACGCGGCGCGGTGAAGATCTCGCGTGACCACCTGTTCAAGGGTGCTCCTCACGCCCCCCTTCTGGAACCCCAGTTCCAGAAGGCCGGCCGCAACAACAACGGCCACATCACGATCCGTCATCGTGGCGGCGGTGCCAAGCACCACTACCGCGTCGTCGACTTCGTGCGCAACAAGGACGGCATCCCGGCCAAGGTCGAACGCATCGAATACGACCCGAACCGTACCGCCCACATCGCTCTGGTCTGCTACGCCGACGGCGAGCGCCGCTACATCATCGCCCCGCGCGGTCTGGAAGCCGGTGCAACGCTGCTGTCGGGCGCAGAAGCCCCGATCCGCGCCGGCAACACCCTGCCGATCCGCAACATTCCGGTGGGTTCGACGATCCACTGCATCGAACTGCAGCCCGGCAAGGGCGCGCAGATCGCCCGCTCGGCCGGTACCTCGGCCACGCTGCTGGCCCGTGAAGGCGTCTACGCCCAGGTCCGCATGCGTTCGGGCGAAGTCCGCCGCATTCACATCGAGTGCCGCGCGACCATCGGTGAAGTGGCGAACGAAGAGCACAGCCTGCGCCAGCTCGGCAAGGCCGGTGTGAAGCGTCACATGGGTATCCGCCCGACCGTCCGCGGCGTGGTGATGAACCCGATCGACCACCCGCACGGTGGTGGTGAAGGCCGTACCGGCGAAGGCCGTCATCCGGTCGACCCGTGGGGCAATCTGACCAAGGGTTATCGGACCCGCAACAACAAGCGCACGCAGGTATTCATCGTGTCGCGTCGCAAGAAGTAAGGGATAGCCAATGACTCGCTCTCTCAAGAAGGGTCCGTTCGTCGACCACCACCTCGTGGCCAAGGCCGACAAGGCCGTGACGACCAAGGACAAGAAGCCGATCAAGACCTGGTCGCGCCGCTCGATGGTTCTGCCCGAGTTCATCGGCCTGACCATCGCCGTGCACAACGGCAAGCAACACGTGCCTGTGTACATCACCGACCAGATGGTCGGCCACAAGCTCGGCGAATTTGCGCTCACCCGCACGTTCAAGGGGCACCCCGCGGACAAGAAAGTCCAGAAGAAGTAAGGAACGACCATGTCTGAAACACGTGCAGTCCTCCGCGGTGTCCGCCTGTCGGTCGACAAGGGCCGTCTGGTCGCTGACCTCATCCGCGGCAAGAAGGTCGATCAAGCGCTCAACATCCTGCAATTCACGCAGAAGAAGGCCGCTGTGATCGTGAAGAAGGTGCTCGAATCGGCTATCGCCAACGCCGAGCACAACGACGGTGCCGACATCGACGAACTGAAGGTCAAGACCATCTACGTCGAGCAAGGCGCCACGCTCAAGCGCTTCACGGCGCGCGCCAAGGGTCGCGGCAATCGCATCAGCAAGCCCACGTGCCATGTGTACGTGACGGTTGGCAACTAAGCCTGGAAGAAATATGGGACAGAAAATCCACCCAACCGGCTTCCGCCTGGCGGTTACCCGTAATTGGTCCAGCCGCTGGTACGCAAGCGACCGCGATTTCGCGGGCATGCTGGCCGAAGACATCAAGGTTCGCGAGTACCTGAAGAAGAAGCTGAAGAACGCTTCGGTCTCGCGCGTCATGATCGAGCGTCCCGCCAAGAACGCACGCATCACGATCTTCTCGGCTCGTCCGGGCGTCGTGATCGGCAAGAAGGGCGAAGACATCGAAAACCTCAAGCGCGAACTGGGCAAGCAACTCGGCGTGCCGGTTGCGGTCAACATCGAAGAAGTGCGCAAGCCCGAAATCGATGCGCAGCTGATCGCCGACAGCATCACGCAGCAGCTCGAGAAGCGGATCATGTTCCGCCGCGCCATGAAGCGCGCCATGCAGAACGCCATGCGTCTGGGTGCCCTGGGCATCAAGATCATGTCGGCTGGCCGTCTGAACGGCATCGAAATCGCTCGTACCGAGTGGTATCGCGAAGGCCGCGTGCCGCTGCACACCCTGCGCGCCGACATCGACTACGGCACCTCCGAAGCCAAGACGACCTACGGCGTCATCGGCGTGAAGGTGTGGGTCTACAAGGGCGACACGCTGGGTCGCAACGACCTGCCCGCCGTCGAGACGCCGCGTCCTGAAGAAGAACGTCGCCCGCGTGGTCCCCGCCGCGATGGCCGCCCCGGTGGCGACCGTCCGGGCAGCGACCGCCGTGGCCCCGGCCCGCGCGCCGGTGCCCGCGGCCCGATCGGTGGCAACACCGCTCCGGCCGATGGCAGCGACAAGCCCGCAGAAGCAACCGGCGGTGCCGGTGCAGACTCGAAACCCGCCGTTAAGCGCGTCCGCAAAGCCGCGCCCGCTGCAGCAGCGGACGGTGCCAAGGCCGAGTAATCGGTCGCTCCCGGGCGCGCAAGCGCCTGGGGCCCTCACGGAGTAACAAAACATGCTGCAACCTGCACGCAGAAAGTTCCGCAAGGAACAAAAGGGCCGCAACACCGGCATCGCAACCACGGGTAACTCGGTTGCGTTCGGTGACTTCGGTCTCAAATGCACCGACCGCGGCCGCCTGACGGCGCGCCAGATCGAAGCCGCTCGCCGCGCGATTTCGCGTCACGTGAAGCGCGGTGGCCGTATCTGGATCCGCGTGTTCCCCGACAAGCCGATCTCGACCAAGCCCGCAGAAGTGCGGATGGGTAACGGCAAGGGCAACCCCGAGTACTACGTCGCCGAAATCCAGCCCGGCAAGATCGTGTTCGAGATCGTCGGCGTGCCCGAAGAGCTCGCCCGCGAAGCGTTCCGCCTGGCTGCCGCCAAGCTGCCGCTGCGCACGACGTTCGTCGCTCGCCAGCTCGGCGCCTGAGAGGAGAACATCCATGGCAACACGTAAGAAGAAGGAAACCGCGGCTCCGGCCAAGGTGACGAAGGCCGCAACCCTGCGCACGAAGGACGTCGCAGGCCTGCAAGCCGAAATCAAGGATCTGCAGAAGGCCCACTTCGGCCTGCGCATGCAGAAGGCCACGCAACAGCTGTCGAACACCTCGACGCTGCGCGTGACCCGCCGCGACATCGCGCGCGCCAAGACCATTCTTGCCCAGAAGCAGCAAGAAGCCCAAGCCGCCAAGTAAGGAGTGAACATGACGGAAGCTAAAAAATCCCTCAAGCGCACCTTGATCGGCAAGGTGGTCAGCGACAAGCGCGCGAAGACCGTGACCGTGCTGGTCGAGCGTCGTGTGAAGCACGAGCTCTACGGCAAGATCGTGGCCAAGACGAGCAAGTACCACGCCCACGACGAAAAGGGCGAGTACAAGCTGGGCGACACCATCGAGATCACGGAAAGCCGTCCGATCTCGAAGACCAAGAACTGGGTCGTGACCCGTCTGGTCGAGAAGGCCGTCCTGGTCTGATCAATCATTGGAGCCCCCGGGGGCATCCGATCCGGAAACGGCCCACAATGTGGGCCGTTTTTCTTTTTCAGGAGCACATTCAATGATCAAAGTCGGCGACACCCTTCCCTCGGCCACCCTGCAGGAATACTCCGAAGTCGAGGGCGAAGGCTGCAGCATCGGCCCGAACCCCGTGGACGTGGCCAAGGCGACGGCTGGCAAGACCATCGCGCTGTTCGCGCTGCCCGGCGCCTTCACCCCCACCTGTTCGGCCAAGCACGTGCCGGGCTATGTTCAGCACTTCGACGACTTCAAGGCCGCCGGCGTGGACGAGATCTGGTGCGTCAGCGTGAACGACGCCTTCGTGATGGGCGCCTGGGCGCGCGACCAGAAGACCGGCGCCAAGGTTCGCATGCTGGCCGACGGCAGCGCCGACTTCGCGAAGGCCACCGGCCTCACGCTCGACCTGACCGGACGCGGCATGGGCCTGCGCAGCAACCGCTACTCGATGCTGGTGAAGGACGGCAAGGTCGCGACGCTGAACGTCGAGGCACCGGGCAAGTTCGAAGTGAGCGACGCCGGCACGCTGCTGGCCCAGGCCCGCGGCTGAGGCCGGCGGGTCAGAGATCTACTTTCAAGTAGTGAGCCCCGGCGACGGGGTTGTGATAGTAGGGCGGTACCTCCACGAAACCCAGGTCTTCGTAGAGCGCCCGGGCCGATTCCATGTCGTCGAGGGTATCCAGCAGCACGCAGCCGTAACCCGCGCTGCGTGCGGCATCGAGGATCGCCTCGGCCAGCTGGCGGCCCAGCCCGAGGCCGCGGAAGCCGGGGCGCACGTACAGGCGCTTCATTTCCGCCGCGTTCGCGTAGTCCGCGTTGTCCAGCGGACGCAGCGCGCAGCACCCCGCCACATGGGCCAGCGTGCCGTCGGCGCGCTGCAGCGTCGGAGCCCGGCGTCCGGCGTCTTCCTTGACGTTCGCCGGATCGACCAGCGCAAGCAGCAGCGTGCCTCGCGGCTCGGCGTATTCGCCGGGCAACTGCGCCAGTTCGCCGTCGAAATCCTGGAAATCCAGGTCGATGCCCAGCGAAGCCGCGTAGTCACGGAAGATCGTGCGTGTCGCCTCGATCTCGTGGGCCTCTTCGGGGGTGAGCAGCACCACCGCCGGCATGGCCGACAGCGGCAGGGGGCGTGAAACAGAGAAGCTCATACGCGCAACGAGGAAATCCACCAGGCCACGCCCGCGCACAGCGCGAACAGCCCCAGCGCCAGCCAGCGCGAGGCCGCATCGTCGCGGCTGGGCGCCACCTGGCCGCTTTCGGAAGGGACCAGCTTGTCGCCCGACACCATCGGCCGCACCAGGCGGTGCCGCTTGATGAGCACGTAGAACAGCACGGCCAGCACATGCAGGCTCGCAAGGGCGATCACGATCCACTTGCCCTGCGCCTTGTGCCAGCCGGTGGCCATGCCAACGATCTCGCCGGAGACGAAGCGGGTGAGCGGCCCCGAGGCCGAGATCTCGTCGTCCGCCATCAGCCCGGTAGCGACCTGCAGCACCAGGATGGCCAGCACCGCGAACACCGACAGCGCGCCCAGCGGCGTGTGCCCGATCAGGTGGTCCGGATGCGCCCGGCCGCGCAGGTAGGCCGCCAGCGAGCCCGGCCCGTAGACGAAAGCCCCGAAGCGCGACCAGCGTCCACCCATGAAGCCCCAGAGCAGCCTGAAAAGCAGCAGCGCCAGGACCGTGTAGCCGATGCGGAAGTGCCACTCCATGGCCCCGTTCAGGCCGGTGCCGATCATGCCGACGACGGCGATGGCCAGCGCCCAGTGGAAAAGGCGCGTCGGCAGGTCCCAGACCCGGGTGCGGGCGCCGGGGCCGGAGGCCGCGCGAAAGGCGGCCACGGAGGTGTCGGTCATCGAGGAAGGCGCTGGGGGGCGCGGTGCTGCGGAAGGCGCAGATTAGCAAAGTCCGGGCCCCAGGCCGCTTCGGGTTGTTGCTATGCGGCCGGTACGGCCCGCCCCTACACTCGCCCGCAACGCCGCGCACGATGGCGTTTTTTCCCCACACGAGGATCACCCATGAAACGATTCGCCTCCCTGGCCGTCGCAGCCGCCTGCGCGGCCATGTCCCTTCCCGCGGCCGCCCAGTTCGCCAAGCCCGAAGACGCCATCAAGTACCGCCAGAGCTCGCTGTTCGTGATGAGCCAGCACTTCGGCCGCCTCGGCGCCATGGCCAACGGCCGCGCGCCTTACGACGCAGCCGCCGCCGCGGCCAATGCCGAAGTGGTCGCCGACATGGCGAAGCTGCCCTGGGCAGGCTTCTCCGCCGGTGCCGAGGGCGGCAAGGCCAGGCCCGACATCTGGAGGGAAGACGCCAAGTTCAAGGAGCGCCAGCAGAAGCTGCTCGAGGAAACCAGCAAGCTGGTGACCGCCGCCAAGGCCGGCAATCTCGATGCCCTCAAGGCCCAGTTCGGCCCGACCGCCGCGAGCTGCAAGGCCTGCCACGACAGCTTCCGCGCGCAGTAAGCAGCGGATCGCGACAGGACAAAAGCAAAAGGCGCCCTTTCGGGGCGCCTTTCGTTGGGGCTGGCAAGAGATCAGGCTTCGGCCAGGAGTTTTTCGATGAGCTTGTGCAGCTCTGCGAAGTCCGGCTCGCCCACATAGCGCTTCACGATCTCGCCGCGCTTGTTGACCAGATAGGTGGTCGGCGTGAGCTTCACGTCGCCCCAGGCCTGCGCCACGCTGCCGGTGTTGTCGATCGCCACCTTGAACGGCAGCTTGCGTGTCTGGGCGAAATTGACGACGTAGCTCGGCGGGTCGTAGCTCATGGCCACCGCCAGCGTGTCGTAGCCCTGGGCCTTGTACTTGTCGTAGGTGGCGATGACCTTGGGCATCTCGCCCACGCAGGTCACGCAGCTGGTGGCCCAGAAGTTGACCAGGGTGACCTTGCCCTTCAGGTCCGCCGTGCTCTTCTGCGAGCCGTCCAGCAGCACGAAGGTGGAGGCGGGAGCGGCAGTGGCGCCGGAGCCGAGGTACACGCCCACGCCGGTGGCCAATGCGACGACGACAGCTGCTGCGGCGAGGTATTTCTTCATGGCTTGGTGCAAGAGAAGGGCGGCGCGATTTTAGTTCCGCGTGCCCGATCGTGCTGGCGACATCCCGACCGGCGTGCACGGTTCGATAATCGCTGCCCCATGCCGTCACCGTCCCCCGCCATTCCCCGCTCCAGGCTCGCAGTGCTGGCCGCGGCAGCCCTGCTCGCAGCCTGCAGCCCCGCCTTCAACTGGCGCGAAGTGCCGATCGCCGGGGCCGGCCTGGTCGCGATGCTGCCCTGCAAGGCCGACCGTGCGACCCGCGCGCTGCCGCTGGGCACCGAATCGGTGCAGGTCGACATGACGGGCTGCGAAGCCGGCGGCGCGACATTCGCCATCGCGCATGCCTTCGCGAACGGTCCCGAGCAGGCCGAAGCCTGGCTGCGCGCCTGGCACACCGCCACGCGCGGGCAACTTGGCGAGGCGCAGGTGACGGAATCCGCCGCCAGCGTGCTGCGCGCAACGGCAGTACCTGCGCCGCTGCGCCTGGAAACACAGCCGCCGCAAAAAGGTACGGCCACGCCCCTGCAGGTGCTCTGGTTCGCCCAGTCGCAGAAAGACGGTTCGGTGGCGCTCTACCAGGCCACGGTGCTCGGCCAGCCTTCCTCGGCCGAGGCGTCGAAGACCTTCTTCGAGGGCCTCAGGCTTCCATGAGCGGCGGCCTCGCCCGCTATAGTTCCGATAGCTGCGGTGGCCAGACCGTTTCGCACGGTCCTGTCCGTTTTCCGAGGCTGCCGCGTTATGTCGCATATCTACTTCCCCTGGGCGCCCCCGCATAATCGACGCGTCGTCCTCCCTTTTGCATGAACAGCATCCTCATCATCGCCCACGCTCCGTTCGCCCATGCGATGCGGCAGTGCGCGCTGCATGTGTTTCCCGACTGCGAACAGGCCATCGCCGCGCTCGACGTGCTGCCCAACGTGTCGCCCGAAGAAACGCTGGCGGCCGCGCGCATCACCCTCGCGCAGCAGCTGCACGCGCCGCGTTCGCAGGTGCTGGTGCTGGCCGACGTGTTCGGCGCCACGCCCTGCAACGTGGCGCAGAAGCTGGTGGACGGCGTCCGGTCGCGGCTGGTGGCGGGGGTCAATCTTCCGATGCTGCTGCGTGCCGTCACCTACCGGCACGAACCCCTGGAGACGCTGGTGCAGCGCGCCCTCGCGGGCGGCACCGCGGGCGTGATGCAGGTGGCGGTGGCGGCTCCCCAGAACCAGGCGAAAAGAAAGCACAGTGATCAAGAAATCCGTGACCATCAGCAATAAGCTGGGCCTGCATGCACGCGCATCGGCCAAGCTGACCAAGCTCGCAGGCAGCTTTCCCTGCGAGGTGTGGCTCTCCCGCGGCGACCGCCGCATCAACGCGAAGAGCATCATGGGCGTGATGATGCTGGCTGCCGGCCTGGGCTCCACCGTCGAGCTCGAAACCAACGGGCCGCAGGAAGACGAAGCGATGAACGCCATCGTCCAGCTCATGGACGACAAGTTCGGCGAAGGCGAATAAGGACCGTCCCATGACCTTCGCAGTCCACGGCCTCCCCGTCGCCCGTGGCATTGCCATCGGGCGCGCCGTGCTGGTGGTGTCGAGCCGCATCGACGTCGCCCACTACTTCATCAAGCCCGAAGAGATCGAGACCGAGATCGACCGCGTGCGCACCGCGCGCAACGCGGTGGCCGACGAGTTGGCCAAGCTGCAGGCCAACGTCGCGCAGATGGGCCCGAACGACGCGCCGCACGAGCTTGCGGCGCTGCTCGAGGTGCACCAGATGCTGCTGCAGGACGAAGCCCTGAGCGGCGGCGTCAAGCACTGGATCAGCGAGCGCCTGTACAACGCCGAGTGGGCGCTGACCACGCAGCTGGAGATCATCGCGCGCCAGTTCGACGAGATGGAGGACCCGTACCTGCGCGAGCGCAAGGCCGACCTCGAGCAGGTGGTCGAGCGGCTGCTGCACCGCATGAAGGGCACGGCCGCCGTGCTGGCGCCGAGCCCGCCGCGCCGCAAGCGCGCGGCCTCCGCTGACGATGACAACGACGACCCCACCGCGGGCGACGGCATCGACGTGCCGCTGGTGCTGATCGCGCACGACCTCTCGCCGGCCGACATGCTGCAGTTCAAGAAGAGCGTGTTCGCCGGCTTCGTCACCGACGTGGGCGGGCGCACCTCGCACACCGCCATCGTGGCGCGCAGCATGGACATCCCGGCCGTGGTCGGCGCGCGCACTGCGAGCCAGCTGGTGCGGCAGGACGACTGGGTCATCATCGACGGCGACGCCGGCGTGGTGATTGTCGATCCGTCGCCGATCATCCTGGCCGAGTACGGCTTCAAGCAGCGCCAGGGCGACCTCGAGCGCGGCCGGCTCGCGCGGCTGCGCCACAAGCCCGCCGTCACGCTCGACGGCCAGCGGGTGGAGCTGCTGGCCAACATCGAGATGCCGGAAGACACCGTGGGCGCGGTCAAGGCCGGCGCGGTGGGCGTGGGCCTCTTTCGCAGCGAATTCCTCTTCATGGGCCGCGACACGGGTTCGCCCCAGACCCGGCTGCCCGACGAGGAGGAGCAGTACCAGGCCTACAGGCGCGCGGTCGAGGGCATGCAGGGCATGCCGGTCACCATCCGCACCATCGACGTGGGCGCCGACAAGCCGCTGGACAGCAAGTCGGCCAACAAGCAGGAGCACCTGAATCCGGCGCTGGGCCTGCGCGCCATCCGCTGGAGCCTGGCCGATCCGGCGATGTTCCTCACGCAGCTGCGCGCCATCCTGCGCGCGGCGGCGCATGGCGAGATCCATCTGCTCATCCCGATGCTCGCGCACGCGAGCGAAATCAGGCAGACGCTCTCGCTGATCGACTTCGCGCGCGCCGAACTCGACAACCGCGGCGCGGTGTACGGCCACGTGAAGCTCGGCGCCATGATCGAGATCCCGGCGGCCGCGCTCACGCTGCGCATCTTCCTCAAGCACTTCGACTTCCTGTCGATCGGCACCAACGACCTGATCCAGTACACGCTGGCCATCGACCGCGCCGACGAATCGGTGGCGCACCTCTACGACCCGGCGCATCCGGCCGTGCTGCGCCTGGTGGCCGACACCATCGCCGAGTGCCGCCGACAAGGCAAGGGCGTGGCCGTGTGCGGCGAAATGGCGGGCGACGTGGCCTTCACGCGCCTGCTGCTGGGCCTGGGCCTGCGCAGCTTCTCGATGCATCCCTCGCGCATCCTCGCGGTCAAGCAGGAGGTGCTGCGCGCCGACACCGGCAAGCTCGAGGCATGGGCAAAGAGCGTGCTCGACTCCGACGACCCCGCCGCCGCAATGGCTGGCTGACCGGCTGACGCCACGAGCGCACTTTTCACTCACCCCGCGGGTGAGTGAAAAGAAACGAAACACGCCGAAACTGCGGCGAAAGGACTTGCGGGGGGCCCGCAAGCACGATCAGGCCTTCTCTTCAACCACTGAAAGAAAGGCCTGAAATGAACTCCATCTCCTTTACCCAGATCGTCGCCGTCGCATCCTTCGCCATGCTCGCCGCAGCCGGCGCGAAGGCTGAGAGCTACGAGGGCGTGCAGCCCGCCGTGTCGGCCAAGAGCCGTGCCGAAGTCAACGCCGAAGCCATGCGCACCGCATCGGCGCCCGACCAGAACGTGGTGCGCGGCTCGCGCGGTGCCGAGACCATGGCCGTCTCGACCGAACGCGGGCGCATCGTCGCAGAAGCCGTGCGCGCTGCCGCCGCGCCTGACCAGAACGTGTCGGCGAGTTCGCGCGTGAACAGCCAGGTCATCTCGACCATGCCCAACCCCGTCGACGCACGCGCCTCGGCTGCCAACGCCAAGAGCAGCCGCCTCTAAGCAGGCCGGCTTGTCGCCACGCCTGTCGCCACGCCTGTCGCCATAAAACGAAACACGCCGCAACCGCAGCGAGAGGACTTGGCCCGGTGCAATCCGCACCATGGAGCTTCCTCCTCAACACAACACCAGGAACACAAGGAATCGCCATGAAACACTGGATCAAACGCACTCTCTTTGGCTTCGCCGGCGCCGCCATGGTCGCGGGAAGCATCGCCGGCTGCAGCAGCTACCGTCACGGCTGGGGCGGCGACAGCGCCGAGTTCCGCACGAAGATGGTCGAGCGCGTGGGCAGCAAGCTCGAACTCGACGCGAGCCAGAAGCAGAAGCTCACCGTGCTGGCCGAGAGGCTGCAGGCGCAGCGTGAAGCCATGCGCGGCGCGGGCGGCTCTGGCGATCCGCGCTCGCAGTTCAAGGCGCTGTTCGCGGGCAACAAGCTCGACCAGGCCGGTGCTGCCCGACTGATCGACGAGAAGACCACGGCCGTGCGCAACGGCAGTCCCGAGATCATCGCCGCCGCAGCGGACTTCTTCGACAGCCTGAACGCCGCGCAGCAGCAGAAGGTGCGCGATTTCATGGAGCGAGGCGGCCGCCGCTGGAGCCACCGTGGCTGAACCGGGCTCACCCCCAGGCTTCGCGCACTTCGTGTCGCTGCGCCTCCCCCCTCTCCGGGGGCGACACCAGTGGCCCGGCGAAGCCGGTTCCACGGCGTCTCCCGAAGGGGGCGCAGCGGTGGTCACGGGCGGAGTACGCACCCTGCTGCGCCTCGAAGGCGCGGTGGTGCTCGGCGTGGCGCTCGCCGCCTACGCGCAGTTCGGCGCAGGCTGGGGCGTGTTCGCGCTCTGGCTGCTCGCGCCCGATCTCTCGCTGCTGGGCTACCTCGCGGGTTCGCGCACGGGCGCGGCGCTCTACAACGCGGCGCATTCGTACGTCGGCCCGGTGCTGCTGCTGGCGCTCGGCGTTCTCGCGGCCATGCCGTGGGCGGTGGCGGGCAGCCTGATCTGGCTGGCCCACATCGGCATGGACCACGCGCTGGGCTACGGGCTCAAGTACGCGAGCGGCTTCGCCGCCACGCACCTGGGCCGCATCGGCAAGGCGGACCCGTGGTGAGCGACAAGTACATGAGCGGCGACCCCACCGCCTCGCATGCCGTGCACGCGCCAGCCGCGCGCGCATGGATGCTGACCGAGGCGCTCACGCTGGGCATCGCGTCGATGGTGCACGCCGGTTTGCTCGTGCCCGGCTACGCGCACCCGGCGGCGCGCACCGCGGAGGCGGTGATCGCCACCGTGCTGGTGCTGGCCTCGGTGGAGACCTGGCTGCGCCCGCACCATGCGCGCCGCGCGGCCATCTTCGGCCAGGGCTTCGCGCTGCTGGGCACGCTGGTCGGCCTTGGCACCATCGTCGCTGGCATCGGGCCGCGCACGGTGCCCGACGTGGTCTATCACGCGCTGCTGCTTTCCACTCTCGTGACGGGCCTGACCTGGGCGGTGCGATGCCGGCGGGTCTGATGGTCAGCGAGGTCATTCGCCACTTTCTCGTCCGGAGGCACAATCCCGCCATGCCGCGCATCCTGCTGATCGACGACGACGAGCATCTCGCCGCGCCGCTGACCACCTACTTCGCACGCTTCGGCTGCACGCTCGAAAGCGCCGTGCGCCCGAGCGAGGGGCTGGCCAGGCTGCGCGCGGGCACCTACGACGCGGCCATCCTCGACGTGATGCTGCCCGAGATGGACGGCTTCGCGCTGTGCCGCGAGATCCGCAAGGAAAGCGACATTCCCATCGTGATGCTCACCGCCCGCGGCGAAGTGATGGACCGCGTGGTCGGGCTGGAGCTCGGCGCCGACGACTACGTGCCCAAGCCCTTCGAGCCGCGCGAACTGGTGGCGCGCGTGCAGACCATCCTGCGCCGCCAGCGCAGCACGCCGCAGGCGTCAGCCAGCGGCACGCAGTACCGCGTGTTCGACGGCCTGTCGATCGACCTCGACCGGCGCCAGGTGCTGCGCCACGGCGAGCGCGTGGAGCTCACCGGCACCGAGTTCGAGCTGCTCGCGCTGCTGGCGGCCGAGCCGGGCAAGGTGTTCAGCCGAGACGACATCCTCAACCGCCTGCGCGGGCACGAGGCCGAGCTCTACACGCGCGCGGTCGACATCGTCGTGAGCCGGCTGCGCAAGAAGCTCGAGCCGCTGGATTGCATCAAGACGCTGCGCAACGCGGGCTACGCGCTGGCCGTCGCCCGCAGCGAACCTGCATGAACTTCGGCCGAAGCAGGGAGTCCCGCAGGATGCGGTGGCGCGGCGAGGAATGCCGCGACGAGATGACGCGCGGCGACTGGCACGCCAAGTGGCACGCGCGCTGGAACGAGAAGGTGCAGGGCAAGCGCCGCTGGCGCCGTTCGCTGCGCGTGCGGCTGGTGCTGATGTTCGTGCTGCTCGCGCTGGTGATGGCGGCCGTCTTCATGGGCGGCATGAAGAAGTCGTTCTCCACCGGCTGGGCCGAGGCCGCCAAGCCCATGCTGACCGACTACGCCGATCGCCTCGTGGCCGAGATCGGCACGCCGCCCGACGTGGCGCGCGCGCAGGCGCTGGTGGCGCGGCTGCCGATCACCATCCGCATCGTCGGCCCCAAGGTCAACTGGGATTCCAACCCCGGCGGCGCGAGCAGCCCCAGCGGCTGGATGCATGACCGCGAGGACGTCTTCGGCGGCGACAAATGGTTCATCCGTCCCACGGCCGACGGGCACCGCGTGATCTTCGGCTGGTCGCCCAAGCTCTGGCAGCTGGCGCCGCGCGTCATCGGCTGGGCCACGCTGGGCCTGCTGCTGTCCTGCGTGCTGCTGGGCTATGCCTACGTGAGCCGGTTGCTGCGGCCGCTGATCGACATCCGCGAGGGCGCGCAGCGCTTCGGCCGTGGCGAGTTCACGCAGCCCATTCCGATCCGCCGCAACGACGACCTCGGCGACTTGGCAGAGCGCATCAACACCATGGCCGAGGACATCCAGGCCATGCTCGACGCCAAGCGCGGGCTGCTGCTGGCGCTGAGCCACGAGCTGCGCTCGCCGCTCACGCGCGCGCGCCTGAACGCCGAACTGCTGCCGACCACGCCCGAGGGGCAGGCCGAGCGCGACGCGCTGCTGCGCGACCTGAACGAGATGCGCGACCTCATCAGCGACCTGCTCGAAAGCGAGCGCCTCGCCAGCCCGCACGTGGCGCTGCAGCGCGAACCGGTCGACCTGGCGGCGCTGATCCGCGAGATCGTGGCCGAGATGCCCGGAGCGGAGCATGTGCATCTCGACCTGGCCGAGGGCCTGCCGCCGCACGCGGTGGACCGCATGCGCATCCGACTGCTGGTGCGCAACCTGCTGGACAACGCGCTGCGCTACAGCGCCGACGCGCCCCGGCCGCCCTGCGTGTCGCTGCGCGCGGTGCTCGACGGCAGCAGCCAGGGCGCCGAGATCGAGGTGCGCGACCACGGCCCCGGCGTGGACGACGAGCAGCTCGAGCGCCTGACAGAGCCCTTCTACCGCACCGACGGCGCCCGGGCGCGCGCCACCGGCGGCGTGGGCCTGGGCATGTACCTGTGCCGGCTGATCGCCGAGGCGCACGGCGGCAAGCTCACGGTGCGCAATGCGCATCCGGGGCTGCAGATCGTCGTCAGGCTGGCCTAGGGCCTGTTCACACTATTTCCGGGGTCGCGTTGGCGCTCCAAGGGGCTGGCTGCAAGGCGCCCGTGCGCAGCAAGGCTTTCGCCTCGCAAGCGCGGGCAACGCCGCAGACGGCCCCTTGGAGCGCCAACCCTGCGGGAAGGGCAGCCAGGGCGGGCCACTCGGCGTTGCGCTCCTAGCGTGTGCGCATGCACACGCGTCGTCACGCGCCTTGATTGGCCCGCCCTGGCTGCCCTTCGCGACCCCGGAAATAGTGTGAACAGGCCCTAGCCGGGGGCGAAAGGCGCGCTGTCGCCTGCGCTACCTGCCCGCCCCGGGGGCGCCGCTACGATGCGCCTGCGCGCCAGCGCCCCCTCATTCAAGGTCAAGGAGACAGACGCCATGAGCACCCCACTCACCAACCATCAGGTCCGCCTCGCCAAGCGCCCCGAGGGCACGGCCACCCGCGAGAACTGGAAGTTCACCACCGAGCCCGTCGGCGAACCGGCCGAGGGCGGCGTGCTCGTCAAGACGCTGTCGCTGTCGCTCGACCCTGCCATGCGCGGCTGGCTCAACGACGCCAAGAGCTACATCCCGCCCGTGGGCATCGACGAAGTGATGCGTGCCGGCGGCGTCGGCCGCGTCATCGCCTCGAAGAACCCGCAGTTCGCCGTGGGCGACACCGTCTACGGCACGCTGGGCGTGCAGGAATACATCCTCATCCCCGAAGACCAGATCAAGCGCAACGGCCTGGTGAAGATCGACCTGCGCGTGGGCACCATCACCCAGTGGCTCAACGTGCTGGGCATGCCCGGCATGACCGGCTACTTCGGCCTGATGGACGTGGGCATGCCCAAGCCAGGCGAGACGGTGGTGGTTTCCGGCGCGGCCGGCGCCGTCGGCCAGACGGTGGGCCAGCTGGCCAAGATCAAGGGCTGCCGCGTGGTCGGCATCGCCGGCGGCCAGGCCAAGTGCGACTGGGTTGTGAAGGAGCTCGGCTTCGACGCCTGCATCGACTACAAGGCCGGCGCCGCCGCGGTGCGCGAGGGCCTGAAGACGCACTGCCCGAAGGGCGTGGACATCTACTTCGACAACGTCGGCGGCGAGATCCTCGACATGGTGCTGGCGCGGCTCGCACGCAAGGCCCGCATCATCATCTGTGGTGCCATCAGCCAGTACAACAACGCCAACAGCATGCCCTCGGCTGGCCCGAAGAACTACCTGAGCCTGCTGGTGAATCGTGCCCGCATGGAAGGCATCGTGGTATTCGACTACGCCGACAGGTACCACATCGCCATCGCCGAGATGGCCGGTTACCTGAAAGATGGGCGCATGAAGAGCAAGGAAGACGTCGTGAAGGGCCTCGATACCTTCCCCGAGTCGCTCAACAAGCTCTTCGCGGGCGAGAACTTCGGCAAGCTGGTGCTGCAGGTCGCCGAAGACTAGGCGCGGGGCGGGCCGCCGGAGGGCCGCCGCGGCTCAGCCCAGGTCGGGACGCATCGGGATGTCGCCCAGCGCGTCGTCCTCGCGCAGGCCGCGCGCGGCCTTCAGCAACTCGATCGACAGGCCGTCGCCATGGCCCGCGAAGCCCCGGGCGATGCCCTCGAGCACCGTCGACAGGCCGGCTTCGCCGTCGCTGCGCGCATCCATGCTGATGTTGAGCACCCGGGCCGCCATCTGGCGGTAGGTGACGGCGCCCGCGCCCTCCAGCGCGGCCACCAGGTCGAGGTACAGCGCCAGGTTCAGGTCGAACACCAGCTTTGGCGTGATCTCGAAATCCCTGTTCTTGTCGTCCATGTGGGTTGGCTCCTTTTTCCTGAGCCTCCACTCTAGCCAGAAAAGATGAAGGCGCGCCGTCGGATACAGCCTGATTCAGCACGCAGGCATCACCGTGATCACCGCGATCAGCGTGCGCGCGTGCCCATGATCGCCGCCGAGATGATCAGCCAGGCCGCCAGCGCGATGGTCCAGGTCAGCGGCCGGCCCGTCACCAGCAGCAGCAGCGCTGTCGAGCCCAGCGGGGTGATGTAGCTCAGGATGCCGATCTGTCGCGCGTCGCCGCGCTTGAGCGCCATGTCCCACACGAAGAAGGCCGCGCCCAGCGGGCCGAGGCCGCACAGCGCGAGCAGCAGCCAGTCACGGGCCGTCAGCGACACCGAGGGCTCCAGCACCGCATGGCAGGCCAGCGCGAGCGCCCCCGAAACCAGCCCGAAGAGGCCGATCGCCGAGGTCGGGAAGGCCGGCACGCGCTTCGTCCACAGCGAATAGCTCGCCCAGACGAAGGCCGAGGCCAGCGCCGGCACGAAGCCCCAGTACCCCGCGGCGGAAGCGCCGCTGCCTCCGCCCGCGCCCAGGATCGCCGCTGCCGCGCCGCCAAAACCCAGCAGCCCCGCCACCAGGTGCAGCGGCCGCAGCGACACGCCCGGCAGCAGCACCGGCGCCAGCACCACCATCAGCAGCGGCCAGAGGTAATTGACCAGGTTGGCCTCGACCGGCGGCGCGTAGCGCAGCGCGATGAACAGCAGGAAGTGATAGCCGAAGAGCCCGTAGATGCCCAGCGCCAGCGTGCGCGGCGGCACTTTCCAGGCGGCGCGGTCGCGCAGCACCAGCGGCCAGCTCGGCACGCTGCCGATGATGAGCGCGAGGCCCGTGAGCAGAAAAGGCGGCAGGTGCGACAGGGCCGTGCCCAGCGAGGCGAGCGTGGTCCACAGGGCGATGGCGATCAGTGCGTAGGCGGTCGATGGCATGGATGGCGAGGCTACGCGATGCGGTCGTCGCGCAATGACGGTCCGTCGTCGAGAAACGACGGTCTTTCGATCAGGAAAAGGGACTCAGCGCCGCAAGGCGGCCGTAAGGGCGGAAGGCGAGCGGTAGCCCGTGCGCCGCGCCGTCTCCGCCACGCTCATGCCGCCCAGCCTCAGCTCGCGCGCATGCGCCAACCGCAGCGAGCGCAGCCATTGCATCGCGCCCATGCCCTGCTCGTCGCGGCAGCGCTGCGCGAACTGGCTGGGGCTCAGGCAGGCGACCTGGGCCAGGTCGGCCACGCTCAAGGGCTCGTGCCAGCGGGCACGGGCCCAGTCGGCGAGCAAGGACCAGTCGATGCGGCGGCGCGACGCCGACGACGATGCCGGTGCGGGGCTCCAGGCCTCCAGGAGCAGCGCCGGCCCGTGCTGCAAGGCCAGGGCCGAGGCTCGCGGCTGCTTCATGCATTGCGCCAGGTAACGCGCCAACGCGTGCAGTTGCGCCGAATCGGGCGGCGCGCGTTCGGCGCAGCGGGCCCATGCCGGCTGCGTGGTGTCGAGCACCAGGCACACCGCGCCATGCCTGCGCGCGCTGAAATCGTGCCGGTCGCCCGGTGCGACCACCTGCGCTTCGCCCGCGGCGATGCCGGCGCCCCGGCCTTCCACCTCGATATCGAGCACGCCGTCGAGGCCGATCAGCACCTGGAAATGGTCGTGCGCATGGCTGCCGTGCGAGTGGCCGTAGTCGCGCAGGGCGAGTTCATGGCGAGGCGGCAGGGATGAACCGAAAACAGGCATGGGCAGTCGAGGATTGTCCGCGCAGCTCCCGCAATGCCACAAGCGGCATCAGCTTCCGTCGGCGTCCCGCAGCGCCTGAGCGTTGACCCGCACGGCCTCGACCACACGCCCCTGGCCTGTCGCCAGCGGCTGCGTGCGGCCCTCGGCCCGCACCCTGTCTCCGACCTTCAGCGCCAGCTTCGCATGGCCGTCGGGCTTCATGTGGATGAAGTCGCCGGTGTCCAGCACCACGCCGTTGGCCTCTCCGTGGCGCGCGTAGTTGAAGCGCACCACGGTGCCTTCGATGCGTTCTTCGGCCCGCGCACGCCGGGGCGGTTCGCCGTCGACCGAGGCCAGCCGCTCGAAGCGGTAAACCGTGTGTTCGCTCTCCGCCTTGGGCGAGGGGCCTGCTTCGATGCCCTCGATCACCAGCGCCTGGCCCACCTTCAGGCTCTCGAAGGCGCGCGCGGCGCCTTCGTCGTGGCGGTCGAACACGAACTGCGTGGGCACGCCGTCGGTGTCGATCAGCACGCCCTCGATGCTGCCCCTGGGGCTGTAGATCAGTTGCTGGAAGCGGCCTTCGACGGACCAGACGTCGAGGGTGCCGTGGGATTCATGATGACTTGGCATGGAATGTCCTTTCGAGATCGGTTGTTGAAAGGGCGATCAGCCGAGCCGCAGCAGCAGCGCCGAGGCCGCGCACACCAGCAGGAAGGGAATGCTGATGCGGTGGAACTCGCGCAGCCCATTCGGCAGCTTCGCCAGCCGCAGCGCGATCAGGTTGGCCAGCGAGCCCAGCACGCAGCCGAAGCCGCCCACGCTCACCCCGGCCGCGAGCGCCGGCAGGTCGCGCACGTGGCCATCCAGCAGGATGGCCGCCGGCACGTTGCTGATGAACTGCGAGGTCACGATGGCCGCGAGGTAGGCGCGCCAGCCCTCGGTGATCGGCCAGTGGCCCAGCAGCGCCACCACCGCGGGCAGCTCCGCGAGCTGCCGCAGGTCCACGAACATCAGCGCGATGATCGCCAGCAGCGCCCAGTCGATGCCGCGCAGCACGCGCGGATACGCCACCAGGAACACGCCGAACACCACGCCCAGCCCGGCCAGCAGCCAGTGGCGGTCCAGCGCGACCACGAAGCCGACGAACAACACCCCCGACAGCGCCAGCATGCGCGGCTGCACCGGCGCGGCCTTGGCCTCGGGCTTGAGCTCGATGGGTGTGCGCGGCACCAGCAGCCACACCGCGACGAAGAGCCAGAACAGCATCACCGCCACCGTCGGCCCCATCATTCCCATGAAGGCGACGAAGCCCTCGCCCGAGCGATGCCACAGATAAAGGTTCTGCGGATTGCCGATCGGCGTGAGGGCAGAGCCCGCGTTCACCGCCAGCGCCTGCAGCACCACCAGCCGCGCCAGCGGCAGGTGCGCCTGCGTGGCGAGCACGCGCGTCAGCGGCACCAGCAGGAACAGGCTCACGTCGTTGGTGACCAGCGCCGAGAGAAAGGCCGCGCTGGCCGTCAGCAGCATCGCCAGGCTGCGCTGGTCGTGCGTGCGCGCCAGCAGGCGCTGCGCGGCGGCCTGCAGCATGCCGCTGCGCTCCACGCCCTGCGTGATGGCCAGCAGCCCGGCGAGCGCGCCCACGGTCTGCCAGTCGACCAGCCGCAGCCAGTCCATCGGCGCGCGCGGGCGCAGGAAGGCGAACAGCACTGCGACGGCGACCAGCACCCACAGCAGGCCGTTGCCGCCGCCTTCGTGCGGCGAGGAAGCGTCGGAATCGGAAGTCGCGGAAGAAGGCGCGGACACGGAATCTTTGGTCATGGAGCGGAAGTGGTCGGTGCGCGGGCGGCAAGCGCGTCCGGCATCGAACGCGGACGATAGCGGGTTTCGGGCATCGCGAAGGCAAAGAGAGCGAGCCCGGCCAGCGCGACGGCCGCCAGCATCACGAAGGCCGCGTCGTAGCCGGCCAGGTGCGCGACCGCACCGGCTGCCAGATTGCTCAGCGCCGCGCCCAGCCCCACGCAGGCCGCGCCGATGCCCAGTGCGAAGTTGAAATGGCCGCTGCCGCGCGTGATGTCGCCGATCATCAAGGTCAGCATCACGCCGAAGATGCCCGCGCCGATGCCGTCCAGCACCTGAAGCGACAGCAGCGCGGCGGGGCTGTCGGCCAGCAGGTAGAGCAGCCCTCGCACCGGCAGCACCGCGAAGCCGACCAGGAAGATGGGCTTGCGCGCCAGCCGCGGCGCCCAGCGGCCGACCGCCAGGGCGATCGGAACGGTGACCAGCTGCGTGACGATCACGCCGCCCGACAGCCACAGCGTGGCCGAGGTGCCGGCCTGCGTGCCGACCTTCTGCGCCACGAGCGTGAGCATGGCGGCATTGGCCAGGTGGAACAGGAAGGCGCAGGCCAGCAGCACAAGCAGGCGGCGGTCGTACCAGCGCGCGGACGGCGCGGCATCGGGCTCGTGGCCGGTGTCGGCGCCGCGCGCCAGGAGCGGATCGACGTCGCGCTGGCGGATCAGCATGGCCGCCGCCATGGTCGGCAGCGCCATCGCCACCGCGTAGAAGAACATGGCGTGCGGGCCGAACGCGTGGCCCACCCAGCCCGTGCCCAGTGCCCACAGCACCGTGCCGCCCGCGGTGATCGCGGCGTTGCGGCCGATGCGGGCATCCAGCCCGGCGCGGCCGACCATGCCGAGGCTGATGGCCGCGATGGCGGGCGCCACCAGCGTGCCCGCCGCGCCGATGAGCGACTGGCCCGCCAGGATCACACCGTAGCCCGGCCAGTTCGCCATGACCACGAGGCATGCCGCGATGAGCGCGATGGCCCCCGCGATCCAGCGCGGCTTGTGCCGCACGCTGTCGATCAGCGCGCCGGCCGGCGCCTGCACCGCCAGCCCCACCAGCGCCGAGACGAACATCACGGTGCCGATGCGCTGCGGGTCCCAGGCCAGCGTGCCGGCCATGAAGACGATCAGGAACGGGCCGACGCCGCCCTGGATGTCTGGCGCAAGGAAGGCCAGCGCGTCCAGCGAGCGCAGGCTGCGGCGGGAGGGCGCGGAGGACGGGGCGGTCATCGCAGGGGGCTCGCCGATCAGAACGCCGGCACCGGCGGACGCGGCGCCACCGGGCCACGTCCGGGCCCCCGGTGCGGGCCCTCGAACACTTCGCGCGCCGTGGACGCGGTCGGGCCCATGCTCGTGGCCTCCAGCGCCGTGCCCTGCGCACCGCGCGTGCCCCAGCCGCGCGCGTAAAGCTGCGCGCCGGGCTGCAGCTGCGCGCCGTACATGGCGCCGATGTGCGGCGGGAAGCGCACGATGGTCCTGTCCGCCAGCAGCGCGCCGTGCACGTCGCCGAGGTCGTTGTACAGAAGGCGCTCGATGCGCCCGTCCGCCGTCATGGCGCTCAGCGCGGCCGGATCGTGGGCGCGCCGCGGCGGGAACATGCCGGGAACAGGCGGCTCGTCGATCACGCTGCGGCCGTTGGCGCTGAGCGACTGCATGCGCACCACCGGCACCTGCGGCGCGCGCCAGCCACGGACCTGCACGGTGTCGCCGGGCCTGAGCGCCTGCATCACCGCGGCCGAAAGGTGCGGCGGGAACGCGACCTGCGTTCCGTCGGCCAGCAGCAGGCCGTCGGCCTCGCCGTTCGGGTTGAGCAGCCATTGCTGCACGCGGCCGGAGGCGACGGTGTCCGCCTCCGGTGCGACGGCAACGGGCGGCGGCGGCGGAAGATGGGCGAAGGCCGGAGTGAAAGCGGTGCTGCCCCCGAGCAGGCAGACGGCGGTGGCGATGGACGCGATGCGATGTGTCATGGTGACTCCTTGTGGATGAATGCCCCATGGACATCTCACACAACGTGCCAGCCCGCATTTCCTTTGAAATCAACGACTTGCGCGTGCCGAACGGCGGCAGTCGTCCGGTACGGGGACAGGAGGCGTCCGCTTTGCGGACACCCCCGGACGCCTTGTCGCTTCATTGCCTTATCTACTGCTCGATGCCGTACTGCGCCAGCTTCCGGTACAGCAGCTGGCGGTGAATGCCCAGCCGCCGCGCGGCCTCGGTGCGGTTGCCCTGCGTCTGCGCGAGCGCGTGCTCGATGAGCAGCCGTTCGAGCCGTTCCACCGCGCCGGGCAGGTCTCCCTCCAGCCACTCGGCCGGCAGCATCCCGACGGACGGTGCCGATTGCGCGGGCCGCGCCTCGCCCATCGCCAGCCCCAGGTCGGCGCTGCCGATCACGCGATGCCGCACCAGCGCCTGGCAGCGCTCCATCACGTTGCGCAGCTCCCGCACGTTGCCGGGCCAGGGCCGGCTCAGCAGCAACTGCGCGGCCTCCGCGGAGAGCGCCTTGGGCGCATCGGGCAATGCCGCGCGCCGCAGGAAGTGCTCGGCCAGCGGGATCACGTCGGCCAGTCTCTCGCGCAGCGGCGGCAGGCGTATCGACAGCACGTCGAGCCGGTACATCAGGTCTTCGCGAAAGCGTCCCTCGCCGACCGCCGCAGCCAGGTCGCGGTGGGTGGCTGCGACGATGCGCACGTCGACCTTCACCGGCTTGTGGCTGCCCAGCGGCGTGACCTCGCCTTCCTGCAGCACGCGCAGGATCTTCGCCTGCACCGAAAGCGCCATGTCGCCGATCTCGTCGAGCAGCAGCACGCCGCCGTCGGCCGCGCGAAAGCATCCCGCGCGCTCGCCGGTCGCACCCGTGAACGCGCCGCGCACATGGCCGAAGAGCTCGCTTTCGAGCAGCTCCTTCGGAATGGCCGCGCAGTTGACCGCCACGAAGGGCTTGTCCGCGCGCGACGAATACCGGTGCAGCGCGCGCGCCACCATTTCCTTGCCGGTGCCCGTCTCGCCCAGCACGAGCACGGGCGCCTGGCTGGCCGATGCGAGGCCGATGCGCTTCTGCACCTCGCGCATCGCCTGGCTCAGGCCGACGAGGTCGCCGTCGTCGTCTTCCGCCACGGCGGTCGCCGCCGCCACGCCTTGTTGCTGCTGTTGCAGGACGCGCCCGAGCACCTCGCGCACGGCCTCGCGGCTGATCGGCTTGGTGATGTGGTCGAAGGCGCCGAGCCGCATCGCCTCGATGGTGTTGCCCGCGCTCGCGAAGGCGGTGAGCACGATCACCGGCGGCACGCGCGCGAGCCGGGCGTGCATCGCCTCCAGCGTCTGCAGGCCGTCCATGCCGGGCATTCGGTGGTCGAGGAACACGGCGTCGAAGCGCGTGCGCGCCATCGCATCGAGCGCCTCGGCGCCGCTCGCGACGTTGTGCGCCTCGTGGCCCAGGCCCTGCAGCGTCTCGGCCAGCGTGTCGCGGAAAGCGTCGTCGTCGTCGACGATCAGGAAGCGCGCCATGGAAGCTCCAGTTCGAATCGCGTGCCGGGTTCGAGCGCCGCATGGCGCAGGTCGCCGCCATGTGCCAGCGCCACTTCGCGCGCCAGGGCGAGGCCCAGGCCGGTGCCATCGGCGCGGCCCGTGGCGAAGGGCTCGAAGAGGCTGGCCTGCAAGGCTTCGGGCACGCCGCCGCCGTCGTCGTCCACCCGGATGAAGAGCGTGCGCGCCTCGTTCGCCGAGGCCGAGAGCGTGACGTGCCCGCCGCGCGGCGCATGGCGCACCGCGTTGTCGAGCAGGTTGTCGACAGCGCGCGCCAGATGCACGGGGTCGAACACGGCCTGCGGCGGCTCGTCGTGCTGCAGCACCAGGCGTACGTCCGCCGCGCCGGCCCTGCCGCTCACGCTCGCGATGCGTTCTTCAAGCCAGCGATGCAGGTCGACCTGCACCGGCGCCAGCGTCACCGGCTGCACCAGTGCCAGCAGGCTCTGCACCAGGCCGTCGAGCCGGTCGATCTGCCCGACGATCACGCGCAGCGCGTCGCCCTGCTTCCCGGGCGTGGCGGCCAGCGCGTTCTCGGCCTTCAGCCGCATGGTGGCGATGGGGTTGCGGATCTCATGCGCGATGCCCCCGGTCATGCGGCCCAGCGCGGCCAGGCGCTGGTCGCGGCTGCGCTGCTGGGCGGCTTCGCGAAGGCGCGCGCGTGCTTCCTCGAAACGCACACGGTAGTGATTGAAGCCGTCGACGATGCGGTCGAGCTCGCGCACGCCGGTGCGGGGCAGCTCGGGCATGGCGCCGCCGTCGGCATCGCTGCGGGCCAGCCGGTCTTCCAGCCGCTGTACGTGGCGCAACCCGCGCAGCAGGATGAAGCCCAGCCACAGGCCCGAAGCCAGCACCAGCAACAGCAGCACACCAAGGCCGGTGCGCAGGCTGTCCTGCGCGGCCAGCGCGCCGCCGGTGGTGCGGGTCATGGTCCAGGCTGCGAGGTCGTTGCCCGGCGCCGCCAGCGGGCAGGCCGCGACGATCAGCGCCTCGCGGCTGCCGCGCACCACGTCGGTCTGCAGTTGCTGGGTGCGGGCGGCCAGCTGCGCCACCTCGGCGATCAGCGGCTGCTCGGCCGCGGGCACGTCGCGCTTGACGCCGCCGCCTTCATAGGTGGGGTAGGCATAAGCCAGGTGGCCGCCGCCGGCCTGCCACACGCCGCCCTCGACATGCGGCGCCTCGATCAGTACCAGCTGCAGCAGCACCTGCAGCAGGTCGACCTGCGGCCGGGCAGGGGCAAGCGAGGAGGACGACGGCGTGGCCGACTTGGCATAGCGCGCCGCGATCGCCCGGCAGGACTGCTCGGTGGCGGCGCGCGCCGCCGACACCTGCACGCCCGCGCTGCTGCGGTAGAGCGTGAGCATCACCACCGCCAGCGCGGCGCACATGGCGAACAGCAGCATCCAGAAAAAGATCAGTTGACCACGCAGGGATTTCATGCGCCGCGATCTTGCCCTGTCTTCGTGTCACGGCGCGCCTGTCCCGGCGCTGTCAACGGCCGGCGAGCTCACGCAGCTCGCGCTTGAGCACCTTGCCGATCGCGCTGCGCGGCAGCTCGTCGATGAAGGCCAGGCGCGCCAGGCGTTGTGTCTTGCCGAGCTGGGCGTTGGTCCATTGCAGCAGCTCGTCCTCGCTGGTGGCGTCGCCCTCGCGGCGAACCACGAAGGCGGCGGGCGTCTCGCCCCATTGCTCGGAGGGCACGCCCACCACAGCTACGTCGGCCACCGCCGCATGGCCGCGCAGCACGGCTTCCAGGTCGCTCGGGTAGATGTTGAAGCCGCCGCTGATGATCATGTCCTTCTTGCGGTCGAACAGCGTGAGGAAGCCGTCGGCGTCGAAGCGGCCCACGTCGCCGGTGCGGATGAAGCGCTTGCCGGTGGCGTCGAACCATTCGGCCTCGCGCGTCTTCGCGGGCTGGCGGTGGTAGCCGGTCATCATGCCGGCCGAGTGGCCCACCACCTCGCCGGCCACCTCGGTGTTGCCGCTCGGAAGCTCGTTGCCTTCCTCGTCGATCAGGCGGATGTCGCTGCCCTCGGCGGGCCGGCCCACCGTGTGCAGCTTGGTCGGGTTCAGGTGCGCTTCCAGGATGCAGGTGCCGCCGCCCTCGGTCATGCCGTAGAACTCGACCAGCCCGCCGGGCCAGCGCTTGAGCACGTCGGCCTTCAGCGCGGCGCCGAAGGGTGCGCTGGTGCTGAACTTGTGCCGGTAGGAAGACAGGTCGTGCTCGTCGAAGCGCGGATGCGCCATCAGCCGCTGGTACTGCACCGGCACGAGCATGGTGTGCGTCACGCGGCGCTGCTGCGCGAGCTGCAGGTAGCCCAGCGCGTCGAACTTGGGCATCAGCACCACGCAGCCGCCGAAGGCCAGCGTGGGGAAGAACACCACCAGCGTGGTGTTGGAATAGAGCGGCGTCGAAAGCAGCGTGACCGTGTCGGGCCCGTACTCGTACTTCGCGCCGCGCTGCACGTGCGCCCAGCGCATGCCGTGGCCCTGCACGATGCCCTTGGGTTCGCCCGTGGTGCCCGACGAATAGATGATGTTGAAGGCCCAGCCCGGCTGCACCTCGACCGCCTCGGGCCGCGCGCCGGCAGGCGCCAGCCATTCCTCGATGCCGCGCCCGATCTGCGAGCCGTCGAGCGCCACGCGCGGAATGCCCCCTTCCTTCGCGGGGCCGATGACCTCGGCGGCCGATGCGTCGCTGAACAGGATGCGCGCGTCGGCGTCCTCGATCATGCGCGCCAGGCTGGCGGGCGTGGAGCCGGGGGCCAGCGGTGCCACCGCGACGCCCGCGCGCAGCGCGCCCAGGAACACGGCAGCGTAGTTCACCGACGACGAGGCGCAGATGGCGATGGCGTCGCCGGCCTTGAGCCCGTCGCGCTGCAGGCTGGCCGCGACGCGGTCCATCAGCGCGTCGAGGGCGCGGTAGTCCAGCGTGCGGATTGCGTCCGACAGGGCGGCATGGTCGGGCGTGTGTTGCGCGTGGAGGCGGACCAGATCGGCAATGGCGCCGAAACTGCGTTCCATGGCGGCTTGGACGGCGGGGTGAGTTTGCAAAGTCGTCTTCCTTCTTCTTGGCCGGACTCTTGGCCAAACGGCAGGATAGCGAAATGCTCCCGCTTCCTGCCAGCGCCTTGGCGACCGGGCGGTCGCAGGACGGCGCGCCGTCAGTTGGCGCTCAGGAAGACGGGAACACGATCCCCGGGCGCTGCACGCCAAGCGGCGGCGGCGCTTGTTGTCACCAACGACAGGGGGTTTTCCGTGCACATCATCTGGACGATTCTGATCGGCTTCATCGCCGGGCTCCTGGCCCGCGCGGTGCTGCCGGGCAACAACTCGATGGGGTTCATCCTCACGGCGGTGCTCGGCATCGCCGGCTCGCTGGTCGCCACCTATGCCGGGCAGGCCATGGGCTGGTATGCGGCGGGCGCGGGCGCAGGCTTCATCGCCTCGGTGGTGGGCGCGGCGGTGCTGCTCGGGACCTGGCATCTCGTGAGCCGCTGAGGCAGCCGGATCCCTTCATCAAGGAGTCTTCCATGGGCTTACTCGACATCCTCCAGCAGGCCATCGGCAACAACGATGCCGAAGCCCACCTCGACCAGGTCGCGCAGCACGCCTCCGCCGGCGAGCTGGGCGCGGGGCTCGCGGCCGCGATGCGCTCGGACCAGACGCCACCTTTCGGCGACACCGTGGGCCAGCTCTTCGGACAGTCGTCGCCCTCGCAGCAGGCCGGCGTGCTCAACCAGATACTGGCCACGCTCGGGCCCGCTGCCGCCTCGGCGCTGGCCGGCGGCGTGCTCGGACGCATGCTGCAGCCCGGCCAGACGCAGATCACGCCCGACCAGGCCTCGCAGCTCTCGCCCGCGCAGGTGACCGAGATCGCCGCGCATGCCGAGCAGCAGCACGCCGGCGTGATCGACGAGGTGAGCCGGTTCTACGCGCAGCACTCCGGGCTCATCAAGACGCTGGGCGGCGCAGCCATCGCCATAGCGCTGGCGAAGATGAAGGAGAACGCCACGCGCGGCTGATCAGCCCGCGGAAGCGTTATCTCCGCCGCCCATCACCTTGTAGAGCGTGATGCGGTTGCTCTGCTCCGACAGGCGCAGCGTGATGAGCGTCTGCTGCGCGGTGTACAGCGAGCGCTGCGCGTCCAGCACCTCCAGGTAGCTGTAGCTGCCGTTGCGATAGAGCGCCTGCGACAGCGTGAGGCTCTTCTGCGTCGCGTCCACCAGCGACTGTTGTGCCGCCAGTTGCTCGCCCAGCGAGCCGCGCACGGCCAGCGCGTCGGCCACTTCCCTGAACGCGGTCTGTACCGTCTTCTCGTAGGTCGCGAGGTCGATCTCGCGCTGCGCCTTGGCCGAATCGAGGCTGGCACGGTTGCTGCCGGCGTTGAAGATCGGCAGGCTGATCGAGGGTGCGAAGCTCCAGGTGCTGTTGCCGCCCTTGAAGAGGCCCGATAGCGCCGTGCTCGACGAGCCCGCGCTTGCCGTGAGCGAAATCGTCGGGAAGAAGGCCGCGCGCGCCGCGCCGATGTCGGCGTTCGAGCCCTGCAGCGTGTGCTCGGCGGCCAGCACGTCGGGGCGCTGCTGCAGCAGCGTCGATGGCAGGCCGGCGGGCACGTCGACCAGCGCGCTGGCCGTGGCCATGCCGGCGGGCGGCAGCAGTTCGTCGGGCACGGTGGCGCCGGCCAGCAGGTCGAGCGCGTTGCGGTCCTGTGCCACCTGCGCGGTGTAGCTGGCCACGTCCACGCGCGCCGATCCACCGTGGTCTGCGACTGGGCCAGCGCCAGCGCGGTGCTGGCGCCCAGCGCCTTCATGCGGCTGGTGAGCTCGTAGGAGCGCTGCTGGCTCGCGAGCGTGCTCTGCGCGAGCTTCAGCCGCTCGTTGTCGGCGGCCAGCGTGAGCCAGGCCGAGGCGACCTCGGCCACGAGGCTGATGCGCGTGCTGCGCGTCGTGGCCTCGGTCGAGAGATAGCTCTGCAGCGCGGCCTCGTTGAGGTTGCGCACGCGGCCGAACAGGTCGAGTTCGTAGCTGCTGAAGCCCAGCGCGGCGGTGTAGGTGCTGCCGACCGACGATTCGCCGCTGCTGCTCGTGGAAGCCGAGGTGCGCTGGCGCGTGCCGCCCGCGGTGGCCGCGACGCTGGGGAACAGCTCTGCGCGCTGCACGCCGTACTGCGCGCGCGCCTTCTCGATGTTCTGCAGCGCCACGCGCATGTCGCGGTTGTTGGCCAACGCGAGCTCGATGGTGCGGCGCAGGCGCTCGTCGGTGATGAAGCCCTGCCAGCCGGTGCTGGCGGAGACGACGCCGGGCTTGCTGGCCTCGCTGGCCTTCGCATCGGCGGCGGCCGGCCACTTCGAGGGAACGGGCGCCTCGGGCCGCGAGTAAGTGGGCGCGAGATTGACGCAGCCGGCCAGCAGTGCGGCGAGGGCGAGCGAAGAGAGTCTGAAACGAAGGGATGTCATGGCTTTCATGCCTCGGGCTGCGCGGTCAGCGTGGGTGCCGCCTCGGGTTTTTTCCTGGATGCGAAGAAGCGCCGGATCACGACGAAGAACAGCGGCACGAAGAAGATGCCCAGCGCGGTGGCCGTCGCCACGCCGCCGAGCACGCCCACGCCGATGGCGCGGCGGCTGCCCGAGCCGGCGCCGGTGCTCAGCGCCAGCGGCAGCACGCCGAACATGAAGGCCAGCGAGGTCATCAAAATGGGCCGCAGCCGCAGGCGCACCGCCTGCAGCGTGGCCTCGACCAGCGCCATGCCCTCGTCCTGCAGCTGCTTGGCGAACTCCACGATCAGGATCGCGTTCTTCGCCGCCAGCCCCACTGTGGTGAGCAGCCCCACCTGGAAGTACACGTCGTTCGACAGCCCCGCCAGCTTGGTCGCCAGCACCGCGCCCAGCACACCCAGCGGCACCACCAGCATCACCGAGAAGGGCACCGACCAGCTCTCGTAGAGGGCAGCCAGGCACAGGAACACGAACAGGATCGACACCGCATAAAGCAGCGGCGCCTGCGAGCCCGACAGCCGCTCCTGGTAGGAACTGCCCGCCCACTCGTAGCCGATGCCCTGCGGCAGCTGCTTCATGATCCCTTCCACCGCGTTCATCGCCGTGCCCGAGCTCACGCCCGCGGCCGGGTCGCCGATGAGTTCGAAGGACGACATGCCGTTGTAGCGCGACAGCTGCGGCGAGCCGTAGGTCCAGCGGCTGCTGGCGAAGGCCGAGAAGGGCACCATCTCGCTGTTGCCGTTGCGCACGTACCAGCTGTCGATGCTGTCGGGCTGCATGCGGAAGGGCGCGTCGGCCTGCACGTAGACCTTCTTCACGCGGCCGTTGTTGATGAAGTCGTTCACGTAGCTGCCGCCCATCGCGCTCGACAGCGTGTCGTTGATGTCCGAGGTCGAGAGGCTCAGCGCAGCGGCCTTCCGGTCGTCGATGTCGATGGCGAACTGCGGCGTGTCGTCCAGGTTGTTGCTGCGCACCTGGCTCAGCGCCGGGCTCTTGCGCGCCAGCGAGAGGAACTGCTCGCGCGCCTGCACCAATGCTTCATGGCCGATGCCGCCCAGGTCCTGCAGCTGCACGTCGAAGCCGGCGTTCGAGCCCAGGCCGCGCACGGCCGGCGGCAGCATCACGAACACGTTGGCGTTGCTGGTGCGCGCGGCCATGTCCATGGTGAAGCGGCGCGCCAGCGAGGCGGCATCCTGCGCCTTGCCGCCGCGCTCGCTCCAGTCCTTCAGCGTGATGAAGGCGTTGCCCGTCGCCTGGTCGCCGCTCAGGCCGGTGAGCGTGATGAAGTGGGCCACTTCCTTCTGCGAGCCCAGGTAGGCCTCGAAGCTCTTCATGGTCTGCTGCAGCTGCTCGTCGGTGGCGCTGGCGGGCAGTTTCACCTGTGCCATCAGCGTGCCCTGGTCTTCATCAGGCAGGAAGGAGGTGGGCAGGCGCATGAAGACCATGCCCAGCACGGCCACCAGCAGCGCGTACACCAGCAGGCTGCGCTTGCCGCGATGCAGCAGGCCGCCCACGCCCGAGCGGTAGCGGTCGGCGTTGCGCTCGAAATTGCGGTTGAACCAGCCGAAGAAGCCGCGCTTCTCCTGGTGATGGCCGGCTTCCACCGGCTTGAGCAGCGTGGCGCACAGCGCCGGCGACAGCGTGAGCGCCACCAGCACTGACAGCAGCATCGACGCCACGATGGTCACCGAGAACTGCCGGTAGATCACGCCCGTCGAGCCGCCGAAGAAAGCCATCGGGATGAACACCGCCGACAGCACCAGCGCGATGCCCACCAGCGCGCCGGTGATCTCGCGCATCGACTTGCGCGTGGCCTCCTTGGGCGAGAGCCCTTCCTCGGTCATCAGCCGCTCGACGTTCTCCACCACCACGATGGCATCGTCCACCAGCAGGCCGATGGCCAGCACCATGCCGAACATGGTGAGCGTGTTGATCGAGTAGCCCATCAGCGCCAGCACGCCGAAGGTGCCCAGCAGCACCACCGGCACCGCGATGGCGGGCACCAGCGTGGCGCGCAGGTTCTGCAGGAAGAGGTACATGATCAGCACGACCAGCACCATCGCCTCCACCAGCGTCTTGGCCACCTCCTCGATGGAGATGCGCACGAAGGGCGTGGTGTCGTAGCCCACCACCGCCTTCATCTGGTTGGGGAAGAAGGGCCCCAGCTCCGCGAGCTTGGCCTTCACCGCGTTCGACACCGTGAGCGCGTTGGCGCCGGTGGCCAGCTTCACGCCCATGGCGGCCGAGGGCTTGCCGTCGAAGCGGCTGGCGATGGTGTAGCTCTCGCTGCCGAGCTCGATGCGCGCCACGTCGCCCAGGCGCACGATGGCGCCGCTGGAGTCGGACTTGACGATCACCTCGCGGAACTGCGCGGCGGTGCGCAGCTTGCTGCGCGCGGTGATGGTCGCCGTGAGTCGCTGGCCCGAGGCCGCCGGCAGCGCGCCGAGCTGGCCGGCCGACACCTCGGTGTTCTGGCTGGTGAGCGCGCTCGTCACGTCCGAGGGCATCAGCGAATACTTCTGCAGCTTCGCCGGATCGAGCCAGATGCGCATGGCGTAGCCCGAGCCCAGCGCCTGCACGTCGCCCACGCCGTCGATGCGGCTGACCACGTCGAGCAGGCTGCTGGAGATGTAGTCGCCGATGTCGGTGGCCGAGGCGCTGCCGTCTTCGGAGACCAGCGAGACGATCATCAGGAAGTCGGTGCCCGACTTGGTGACCGTCACGCCCTGGCTCTGCACCGACTGCGGCAGCTGCGACTCGGCCTGCTGCAGCTTGTTCTGCACCTGCATCTGCGCCACGTCGGCGTTGGTGCCGGCCTCGAAGGTGAGCTCGATGCGCGCGGTACCCGACGAAGTGCTGCTCGACGACATCGACACCAGCCGGTCGAGGCCCTTCATCTTCTGCTCGATCACCTGCGTGACGGAGTCCTCGATGGTCTTGGCCGACGCGCCCGTGTAGGTCGCGTTGATGCTGACCTTGGTGGGCGCGATGTCGGGGTACTGCTCCAGCGACAGCGTGCCGATGGACATCGCCCCGGCCAGCATGATGACGATGGCGATGACCCACGCGAAGATGGGCCGGTCTATGAAGAAGCGTGCCATGCGCGGGCCTCCTCAGTGCGCCGCAGGGGCTGCTGCAGCGGCCGCCACCGTTGTGGCATCGGCCGCGACGGGCTTCACCGTGTCGCCGGGCTTCACCCTGAGCGAGCCCTCGACGATCACGCGCTCGCCCGCCTTCAGGCCCTCGGTCACCTGCCAGCGGTTGCCGACCGCGCGCGATACTTTCAGCGCGCGCTTCTCGACCTTGTTGTCGGCCGTGACCACCAGTGCCGAGGCATCGCCGATGGCGGTGCGCGTCACGCCCTGCTGCGGCACCAGCAGCGCCTGCTCGGCCACGCCCTCTTCGAGCACCGCGCGCACGTACATGCCGGGCAGCAGCGTGCGTTCGGGGTTGGGCACCAGGATGCGCAGCGTGACCGCGCCGGTGCTTTCGCTCACCGTGACGCTGGAGAACTGCAGCCGTCCGGCATGGGCGTAGGCGGTGCCATCTTCCAGCAGCAGCTTCACCGAGGCTTCGCCTCTTTCGCCTTTCTCGCCGCCGCTCTTGAGCGTGCCGGCCGCGAGTTCGCGCTGCAGCCGCAGCAGCTCGGTGGTCGACTGCGTCACGTCGACGTGGATCGGATCGAGCTGCTGCACCGTGGTCAGCGCCGTGGTCTGGCTCGCCGTGACCAGCGCGCCCGGCGTGACCGTGGAGGCCTCGATGCGTCCGGCGATGGGCGCGGTGATGCGCGTGAAGCCGAGGTTGATGCGCGCCGTGTCGAGCGCCGCGCGGGCCACGCCCAGGTCGGCCTCGGCCTGCTGCAGCGTGGCCTGGCTGTCCTCGCTGGTCTGCTGGCTGACGGCTTCGATCTTCGCGAGCTCGGCGTTGCGGCGCGCCGTGACCTTCGCGGCGTTGACCGTCGATTCAGCCTTCGCGACGCTGGCCTGCGCGCTCGCGTAGGCGGCCTTGTAGGTGGCCGGGTCGAGCTGGTAGAGCACCTGCCCGGCCTTGACCAGCGCGCCTTCCTCGAAGAGGCGCTGCTGCACGATGCCGCCGACCTGCGGGCGGATCTCCGCGCTCAGCCGGGCGCGGGTGCGGCCAGACAGTTCGGTGGTCACGGGCTGGTTCTGGGGCTGCACCGTCACCACGCTCACCTGAGCGGCGGGGGCGCCCTGGGGCGGGGCGGACGATGAAGAAGCGGATGAGCCGGAGCATCCCGCGATGGCGCCCAGCAGGCCAGCGGCCAGGGCGCACGCGAGGCCGGTGCGGATGAAGCGGGAAGACATGTTCAGAGGGGTTCCAATCAGGTTGGAACCCATGGTCTTCAGCGAATGTGGAGCCAATTTGAAGGTCCCCGGGCCTGCGCGGCCATGGGCGTGCCGTGCACCGCGCGGGCGGCATCTGGCTTATCTTGTGGGCCTTCATGAAGAAGATCAGCATCACCACCAAGCTCTTTCTTGCCGTGCTGGCCACCGCCGTGCTGGCAGTGGTCGCGATGGGCGCGGCCTCGCGCTGGAACTTCGAGCGCGGCTTCGTCGGCTACCTCAACGAGCAGGGCTTGGAGCGGCTCGACGCGGTGGTGCCCAATGCAGTGGCTGCCTACCGCGAGCACGGCAACTGGGACTTCCTGCGCGACAACCCTCGCCCCTGGTTCGAGATCATGCGGCCCGCGCCTTCCGTGCTGGGCGATCACTTCGAGCCGGGGCGTTCGCCGGCGCTGGTGTCGGACCTGACGGGCGCCGTGCTGCGCATTTCGCTGCTCGACACCGACCGGCGCGTCATCATCGGCTTCAGGGAAGTGGGCAAGGGCGCCGTCGAGCGTGCCGTGGCGGTCGACGGCAAGACCGTGGGCTGGGTGGTCATGATGCCCTTCCAGAGCGTGAGCGAGGCCGGCGACCAGCGCTTCCAGCAGAACCAGCTGCGCGCGAGCTGGGTCATCGGCAGCCTCTGCGTGCTGCTGGCCGCGGGCATCGCGTGGTGGATCGCGCGGGTGCTGCTGGCGCCCGTCAAGCGCGTGGCCGCGGCCACGCATCGGCTGGCGGCGGGCGACTACGCAAGCCGCGTGGCCGTGGCCTCGCAGGACGAGGTGGGGCAGCTCGCGCGCGACTTCAACTCGCTGGCCAACACGCTGCAGCGCAACGAACAGATGCGCCGCGAATTCATGGCCGACGTGTCGCACGAGCTGCGCACGCCGCTGGGCGTGCTGCACGGCGAGCTGGAAGCCATGGAAGACGGCGTGCGCCGCCTCGACGCGCAGGCCGTGCGGTCGCTGCAGCACGAGGTCGGCATGCTCAACCAGCTCGTGACCGACCTCTACGACCTGTCGATGGCCGACGTGGGCGCGCTCGCGTACCGCAAGGCCGACGCCGACGTGCGCGAGCTGCTGGAGCCGTGCGTGGACGCGTTCCGCGAGCGGCTCGCCTCGGCGGGCCTGCGGCTGGATCTGGCGCTGCCGGCGCAACCGCTTTCGGTGTTCGCCGACGAGCGGCGCATGCACCAGCTCTTCAGCAACCTCGTGCTCAACAGCTGCCGTTACACCGACGCGGGTGGCGTGCTGCGCATCGAGGCACGGGAAGAAGGCGGCGAGGTCGCCATCGACTTCATGGATTCGGCACCGGGCATCGACGCCGCGCTGCTGCCGCGCCTGTTCGAACGCTTTTTCCGCGGAGAGGGCTCGCGCAACCGCGCCAGCGGCGGCGCGGGGCTGGGCCTGGCCATCTGCCGCAGCATCGTGGAGGCGCACGGCGGCACCATCGAGGCCAAGGCCTCGCCGCTGGGCGGCGTGTGGATCGCGATCCGCCTGCCGAAGGTTTGAGGAGAGGAGAACGAGGAAGATGAACGACACTCCCGGCGCGGCCGCCCCCGCGCACATCCTGATCGTCGAGGACGAGCCGCGCATGGCGGCCCTGCTCGCCGACTACCTGCAGGCCTCGGGCTACAGCTCGCAATGGCTCGCCAACGGGCTGGAAGCGGTGCCGGCGGTGAAGGCACGCCGGCCCGACCTGGTGCTGCTCGACGTCATGCTGCCCGGCCAGGACGGCATGAGCGTGTGCCGCGAGCTGCGGCTGTTCAGCGATGTGCCCGTCATCATGCTCACGGCGCGCGTCGAGGAGGCCGACCGCCTGATGGGCCTGGAGCTCGGCGCCGACGACTACATCTGCAAGACCCCCTTCAGCCCGCGCGAAGTGGTGGCGCGCGTGAAGGCGCTGTTGCGGCGAAGCGGCTACGCCGCGCGCGGAGCCTCGTCGCCGCTGCAGATCGACGAGCAGGCCTACAAGGCCTCGCTGCACGGCAGCCCGCTGGGGCTCACGCCCATCGAGTTCCGCCTGCTGAAGGCCCTGGCCGACGCACGCGGCCGCGTGCTCTCTCGCGACAAGCTGCTCGACTACGTGCACGCCGACCAGCGCGCCGTGACCGATCGCGCGGTCGACAGCCACATCAAGAACCTGCGCCGCAAGCTCGATGCGGTGGGCGAGGGGCAGGAGCTGATACGGTCGATCTATGGGGTGGGGTACAGGCTGGATCTGCCCTGAGCCGGTGGGCTCAGTTCAGACGCCTGCGGCGTGCGCCTGCTGGTCGGCGTGATAGCTCGAACGCACCATCGCACCCACCGCCGCGTGGCTGAAGCCCATCTTGTAGGCCTCTTCCTCGAACATCCTGAAAGTGTCGGGATGCACGTAGCGGCGCACCGGCAGGTGCGAGCCCGACGGGGACAGGTACTGGCCGATGGTCAGCATGTCGATGTCGTGGGCGCGCATGTCGCGCATGACCTGCAGGATCTCTTCGTCGGTCTCGCCGAGGCCGACCATGATGCCGCTCTTGGTCGGCACGTTGGGATGCAACGCCTTGAACTTCTTCAGCAGGTTCAGGCTGAACTGGTAGTCGCTGCCGGGGCGCGCTTCCTTGTAGAGGCGCGGCGCGGTTTCCAGGTTGTGGTTCATCACGTCCGGCGGCGCGGCCTTGAGGATCTCGAGGGCGCGGTCGTCGCGGCCGCGGAAGTCGGGCACGAGGATCTCGATCTGCGTCGTGGGCGAGAGCTCGCGGATGTTGCGGATGCAATCCACGAAGTGCTGGCTGCCGCCGTCGCGCAGGTCGTCGCGGTCCACGCTGGTGATGACCACGTACTTCAGGCGCAGCTTGGCGATGGTCTTCGCGAGGTTGATCGGCTCGTCCTTGTCGAGCGGGTCGGGGCGGCCGTGGCCCACGTCGCAGAACGGGCAGCGGCGCGTGCACTTGTCGCCCATGATCATGAAGGTGGCCGTGCCCTTGCCGAAGCATTCGCCGATGTTGGGGCAGGAGGCCTCTTCGCAGACGGTGTGCAGGTTGCTCTCGCGCAGGATCTGCTTGATCTCGTAGAAGCGCGTGGTGGGGCTGCCGGCCTTGACGCGGATCCAGTCGGGCTTCTTGAGCACTTCGCCGCTTTGCACCACCTTGACGGGAATGCGCGACAGCTTGGCCGCCGCCTTCTGCTTGGCCAGGGGGTTGTAGGTTTCGGCGCTCTGGGCCTCTCTCACTACGGGTGCGGGGACGACTTCGGTGGTGCTCATTGGTGTGTCAAGGCGCCAGGAAGGTGCAGAGCTTCTGGCCCAGCACCGTGGCGGCTTCTTCCCATGTGGTTTGGATGCCGATTGTAGAAAGATCGACCGTCTGCAGCCCCGCGTAGCCGCAAGGGTTGATGCGCGAGAAGGGTTCGAGGTCCATCCGCACGTTGAGCGCCACGCCGTGATAGGTGGCGTGGCGGCTCACCTTGATGCCCAGCGCGGCGATCTTTCCGAGCCCTCGGAACGGGTCGGCCGCGGGCATGGGGCCGGTCAGCGCGGCGTGGGAGAACGGGGCGTCCAGGCGCACGTAGATGCCTGGAGCGCCCGCCACGCGGTGGCCCGTGACGCCGAAGTGGGCCAGCGTGCGCAGCACGGATTCCTCGATGCGGTAGACGTACTCCTTGACGAAGTAGCCCGCGCGGCGCAGGTCGATCAGCGGGTAGGCCACCACTTGGCCGGGGCCGTGGAATGTGACCTGGCCGCCGCGGTCGGTCTGCACGACCGGAATCGCACCGGGGTTGAGGATGTGGTCCTGCCTGCCCGCGATGCCCTGCGTGAAGACCGGGTCGTGCTCGCAAATCCATAGCGCATCGGGCGTCTCAGGCGTGCGCTCGAGCGTGAACTGCTTCATTGCCGCGAAGGTGTCGGCGTAGTCGACGCGGCCCAGCGGGCGCAGCTCGATGGCGGGGACGTCGATGGCGGCTGTGCCTGTCATTGCATGGTCTGTCGCGCGGACGGCTCCCGGATCAAAGCACGACCTTGACCATCGGGTGCGAGGACAGCGCGCGATACAGGTCGTCGAGCTGCTCGCGGCTGGTGGCTGTGACGGTGATGGTCACGCCGAGGTAGTTGCCGGCCTTGCTGTCGCGCAGCTCGACGGTGGTGGCGTCGAAGGTCGGGTCGAAGCGCTCGGCGATCTGCGTGACGGCGTGCACGAAGCCATCGACCTTGGCGCCCATCACCTTGATCGGAAACTGCGAGGGGTACTCGATCAGCGATTCCTTGCGTGGATCGGGGATCGAGGTGGTTTCGGTGGCGGGGGTGTTGCTGTCGGTCATGCCGGGGCTCCGTGTTTCTGCTCTTGCTGCTTCCGAGCGTTGTGTACCTTGGCCTCCTGGTAGGCCTTGTACAAGCTCTCGTAGATGGGGCCGGGGCGGCCATTGCCAATAGGCTTGCCATCGAGCGTGACGACCGGCAGCAGTTCCTTGCTGGCCGAGGAGATGATCACTTCGTCGGCGGCGAACACTTCTTCGCGCGAGATGGGTCGCAGTTCGAAGGGAATGCCGAGCGTCTTGCTCATGCGCTCGAAGAGGCCGTAGCGGATGCCGGTGAGGACGAGGTTGTTCTTGGGTGGGCCCATCAGCTTGCCGTCCTTCACGATCCACACGTTGCTCGACGAGGCCTCGCTGAGCCAGCCGTCGCGGAACATGATGGTCTCGGCCGCGCCGGCCTCCACGCTGATCTGCCGAGCGAGCACGGCACCCAGCAGGCTGGTGCTCTTGATGTGCGCCTTCTGCCAGCGGAAGTCGGCCGCGGTAACGCAGACCACGCCCTTGGCGCGGATCGCGTCGGAAATGGGTGGCAGCGGGTTCACCATCACGAACACGGTAGGGCGCAGGCCGCGCACCATTGCGTGGTCGCGCGGGGCTACGCCACGTGTCACCTGGAAGTACACCGACTGCGGTGCGTCGCCTGCGGGCGCTACGAGGCGCATCACGATCTCGCGCCACTGCGCGAGGGAGAGCGGGTTCTCGATCTGCAGCTCGGCAAGCGAGCGGTCGAGGCGGGCCATGTGCTCCTCGAAGCAGAAGGGCTGGCCGAAGTAGACGGGGACGTATTCGTACACACCGTCGCCGAAAATGAAGCCGCGATCGAGGACGCTGATCTTCGCGTCGCGCAGCGCGGTGTATTCGCCATCGAGGTAACAAAGCGTGGCGGGCAGGGCGTCGGTGATAGGGTGCATGCCGGAATTATGGTTGCGCGCGCCACGTCGGGCTCCCGTCAGGGAATGCGGCGCCGTTTTGCGTGCGCGACAGCGCGGGTGGCGGGACAGGCTGGGTTTTTACTTATAATCAATGGCTTTGTAGAAATTCTGGGTCGTCATCCGGGCTTCATTCGAAATGAAAACAATCGCCCGTCGTGACTCGGAGGCCACTGAAGGCCTTGATACAGAATTCAAGCCGTTGACCGCCGATGAGGCGCGTGAACTGCGTGCAAAGAACCCATCGATCTCCCCGTGGCGGGTGATCGCGGGTCAGTTGGTTGTCGGTCTGGTGGTGGCTCTGGCCGCCTGGGGGCTGACGGGGAGGCAAAATCTGGGCTGGTCCGCCGCATATGGCGCGATCGCGGTGGTTGTTCCATCGGCGGTCTTCGCGCGCGGGCTGACCGGCCGGTTTTCCTCCCTGAATCCGGGCACTGCGGTGTTCGGGTTCTTCCTGTGGGAAATGGTCAAGATGGCCTTGTCCGTGGCAATGCTGATTGCTGCGCCAAGGCTGATTACGGCGCTGAGCTGGCCAGCAATGCTGGTCGGCCTGGTGGTGACAATGAAGGCGGCCTGGTTGGCGGTGATGTTCTCGCCCCGGCGCCGGAAACTGAGAGACGAGTAACCGAATGGCTGCTGAAAACGCTGCGGAACATGGTCAGACCGCTGGTGAATACATCATTCACCACTTGACGCACCTGCAAAGCTCCAAGCCCGGAGGTGTGGCCGACTTCTCGGTTTTCAACTTCGACTCTCTCTTCTTCTCGATCACGCTCGGTATCCTGGGTTGCTGGCTGCTCTGGCTGGCTGCCCGCAAGGCCACTTCGGGTGTTCCCGGCCGTTTTCAAGCGGCTGTCGAACTGCTCGTCGAAATGGTCGACCAGCAGGCCAAGGGCATCGTCCACAACGCCACCAGCCGCAAGTTCGTGGCCCCGCTGGCGCTCACGATCTTCGTGTGGATCTTCCTGCTGAACGCAATGGACCTGTTCCCGGTCGATTTGTTCCCGGCGATCTGGGCCAAGATCTTCCACCTCGCCGGTGAAGATCCGCATCACGCGTACCTGCGCGTCGTGCCCACCGCCGACCTCTCGGTGACGATGGGCATGTCGGTCGCCGTGCTGCTGGTCTGCCTCTACTACAACGTCAAGATCAAGGGCCTGGGCGGCTGGGTGCACGAACTGTTCACCGCGCCCTTCGGCAACCACTGGGCGCTGTACCCCTTCAACTTCGCCATGCAGCTGATCGAGTTCGTCGCCAAGACGGTCTCGCACGGCATGCGTCTGTTCGGCAACATGTACGCCGGCGAACTGATCTTCCTGCTGATCGCCCTGATGGGCGGTGCCTGGTCGCTCTCGGCCACCGGCATCGGCCTGGCCATCGGCCACATCATCGCGGGCACGGCCTGGGCCATCTTCCACATCCTGATCATCACGTTGCAGGCCTTCGTGTTCATGATGCTGGCGCTGGTCTACATCGGCCAGGCCCACGATCACCACTGATCAGTCGCTTTCGTTCTTGTTTTTGTTTTTCTCTTCAACCAAAGTCCTCTAGGAGTCATCATGGAAGTTATTAGCTTTGTTGCACTGGCCGCCGGCCTGATCATCGGTCTGGGCGCTGTGGGCGCATGTATCGGCATCGGCATCATGGGCAGCAAGTACCTCGAGTCGGCCGCACGTCAGCCCGAACTCATGGGTGAACTCCAGACCAAGATGTTCCTGCTGGCTGGTCTGATCGACGCCGCGTTCATTATCGGCACCGGTATCGCCCTGTGGTTCGCAACGGCCAACCCGTTCCTGTCGCAAATCGCCAACCTGCCGAAGTAAGTCTTTCTCGTCGGACCTGCGTCGTCGTTCTCTAGCCTGCTAGCGAATGGCTTCGATTCAATCCCATAGAGAGGGTGAAAAGTGAGCATTACCGGTACCCTGATCGTTCAGATGATCGTGTTCCTGATCCTGGTCGGGTTCACGATGAAGTACGTGTGGCCGCCGATCGCGAAGGCGCTGGACGAACGCGCTGCCAAGATCGCCGAAGGCCTCGCTGCAGCCGACAAGGCCAAGTCCGAGCTTTCCGCCGCCAACAAGCGCGTGGAAGCCGAACTGGGCCAGGCCCGCAACGAGTCCGCACAACGTCTTGCCGACGCCGAACGTCGCGCCCAGGCCATCGTTGAAGAGGCCAAGGCCCGCGCGACCGAGGAAGGCAACAAGATCGTTGCAGCCGCACGCGCCGAAGCCGAACAGCAGGCACTGAAGGCCCGTGAAGCCCTGCGCGAGCAGGTGGCGGCACTGGCAGTCAAGGGCGCGGAGCAGATTCTGCGCAAGGAAGTGAATGCGGGCGTTCACGCCGATTTGCTCGCCCGTCTGCAGACCGAACTCTGATAGAAGCCATGGCAGAACTCGCCACCATTGCACGCCCCTACGCCGAGGCGCTCTTCAAGGCTTCGTCGTCCGACGTTGCCGGAACCAGCGCCTGGCTCGAAAAGATTGCCGCCATCGCGGCCAATCCGGAGCTCCAGCAGTTCGCCGAGAACCCGAAGGCCACGGCCGAACAGGTGATCGGCGTGGTCGCCGGTGCATTCGGTGCACCGCTGGCCGCTCCTGCCCAGAACTTCCTGTCCGCGCTCCTCGAGAACGGGCGCTTTTCGGTGCTGCCGGAAATTGCGAAGCAGTTCCGGGCACTCGCCAACGCGAAGAGCGGTTCGTCCGACGCCGTGGTCTACAGCGCCTTCCCGATCGACGCCGCGGCACTGGCCAACGTGTCGGCCGCGCTCGAGAAGCGCTTCGGTCGCAAGCTCCAGGTCACGGTTCGCCAAGAGCCTGAACTGATCGGCGGCATCCGTGTGGTGGTCGGCGACGAGGTGCTCGACACCTCCGTCAAAGCGCGCCTTGAACAAATGAAAGTTGCGCTGGTGGCCTGACGGCTCCCGGCCCCTTACAAAGAAAGAAGGAAAGAGTCATGCAACTCAATCCCGCAGAAATTTCCGAGCTGATCAAGAGCCGCATCGAGGGCCTCGGGGTCAGTGCCAACATCCGCAACGAAGGCACCGTGGTGTCGGTGACTGACGGCATCGTGCGCATCCACGGCCTGTCCGACGCGATGCAGGGCGAAATGCTGGAGTTCCCGGCTACTGCCGACGGCGTTCCGTCGTTCGGCCTGGCCCTGAACCTCGAGCGCGACTCGGTCGGCGCCGTGATTCTGGGCGAGTACGAGCACATCTCCGAAGGCGACACCGTCAAGTGCACGGGCCGCATCCTGGAAGTGCCGGTGGGCCCCGAGCTCATCGGCCGCGTGGTGAACGCCCTGGGCCAGCCGATCGACGGCAAGGGTCCGGTGAACGCCAAGATGACGGACGTGATCGAGAAGGTCGCACCGGGCGTGATCGCCCGCAAGTCGGTCGACCAGCCGATGCAGACCGGCCTGAAGTCCATCGACTCGATGGTGCCCGTGGGCCGCGGCCAGCGCGAGCTGATCATCGGCGACCGCCAGACCGGCAAGACCGCCGTGGCGATCGACGCGATCATCAACCAGAAGGGTCAGAACATGACCTGCGTCTACGTCGCGATCGGCCAGAAGGCTTCGTCGATCAAGAACGTGGTACGCGCCCTGGAACAAGCCGGTGCCATGGACTACACGATCGTGGTCGCGGCTTCGGCTTCGGAATCGGCTGCAATGCAGTACGTCGCGGCCTACTCGGGCTGCACGATGGGCGAATACTTCCGCGACCGCGGCGAAGACGCGCTGATCGTCTATGACGACCTGTCGAAGCAGGCCGTCGCCTACCGCCAGGTGTCGCTGCTGCTGCGTCGTCCCCCGGGCCGCGAAGCCTACCCCGGCGACGTGTTCTACCTCCACAGCCGCCTGCTCGAGCGCGCAGCCCGCGTGAACGCCGACTACGTCGAAGCCTTCACCAAGGGTGAAGTCAAGGGCAAGACCGGTTCGCTGACCGCGCTGCCGATCATCGAAACGCAAGCCGGCGACGTGTCCGCCTTCGTTCCGACCAACGTGATCTCGATCACCGACGGCCAGATCTTCCTGGAAACCAACCTGTTCAACGCAGGTATCCGCCCCGCCATCAACGCCGGTATCTCGGTGTCGCGCGTGGGTTCGTCGGCCCAGACGAAGATCATCAAGGGCCTGTCCGGCGGTATCCGTACCGACCTGGCGCAGTACCGTGAGCTGGCTGCGTTCGCGCAGTTCGCTTCCGACCTCGACGAAGCCACCCGCAAGCAGCTCGACCGCGGTGCCCGCGTGACCGAACTGCTGAAGCAGCCGCAATACAGCCCGCTGTCGATCTCGCTGATGGGCGCGTCGCTGTTCGCCGTGAACAAGGGCTTCATGGACGACCTCGAAATCAAGCAGGTGCTGCCTTTCGAGCACGGCCTGCACCAGTTCCTGAAGTCCAGCCACGCCGCGCTGCTCGACAAGATCGAGAAGGCCAAGGCTCTGGACAAGGAATCGGAAGCCGAACTGCTGGCCGCCGTCACCTCGTTCAAGAAGTCGTTCGCCTGATCGACGCCTTGACCGACGCAAGAAGGAGCTCTCATGGCAGCTGGTAAGGAAATCCGCGGCAAGATCAAATCGGTGGAGAACACCAAGAAGATCACCAAGGCCATGGAAATGGTCTCGGTTTCCAAGATGCGCAAGGCGCAGGATCGCATGCGCGCCGCTCGCCCCTACAGCGAAAAGATCCGCAACATCGCAGCCAACCTCGGCAAGGCGAACCCGGAGTACACCCACGCTTTCATGAAGACGAATGACGCCAAGGGCGTCGGCTTCATCATCGTGACCAGCGACAAGGGCCTGTGCGGCGGCCTGAACACCAACCTGCTGCGTGCTGTCACCAGCAAGCTGCGCGAAGCGCAGTCCGCAGGCAACGTGGTGGAGTCGGTCGCCATCGGCAACAAGGGGCTGGGTTTCCTGAACCGCATCGGCGCCCGCGTGGTGGCCCATGTGACGCAGCTGGGCGACACGCCGCATCTGGACAAGCTCATCGGGCCGGTCAAGACGCTGCTGGACGCCTACGCCGAAGGCAAGCTGTCGGCGGTGTACCTGTGCTACACGAAGTTCATCAACACCATCAAGCAAGAGCCGATGGTGGAACAGCTCCTGCCGCTGAAGGCCGAGACGCTGCAGGCCGATCCGGCGCATCACTCGTGGGACTACATCTACGAGCCCGATGCGCAGAGCGTGATCGACGAGCTGCTGGTGCGCTACGTGGAATCGCTGGTGTACCAGGCCGTGGCCGAGAACATGGCGTCCGAGCATTCGGCGCGCATGGTGGCCATGAAGGCCGCGACCGACAACGCAGGCAACGTGATCAACGAGCTGAAGCTGGTCTACAACAAGACCCGCCAGGCCGGCATCACGAAGGAACTGTCGGAAATCGTGTCCGGCGCGGCCGCCGCCGCGGGCGTTTGATCGAGGCAATGCAACAGGCCGCGTTGCTGATCTGGGGCGTTCCGCGCTCCTGATAACCCAAGGCCTTTTTTAGGGGACTCTGCGCAAAATGAAGAAGATGCTTGCTCTGGTGGCTGTTGCTGCCGCTCTGACCGCCTGCTCCAAGAAGGAAGAGGCGCCCGCGCCTGCACCGGCTCCCGCCGCTGCACCTGCAGCGCCCGCTCCGGCACCCGCGCCCGCTCCTGCAGCAGCGCCGGCGGCTGCTCCCGCCGCAGCTCCGACGGCATCCGCCGCCGATCTGCCGCAGGAATGCAACGACTACCTGGCCAAGGTCCAGACCTGCGTCGCTTCGCAAAGCGGTGCTGCTGCCGACGCCATGAAGGCAAGCCTCGACCAGACGAAGGCCACCTGGGCTTCGATGGGCGCCGACAAGGCTGCACTGGGTCAGGCCTGCAAGGCTGCTTCGGACGCTTTCGCCGCACAGGCGACGGCCATGAAGTGCTGATGAAGTACTGACAGCGAAGACTGCAAAGAGAAATTCAAGGATGCCGGCCTGTCCGGCTTTCTTGCAAAAGCGGCCCGTTTTGGCAGCAGGACGCTTCTGCAAGAACCTGTCGCAAATTTATTGAGATCCATCCAGAAGGAAACGCCATGGCTGAAGGAAAAATTGTCCAATGTATCGGCGCCGTGGTCGACGTGGAGTTCCCGCGTGACCAGATGCCCAAGGTCTACGACGCCTTGAAGTTCGAAGGCGGCGGGCTGACCCTCGAAGTTCAGCAGCAGCTCGGCGACGGCGTGGTGCGCACCATTGCACTGGGCTCGTCCGACGGCCTGCGTCGCGGCCTGGTCGTGACCAACACCGGCGCTCCCATCACCGTGCCGGTCGGCAAGGCCACCCTCGGCCGCATCATGGACGTGCTGGGCCGCCCGATCGACGAACGCGGCGACGTGGGCCAGGAGCTCACCGCTTCCATCCACCGCAAGGCTCCCGCGTACGACGAACTGTCGCCTTCGCAGGACCTGCTGGAAACCGGCATCAAGGTGATTGACCTTGTCTGCCCGTTCGCCAAGGGCGGCAAGGTGGGCCTGTTCGGTGGCGCCGGCGTGGGCAAGACCGTGAACATGATGGAACTCATCAACAACATCGCCAAGGCTCACTCGGGTCTGTCGGTGTTCGCAGGCGTGGGCGAACGCACCCGCGAAGGCAACGACTTCTATCACGAGATGGCCGACTCCGGCGTCGTGAACCTCGAGAAGCTCGAGGACTCGAAGGTGTCGATGGTCTACGGCCAGATGAACGAACCCCCGGGCAACCGCCTGCGCGTGGCGCTGACCGGCCTGACCATCGCCGAGTCGTTCCGCGACGAAGGCCGTGACGTTCTGTTCTTCGTGGACAACATCTACCGCTACACGCTGGCCGGTACCGAAGTGTCGGCGCTGCTGGGCCGCATGCCTTCCGCCGTGGGCTACCAGCCGACGCTGGCCGAGGAAATGGGCCGCCTGCAGGAGCGGATCACGTCGACCAAGGTCGGCTCGATCACCTCGATCCAGGCCGTGTACGTTCCCGCCGACGACTTGACCGACCCGTCGCCCGCCACGACCTTCGCCCACCTGGACTCCACCGTGGTGCTGTCGCGTGACATCGCCTCGCTGGGCATCTACCCCGCCGTGGACCCGCTGGACTCGACCTCGCGCCAGCTCGACCCGAACGTGGTCGGCGAAGAGCACTACAACGTGGCCCGCGCCGTGCAGGGCACGCTGCAGCGCTACAAGGAACTGCGCGACATCATCGCGATTCTGGGCATGGACGAACTGGCTCCGGAAGACAAGCTGGCCGTGGCCCGCGCCCGCAAGATCCAGCGTTTCCTGTCGCAGCCGTTCCACGTGGCCGAAGTGTTCACGGGCTCGCCCGGCAAGTACGTGCCGCTGGCCGAAACCATCCGCGGCTTCAAGATGATCGTGAACGGCGAAGCCGACCACCTGCCCGAGCAGGCGTTCTACATGGTCGGCACCATCGACGAAGCGTTCGAGAAGGCCAAGAAGGTCGCTTAAGAAGGAATCACCATGGCAGGCACCATCCATGTGGACGTGGTCAGCGCGGAAGAGTCGATCTTCTCGGGCGAAGCCAAGTTCGTCGCGCTGCCCGGTGAAGCCGGTGAGCTCGGCATCTTCCCGCGCCACACCCCGCTGATCACGCGCATCCGCCCCGGCGCCGTGCGCATCGAAACCGCCGACGGCAAGGAAGAGTTCGTCTTCGTGGCCGGCGGCATTCTCGAAGTGCAGCCCAACGCAGTCACCGTGCTGTCCGACACCGCGATCCGCGGCAAGGACCTCGACGACGAGAAGGCCAATCAGGCCAAGGCCGCAGCAGAAGAAGCGCTGAAGAACGCGAAGAGCGACATCGACATCGCGATGGCCCAATCCGAGCTGGCCGTGATGGCCGCCCAGATCGCGGCGCTGCGCAAGTACCGTCAGAAAAAATAAGCTCCTTCGTCGGAGCACAAGAAGCCGCCCTTCAAGGCGGCTTTTTTTCGTCCACGTGCGCCTGGCATCGTTGTCATTTGGCCTGAATTAGGTCGAAGTTCGGCCTTGTCCGGCTGAAGCCCGCCACCTAGTATTCGCCTTCGTCCAGCGGCAATGACCGCTGGCGCAAGACAAGAACACCGGAGACAAGGCGCGTGGCACCCTGGAGTGGCATCACTGCGGACGAAATGCGTTTGCTGGAAACGACCTTCTGGTCGGCCGGCGGTTCGCGCCATGCCATGGCGGAGCAGCTGGGCTTTTCCAAGAGCAAGGCCAACGGGCTGATCGCCGGCCTCGTCGACCAGGGCCTTCTGGCGGAAGCCGGCCTGCAGCGCTCGTCGGGCGGGCGCCGCCCCGAAAACCTCCAGCTGCATGCCGCACTCGGCGTGCTCGTCGGCGTCGACATCGGCGCCACCAGCCTCGACGTGGCCGTGCTGCGGCCCGACCTCAGCGTGCTCGCCCAGCACGACGAACCCGCCGACGTACGCGAGGGCCCTGCGGTCGTGCTGGCCCGTGTGCGCGTGCTGATGCGCGAACTGCTGGCCCGCTGTGGCCACGGCTCCAAGGACGTGCTCGGCATCGGTATCGGCGTGCCCGGCCCGGTCAACTTCGAGATCGGCCAGCTCGTGAACCCGCCGCTGATGCCGGCCTGGGACAGCTTCTCGATCCGCGACTACCTGCGCGAGGACTATGCCGCCCCCGTCTTCGTCGACAACGACGTGAACCTCATGGCGCTGGGCGAGTTGTGGCGTCTGAGGCGCTCGCTGCAGAACTTCCTCGTCATCAAGATCGGCACGGGCATCGGCTGCGGCATCGTCTGCCATGGCGAGGTGTACCGCGGCGCCGCCGGTTCGGCCGGCGACGTGGGCCACATCTGCGTCGACCAGGAAGGCCCGCGCTGCCACTGCGGCAACCTCGGCTGCGTCGAGGCGATGGCCGCCGGCCCGGCGATCACTCGCATGGCGGTGCAGGCCGCCGAGGCCGGCGAGAGCGCCGCGCTGGCCGAAGTCCTGCGCCAGCACGGCCGCATCGACGCGATCGACGTGGGCCAGGCCAGCCGCGGCGGCGACACGGCCGCCAACGCCATCATCCAGCGCGCCGGCAGCCTGATCGGGCAGATGCTCGCGTCGGTCGTCAACTTCTTCAATCCGTCGCACGTGTTCATCGGCGGTGGCATCACGCGCATCGGGCCGCTGTTCCTCGCTGCCGTGCGGCAGAGCGTGTACCAGCGCTCGCTGGCGCTTTCCACGCGGCACCTGGAGATCCAGTACACGCCGCTGGGCATGCAGGGCGGCCTGATCGGCGCCGGTGTGCTCGCGATGCAGGAAACGCTGAAGGCACGCGGGGTGGCGCCGTGACCGATGCGGGCATGAGCGGCAAAGGCAGCGTCGCCGTCGAGTTCGACGGCATCGTGAAGGCTTTCGGCCCGGTGCAGGTGCTGCACGGCGTGAGCTTCGCGCTCGCGCCCGGGCACGTGTACGGCCTGCTCGGCGAGAACGGCGCGGGCAAGTCCACGCTGATGAAGATCCTGTCGGGCTACGAGTCGGCGACCGGCGGCGCTCTGAAGATCAACGGACAGCCGCGGCAGTTCGCGAGCTCGCGCGACGCCGAGGCGCTGGGCATCGTGCTGATCCACCAGGAGTTCAACCTCGCCGAAGACCTGAACGTGGCGCAGAACATCTTTCTCGGCCATGAAAAGAAGAAAGGCTGGCTGCTCGACGATGCCGCCATGGAGCGCGACGCCGCCTCCGCGCTCGCGGCCGTAGGCCTGAACATCGACCCGCGCACCAAGGTGCGCAAGCTCATCGTCGCCGAGAAGCAGCTCGTGGAAATCGCGAAGGCCATCGCCCGCCGCGCCCGACTGCTCGTCATGGACGAGCCCACCGCCACGCTCACGCCCGGCGAGACCGAGCGCCTCTTCAAGCTGATCGCCCAGCTGCGCGCCGACGGCGTGACCATCGTCTACATCTCGCACAAGCTCGACGAGGTGGAGCAGGTGACCGACGAAGTCATCGTCATGCGCGACGGCCGCTTCGTGGCGCGCGCGCCCACGGCCGATGTCACGCGCCAGCAGATGGCCAACCTGATGGTGGGCCGCGAGCTGGCCGACCTGTACCCGCCGCGCGATGCGGTGACGATGTCCGGCGAGCCCGCCATGCGCGTGCAAGGCTTCAGCGTGCCCGGCTGGGCGCAGGACGCGAGTTTCGAGGTGCGCTCCGGCGAGATCCTCGGCTTCGCGGGCCTCGTCGGCGCGGGGCGCACCGAGCTCTTCGAGGGCCTGCTGGGCCTGCGGCCCGCCAGCGGCGGCAGCGTCGAGATGCTGGGCAAGCCCGTGCCCCACGGCAAGGGCTGGCGCAATCCGCGCGACGCGGCGCGGCACGGCCTCACCTACCTGAGCGAAGACCGCAAGGGCAAGGGCCTGCATGTCAACTTCGGCCTGCGGCAGAACCTCACGCTCATGGCGCTGGAGCGCTACGCGCAACCCTGGCTCAAGCCCGAGGCCGAGCGCGGCGCGCTGGCCGAGGCGGTGAAGGACTACGGCATCCGCACCGGCTCGCTCGACGTGAAGGCCTCGTCGCTGTCGGGCGGCAACCAGCAGAAGCTCGCGCTTGCCAAGGTGCTGCAGCCCAGGCCGAAGGTGGTGGTGCTCGACGAGCCCACGCGCGGCGTCGACGTGGGCGCCAAGCGCGACATCTATTTCCTGATCCAGCGACTCGCCCGCGAAGGGCTCGCGGTGATCGTCGTCTCGTCGGAGCTGATGGAGCTGATCGGCCTGTGCCACCGCGTCGCGGTGATGCGGGCAGGCAAGTTGGTCGCCACGCTTGACGCGGAGCATTTGACAGAAGAGGAGCTCATCGCTCATGCCACCGGAACAGCAGACACCACAGCCGCAGCCTGAAGTCGCCGCGCACCGCAGCGAGACCGCGCCGCGCTGGACCGAGCGCCTGCATGGCCTGGGCCCCGTCATCGGCCTGGTGCTGCTGTGCATCGCCGGCACGCTGCTCAACGGCGACTTCGCGACCGTCGACAACGCGATGAACGTGCTCACGCGCACGGCCTTCATCGGCATCATCGCCGTGGGCATGTGCTTCGTGATCATCTCCGGCGGCATCGACCTGTCGGTGGGCTCGATGGCCGCGCTCATCGCGGGCAGCGTGATCATGTTCATCAACTGGGCCGGCCCGGCCTCGGGCTCGCCGCTGCTGGCGGTGGTGATGGGCGCGGTACTGGCGGTGGTGCTCGGCGCGGTGTTCGGGCTCGCGCACGGCCTGCTCATCACCAAGGGGCGCATCGAACCCTTCATCGTGACGCTGGGCACCCTGGGCATCTTCCGCGCCTACCTCACGTACTTCGCCGACGGCGGCGCGCTCACGCTCGACAACGAGCTGTCGGACCTCTACGCGCCCGTGTACTACGCGAGCCTCGCGGGCATTCCGGTGCCGGTGTGGGTGTTCGTGATCGTCGCCATCGTGGGTGGCCTCATCCTCAACCGCACGGCCTACGGACGCTACGTGCAGGCGATCGGCTCCAACGAGCAGGTGGCGCGCTACGCGGCGGTGGACGTCGACCGCGTGAAGATCCTCACCTACGTGCTGCTCGGCGTGTGCGTGGGCATCGCGACGCTGCTGTACGTGCCGCGACTGGGCTCGGCCTCGCCGACCACCGGCCTGCTGTGGGAGCTCGAAGCCATCGCCGCGGTGATCGTGGGCGGCACGGCGCTCAAGGGCGGCGCGGGCAGCATCACCGGCACGGTGGTGGGCGCGGTGCTGCTCTCGGTCATCAGCAACATCCTGAACCTCACCAGCATCATCAGCGTGTACCTCAACGCGGCGGTGCAGGGCTTCGTGATCATCATCGTCGCGTTCCTGCAGCGCGGCCGGCGCTAGTTCTTTCCCGTTCCGTTCCATCAACCAAGAGGAGACATCCAGCATGACGACTTTCACCCGACGCCTCGCATTCACGGCGGTTGCCGCCGCCGCGTTCGCCAGCCTGCCCGCGCTCGCCGCGGAGAAGGTCAACCTCGGCGTTTCGATTCCGGCCGCCACGCACAGCTTCATGGGCGGCATCAACTACTGGGCCAACCAGGCGAAGAAGGACCTGGAGAAGGAACACAAGGACCTGAAGATCACCATCAAGACGGCCGCCAACGCGCCCGAGCAGGCCAACCAGCTGCAGGACCTTTCGACGGTCACCAAGATCAACGCGCTGGTCGTGTTCCCCTTCGAATCCGCAGCGCTGACCAAGCCCGTGGCACAGGTCAAGGCCAAGGGCGCCTACGTGACCGTGGTGGACCGCGGCCTCACCGACACCAGCGCGCAGGATGCGTACGTGGCCGGCGACAACACGGCCTTCGGCAAGATCCCTGCCGAGTACATCGTGAAGCAGCTGAACGGCAAGGGCAACGTGGTGGCGCTGCGCGGCATCGCGACCACGCTGGACAACGAGCGCATGGATGCCTTCAACGCGGTGCTCAAGAACAGCCCCGACATCAAGCTGCTCGACGCCAAGTACGCCAACTGGAACCGCGACGACGCCTTCAAGGTCACGCAGGACTACCTCACGCGCTTCAAGAACATCGACGCCATCTGGGCCGCCGACGACGACATGGCCGTGGGCGTGCTCAAGGCCATCGAGCAGGCCAAGCGCGACGACATCAAGATCATCTTCGGCGGCGCGGGCGCCAAGGGCATGGTCAAGACCATCATGGACGGCAAGGACAAGCGCATCACGGCCGACGTGAGCTATTCGCCCAAGTTCATCTACGACGCGATCAAGCTCACGGCAGAAGCGCGCCTGAAGGGCGAGAAGCTGCCGGCGACCACGATCATTCCTTCGGTGCTCATCACCAAGGAAAACGCCAAGGACTTCTACCACCCCAATTCGCCTTTCTGATGTCCTGAAGCGGCGGGCCTGCTTTGCTCCCTCTCCCCCCGGGGAGAGGGTTGGGGTGAGGGCCTGCGGCGACGGCGAAAACGGTGCGTGTGCAAATGCCGCCACCCTCACCCTAGCCCTCTCCCCAAGGGGAGAGGGAACAGTTTCCGGAAACGCCGAGACGATCGATGACCGACACACCTCCTCGCAAACTGCGCTACGCCATGGTCGGCGGCGGCCGCGATGCCTTCATCGGCGCCGTGCACCGCAAGGCCATGGCGCTCGACGGGCAGATCGAGCTCGTCGCGGGCGCGCTCTCGTCCAGCCCCGGGAAGGCGCGCGCCTCGGGCCGCGACCTCGGCCTGGCCGAAGATCGCAACCACGGCGACTGGCAGGCGCTCCTGGCCGACGAGCTGAAGCGCCCCGAGGGCGAGCGCATCGACTTCGTGTCGATCGTCACGCCCAACCATGTGCACTTCCCGGTAGCGCAGGCCTTCGCCGAGGCGGGCTTCCACGTGGTGTGCGACAAGCCACTGGTGCACACGCGCGAGCAGGCCGACGCGCTGGTCGCTACGGTCGCCAAGAAGGGCACGGTGTTCGGCGTCACCTACAACTACACCGGCTACCCGATGGTCCGGCAAGCGCGCGAGATGGTGCGCTCGGGCCTCATCGGCGAGGTGCGCAAGGTCGTCGTCGAATACAACCAGGGCTGGCTTGCGAGCCACGTCGAGGGCAGCGGCGACAACAAGCAGGCCGACTGGCGCACCGACCCCGCGCGCAGCGGCGCAGCCGGCGCCATCGGCGACATCGGCTCGCATGCCGAGAACCTCGTGGCCACCGTCACCGGGCAGCGCATCGAGAGCCTGTGCGCCGACCTCGGTGCACTGGTGCCGGGGCGCATGCTCGACGACGACGGCAGCCTGCTGCTGCGCTTCGAGGGCGGCGCGCGCGGCGTGCTCATCGCTTCGCAGATCAACACCGGCCTGGAGAACGACCTGCGCCTGCGCGTGTCGGGCACGCTTGGCACGCTCGAATGGCACCAGGAGCAACCGAGCCGGCTGGTGCACCTGCCGCACGACGGGCCGCTGCAGGTACTCACGCGCGGCGCGCCGTGGCTGTGCGAGTCCGCGAAACGCGCGAGCCGGCTGCCGGCCGGGCACCCGGAGGGCTTCATCGAAGCCTTCGCGAACGTGTACGCGGGCGTGGCGGCGGACATCCGCGCAAGGCTCGAAGGGCGTACTGCCGACCCGCTGGCTGCGGACTATCCGCGCGTGGAGGATGGTGCGCGCGGCGTGCGCTTCATCGAACGCACGGTGGCTTCGGCGAAAAGCGAATTAAAGTGGACGCCCTGGTAGCGCGCGGCGCGCTGCCCAGGCCTCCATGACACCTCCCGCGTCCGACGCAACGTCCTCGTCGTCTTCTTCCGCATCGTCTTCCTCGATGGTGCCGCCATGGCTCGCGGCATTGTGGAAGCGCAGCATCACGCTGTTCCCCCTGAAGCTGGTTGGCAACACCGTCGCCACGCTCGGTTTCTTCCCGCTGTACTTCTGGATCATGAAAAACGCGGGCCAGGCCTGGGTGTTGCCCCTCACGCCCGTCGATCGGCTGATCGCCTTCTGGCCGTGGCTGCTGCCGGTGTATCTATCGCTATGGGGCTACATCGCGCTGCCGGTGCTGCTGGCCAGGGACATGCGCGAACTGACCGGCTTCTCGCTGGGCTGCGCGGCCATGACGCTGCTGGCGCTGCTCGTGTTCTGGTTCATGCCCACGGCGATCCCCAACTTCGTGGTCGAGACCACGCCGGGCACCTCGCTGCAGTTCCTCAAGATGGTCGATTCGGCCGGCAACGCCTTCCCCTCGCTGCATGTGTCGTTCTCGGTGTTCAGCTGCGTGGTGCTGGCGCGGCAACTGCGGGCGGTGGGGGCGCCGCTCTGGCTGCGCGCCATCAACGTGGCCTGGGCCGTCGGCATCGTCTATTCGACGATGGCGGTGCGACAGCACGTGCTGATCGACGTGCTCGGCGGCTTCGCCCTGGGCGTGGCGTTCGGCGTCGCCACGAGGCGGCGCGGCACGGCGGCTGTTCCGGCGTAGGCCGATCGCGATATACCGCCGCGGCGGCGCGCGCGGTAAAAACCGGGCATCGCCGTACACCGCCGGGGGAGCCCGCCATGAACATCCGTCTTTCCGCCGTCGTGGCCTGCCTGGCGGCCGGTGCCCTCGCGATGCCGGCGCTCGCGCTCGACTTTCCCGCGCGCAAGCCAGGCCTCTGGGAGATCCGGACGGGCGACGGCAGCGGCGGCAAGGACGCCGCAGCAGGCCACACCATGCAGCAATGCATCGACGCGGCCAGCGACAAGGCGCTGCGCGACATGGGCCAGGGCATGGGCAAGGACCTGTGCTCCAAGCAGGAGCTGAGCTCGGACGGCGGCAAGCTGGTCATGGACTCGGTCTGCAAGATCGGCAACACCGTCGCCACATCGCACGCGGTGATGAGCGGCGACTTCGGCACCGCCTACCGCATGGAGAGCAAGTCGAGCTACAGCCCGCCGCTGATGGGCCGCGCCGAGGGCCACAGCGTGATGGAGGCCAAATGGATCGGCCCATGCAAGGCCGACCAGAAGCCGGGCGACATGGTCATGCCCAACGGCATGAAGATGAATGTGCTCGACATGGCGAAGAACCGCCCGAAGCGGCCCTAGGGTAGGAGCCCGCCCACAACGCTTTGCGCCCGTCGTTCGGCGGCGCCAAACCCCGGCAGCGCCTACGATGGCGTGCCATGCCTCCCGCAAAGCAGGAAGAAGACCTCCTCGTCGTCGCCCGGCCCGAGGGCCTGTACTGCCCGCCCGGCGATTTCTACATCGACCCGTGGCGGCCGGTGGCGCGCGCCGTCATCACCCATGCGCATTCCGACCACGCGCGCGCCGGGCACGGGCACTACCTCTCCCACACCGACAGCGCAGGCACGCTGCGCGCGCGCCTGGGACGCGACATCGCGCTGCAGACGCTGCCTTACGGCGAAGCCATCGAGCACCACGGCGTGCGCGTCTCGCTGCACCCTGCGGGCCATGTGCTGGGCTCGGCGCAAGTGCGGCTCGCGCACGGCGGGCGCGTGTGGGTGGCCTCGGGCGACTACAAGACGGAGCCCGACGGCACCTGCCCGCCGTTCGAACCGGTGCCCTGCGACACCTTCATCACCGAGTCGACCTTCGGCCTGCCGGTCTACCGCTGGCCCCCGCAGCCGGTGCTGTTCGCGCAGATCGACGCGTGGTGGCGCGCCAACGCCGAAGCCGGCCGCGCATCGGTGCTGTTCTGCTATGCCTTCGGCAAGGCGCAGCGCATCCTGCACGGCGTGGACGCGAGCATCGGGCCCATCGTCGTGCACGGCGCGGTGGAGCCGCTCAATGCCGTCTACCGCGCGGCCGGCGTGGCGCTGCCGCCGACCCTGCGCGTGGGTGATGAAGGCGTCGATGCCGCATTGCTCAAGCGCGCGCTGGTGCTCGCACCGCCTTCCGCGCAGGGCACGCCGTGGATGAAGCGCTTCGGCAACTACGCCGACGGCTTCGCGAGCGGCTGGATGCAGCTGCGCGGCACGCGCAGGCGGCGCGGCGTGGACCGGGGCTTCGTGATGTCCGACCATGCCGACTGGCCCGGCCTGCAGCAGGCCATCGCCGGCACGGGTGCCGAGCGGGTCTTCGTCACCCATGGCAGCGTGCAGGTGATGGTGCGGTGGCTCAGCGAGAACGGCCTCGATGCGCAGTCGTTCAAAACCGAGTACGGCGATGAAGATGATCAAGAGACTCCCTCCCCCTCCGGGGGAGGGCTGGGGAGAGGGCAGGCGGCGCTCGATGGGGAGGCCGAGAGCCCCCATCCCAACCTTCCCCCAGAGGGGGAAGGAGAGATGCCATGAAGGCCTTCGCCGCGCTGTACCACGAGCTCGACGCCAGCACCTCCAACCTCGCCAAGCAGGCCGCCCTGCAGCGCTACCTGCGAGAAGCCGATGCGGCTGACGCGGCCTGGGCCGTCTACTTCCTCGCCGGCGGCAAGCCGCGCCAGCTGGTGCCGGTCAAGCTGCTGCGGCTGCTCGCGCAAGAGGCGGCGGGCCTGCCCGAGTGGCTGTTCGACGAGAGCTACGATGCGGTGGGCGATCTGGCCGAGACCATCGCGCTGCTGCTGCCGCCGCCCACCGACGCGCACGACCTGGGCCTTGCCGCATGGGTCGAGCAGCACCTGCTGCCGCTGCGCGATGCCGCGAAGAACGCGCCCGACGAGCTGGCCAACCGCCTGCGCGCGCAGTGGCGGCAGCTCGCGCCCGAGGAGCGGCTGGTGTACTTCAAGCTCATCACCGGTGCGTTCCGCGTCGGCGTGTCGAAGCTGCAGGTCACGCAGGCGCTCGCGGCCGTGGGCGGCATCGACGCCAAGCGCGTGGCGCAGCGGCTCATGGGCTACACGCACATCGGCGGGCGGCCCCGGGCCGCCGACTACCAGGCGCTCATCGCACCCGAGACGGGCAGCGAGCAGGAGCAGAAGACCAGCGGCCAGCCTTACCCGTTCTTCCTTGCGCATCCCTTCAACCTGCCGCTGGAGCAGTTCGGCGCGGTGCTGGGGCCGCCCTCGGACTGGATCGTCGAATGGAAATGGGACGGCATCCGCGCGCAGCTGGTCAAGCGCGCGGGCGCGGCGTGGGTGTGGTCGCGCGGCGAAGAACTGGTGACCGAGCGCTTCCCCGAACTCGCCGCGCTCGGCGAGGCGCTGCCCGACGGCACGGTGCTCGACGGCGAGATCGTCGTGTGGCGCGAAGGTCGCGTGCAGCCCTTCGCCGAGCTGCAGAAGCGCATCGGCCGCAAGACGCTGGGCGCGAAGCTGCTGCGCGACGTACCGGTGGTGCTGCTGGCCTACGACATCCTCGAGTGGGAAGGGCGCGACCTGCGCGCGCTGCCGCAGTCCGAGCGCCGCGTGCTGCTCGACGAGCTGGTGACGCGCATGGACCATCCCTCGCTGCTGCCGAGCCCGGTGCTCGCCGGGGCCGACTGGCCCGATCTCGCGCGCCAGCGCGAAGCGGCGCGCGCCATGGGCGTGGAAGGGATGATGCTCAAGCGCCGCGACGCGCAGTACGGCGTGGGCCGCACCAAGGACGTGGGCGTGTGGTGGAAGTGGAAGATCGATCCGCTGAGCGTCGACGCGGTGCTGATCTACGCGCAGCGCGGCCACGGCCGGCGCGCCAGCCTCTTCAGCGACTACACCTTCGCCGTGTGGGACGGCCCGCCCGGACAGGAGGACCGCAAGCTCGTGCCGTTCGCCAAGGCCTACTCGGGCCTCACCGATGCCGAGATGGCGCGCGTGGACGCGATCATCCGCAAGACCACCGTGGAGAGCTTCGGACCGGTGAAGAGCGTGAAGCCCACGCTGGTGTTCGAGCTCGGCTTCGAGGGCATCGCGCGCAGCACGCGGCACAAGAGCGGCATCGCGGTGCGCTTTCCGCGCATGCTGCGATGGCGCGAGGACAAGCCGGTGGAAGAGGCCGATACCCTTCAGACGCTTGCGGCGTTGTTGCCCGAATGAGCAGCAGGATCGTCAAGACAGCGCTCGACACGTGGTTCGCCGCGCGCGGATGGAAGCCCTTCAAATTCCAGCGCGAGGTCTGGAAGGCGATCGCCGATGGCCGCTCGGGCATGCTGCATGCCACCACCGGCGCTGGCAAGACCTACGCCGTGTGGCTGGGCGCGCTGCAGGCCTTCGTGCGGGCGCGCAAGGCGGCCGCATCGACGAACGCGCGGCCCGTTGCCGAGCCGCTCACCGTGCTGTGGCTCACGCCGATGCGCGCGCTGGCGGCCGACACGTTGCGCGCACTGCAGCAGCCGCTGGAAGCCCTCGGCGCCGAGGTGCATCCATGGAGCGTCGGCGCGCGCAGCGGCGACACCACCTCCGCCGAGCGCAGCGCGCAGAACCAGCGCCTGCCCACGGTGCTCGTCACCACGCCCGAAAGCCTTTCGCTGCTGCTCGCGCGCGTCGATGCGCACGAGGTGCTCGGCCACGTTCGCATGGCCGTGGTCGACGAATGGCACGAGCTGCTGGGCAACAAGCGCGGCGTGCAGGTGCAGCTCGCGCTCGCGCGGCTGAAGCGCTGGAACCCGGGCCTCGCGATCTGGGGCATGTCGGCCACGCTGGGCAACCTGCACGAGGCGATGCATGCGCTGCTGGGCCATGAAGAGGGCGTGCTGGTGCAGGGGCAGGTGCCGAAGAAGCTGGTCATCGATTCGCTGCTGCCCGGCGTCGCCGAGCGCTTTCCGTGGGGCGGCCACCTGGGCCTCACGATGCTGCCGCAGGTGATCGAGGAGATCGCCGCGAGCAGCACCACGCTGGTCTTCACCAACACGCGCTCGCAGGCGGAGATCTGGTACCAGGCGATGCTCGAAGCAAAGCCGGAATGGGCGGGCCTCATCGCGCTGCATCACGGCTCGCTCGACCGCGAGGTGCGCGAGTGGGTCGAGCTGGGCCTGAAGAGCGGCGAATTGAAGGCGGTGGTCTGCACCTCCAGCCTGGACCTGGGCGTGGACTTCCTGCCGGTGGAGCGCGTGCTGCAGATCGGCTCGCCCAAGGGCGTCGCGCGGCTGCTGCAGCGCGCGGGCCGCTCGGGCCATGCGCCGGGGCGGCCTTCGCGCATCACGCTCGTGCCCACGCATAGCGTGGAGATGGTGGAAGGCTCGGCCGCGCGCGTCGCCATCGCGGCCGGGCACATCGAGGCGCGCCATTCGCCCGAGCAGCCGCTCGACGTGCTGGTGCAGCACCTGGTGACGGTCGCGCTGGGCGGCGGCTTCGTGCCCGACGACCTCTACGAGGAAGTGCGCGGCACGGCGGCCTACGAAAGCCTCGCGCGCGAGAACTGGCAGTGGTGCCTGGAGTTCGTGGCGCAGGGCGGCCCGTCTCTCGCGGCCTATCCGGACTACAAGCGCGTGGTGCCCGATGCCGAGGGCGTCTGGCGCGTGCCCGATGCGCGGCTCGCGCGGCGGCACCGCATGAACATCGGCACCATCGTGAGCGACGCGAGCATCTCGGTTCAATACGTCGGCGGCTCGAAGATCGGCAGCGTGGAAGAGAGCTTCGTCGCCCGCATGAAGCTCGGCGACTGCTTCCTGTTCGGCGGCCGCATGCTCGAACTCGTGCGCATCCACGACATGACGGCCTGGGTGCGGCGCGCCAGCGGCAAGCGCGCCGCGGTGCCGCGCTGGGGCGGTGGGCGCATGCCGCTGTCGAACACCCTGGCCGACGCGGTGGTGCAGCAGCTCGCGCAGGCCGGCGAAGGTCGCTACGACTCGCCCGAACTGCAGTGCGTGCGCCCGCTGTTGGAGATACAGCAGCAGTGGTCGGCGCTGCCCACGCCGCAGACGCTCTTGGCCGAAACCCTGAGCACGCGCGAGGGATCGCATCTGTTCCTGTATCCCTTCGCGGGCCGGCACGTGCACCTGGGGCTCGCGAGCCTCCTGGCGTGGCGCGTCGCGCAGCACGAGGCGCGCACCTTCTCGATCGCGGTCAACGACTACGGCTTCGAGCTGCTGAGCGCGACCGAGGTCGACTGGCCGGCGCTGCTGCCGCGGGTGCTGACGCTGCCGCAGGGCGAGGGCGAAGACCAGCGCGCGGCGCTGCTGCACGAGGTGCTGGCATCGCTCAACGCCGGCGAGCTGGCGCAGCGGCGCTTTCGCGAGATCGCGCGCGTCTCGGGCCTCATCTACCAGGGCTATCCGGGCGAGAAGCGCAGCAGCAAGCAGCTGCAGGCCTCGTCGTCGCTCTTCTGGGAGGTGTTCCGCAAGTACGATCCCGGCAACAGGCTGCTGCTGCAGGCCGAGCAGGAACTGCTCGCGCAGGAGCTCGAGATCGGCCGCCTGCGCGCAAGCCTCGAGCGCATCGCCATGCAGCGGCTGGTGCTGAAGCCGCTCGCACGGCCCACGCCGTTCTCGTTTCCGCTGATGGTGGAACTGTTCCGCGAGAAGCTGTCGAACGAGAACGTGGCCGACCGCATCGCGCGCATGGTCGAGCAGCTCGAGAAGGCCGCGGGCGGCGCGGTCACGGCCGGCGGCGTGGAGCGCGTGAAGGGAACGCTGGCCTTCGGGCAAGAAGGGCCGGGCAAGCCGCCGAAGCCGGTGAGCCAGCGGCGCGACCGCCGGCGGCCGCCGCGGCCGTCAAGGCCGCTGCCGCCGCTCTAGTCTCAGCCCGCGCCGTGCGCCTTCACCCAACGCACGATGTCGGCCGTGCCCATCGCGCCGGCCTGCCGCGCCACCTCGCGGCCGCCGCGGAACAGCGCCAGCGTCGGGATGCTGCGGATGTTGAAGCGCGCGCCCAGCGCGGGCACCGCCTCGGTGTCGACCTTGGCGAGCCGCACGTGGGGCTCCAGCTGGGCTGCGGCCTGCTCGTAGGCCGGCGCCATCTGGCGGCAGGGGCCGCACCAGGGCGCCCAGAAATCGACCAGCACCGGAATTTCGTTGCGGGCGATGTGGCGGTCGAAGGTGGCGGCATCCGCCAGCGCCGTCGAATGGCCGGTGAACAGCGGGCGGTGGCAGCTGCCGCAGTCGGGGGCGCTGCCCAGCTGCGCCGCGCGCACGCGGTTGGTCGTGTGGCAGTGCGGGCAGACGATGTGCAGCGGGGGCGATTCGGTCATGGCAGGCAAATGGGGGCTCTGGAGGGCCTTTGCAAGGCAATCGCAGGTTTTGCGACACTGGCCGGGTGACATCCCCCGATACATCCAATTCGCCGCTCGCCGTGCACTGGGCGGGCGAGCTGCTGCACCTGCTGCCCGAGCGTGCCCTGTGGTGGCCCGGCCGGCGCGTGCTGTTCGTGGCCGACCTGCACCTGGGCAAGGCCGCGACCTATCGCGCGCTCGGCCAGCCGGTGCCGGGCGGGACCACGCAGCAGAACCTCGCGCGGCTCGATGTGCTGATCCAGAAGCATGAGCCGCAGCGCATCGTTTTCCTAGGCGACTTCCTGCATGCGGCGCAGGCGCGCACGGTGCTGGCCGCCGTCGAGGCCTGGCGTTCGCTCCACGCGGCCATTGCCATGACCCTGGTGCGCGGCAACCACGACAGCCGTGCGGGCGATCCGCCGCCGGAACTCGGCATCGAGGTGGTCGACGAGCCCTTCCTGCTGGGCCCTTTCGCCTGCTGCCACCATCCGCAGGTGCATGCCACGCACTTCGTGCTCGCGGGGCATCTGCATCCGGTCTGCAGGCTCCAGGGGCGAGGGCGCGACAGCGTGCGGCTGCCGTGCTTCGCGAGCGACGGGCAGCAGGCCGTGCTGCCGGCCTTCGGCGAGTTCACGGGCGGGTGGCTGATGGAATCTGCGCCGGGGCGGCGCTTTCATGCGGTTGGTGGCGACGCGGTGTGGGCTGTGCCACCGCGCGAAGGCTGCTAGAGCACCACCGGTTCATCGGGCAACTCGTTCACGTCGAGTTCGCCCTCGGCCAGCGGAAAGTGCTCGACCAGCAGCGCGGAAATCTCTTCCAGCGCCTGCGTGAGCCCGTCCTCGAAGCGGCCTTCGCGGAAGGCCGCGCTCATGCGCTGTGCCATCGCGGCCCATTCGGCATCGTCGACATGCGCGTCGATACCCCGGTCTGCCACGATCTCGATGGCGTGCTCGGCCAGCAGCAGGTAGATGAGCACGCCGTTGTTGTGCGCGGTGTCCCATACGCGCAGCTTGCCGAACAGCGTCACGGCGCGTTCGCGCGGCGGCGCATGGCGCCACAGGTAGGACATCGGCAGGCCGGCTTCGACGCAGATGCGGATCTCGCCGCTGTGGCGCCGCTCGCTCGCGGTCACGCGGCCCGCGAGGCGCTCCAGCGCTGCCGCAGGAATCGCGCGGCGCACCTCGGATTCATCGATCCAGCGATGGCGCCAGATGCGGCCCAGTTTGGTGAAGAGGCCCGCTTCGCTGCCAGAGGGCTTCGTGTTGGTGCTTTGCATCGTGTTCACCAGTCCCCCGACGCGCCGCCGCCGCCGAAATTGCCGCCACCGCCGGAGCTGAAGCCGCCGCCTCCACCGCCTCCGCTGAAGCCGCCACCACCGCCGCCCCAGCCTCCGCCGCCGGAACTCCAGCCGCCGCCCCCGCCACCGCCCGGACGCCCGGTGCCCGCGACCAGCGAGACGATCAGTGCCACCAGCGCCGCAATCACCGCGATGGCGATGCTGGTGGTGATGAAGAAAACCACCACGCCCACGCCGCCGCCGATGAACATCGTGCCCAGCTTCTTGCCGAAGATGGCGCGCGCGATCGGCGCGCCGACGAAGACACCGACGAACAGGAAGATCGCGAGGTTCTCCCAGTCGAAGCCCTCGTTGCCACCCCCGCCCGTGTTGCGCGACGGCTCGGGCAGCGGCTCGCCATCGACCAGCCCGATGAGCCGGTCCACCGCCGCGTTCAGCCCGCCCGCGAAGTCGCCGTTGCGAAAGCGCGGCTTCATTTCCTCGTCGATGATGCGACTGGCCGCGAGGTCGGGCACCGCGCCTTCGAGCGCCTTGGCCGTGGCGATGCGCATCTTGCGGTCGTCCTTGGCCACTACCACCAGCAGGCCGTCGCCGACACCCTTGCGGCCGATCTTCCAGGCATCGCCCACGCGCTGCGTGTAGCTGGCGATGTCCTCGGGCGCGGTGGTCGGCACCATCAGCACCACGATCTGCGAACCCTTGCGCTGCTCGAAGGCCGCGAGCTTGGTTTCGAGGCCGTTGCGCTGCGCGCTGTCGAGCGTGCCGGTCTGGTCGATCACCCGCGCGGTGAGCGTGGGGATCGGCAGCAGGCCCTGGGCCAGCGCGACGCCGGCCAGGGCCGCGAGAACGACAGCGGCCAGCGCGCGGCGAAGCAGTGCGGCGATGGCCATCGGGTTGCCGGCTTACTTCTTCGGTGCGCTGAAGTCGACCGTTGGCGGCGTGGAGATCTGCGCCTCGTTCTGCACCGAGAAGTTGGGCTTGGTCGCGTAGCCGAAGACCTTGGCCGTGATGTTGGTCGGGAAGCTGCGCGCGAGCACGTTGTACTCCTGCACGCTTTCGATGTACCGGTTGCGCGCCACGGTGATGCGGTTTTCGGTGCCTTCCAGCGTCACGCGCAGGTCGCGGAAGGACTGGTTGGCCTTCAGGTCGGGGTAGCGCTCCGACACCACCATCAGCCGCGACAGCGCCGAGGAGAGCTCGCCCTGCGCCTGCTGGAACTTGTTGAAGGCCTCGGGGTTGTTGAGCGTCTCGGGCGTCACCTGGATCGAGGTGGCCTTGGCGCGCGCCTCGATCACCTTGGTGAGCGTGTCCTGCTCGAAGCTGGCCTCGCCCTTCACGGTGGCCACGATGTTCGGCACGAGGTCGGCGCGCCGCTGGTACTGGTTGAGGACCTCGCTCCAGGCCGACTTGCTGGCCTCGTCGAGGGACTGGAACTGGTTGTAGCCGCATCCGCTCAGGGACAGGACCGCCGCGAGAATCAGGAACCAGCGCTTCATCATCATTTGCATTACCTCCGCAGAAGATGCGGAAGGTAGCATAGGCGGCTTCATGGCCGTTGATCCACTGCAAGCCCTGCAAGCCGCCAACCGTGCGGTAATGCCCGTTGCCTCCGATGCCTTCGGCACGCTGCTGATCGCGGGCGCGACCGGCGCGCTGGGCGCCGAACTGCTGCGCCGGCTGGCGGGGAGCCACCGCCATGCCCACACCCGCGTGCTGGCGCGCGAGCCGATCCGCGACGGGCTGCGCGGCGTCGAGACCTACCTGAGCCCGGCCCAGCCGATCGCGCAATGGCCGCTGACCTCGGCCCACACCGCCATCATCGCCTTCGACCCGCCGCGCCTGTACCACGACCGCGAGCGCGCGCTGTGGGTGCCCGAGCCTTCCGATCTGCCCGAACTGGCCCGCTGGCTGCGTGCCTGCGGCGTGCAGACGCTGGCCATCGTGCTGCCGCACGACCAGGGCCGGCTACCCGAAGCGCTTAAGCGCGGCCTCGCGAGCCTCGACGAGCAGGCGGTGGTGGCCTGCGGCTTCGAGCGCGTGATCCTCGTGCGTTCGGCGCGCAAGCCGGTGAACGCGAAGATCGCCAACCCCTTCGAGCGGCTGGCCGCGTGGATGCTTTCGGTGGTGCGCTTCATGGTGCCCAGCAGCGAGCAGCCGGTGCGCGCGGTGAAGGTGGCGGAGCTGGTCGATGTGGCGCTGCGCATCGCGCCGCCCGGCGTGCACGTGGCGGCACCCGAACTGGTGTGGGAGTCCGCGCAGGGCGACATGCCGGCGGTGGTCGCGCGCTGGCTCGGAGTGTCGGGCTGAGATTCAGCCGCGCCACACCCGCAGCAGTTCTTCTGAATCCATCACCAGCCCCAGGTGCAGCGACACCATCGCGAGCGCCGCGCCTTCCAGGTGTGCGTCGGTGCCGCGCACCAGGTCGCGCAGCACGATCACGCGGTAGTTGCGGTTGCTGGCGTCGAAGGCGGTGTTGAGCACGCAGCAGTCGGTGAAGCCGCCGTCGAGCACCACAGTCTCGATGCGCTGGTTGCGCAGAAGAAAGTCGAGGTCGGTCGGGTAGAAGGCCGAGAGCCGGCGCTTCCCGTCCACGCGCATGTCGCCGGGCTCCACGCGCGTGACCCACTCGGTCCACTTCGAGCCCTCGATGGCATGCGCGTCGGCGTTCGGAATCTCGCCCACGTGCAGCGGAAAGGTGCGCCGCCACGCGGACGGAATGCCGTTGATGTCGTCCACGCCGCCGGGCCGCAGCACCGACCTGACGTGCACGATGCGCACGCCCAGCGCGCGCACCGCGTCGTGGAAGCCGTCGATGGGCGCCACCACGTCGCGTGCGCGCGGCGCGGGGCAGGGGCAGTCGGGGCTGTCGTCCAGGTGGCCGCGGTGCATGTCGATGGAAACGACAGCCGTGGTGGCCGGATTCAGGTAGTCGGCGAACCGCGCCGCGTCGAGCTCGCGCTCCTCGTTGTAGACCCAGGCCTTCATCGGCGTTCTTCTCTCACATAGGGTTGTCCCAGCGCCCCGGGCTCTTCGTCGGCGCCGCGCCGCGAGAGCGCGACCCACACCATCACGCCGAGCGTCACCGCGTACGGCGTCATCATCACGAAGTACTGCGGCAGCTGCACGCCGGCCGCGGCCAGTTGGGGAATCAGCGCCTCGATGCAGCCGAAGAGCAGCGCGCCGGCGAGCGCCTTCCATGGCGACCAGCGCGCGAAGATGACGAGGCCCACCGCGATCCAGCCGCGCCCGCCGGTCATGCCCGCGATCCACAGCTTGGTGCTGACCACCGAGATGTACGCGCCCGCCAGCCCCACCAGTGCCGAGCCCGCGAGCACCGCCGCGAAGCGCCAGGCGGTGACGCGGATGCCCGCCGCGTCGGCCGCCTGCGGGTTCTCGCCCACCGCGCGCAACCGCAGGCCGGCCGAGGTACGCGCAAAGAACCACGCCACCGCGCCGAAGATCGGCAGCGTGAGCCACACCATCGCGTTCTGCTCGAAGATCCGGCCCACGCCGGGCAGCAGCGACAGCGGCCACAGGCCCATCGTGCCGATGCCTTCGGTCGCATGGTTGGTCCACTCGGCCATCGAGCCCACCAGCGCCGTGAGCCCCTGGCAGAAGAACACCAGCGCAAGCCCGGCGATCACCTGGTTCACGCGCAGCCAGATCACCATCACCGCGAACAGCACCGACACCACGCTGGCCGCCAGCATCGCGAGCACCAGCGACACGGCCGGCTGGCCGATCACGATCTGCGCGCCGATGCCGGCCAGCGCGCCGACCAGCATCAGCCCCTCGGCGCCCAGCGCGAGCACCCCCGCGCGCTCGCAGACGATGAGCCCGAGCGCCGCCAGCGCATAGGGCACCGCGAAGTCCGGCGTGCTCGCCAGCCAGTTGAGAACGATGCCGCCGTTCATTGCACGGCCTCCCCGCCCACGCGGCGCAGCCGGTGGCGGATGAAGAAGTCGCTCGACGCCACGCACACCACGATCACCGCCTGGATCAGCTGCACCATCGAGAACGGCACCTGGTAGAACACCTGCAGGCTGCGCCCCGTGACGAAGAGCGCCGCCACCAGCAGCGCCACCACCGTGGCCGCCAGCGGGTTGTTGCGCGCGAGAAAGGCGATGAGGATGCCCGAGAAGCCGTACCCCTGATAGAAGGCCTGCGTGAGCCGGCCCTCCTGCCCCGCCGCCACAGCGAAGCCCGCGAGCCCGGCCATCGCGCCCGACAGCAGCACCGCGCCGTAGATCGTGCGCCGCACCGGCACGCCGCTGGCATGCGCCATGCGCGGGTTGGCGTCGACGAAGCGCAGGTACAGGCCCATGCGGCTCACGCTCGCCAGCCACCACGCCAGCAGCGCGACGATGCCCGCCAGCAGGATCGAGCTGCCGATGCCCGCGCCCAGCTCGGGCAGGCGCTCGAACACGCGGAACTGCGGCGAGTAGGGGAAGTTGTCCTTCGGGTCCTTCCAACTGCCGTAGACCAGGTGCAGCAGGAAGTTGGCCGCCATGTAGTTGAGCATCAGCGTGGAGATGATCTCGTTCACGCCCAGCTTCAGCTTGAGCCACGCGGGGCCCAGCACCCAGAGCAGGCCGCAGCCGATGGCCGCGATGGACATCAGCGGCAGGCGCAGGTTCTCGGGGCCAATCTGCCACATCGAGACGGCGGTCGCGCCGATGGCGCCCCAGATCATCTGGCCCTCGAGCCCGAGGTTCCAGAAGCGCGCGCGGAAGGCAACGCAGCCCGCGAGGCCGACGAGGATCATCGGCGCGGCCTGGAACAGCACGGCGCGGAAGTTCTGGCCGTCGAAGAAGGTCTGCGTCACGAACTCGTTGGCGAGCTCGTCGGCCGGCACGCCCGCCGCGATGAGGATCGCCGCCGAAATGGCGAAGCCCGCGAGCAGCGCGGCCGCGAGGATCAGAGCCTGCCAGTGCCAGGCCATGTGCTGGCGGATCTCCAGCGCATAGCGGCGGCCGGCGAGCGGCTGGGGCTGTTGCGCTGCCGTTGTCTTGTGCGACGGGGCCATGTCGGCGGAGAGCGATGCTTCAGCCATGGTCCACCATCGCCTGTCCGATGGCCTGGCGATCCGCGGGCTGCGCGAACTCGCCGGCGATGCGCCCGCGCGTCATCACGCCCACGCGGTCTGCGAGCTGCAGCACCTCGTCGAGGTCCTCGCTGATGAGCAGCACCGCCGCGCCGCTGTCGCGCGCGGCGCGCAGCCGCGCATGCACCTCGGCGCTGGCGCGCACGTCGAGCCCGCGGCTCGGGCTGTGCGCGAGCACCAGCGTGGGCGACTTGCCGAACTCGCGCGCCAGCACCAGCTTCTGCGCGTTGCCGCCGGAGAGCAGCGCGGCCTTCTGCGCGACCGAGCGCACGCCCTGCACGTCGAAGGCGCGCACCGCTTCCTGCGTGTCGCTCTGGATGCGGCCACGGCGCAAGCGCCACACGGGGCCGTAGCGGCCGGTGTGCACACGGCCGATGGCGTAGTTCTCGGCCACCGAAAGGCCGCCCGCGAGCGCGAGCCCGTAGCGGTCGGCCGGAATGGCCGCGATGCCGATGCCTCGGCGCACCGATGCAGCCATGGTCTTCAGGTTGCCGTGACCTTCGAGCCGTATCTCACCCTCGGTCGGCTCGCCCTGCAGGCCCATGATCGCGCCCGCCAGCTCGCCCTGTCCGTTGCCGCCCACGCCGGCGAGGCCGTAGATCTCGCCCGCATGCAGGTCGAGGTCCACCCCGTCGAGCACGCGGCGGCCCTCGGGCGATGCGGGCGTGCGCAGGCCGCGCACCGAAAGGCGCACCGGCCCGCGCGGCGCCGCCGAGGGCTGAAAGCCCTGCGCAGCGATCGATTCGCCCACCGTGAGCTTCACCAGCTCGGCCACCGATGCTTCTTGCGGATTCAGCGTGGCCACCGTGCGGCCGCCGCGCATCACCGTCACGCGGTCGGCATAAGTCTTCACGTCGGCCATCTTGTGCGTGACCAGCACCACCGCCGCGCCCTTGCGCGCCAGGCCCTGCACCGTCTGCAGCAGGCGCGCGGCCTCCTGGTCGGTCAGCACGGCCGTGGGCTCGTCGAGGATCAGGATGCGCGCGCCCGCCAGCAGCACCTTGAGGATTTCCACGCGCTGCTGCTCGGCGACCGACAGCGCATCGACGCGCTTCGAGGGATCGATGTCGAAGCCCAGTTCGGCCGCCTTGTTGCGGATGTCGCGCGTGATCTCGCGCAGCCGCTCGCCGTGGCTCTGGAACTCCGCCGGCGGCGGCGCGGTGAGCAGGATGTTCTGCGCCACGGTGAAAGGCCGCACCAGCTTGAAATGCTGGTGGACCATGCCGATTCGGTGCTTCGCCGCGTCGCGCGGGCCGGCGAAGCGCACCGGGTTGTCGTCCACCAGCAGCTGCCCGGCCTCGGGCGCGTAGAGCCCGGCCGCGATGTTCATCAGCGACGACTTGCCTGCGCCGTTCTCGCCCAGGAGCGCATGCACTTCGCCCCAGCGCGCGGAGAAGCGGGCATCGGTCAGCGCCGCGAAGCCGTCGAAGGACTTGCGTATGCCGGTGAGTTCGAGCGCGTTGGGCATGAGGTGCGTGGCTCCGGCTTACTTCTGCGTGACCACGCCCTTGACGAACCAGTCCATCTTCCAGAGTTCGGCGTCCGAAAGAACGGCGCCCTTGGCCACGCGCTCCTTGCCGTCGCGGTCGGCGAGCGGGCCGGCGTAGACCTGCTTGCCCTTCATGATCGCGTCGCGCTCGGCGGTGATGAGAGCGGCCTTGTCCTTGGGCACGGCGGGCCCGAAGCCGGCGATGTCGGTGCCGCCGTCCTTCATTTCGATGAAGGCGCCGTACTGCGCGGGCTTCCAGCCGCCGGCCATGATCTTCTTGAGCTCCGGCGTCAGGAAGCGGTCCCACACCCACACGGAGGAGCACAGCGTGGCCTTGGGCGCGAACTGGCGCAGGTCGCGGTGGTGGCCGGTGCCGTACACGCCGCGCTCCTGCGCGACGATCTGCGGCGTGGGGCTGTCCACGTGCTGGCCGATCACGTCGGCGCCCTGGTCGATGAGCGCGGCCGCCGCTGCGCGTTCCTTCACCGGGTCGTTCCACGCGCCGGTGTAGATCACGTTGACAGTGGCGTTGGGGTTCATCTTCTGCGCGCCGAGCGCGAAGGCGTTGATGGTCCAGTTCACCACGCCGAAGGGGTTGGCCGCGACGAAGCCGAGCTTGCCGGTCTTCGAGGCCGCGCCGGCGGCCATGCCGCAGAGGTACTGGCTCTCGTAGGTGCGGCCGTAGAACGATTCGAGGTTGCTGCCGTTGGTGGTGCCCGAGCCGTTGAGGAAGGCCACGTCGGGGTACTTTGCGGCCAGGTCCTTGAAGCTGTCGGAATAGCCGAAGGCGGTGCCGATCACGATGTTGGCGCCGCGCTGGATGAACTTCTCCGCAGCGGGCTTGATGGCCGAAGCGTCCTCGGGCACGTTCTCCACGAACTGGATCTTCTGGCCGATCTCCTTCTCGATCTTCACGCGCGCCTCGTCGAAGGCCTGCGTCCAGCCGCCGTCGTTCTTGGGGCCGAAGTAGAGCATCGCGATCTTCGGCTTGTCCTTCAGCGTGAAGCCGTCGGCCGCGGCCGGCAGCGAGAACGAGGCGCCGCAGGCTGCGAGCGTCAGTGCCAGGCCGAGGGCCGGGCCGTTGGAGGAAATGCGCGGCATGGAGCAACCTTTCGTGAGGAGCGTGAAGAACGGGGGAGAGGAGAGGAGAGGAGAGAAGAGATGGAGGGGCGCGCCGCTACATCATGAAATTGATGCGGAACACGTTGCCTTCGGGATCGAGCAGCACCGACTGGTACCAGTTGTAGTAGGTGACGTAGGGCGGCTTCACAAGCGTGGCGCCGGCCTCGAGCGCGACGGGCACCATGCGGTCGACGTCGGCCTGGCTGTCGACGTCGATGTTCAGCAGGAACTTCACGCCGCGCGTATCGGAGAACTCGCTCAGGTGCAGCAGTTCGTAGGCATCGAGCGCGTTGAAGCCGAGGCTCGACTTGCCGGTGTCCAGCCCTCGGAAGATGGGCGAGCGGATCGCTTCGATCTCTGTGAAGCCGAACACGCGCTGGTAGAAGCCGCTGAGCGCGACCACGTCCTTCGCGAAGACGTTGACGTAGGACAGGTGGGCCATGTGATCCGCGCGATTCAGGCCGTGACCTTGGTGCCGCCGAAGGTCGTCTGCTTGACGAACTTCGAGGTGAGATGGTCGCCCGAGGAGATGGGCGCGTACTTCGGCTCTTCGCCCGGTGCGAGGCAGCTCGGCAGGCACTCGACCATCGCGTCGTAGTTGGGCTGGTGGAAGAACACCAGCGACTGCCGGCGGTTCGTGCTCGCCACCTCGAAGGGCGGGTTGATCACGCGGTGCAGCGTGGACACCCACTGGTCGTTGGTCCACTGCATCATGAGGTCGGCGATGTTGACCACCAGGCCGCCCTCGACCTGCGGCACGTCCACCCACTGGCCGGCCTTGTTGAACACCTGCAGGCCCTTGTCGTCGGGCAGCACGATGGTGAGGCTGCCGTAGTCGCTGTGCGCGCCCGCGCGCAACTGGCCGGGCAGCGGCTGCTCGCGCTGCGGCGGATAGCTCAGCACGCGGAACATGCTGATGTGCCTGTCGATCTTGTCGTCGAAGAAGGTCTCGGGCAGCGAGAGGCCGAGCGCGAAGACGCGCATCAGCGAGCGCGAGAGATCGCTCATCGCCTCGAAGTACTGCTCGTAGGCCTCCTTGAAGCCCTCGATGGGCGGCCAGCTGTTGGGCTCGAAGTGCGGGCCTGCGGCGGGGCCGCGGTGGTAGTCGTCGTCGGGCACGTTGGAGGGGCCGATGGAGAACGACTCCTTCAGGTCGCCCGGCGCCGCTTCCTCGAGGCTGTAGGAGAGGCCTTCCTCGCCCACCGCGCTGTAGCCGCGCACCGCGTCCTCGCGCGGACGATCGACCTTGCGCTTCTCGCCCAGCGGCATGTCGAAGAACTTGCGCGAGAGCGAGGACACGCGCGAGATCAGCTCCGGCGAGATGCCGTGGTTGGTGATGACGAGGAAGCCGATGCTGCGGCAGGCTTCGTCGACTTTCTTCGCTACCTCCGCCTTGCCTTCGGCGGTGCCGGAGAAGTAGGGCGCGAGATCGATGATGGGCACGGACAGCAGGGTCATGGCAGGTTCCTCATGCTTGGCATGCCTTTCGCCATGCAACGTCTGTGCCAGTTGGACCAAATGGACAAACAACATCCGTCGCGTCAGCATGGTGCGCGGGAATGCGTTGCGAAGGCGGTCGCGGCGCAAGGCGATGCACCGTGGCCTTACAGTGGTGCGCGTTTGTCGATTCACGATCAGATCAAGAGCGAGGGAAGATGCCGAAGACAAAAGCGCTGGCTGCGAATGCCGGCAAGGAGAGCCCGGCGCGCAAGCGCGCGAAGCCCGCGGTGCGAAGCGCTTCCGCGGTGAACCGCCGGTTGCGTCAGATAGAGGACAAGCGCAGCGCGATCCTGGGCGCCGCGCTGGGGCTGTTCTCGCGCTTCGGCCTGCACGGCACCTCCATCGACCAGGTGGCCGCACGCGCCGACGTGTCGAAGAGCAACCTGCTCTACTACTTCGCGAACAAGGAAGAGCTCTACGTGAACGTGCTGCGCGACCTGCTCGCACTGTGGCTCGAACCGCTGCGCGGCTTCAGCGCCGAGCAGGATCCGGCCCAGGCCATCGGCGACTACATCCGCCGCAAGCTGGTGGTCTCGCGCGACAGGCCCGACGCGTCACGGCTCTTCTGCCTGGAGATGATCCAGGGCGCGCCGCTGCTGCGCGACGAGCTCGATCGCGAACTGCGCACGCTGGTGGAGAAGAAATCGGAAGTGATCCGCGCGTGGATCGATGCAGGCAAGCTGGCGCCTGTCGATCCGCATCACCTGATCTTCGCGCTGTGGGCGATGACGCAGCACTACGCGGACTTCGGCGTGCAGGTGCAGGCGCTGGCGGGGCGCACGCTGGAGGACGAAGGGTTCTTCGAGCAGACCGTCGAGAACGTTCAGCGCATCGTGCTGCAGGGGATCGTGCCGCGCTGAGTCTTGCTCCCTCTCCCCTTGGGGAGAGGGCTGGGGTGAGGGTGGCGGCCTGAAAGTCACTGCTGCTCTTGCGAGCGCCGTTGCCCCCTCACCCTAACCCTCTCCCCGAGGGGGGAGGGGACAAAACGGGTCAGTGCTGCGGTGGCGCAGCGATCTCGTGATAGCGCCGATCGAAGTAGATCAACCCTTGCGCCGCCCCCCCGATGGCGATCGACACAGCCTCGCAGAACAGCACGTCGTGCGTGCCCGCGCTCGTCGCGTGCACCACGCGGCAGTCGAAGGACACGGCCGCGTCGTCGAGCACCGGAGAGCCGGTGCTCTTGCTGCTCCAGCGCGCTGCGGCGAAGCGCTCGTCCATCGGCGTCTTGCCGCCGAATAGCGCCGAGAGCGACTGGTGCCCGGCAGCCAGCACGTTCACGCACAGCACGCCGTTGGCCTTGAACGCCGGGTACACCGAGGCCGAGCGGTTCAGGCATACCAGCAGCGTCGGCGGCTCGTCGGTCACGCTGCACACTGCCGATGCGGTGAAGCCGGCGCGGCCTGCGGGGCCGTCGGTGGTGATGATGTTCACCGCCGCGCCCAGCCGCGCCATCGCATTGCGGTAGTCGGCCTTCTGCAGGCCCTGCGGCAGCAGGGCAGGGTTGGGTGACGATGGAGCAGGGTTCGAGGCCATGGCGTTGTGCAGCATCTCGCGTGACTCCTTCAGGCCAGCAGGCAGGCCTCGTCGAAGGACAGCCGCGGCAGGCGGCCGAACACCTTCGACGCGTCGCCGTGGCCGAGGTTGATGAGGAAGTTGACGGTCCAGTCGGTGCCCTCGAAGAAGGCCGCGTCGACCTTCGCCTTGTCGAAGCCCGACATCGGGCCCGCATCGAGTCCGACCGCCCGCGCCGCGAGCAGCAGGTAGCCCGCCTGCAGGCTGGCGTTGCGAAAGGCCGTCTCGTGCGCGGCCTCGGGGCTGCCGGTGAACCAGCTGCGTGCATCAGCATGCGGGAACAGCGTGGGCAGCCTGTCGTAGAACTTGCGGTCCCACGCGGCGATCACGGTGACGGGCGCTGCCATGGTCTTGTCGAGGTTGCCCTTGGAGAGGGCGGGCGCGAGGCGCTGCTTGCCTTCGGGCGTGCGCACGAAGACGAAGCGCGCGGGCGAGCAGTTGGCCGAGGTGGGGCCCAGGCTCGCGAGTGCGTAGATCTGCTGCAGCTGGGCATCGGTGACGGGTTCATCGGTCCAGCCGTTGTGGCTGCGCGCGCCGGTGAAGAGCAGCGAGAGCGCGGCGTCGTCGAGTGTGGAAGAGATGGTGGTGGTCATGCTGGAACGGCGGGTGCACTGACCCGCGAAAGAAAGTCGAGCAGGCTGCGGTTGAAGTCTTCGGCCTCGGTCACGCAGTGCGCGTGGCCGCCGTGCGGCACGAAGTCGAGCGTGACGTCGCGCAGGCCGTCGGCCAGGCGCTGCGAGCAGGTCCAGGGCACGAGCACATCGTCCCTGGCTGCGGCCACGAGCGTGGGCGCAGAGATGTCGGCGAGGCGCGCATCCACGTCGAAGGCCCGCAGGGCGGCGATGCGCGCGCGCATGTTGGCTTCGCCGGGAAAGTGCGCGAAGGCATGGTCGACTTCGTCGGCCACGCGCTGCGCGTTCTCGGCGGCCCATGCGGCGGGGTACAGGAAGATCGGCTGCGCCTCGACGTACGCGCGCGGACCGCATGCGCCCAGCAGTGCGAGCCGTGCATCGAAGCAGCGCGCCGAATGCGGGTTGGGCTTCGACCACGCGTTGACGAGCGCGAGGCTCGCGATGCGCGAAGGCGCATCCAGCGCGAGCTGCAGTCCGACGAGGCCGCCTAGCGCATGGCCCGCGAAGTGGCACCGCGAGGTGTTCGTCGCGTCGAGTATCTCGATCACGTCCCGCGCCATGTGCGCGATGGCGTAGGCCTCGGGCAGCGCGGCGGGGCTGCGGCCGGTGCCGCGCTGGTCGTAGGCGATGACGCGATGCCCTGCGGCGATCAGCGCGCCGAGCTGCGGCTGCCAGAACCCGGCCGAGCCGCCGAGGCCCGACGACAGCAGCACCGTGGCCGCTGCATCGGACGGTCCGTGCACCTCGTAGTGCAGCGCGCTCATGAAGCTCAGGCCTTCTTGCCGACATGCGCGATCGACGCGATCTCGACCAGCGCGTCGGGCTTCACCAGGCCGCACTGGATGCAGTAGCGCGCGGGCTTGGTGCCGGGGAAGAACTCGGCGTACACCGCGTTGATCTTCGCGTAGTCAGCCCAGTCCTTGAGCATGATCTGGTTGAAGGTCACGTCGTCCATGGTGCCGCCGGCGGCCTCGACCACGCCCTTGATGGTGGTGAGCACGTGCCTTGCCTGCGCGCTCGCGTCGCCCACGTGCACAACGTTGTTGTCCTTGTCGAAGGGCAGCGTGCCCGACACGTAGAGCACACCGTCGGCGAGCGTGCCGGGAACGAAGGGGGCAATGGGAACGCCGGTGCCGGGAGGGATGATGGCTTGCTTGGGCATGGTGGAAAGTCCTTGGTGAAGAAGATGGGGAAGGGAAATCAGGCAACGGCCGCTTCGGCCGGAGCGGATCGGGTTGCGAGCGAGGGCGCGAAGGTGCTGCAGAAGTGCTCTGTCGTGGACACCCAGCCGAAGAAGGTCTCGACGTTGTAGACCGACGCCTTCTGGATGGCGGGCCCGCCGAGCTCGTGCGTGGCGTCTTCCAGCATCACGGCGAAGTACTCGAGGTGGAAGGCGTCGCGCAGCGTCGATTCGACGCACACGTTGGTGGCGATGCCGGTGAACACCAGGTGGCGGATGCCGCGCGAGCGCAGCGTGCTGTCGAGCGTGCTGTTGAAGAAGCCGCTGTAGCGCGTCTTGGGCACGACGATGTCACCGGGCTGGGGCTTCATCTGCTCGATGAGTTCGTAGTCCCAGCCGCCCTTGGCGAGGAACTTGCCTTGCAGCTCGGGCCGGGCGCGCATGGTCTTGAGCGCGTTCGACTTGTGCCAGTTGGGCGAGCCGGGGCCGCCGGCTTCCACGTAGTTCGCGTCCCAGCCGTTCTGCAGGAACACGACCAGCATGCCGGCCGCGCGCGCCGCCGCGATGCTGCGCGAGATGCTGGCGATGGTGCCCTGCGCGCCGGAGATATCGAAGCCGGCCGAATCGACGTATCCGCCGATGGAGGCGTAGGCGTTCTGCATGTCGACCACGATCAGCGCGGAGTCGGTGGCGTGCAGCGCCAGCGGCTCGGGGCGCGCGGGCAGTACCAGCGGCGCGGGCGCACCGGGTGCGCGCGGCGCGCCCACGGGCGTGTTCGACGTGAGGGTGGTATTGCGTGCAGGAGTGGTCATTTGGCGCTCCTGCTCAGGCTGCGAGGCGCTCGGGCACCGCCTGCGAGGGCACGGGACTCTGCACATGCGCGCGGCTCTTCATCAGCGGCTGGATGCGCTCGCCGAAGGCCTCGACGCCCTGAACGAAGTCGTCGAAGGTCAGCAGTACGCCCTCGGTGCCGGGCACCTCGGCCACTTCGTCGAGCATGCGCGCGACGCTCTCGTAGGAGCCGACGAGCGTGCCCATGTTGATGTTCACGGCCGAGGTCGGGTCGGCCATCTGGCGCACGTTGGTGTCGGCGCCCGATTTCGTGTCGGCCGCGCCCTGCTGGCCCAGCCATGCGATGGCCTCGTGATCGGCGCCGGCCTTGTAGTGCTCCCACTTGGCGCGCGCGGCCTCGTCGGTCTCGTCGGCGATCACCATCATCAGCACGTAGGTGGTGACCTTGCGGCCGGTCTTCGCGGTGGCCTCGATGAGCTTGTCGGCCGCGGGGGCGAAGGCCTTGGGCGTGTTCACGCCCTTGCCGAAGCAGAAGTTGTAGTCGGCGTACTTCGCCGAGAACTCCATGCCCGCGTCGCTCTGGCCCGCGCAGATCACCTTCATGTCGGCCTGCGGCTGCGGGCTGAGGCGGCAATCGTCCATCTTGAAGTGGTCGCCCTTGAAGTCGGACGAGCCCTTGCCCCAGAGGTCGCGCAGCACCTGGATGTATTCGGACAGGTACTGGTAGCGCGTGCCGAAGAACTGGTCGCCGGGCCACATGCCCATCTGCGAGTATTCGGGCCGCTGCCAGCCGGTGACGAGGTTCAGGCCGAAGCGGCCGTTGGAGATGGAGTCGATGGTGGAGGCCATGCGCGCCACGATGGCAGGGGGCATCACCAGCGATGCCGCGGTGGCGAAGAGCCTGATCCTGCTGGTGACCGCGGCGAGGCCGGCCATGAGCGTGAAGGACTCCAGGTTGTGGTCCCAGAACTCCGTCTTGCCGCCGAAGCCGCGCAGCTTGATCATGGACAGCGCGAAGTCGACGCCGTAGCGCTCGGCCTTCAGCGTGATCCGCTTGTTGAGCTCGAAGCTGGGCTTGTACTGCGGCGCGTTCTCGGAAAGCAGCCAGCCGTTGTTGCCGATGGGAATGAAGATGCCGACGTTCATTGGAAGGGCTCCTGTTGCGGGTTCGGGAGGCTCCTTGCATGCGCCGTGCCAGATGAATAAGTTATTTAATATCAATGGCTTACGGAAAATCCACGCTTTCCTTTTGACCATTTGGTCCAAAACGGAGCAGAAGATTCGGCCGGGCTGCGGCACCGCGGTGCGGCCGGGGCCAAAGCGGTGCAGCGCCCGCGTCACGGAGCACGCGGCAAAATCACGCCATGCCCAAGACCCCACTCCGTGCCGCCGCGGCCATCGGCGGCACCGCCGACGACGTCGAGGCGGCTTTCTACGAAGCGCTTCAGCGCGGCGACATCGACGCGCTGATGGCCTGCTGGGCCGACGAGGACGAGGTGTTCTGCGTGCACCCCGGCGGCCCGAGGCTGGTGGGCGCCGTGGCGATCCGCGCTGCCTTCGAGCAGATGTTCGGCAACGGCGCGATCCACGCCATGCCCGCGCGGGTGCGCAAGATCGATTCGCTCGCGAGCGCGGTGCACAACGTGCTCGAGCGCATCGAGGTGCTCACCGCCGAAGGCCCGCGCCATGCCTTCGTGCTGGCCACCAACGTCTATCACAAGACCGCGCAGGGCTGGCGCATGGTGGCGCACCATGCGAGCCCCGGCACCGCGCGCGAGCCGGACGACGCCAACGATCCGCCCCAGGTCCTGCATTGATCGATTGATGCTTTCTCCGGTCGCTTCCTTCTCTCCGGCTGCCTCTGCCGGAACCTCCCTTCAGCCGATGGACTACGCCGCGCCGCGCTGGCTGCCCGGCGGCAACCTGCAGACCATCTGGGCCGCGCTCTATGCCCGCCGCTTCGAAGGCCAGGCGCCGGCCTACCGGCGCGAGCGCTGGTCGACGCCGGATGGCAGCGACTTCATCGACGTCGATTTCGTCGACGCGCCGATGCCCGGCGCGCGGCCGCTGCTGGTGCTGTTCCACGGGCTCGAAGGCTCGTCGCGCAGCCACTACGCCGAGGCCTTCGCAACCTTCGCGGCATCGCGCGGCATGGCCTTCGCGGTACCCCATTTCCGCGGCTGCAGTGGCGAGATGAACCTCGCGCCGCGCGCGTATCACTCGGGCGACTTCGAGGAGATCGGCTGGATCCTCGCGCGCATGCGCGAGCAGCATGTGAAAAAGGGCGGCGGCCCGGTGCTGGCCGCGGGCGTGTCTCTGGGCGGCAATGCGCTGATGCGATGGGCTTCCGAGGCGGGAGAAACCGCCACGGGCGTGGTGAGCGCCGTGGCTTCGGTCTGCGCGCCGCTGGACCTTGCCGCGGGCGGCGAAGCCATCGGCAAGGGCTTCAACAAGCTGGTCTACACGCGCATGTTCCTGTCGACCATGAAGCCCAAGGCGCTGGCCAAGCTTGCGCAGTTTCCGGGCTTGTTCGACCGCGAGAGGCTGGTGTCCACGCGCAACCTCTACGAGTTCGACAACGTCTTCACCGCGCCGCTGCACGGCTTTCGCGATGCCGACGACTACTGGGCGCGGGGCTCGGCCAAGCCGCACCTGGCCTCCATCCGCGTGCCGGCGCTGGTGGTGAATGCGCGCAACGATCCATTCATTCCGGCGCGCAGCCTGCCAAGGCCTGGCGAAGTCGGTTCGCACGTCACGCTGTGGCAGCCCGAGCACGGCGGGCACGTCGGCTTTCCGATGGGGCTGCCGCCAGGGCATGTGCGGGGCATGCCGGAACAGGTCGGTGGCTGGCTGCAGCTGCACGGCGGCGCCTCCGCTGACGGCGGGGGCTTGCCGCCGGGACGAGAATGACGCCATGGATGACATCGTCAAGCAGGCGCTCGCCAAATGGCCCAACGTGCCGCATTGCTACGGCTGGCTGGGCCTGGATGCGCGCGGCAACTGGTACATGCGCGACGACCGCACCCAGGCGCAGGGCCCGTTCCGCACGGCCAAGGGCTCGATGCTGCGGCACGACAAGCTGATCGAATTCATCCACCGCAACTACGAGCACGACGACGAAGGACAGTGGTTCTTCCAGAACGGACCGCAGCGCGTGTACGTGGAGCTGGAGGCGGCACCGCTGGTATGGCGTGTCGCCGAGGATGCGAGCGGGGGCTTCGCCGTCACCGCTCATACGGGCGCGGCGGTCACGGTGTCGGGCTGCCTGCTCGACGAGGACGGACGGCTCTATCTGGCCTCGCCGCTGGGGCTCGGGCTGGTGCACACGCAGGACGTGGGCATCGCAGCCGAGGCTGTCGAACGCGGAATCTGGACGCCGGAGACGGTGCAGGCCAGCGATCTGCCCGCGCGTTTCGGACACGTGCTGAGCCCGGCCGGACGCCACGCAGCCGTCCCGCACACCTGAGCGGAAAAGAAAAAGCCGGCGCTGGGCCGGCTTTCTTCTTTTGGCTGATTAGGGAAAACGCTTACTTGGCTGGCGCGCTCGCCGGTGCGGCAGGCGCCGCGCCCGAAGCGCCTTCGGCAGGCGCCGCGCCCGAAGCGCCTTCGGCCGGCGCCGCGGCTGCGGCAGGGCGATCCGGCACTGGGAACTTGGCGCCGCCGGCATTGGCCATGTAGACCACGGCACGGCCCACTTCGAGGTCTTCGAAGTCGCCGCCGCCCTGCGGAGGCATGGCGCCCTTGCCCTTCAGCGCATGTTCGAGCAGCGTTGCGTAGCCCTGGCCGATGCGCGGGCCCCAGGCTGCCGCGTCGTTCAGGTGGGGGGCACCGGGGATGCCGGGCGCTCCGTGGCAGGCGACGCACTGGGCCTTGAACACGGCCTCGCCGGCTGCGAGCGGGCGGTTGGCGTCACGGATCTCGATGCTGCCGACCTTCTTGAGGCGCTCGGCCACTTCGCGGTCTCGCGCTTCCTTGGTGACGCCGTAGAGCGCCATGTTGTCGCCCTGGGCGGTACCGGCGGGCTTGTTGCCCGAGACCACGTAGGAGACAAGACCCACGATGATCAGGATCGGGGCAATGAAGGAAAAAAATACCGCGAGCAGCAGTTGCTTCGGGTTCTTGATCGGCCCGGTGTGGGCTTCTTCTGTGGCCTGGTAATGCGGGTCTGCGCTCATTCGCGTCCTCAATTATCGGGGGCTCGTCGGGGGGCTTTTCCTAACCAACCGGCGATTATAGAGAGAGCCCTTGCCGGCAGGAGCAAGGGACCTCCCTTATGGGACGCCTTGGCGTCTCGGCCACTCCGGGACGCCGGGAGCTTCCTCAGCCCTTGCCGCCCGCCGCGTCGTTGCTGTCGCGCGTGGCCCAGCCGCCACCCAGCGTCTTGTACAGCGTGACCTGGTTCTGCAGCTGCAGCAGGCGCGTCGTCACCGCTGACTGCTGCGCAGTGAACAGCGAGCGCTGCGCGTCGAGCAGGTCGAGCGCGCTGGCGATGCCGTTGCGATAACGCAGGTCGGAGAGCTTGAAGCGTACGGCTTCCGCGTCGGCCTGCGCACGCTGCGCGCGCGCCTGCTCGCCCAGCGTCGCGCGGCCCGCGAGTGCGTCGGCCACTTCGCGGAACGCCGTCTGGATCGACTTCTCGTACTGCGCCACCGCGATCTCGCGCCCGGCCTTGGCCGAGTCGAGCGTGGCGATGTTGCGGCCGGCGTCGAAGATGGGCAGCGTCACCGTGGGCGCGAAGGACCAGGCCTTGGAGCCGCGGTCGAACAGGCCCGAGAACTCGCTGCTCGCGGTGCCGATGGAACTCGTCAGCGACACGCGCGGGAAGAAGTTCGCGCGAGCCGCGCCGATGTTGGCGTTGGCCGCTATCAGCTGCTGCTCGGCCGAGCGGATGTCGGGACGTTCGGCCAGCAGGTCCGAAGGCAGGCCGGCCGGCACGTCGGGCATCGGCTTGATGCCGTCCAGGCCCTTGGCGCCGCCGGCGGTGGCATCGGCCGGCACCGGCGCGCCCAGCAGCAGGGCGAGAGCGTTCTCGTCCTGTGCGCGGGCGCGCAGTTGCTGCGCATAGGCGGCACGCGCGGTTTCCAGCGCCGAGTTCGCCGACTGGAAATCGAGTTCGGACGACACGCCGTTGTCGAAGCGCAGCTTCGTGAGGCGCACCGACTCCTCGCGCGTGACCATGGTCTGGCGCGTGATCTCTAGCAGCTCGTCGTCGGCCAGCAGCGTGAGCCAGCCGTTGGCCACCGACGCGATCAGGCTGATCTGCACCGCCTTGCGGGTCTCGTCCGTGGCGAGGTACTGCGCCAGCGCCTGGTCCTTCAGCGCGCGGATGCGGCCGAAGAAGTCGATCTCCCACGAGGTGAAGCCGAAGTTGACGGCGTACTGCGACGAAACGCTGCCCTGGCTCGGGTCGATCGCCTGGTAGGCGTTGGGGCTCGAGCGCGAGCCCGTGCCCGTCAGGCCGAGCGCGGGGAACAGGTTCGAGCGCTCGATCTGGAACTGCGCGCGCGCCTGCTCGATGTTGAGCACCGACACGCGCAGGTCGCGGTTGTTCGCGAGCGCCGTGCGGATCAGGCCCGCCAGGCGCGGGTCGGTGAAGAAGTCCTGCCACGGCAGGGTGGCCGCGGCCTGGCCCGGAGGCTGCGACGGGTCGCCCGGGTAGGTGGTGGGCACCGGCGCGGCGGGGCGCTCGTAGGTCGGGATCAGCGAGCAGCCGGCCAGCAGCATTGCCGCGGCCAGTGCCGTTGGAATGAATTTCGTCATTGTCATTGCGACTCCATGGCCGCTCGCGCTGCACGCACTGCGCGGCCTGTTCGGGAAACACCACGGAACCGGCTCTGCCGGGCCGCAGGTGTTGCCCCCTGCAAGGGGGTGGGCGTAGCGACACGCAGTGCGCGAAGCCTGGGGGTGTGCCCGAGTTCAGTCATATTTGGTTTTCTCCGCGGAGATGCCCGCGGCTTCTGCATGCCGCTTGTCGGCCTCGTGCTGGCGCGCGCTGCCCTTGAACAGGCTGCGCACCACCACGAAGAACACCGGCACGAAGATCACGGCCAGCGCGGTGCCTGTCACCATGCCGCCCAGCACGCCGGTGCCGATGGCACGCTGGCTGGCGGAGCCGGCGCCCGAGGCGATCGCCAGCGGCACCACGCCCAGGCCGAAGGCCAGCGAGGTCATGATGATCGGGCGGAACCGCAGGTGGGCGGCGGCCAGGGCCGATTCGATGATGCCCTTGCCCTGCGCCTGCAGGTCCTTCGCGAACTCGATGATCAGGATCGCGTTCTTCGCGGACAGGCCGATGATCGTGATCAGGCCCACCTGGAAGTACACGTCGTTCGAATAGGCGCGCAGCATCGTTGCCACCAGCACGCCCAGCACGCCCAGCGGCACCACCAGGATCACCGACAGCGGGATCGACCAGCTCTCGTACAGCGCGGCCAGGCAGAGGAACACCGCCAGGATCGCGAAGCCGTACAGGATGATGGCCTGCGAGCCGGCGAGCTTTTCTTCTCGCGACTGGCCGGTCCATTCGTAGCCGAAGCCGGCGGGCAGCTGCGATGCGAGCTTCTCCATCTCGGCCATCGCCGCGCCGGTGCTGTAGCCCGGTGCCGCGTCGCCGCTGATGCGGATCGCCGGATAGCCGTTGTAGCGCACCGTCTGCGTGGCGCCCGTGACCCACTTGGTGGTCGCGAAGGCCGACAGCGGCACAGGCTGGCCCTGCGTGTTGCTGGCGTTCAGCTTGAGCAGGTCGTCGGGCTGCATCCGCGCCGGAGCGTCGGCCTGCACCACCACCCGCTGCAGGCGGCCGCGGTTCGGGAAGTCGTTGATGTAGCTCGAGCCCAGCGCGGTCGACAGCGTCGCGTTGATCGCGTCGAAGCTCACGCCCAGCGCGTTCGCCTTGTCGCGGTCGATGTCGATCTGCAGCTGCGGCGCGTCTTCAAGGCCGTCGGGACGGACCTGCGCCAGCACCTTGCTCTGCGAGGCCATGCCCAGCAGCTGGTTGCGCGCATTGATCAGCGCATCATGGCCCGCGCCGGATCGGTCTTGCAGGCGGAAGCTGAAGCCGCTGGCGTTGCCCAGTTCGGGAATGGGCGGCGGGCTCAGCGGGTAGATGAAGGCGTCGCGGATGCCCGAGAGCGCACCGAAGGCACGGCCGGCCAGCGCGCTGGCCGAGTGGGCCGGGTCCTTGCGTTCTTCCCAGTCCTTCAGCGTCACGAAGGCGAGGCCCGCGTTCTGGCCCTGGCCCGAGAAGCTGAAGCCCATCACGCCCACCATGCTCTGCACTTCGGGCTGCTTCAGGATGAAGCCCTCGACCTGCTGCATGACCGACAGCGCACGCTCCTGCGTGGCGCCGGGCGGCAGCTGCACGTTCACGATGATGTTGCCCTGGTCTTCCTGCGGCAGGAACGAGCTCGGCAGGCGGCTGTAGGTGAACGCCACGGCGCCGATGATGGCGACGTAGATCGCCAGGTAGCGCGCGGCGCGGCGCAGGATGCGCGCGACGATGCCTTCGTAGCCCTTGGCCGTGCGTGCGAAGCCGCGGTTGAACCAGCCGAAGAAGCCGGTCTTCTCATGGTGATGGCCGGCTTCCACCGGCTTGAGCAGCGTGGCGCACAGCGCCGGCGTGAGCGACAGCGCCATGAAGGCCGAGAAGGCGATCGAGGCCACCATCACCGCGGAGAACTGGCGGTAGATGTTGCCGGTCGAGCCCGCGAAGAAGGCCAGCGGCACGAACACCGAGATCAGCACCACCGTCACGCCGATGATGGCGCCGGAGATCTGCCGCATCGCCTTGCGCGTGGCTTCGAGCGGCGAGAGCCCCTCCTCGCTCATGATGCGCTCGACGTTCTCCACCACCACGATCGCGTCGTCCACCACGATGCCGATCACCAGCACCATGCCGAACATGGTCAGCACGTTGATCGAGAAGCCCAGCGCCAGCAGCGAGGCGAAGGTGCCCAGCAGCGCCACCGGCACCACGATGGTCGGGATGATCGTGTAGCGCCAGTTCTGCAGGAACAGGAACATCACGAGGAACACCAGCGCCACGGCTTCCAGCAGCGTCTTGACCACTTCGCTGATCGAGATCTGCACGAAGCGCGAGCTGTCGTACGGAATGGCCCACTTCACGCCCTGCGGGAAGTAGCGCTCGAGCTCGGCCATCTTGGCGCGGATCGCCTTGGCCGACTGCAGTGCGTTGCCGTTGGGCGTGGGCTGCACGCCGACACCGACCGCGGGCACGCCGTTCAGGCGCGCCGAGGTGGCGTACGACTGGCCGCCGAGTTCCACGCGCGCCACGTCCTTCAGCCGCACGGTCGAGCCGTCGGTGTTGGCGCGCAGCACGATGTTCTTGAACTGCTCGACGTTGACCAGCTGGCCGTTCACCGTCACCGTGGCCGCGATGGCCTGGCCGGGAATGTTGGGCAGGTCGCCCAGCGTGCCCGAGGACACCTGCGCGTTCTGCGCGCGGATGGCGTTGTTGACGTCGGTGGCCGACAGGTTGAAGCCCTGCAGCTTGGCCGGGTCGATCCACACGCGCATCGCGTTCTCGGAGCCGAAGAGCTGCGCCTGGCCCACGCCGACCACGCGCTGGAGTTCGGGCACGACGTTGCGCGCGGCGTAATCGCCGAGCGCCACAGGGTCGAAGTTCGGGTTGTCCGAGGACAGCATCACGAACATGAGGAAGTTGTTGCGCGACTTGTCCACGCGCACGCCCTGCTGCGTCACGGCGGAAGGCAGGCGCGGCGTCGCGCGCGACAGCCGGTTCTGCACGTCCACCTGCGCGAGGTCGTCGTTGGTGCCGGGCTCGAAGCTGATCGTGATGGAGCCGGTGCCGTCGGCCTGGGCCACCGATTCCATGTAGATCAGGCCCGGCGAGCCGTTCATTTCACGCTCGATGACGGACAGCACGCTGTCCTCGAGCGTCTGTGCCGAGGCGCCCGGGTAGGCGACGTTGATGACGATGGCGGGCGGCGCCACCGGCGGGTACTGCGAGATCGGCAGCTGGGTGATTGACACGCCGCCCACCACCAGGATGAACAGTGCGATCACCCAGGCGAAGATCGGTCGGTCGATGAAGAATTTGGCCATTTGCGGGCGCGCTCCTGATTACTTCTTTTCGGCCGGGGCCTTGTCGGCCGGAGCCTTCTCAGCGGAGGCGGCTGCGGCGGGCGCGGCTGCCTCGGCGGCGGGCTTGGGCGCGCCGCCGTTGGGGTTCGGCTTGGTCCACGGGACTGCCTTCACCGGCGTGCCCGGCGGCATCATCTGCAGCTTCTGGAAGCCGTCGACCATCACCTGCTCGCCGGCCTTCAGGCCATCGAGCACAACCCACTGGTTGTCCTTGGCGGCGCTGATCTTGACGGTGCGCTTGCTGATCTTGCCGTCCTTGTCGACCACCGACACCGTATCGCCCTGCTGGGTGCGCGTGACGGCCTGCTGCGGCACCGTGATCGCGTTGGTGGCCTGGGCCTGCTCGAGCTTCACGCGCACGTACAGGCCAGGCAGCAGCTCGCCCTTGGGGTTGGGCACTTCGGCGCGAAGCGTGACCTGGCCGGTGGTGGAATCGACCGTGAGGTCGGAGAACAGCAGCTTGCCCTCGAGCGGGTAGTCGGTGCCGTCTTCCAGCACCACGCGGATGCTCGCGGCTTCGTCGCCGCTGGCGCGCTTGTACTGTCCGTCGGCCACGGCCTTGCGCAGCTTCAGCACGTCGGAGGCCGACTGCGTGAAGTTCACGTACAGCGGGTTGATCTGCTGCACCACGGCGAGCTCGGTGGCGTCGCCCTGGCCCACCAGCGCGCCTTCGGTGACGAGGGCGCGGCCGATGCGACCGGCGATGGGCGAGGTCACGTCGGCATAGCCGAGGTTGATCTTGGCCGTCTGCACCGCTGCGCGGCCGGCGGCCACGTCGGCTTCGGCGGTTTTCTGCGATGCGACGGCGGTCGCGTATTCCTGCTTGCTCACCGCGTTGGCCTCGACCAGCGGCTTGTAGCGGTCGGCCAGGGCCTTGGCCTGCACGGCGTTGGCTTCGGCGCGTGCGAGCGTGGCCTGGGCGTTCTGGGCGGCGGCCACCAGCGGCGCCGGATCGATGCGGAACAGCAACTGGCCGGCCTTCACGTCGCTGCCCTCGCGGAATTCACGTTTCAGCAGGATGCCCGATGCGCGGGCGCGGACCTGGGCGACGCGGGAGGCTTCGAGGCGACCGGGCAGTTCGGTAACAAGTCCGACGTCGGTCGGCGCGGCCACGACCACGCCGACTTCGGGCGCGGGATGACCGCCACCACCACCGCCTCCGCCGCCCGGACCTCCGGGTGCGTCGCTCTTGCCGCAGCCCGCGAGGACCAGCAGGACGACGGCGGCCACGGTCGCGAGGCGCGGCGAAAAGGACGATTGGCGCGAAACATGCAAGAGAGGCATGCGATTCCTTTGAAGCGAAGACGGGAGATGGCGCGTTCGCGGGGCGAACCGGAAACCTGTACGGCCAGGTGGGCCATCGGGGAAGCCGGCTAGTTTACATACATTCATGGATGTATAGTGACAGCCGAGCAATGGCCCCACGATACATAGAGGGCGTTGTCTTTACAAATCAGGAGACTTGGTGGCACGTCGTACGAAGGAAGAAGCATTGGCCACGCGGCATCGTCTGCTCGACGCCGCGGAGCTGCTGTTTCAGGCGCAAGGCGTCTCGCAGACCACGCTGCAGCAGATCGCGCAGCAGGCCGGCGCGACGCGTGGCGCCATCTACTGGCACTTCAAGGACAAGGCCGATCTCTTCAACGCGATGATGGAGCGCGTCATCCTGCCGCTGGAGACCACGCCGAGGGCGGCCGCCACCGCGCCCAACGTCGAGGACCCGCTCGCCGAGATCGAGGAAGGAATGGTCCACGCGCTCAACCTCATGACCACCGACCTGCAGGTGCGCCGCGTGTTCGACATCGCGACCCACAAGGTCGAATACACGCACGACATGGCCTCGGTGCAGCAGCGCCACCTGGATGCCCGCAACGCCTGCGTGGCCGATTTCGAGAAGGCTCTGCGCATGGCCGCGCGCCGAGGCCGCATCAAGCTGCCGGTGCCGGGCCATGTGGCGGCGCAGGGGCTGCACGCGCTGATCAGCGGGCTCATCCAGAACTGGCTGCTCGATCCGGAAGCTTTCGACCTCGTGCCGACGGGAAGGCGCACCTTCAGGGTCTATCTGGCGGGTCTCGGCTTCGCCCGGCCGCAACTGGGAGCCGCGGCTGCGGCAGAGGCCGAAGCTGTCGTCGTCTGATAGGCGATAATGTCGGACTCCGGTGCAAACCGGATCCCAATTTCTCGCTGTATTTCAACGGATAGAATTCGGCCCTCCGAAGGCTGAGATCCAGGTTCGATTCCTGGCGGCGGGACCAGCTACCAAGCCGGACACTTTCAAAAGGTGTCCGGCTTTTTTGTTTTCCGGTCCCTCGTTCGCGGTCAGCGCGATCCGGACGAGGGGAGGCCACCGACAGAAAACCTGGGGACAGTCCCGGTACAAGTCATGCGTTATCCACAGTCGCAGCCGCTTGCCGGATGTTGTTCCCATTTCCGATGCAGCACCGAAGCACGCGCGCTCACAGCGGTACGGCGACCGCAAGTCCCTGTCGCGCAAGGAAAAAGCGGTACTTTCCACAGACAGGGTTTACCCTTATCTACTACTACTATCTTTAAATAAGAAAGAAAGTAGAGAAGAAGGGCGGGACAGAGAAAGAGAAAAAGGGAACGCCGGGTCGCCGTGTCGCCGGCCATGGTGTCGGCGCTCAGCCCGCCGCGCGCTTCATGCGCCGCGCGGTCTCGACGACCGCGGCGCGCAGCGATTGCACCGTCGGGTGCGCCTCCAGTTCCTTCAGCGTGAAGAAGCTCACCGGCGGCAGGTTCCAGCTCAGCCGGTGGGGCAGCGCCGCCAGGTGGCCCGTGCCTTCCATGCCGGCCACGACGTCGCGCGCGAAGATGGTGATCGCGTTGGGCTCCTGGCGCAGCGCCGTCTCGATGCTGCGGATCGACGTGGTCTCCAGGATCGGCAGCGGTGGCTGCACGCCCGCGCCGACGAAGATCGCGTTGTAGGTCCTGCGCATCGGCGTGTTGGGCGGCGGCAGGATCCAGTCGAGCTGCGCGAGCCTGGCCCAGTCGAGCGGGCCGCGCGAGAGGCGCCGCACGTTCTTCGCGCCGACCACGAGGCAGGGCTCCTGCTCGTGGATCGCCTCCTGCACCAGCCCGGTCGCGTCGCCGTCGTAGGAGCGGCCGATGGCGCAGTCGAGTTCGCGCGCGACGAGGCTCGCGACCAGTTCGTCGGTGGTGCCTTCGCGCGCCATCACCGAAATGCGCGGCGTGCGGTCGAGCAGGTGGGTGAGTGCAGCCGACATCAGCTGCTGCGGCACCTGCTGCGTGAACCCCAGCCGCAGCCGCCCGGCGCGGCCCGCCTCGAGCGAGGTGAGCACGCGCGCGGTGGCCTCGAGCTCGGCCAGCCAGCGCCGCGCATAGCGCAGCACCGCCTCGCCCGCGGCCGTGGGCACCAGCCCCCTGCTGGTCCGCTCGAAGAGCGTGCTGCCGAAGATGTCTTCCACCTCGTGCAGTGCCTTGGTGATCGCGGGCTGGCTCAGCTGCATCTCGGCGGCGACGCGGCCGAGCGTGCGGTGCCGGTCGATGGCCTGCAGCAGCGAAAGCTGGCGCAGCTTGAGGCGGGACAGCAGCGTGCGCTGCAGTTCGGCGGCGGGGTCGCGGGCGGTGGACAAGGCCATAACTCCACGGTTATCGGGCTATCAGAAATTATTTCACTTTGGTGAATCGAGGGTCCTAGACTTTTTGCATGGACCCGACCACCGCACCGCCAGCCACCTCCGCGACCTCCGCCACCGCCATCACGGCTGCCTTCCTGGACTCCCTGGCCGAGACGCAGGACGCCGGCGAGGCGATGCGGCTGATCGACCAGCGCCGGCTGCAGGTCGCGCCCGGCAGCATCTTCAGCATCCAGCAGAACGTGACGACCGACGGCGACGCCGCAGGCCAGGTCCTGCTGCGCCGCTTCTATTCGTCGGAGGCGTCGAGCTTTCCGGTGAACGGCGCGAAGCGCAAGACGCTCACGCCCTGGAGCGAATGCCTCTTCGTGCGCGGCCGTGTGTTCGTCGGCGAGGGCGAGCACGTGCTCGCGAGCAACTTCGACGACTTCGAGCAGATGCGCGAATACCGCCTGCGCAGCGTGGTCAACGTGCCGCTGATGCAAGGGCGGACCTGCTTCGCCACCTTCAACGTCTTCGGCACGCGCGAGCACTGGCTGCCGCAGGAAGTGCTGGGCATCCGCATGCTGGCGCTCGCCGCCGCGCGCTGGGTGCCCGTCGCGCCCCGACTGGCCTACAGCTTCGAGGAAACGCCATGCCCGTGACCGCCCTGCACCACTTCACGATCCGCTGCGCGCCGCACGAGCTGCCGCCGCTGCTGGACTTCTACACCCGCGTGATGCGCCTCACCGCCGGCGCGCGGCCGGAGATCCCCGCGCCCGGCGCCTGGCTCTATGCGGACGGCCAGCCGATCGTGCACCTCTACGCGCATCTCTCGATGCCCGACGAGCCGGTCGAGCCCGTCACCGGCCACGTCGACCACATCTCGTTCCGCGCCCATGGGCTCGCCGAGATGCGCGCGCACCTTCGCGCACACGGCGTCGCGTTCGCCGAGGCGCCGATTCCGGGCTGGCCAATCCACCAGCTCTTTCTGCACGACCCGCGCGGCCTGAAGATCGAGATGACTTTCTGGATGGACCAGGAAGATCGGCAGGGCGGGGAAGGGGGCGCGGCATGACCGGCTTCCTGCAGGCCGGCGAACTGCGCGTCGCCTTCGAGCGCGACGGCGAAGGCCCACCGCTGGTGCTCATGCATGGCGCCGAGGCCTCGCGCCAGATGTTCTCGGCGCTGGTGCCGCATCTGTCGAAGCACTTCACCGTGATCGCCTACGACCAGCGCGACTGCGGCGAGACCGAAGGGCCGCAGCGCCCATCGACGCTGGCCGATCTTGCCGACGATGCGCAGCGGCTCATCAAGGCGCTGGGCTTCAGGCGCGCGCACGTGTTCGGCTCGTCCTTCGGCGGGCGTGTGGCGCAGGCGCTGGCGCTGCTGCATCCGCGCTCGGTCGACCACCTCGTGCTCGGCAGCACCTGGCCGCTGCCGAGGCCCTACGAAGAACTGTGCCCCGACGCGAAGCGCCTGGCCGAGCTGCGCAGCGGGCTGCCGGCCACGGCGCAAGAGCTGGCGACATGGTTCTTCCCCGAAGCCTTCCTGCAGCAGCGGCCCGAACTGCGGAGCATCTTCGCGAGCGCACGGCCCGGTTCGGCGCGTTCCGCGCGGCGGATGGCGACGGCGCTGACTGCCATCGAGCGGGGCGTGGCCGACATCGTCGCGCCCACGCTGGTGCTGGCCGGCGAACTCGACCGCGTGGTGCCCCCGAGCGTGACGCTATCGATGGCCGGCCGCATCCGCGGCGCCGATGCGGTACTGCTGCCCGGCATCGGCCACGTCACCGCGATGCAGGCGCCGCAGATGCTGGCGCAGCACATCGTGCGCTTCCTCAAGAACTGAAACCCGAAGGAGCCAGGCCATGAGCACGAACCACGACCGCGCGCGCGGCCGCGCCGACTACATCCGCATCGAAGGGCTATCCAAGCACTTCGGCGACGCAAGCGAAGGCGTGCTCGCGCTGAAGGACATCGACTGCAGCATCGAGCAGGGCAGCTTCGTGACCATCGTCGGGCCCAGCGGCTGCGGCAAGAGCACGCTGCTGCGCATCCTCGCGGGCCTGCTCGACTACGGCATGGGCCGCGTCGTGCTCGACGGCCAGCCCATACGCGGCACGCGGCGCGACGTGGGCGTGGTGTTCCAGAGCTCGATTCTGCTGCCCTGGCGAACCATCCTCGAGAACGTGATGCTGCCCGCCGAGGTGCTGGGCATTCCCGCGAAGCAGGCGCGCGAGCGCGCGATGCAGCTGCTGCACATGGTCCGGCTCGAAGGCTTCGAGCACAAGCTGCCGCGCCAGCTCAGCGGCGGCATGCAGCAGCGTGCCTCCATCGCGCGGGCGTTGCTGCACGACCCCAAGATCCTGCTGATGGACGAGCCCTTCGGCGCGCTCGACGCCATGACGCGCGAGCGCATGAACCTGGAACTACAGCGCATCTGGATGGAAAGCGGCAAGACGGTGGTGCTGATCACGCACTCGATTCCCGAGGCGGTGTTCCTCGGCGACAGGGTCTTCGTGATGTCGCCGCGCCCCGGCACGCTGGAGCGCGTGCTGCCGGTGGACCTGCCGCGTCCGCGCTCGATGGACGTGATGTCGCACCCCGCCTTCGCTGCCGCATCCGCGTCGATCCGCGAACGCTTCTCGCATGCGGCTTCGTTCGACTGATTCCGTCCGTTCGATTCAAAGAGGCCCTCAGATGACCACCGCATGCTCGCCAAGTCCGACCCTCCTGCGCTATCCGGCGACCGCGCGCCGGCCCCCGCCGCCGACCCCAGGCCGCGTCGCCGCGCCAATCCGCTCGCCTCGACGCGGGTGCAGTCGATCCTGCTGCTCGCCGCGCTGCTCGGATCGTGGGAAGCAGGGGTGCGGTTCTTCAAGGTGCCGCAGCACCTCGTGCCGCCGGTCAGCGACATCCTGGTCGCGCTGTGGCGCGGCCTTGCCACCGGGCCGCTCGCGAAGGACGGCTTCTGGTACCACGGCGGCGTGACCGTGACCGAGATCCTGCTGGGCTTTCTCGTCGGCAGCGGCGTCGGTCTCGCGATCGGCATCGTGGTGTCGCAGATGCCGCGGGTCGAGGCGCTGCTGGAGCCCTACGTCGCCGCGCTGCAGAGCGTGCCCAAGGTGGCGGTCGCGCCGATCATCGTGGTGTGGCTGGGCTTCGGCATCGGCTCGAAGGTGATGATCATCTGCCTGCTCACGTTCTTCCCGGTGCTGGTGACCAGCATCGCGGGCTTCAAGGCGGTGGACCCCGACCGCATCGACCTGCTGCGCTCGCTCTCGGCCACGCAGTGGCAGATCTTCCGCAAGGCCAAGTTCCCGAGCGCGCTGCCCTACATCTTCGCGGGGCTGAACATGGCCGCGGCCTTCAGCGTGGTCGGCGCGGTGGTGGGCGAGTTCGTCGGTGCGCAGGCTGGGCTGGGCGTGCTCATCCTGCAGATGGAAGCGCAGGCCGACACCGGCGGCAGCTTCGCGGTGTGCGTGGTGCTGTCGGTGATCGGCATCGTGATGACCGACCTCCTGCGCCGCATCCAGCGCCGCGTGCTGCACTGGATGCCTGTCGACGCCTCGCAGCGGACGGTGAACGTCTGAGCGCTGCATCCCCGGATTCCTGGATTCCCGTTTTTCCGTATGAAGGAGCGAGCCATGTTGACGCGACGTGATTTCGGCCTGGGCCTCGGCGCCCTGGGCCTGGCCGGGAGCCTGCCGGCGCTGGCACAGAGTGTGAGGGTGATGAAGGTGGCGAACACCGCGGCGGTGAACGATCCGCAGCAGTGCTTCTGCACCGCGGGCCAGCACCCGAAGCTGAACTTCTACAAGCCCGGAGGCGTGGACGTGGAGTACGTCAACATGTCGAGCATGACGCAGGCGCTGCAGAGCCTGCGCGCCGGCCACGTCGACTTCGGGCCGGCGGTGCCGGGCATCCTGCTGCCCGCGATGGCGAAGGACCCGTCGCTCGACCTGGTGAGCGTCTACAAGTGGCTGCCGCGCAACGCAAACGTCATCGTGGTGAAGCCCGGCAGCCCGATCAGGTCGGCCGCCGACCTCGCTGGCAAGCGCATCGGCGTGCGCAGCCAGGGCGACACCGGCATCGTCATTACCAGGACCATGCTGGCCGAGCTGGGCCTGAAGGATGACGGCTGCGAGTACATCGCCATCGGCGACGGCGCGCCGGCCGGCGCGGCGATCGACAACGACCGCGTGGACGCGATGGTGGCCTTCGACACCGCAGCCGCCCGCATCGAGCTGGTGGGAACGAAGCTGCGCTACGTGCCGCTCACGCCCAGGTTCGCGCAGGTGGGCTCGGGCTGGATGTGCGTGCCGCGCAAGATGCTCAAGGAGGACCGCAAGTCGCTGGTGGCGCTGTTCCGCGGCATCGCGAAGTCGACCCTGTTCTCGAACGCGAATCTCGAAGCCGCGATCAACCTGCACTGGGCGGTCTATCCCGAGAGCCGGCCCAAGGGCCGAAGCGAGGACGACGCGCGCAAGGAGCTCGCCTTCATCCTGAAGGACCGCAAGAACAGCTGGATGCGCCGCCCCGACGACCCCGACCAGCGCATGGGCGCGTCGTCGACGGCCGAATGGAAGGCCAACGTCGAGATGGCCGCCGAGGCCAGCAAGAACCCCAAGCTCGCGAGCGAACTCGGCGACCCGAACCGGCTGTTCACCAACGAGCTGATCGACGAGATCAACGCTTTCGACAAGCAGGCGGTGATCCAGATGGCCCGCGAATTCAAGCTTTAGCCGCAGAAGGAGGATCAGCCCATGGACGTACTCGTTTCCGGCGCCAGCATGGCCGGCCTGTCGGCCGCCTGCTGGTTCGCCCGCCTGGGCCACCGGGTCACCGTGGTCGAGCGCGCCGACGGGCTGCGCCCGGGCGGCGCACCCATCGACGTTCGTGGCCGCGCGCTCGGCACCGCGCAGCGCATGGGCATCCTGCAGAGAATCGCCGAGGAGCAGGTCGCCATCGTCGAGCCGGCGCCGGTGCTCGACGGCAGCGGAACGCAGGTCGCTTCGCTCGACCTGCGCTGGTTCGCCAACGAGACCGACGAGGACATCGAGATCACGCGCGACCGCCTCAACCGGATCCTGCTGGACGCCATTCCGTCGGGCGTGGAGTTCCGCTTCAGGACTTCGATCGTGTCGCTCGACGATCGAGCGGGCGGAGTGGACATCGGCTTCACCGACGGCGCGAGGGGCCGCTACGACCTGGTCGTCGGCGCCGACGGCCTGCACTCCAACGTGCGCAGGCTGGCCTTCGGGCCTGAGAGGGACTACGTGCGGCACTTCGGCCACTACGTCGCGCTCGTCGATCTGCCGCCCGGCCGGCCATGGCGCCGGGCGATGCTCAACGTGCCCGGCCTCGCCATCGCCGTGCGCGACGCCGGCGACGGGCCGCAGGGAATGATGATCGTCGCCAGCCCCGAGATCGACTACGACTACCGCGACCTCGATGCGCAGCGCAGGCTGCTCGGCCGGTTCCTCTCGCGCGTGGATGCCTGGCAGGTGCCTGCGATGCGCGCGGCCTTCATCGACCCCGATGCCAAGGGCTTCTACTTCGACTCGGTGAGCCAGACGCGCATGCCGGGCTGGATCAAGGGCAATGTCGCGGTCATCGGCGATGCGGGGCATTGCGCCGCGCTGCTGTCGGGCATGGGCACGACGCTGGCGATGGTCTCGGCGGAACTCCTGGCGAACACCTGGACCGAGCACGGCGGCGACATGGCTGCGGCGTCGCCGGTCTATCACGAGAAGCTGCGGCCGTATGTCGAGCAGTGCCAGGCCTTCGCGAGCGAAGGCGCGCCGATCATGGTGCCCGCGACGCAGGAGGCGCTCGACGAGCGCAACGCGATGTTCCGCGCGTACGCGGACAGGTTCGCGAACGCGTGATCCGCATCGGCCGCGTCCCATGCGGCTTGTGAACATTCGACACCTGCGATCCGACGCACACAGAGGCGTCGCCGCCGCTGCGCGCATTCGTTCACGAATCCGCTGAAGCATTCGTCGGCGCCGAACGAAAGACGCCGCGCACTTGGATACTCCGACGAAACATGCCGCCGAACAGAGCGGCAACGAATGATTTCAGGGAGGATCCATGTCCATCTTCGATGGCACGCGCCGGCACGTTCGCCCGGCGCCGTGCGCCGTTGCGTCCGCGGTGGTGCGATGACGCGCCGGGTTTCCATTCAGACCCCGTTGCGGGAAGCGCTGCAATTCCATTGGCTGACCGGCCGCGAGGCGCTGAGCCGGCTCCACGACTTCGATGTGGAACTGCTGGGCAGCAGCAACAGCGTCGATCCGAAGATGCTGCTCGGCAAGACCGTTACCCTGGCGATGCAGACCGAGAGCGGCGGCACGCGCTACCTGGGCGGCGTCGTCGCGTCCTTCGGCCTGGCCGGAGAGGACGCACGCCATAGCTTCTACCGAATGAAGCTGCGCCCATGGCTGTGGCTCGCGACGCGACGCAGCGACTTCCGAATCTTCCAGGGCAGGACCGTTCCGGACATCGTCGCCGACGTGCTCGAAGCCTACGGCTACCCCATGGAGAAGCGGCTGGCCCGCGATTACCGCGTGTGGGAGTACTGCGTGCAGTACGGCGAGAGCGATTTCTCCTTCGTCTCGCGGCTGTGCGAGCTGGAAGGCATCTACTACTACTTCCGGCATGAGGCTCAGCGGCAGGTGCTGGTGTTTGCGGATGACGTGCTGGGCTCGCACGATCCGATGCCCGGAGGGGAGACGGTGCGGTTTCATCCGTTGGAGAAGGCGGGAATGACCGGCGGTGGCGATGGCTCGAACGAACGCATCCATGAGTGGCGCACGAGCGAAGAAGTCCGTTCCGGCCTGCACTTCACCAACGACTACGACCCGCTCAAGCCAAAGGCCGACCTCTCCAGCCGGCGGGAGCTGCGCACCGGCCACTCGCACGACGAGCTCGAGCTGTACGAATGGCCCGGTGGGTACAGGCATTACGACGACGGCGAGGCCTGTGCACGCACCCGCGTCGAAGAGCAACTGAGCGGTGGCAGCGTTGCCAGCGGCCGCTCCAACAGGCGAGAACTCGCGCCGGGCTGCATCTTCGAGCTGGCGGGCCATCCGAGGGACGATCAGAACCGCAAGTACCTTCTGACTGCCGTCGACTACGAGTTGCGGGAGAACCTCCGGGCCACCGAAGGCGCCGATGCCGGCGAAGGCTCCGTCCAGCGCTTCTGCTTCGATGCGCAGCCCGTGAGCCACGCGTGGCGCCCGCCGCGCGTCACTCCGAAGCCCCGCACCCGCGGACCTCAGACTGCCATCGTCGTCGGGCCGAAGAACGAAGAGATCTGGGTCGACCAGTACGGCCGCGTGAAGGTGCAGTTCCATTGGGACCGCATCGGGCAACGTAACGAGAACTCCAGCTGCTGGATCCGCGTATCCATGGCCTGGGCCGGAGAGACATTCGGGGCGGCTGCGCTGCCGCGCGTCGGCCAGGAGGTGGTCGTCGATTTCCTCGGCGGCGACCCGGACTGTCCCATCATCACCGGCCGTGTGTTCAATGCCGAGAACATGCCCGCGTGGCGGCTGCCCGACCAGCAGAACCTATCGGGCCTGCGCAGCCGTGAATTGAAGGCGGGTGCAGCAGGCGGATCGCGCGGCAACCACCTGGTGCTGGACGATCAACCCGGAAAGATCCAGGCACAGCTCAAGAGCGACCATCTCAGCAGCAGCCTGAGCCTCGGCCACATCGGGCGCATCGACGACACGGCAGGCCGCAAGGACGACCGCGGCGAGGGCGCCGAGTTGCGTACCGATGGCCATGCCGCGGTGCGCGCAGCAAGAGGCTTGCTGCTCAGCACCGAGCCGAGGCCCGGTGCCGATGCGCACATCACCGATCTTGGGGAAACAGTCGCACGCCTGACGGCCGCGCGCGACCTGCATGAACGGCAGAGCCGGACCGCGCAGGAAGCGAAGGCGCACGAAGCGGGCGACCAGGACGCGGTCACCCAGGCCCTCAAGGAACAGAACGATGCGATCAAGGGCCGCCATTCGCGGCAGGGAGATTTCCCTGAACTCCGCGAACCGCACCTCGTGCTCGCCAGTGCGGCAGGCATCCAGAGCACGGCGGCGGGCGCCACCCACATCGCCAGCATCACGCACAACGCACTGAGCAGCGGCGGGCACACCAGCATCAGCGCCGGCAGGAGCTTTCTGGTGAGCGTGAAAGAAGCCGTACGCCTTTTCGCATACAAGGCCATCCGCCTGACCGCAGCCACGGCGGGCATCGACATCGTCGCCCTGCAGAACAGCATCAACCTGCTGGCGAGGCTCGACATCAAGATGGAGTCCGACAGGATCAGCATCAGCGCCAAGGAAGAGGTAGTCATCAACGGCGGCGGCAGCTTTTCCAGGTGGAGTGCCTCCGGCATCGTGCACGGCACCCAGGGCCTTTGGCGCGAGCACGCGGCCATCCACAGCTATGCAGGGCCGATGGACATGGCCAAGCGCCGTCGCATGGAAGGCGTGAGCCACGACGACAAGTACAGCGTGCGCTTCGCGCCCCTTGGCAGCGACGAGATATTCAGGCACGTTGGCATTTCGGGGCTGCCCTACAGGATCCTCGACGAGAAGCGCAAAACCCTGGCCGAAGGCGTCATTCCCGTCGACGGACGGCTGCCCCGCGTCGCATTCGAAACGCCGGACGAGGCAGTGCTGGTGGTGGGCGAGGAAGCGTGGGACTGGGCGCCCGTTCCGACGATCCGCTCCGAGCCAGACAGCGCGGAAGACGATGACCGGGCCGATGACGACGGCGAGACCGAATCGCCGGGAGCGGAAGGCTCCATGTATGCAGCGGCTGCAGGCGCTTTCGACCCCGGCCACTTTCTTTCCGAGTCCGCCATCGAAGCCCACCTGAACGGCTTGGCTTGAGCTAGGGAAACACCCGCATGTCCAGACTGATATCTGCAACCTACCACCCCAACATCGAAGTCGCCGAATTCATCTGCGAAGACGGCCGTCACCTGCTGCGCTCGGGCGGAACGCTGCCGTGGCGCATCAACAATCCCGGCGACCTGACTGCCCGGATGGTTGATGGTGTGCCCGCGCCCAGAAAGGCCAAGGGTTACGTCGGATTCGCCACCACAAGATCGGGCAGGACCTTCCTGATCTTTCCCGACGAAGACGCGGGGCGAGAGGAATTGAAGGCCAACTTGAAGCGCCTGCATGGCGACAGGACGATCCCGGAAGCCATTCCCATCTACGCCCCGAAGAAGGAAAACGACACGGAAAAATATGTGCGCGATCTGCTCAAGACCAGTGGCATTCCGGCCGGCAGAAAAATCGGCGAGTGCAGCGACGCCGAACTCGAAAAGATCGTGAACAGCATTGCCGAGATCGAGGGCTACCACGCCAACGCCGACACGCGGAAGGAAACTTGGGTTGCCGTGAGCAGGATCAACGCGACCGACGGCAGCCAGCCGTTGCCAGGCACGGAGATCATTCTGCAAAGAGGCGGCAAGGAGGAAGCCGTCAAGTCCGATGCAGCGGGGCGATTCCCTCCCGTGATTCACCCGCCTGACAACTCAGCCGTGCTCGTCAAGGTGGCAGCCCCGAAGAGCACGGAGGCCGTGACGGTCGGAACCATCCAGGGCGACGTCGGAAAGGATTTCAACCTGCTGGCGAAATTCAAGAGGTGGAAGGGCGTCGCCGGCTCGGAAAAGATCAACAGCTCGACCCATGGGCAGAGAAAGCCCATGAGCTATGTCGTCCAGCCGGGCGACAGCCTCTGGAAGATCGCGAAGCTGTATCGCACCAGCGTGGAAGCCATCAGGGAGGCCAATGAGCGGGGGCACGACAGGATCTATCCGGGAGAGGTGCTGTTGATTGCGGGGAGCGGCAAGACCAAGTCGGGTCACAGGCCTTCAACTGCTCCTCCTCCCGGCATGGCCGCCGCCAAGCCACCGGCTGCGAGTGCGCCGCCAAGCCCGGCAGCGTTGTCGAGGCCAAAAGTGGTCTCTCCTTCGCCGCCTCCCGCTCCATTCGGAATCAGGCCATCGGACTCGGAGCGGTCGAAGGAGGGCGAGGGGAAGGTTCTGGCGCTGATCAATCCGGTGCCGGGGCGGGCTCCGTGGATGCCCGTCGCGATTGCGGAAGCGAAGCTCAGGCGGGGCGAACTCGAAATCACGCTCCAAGACAAGATCAATTACCACGTCGAGGTGGACGACGGACTCAAGGCCATGGACGGCCCCAGCAATGCGTGGTGCGCCGCGTTTGTGAACTGGTGCCTGATGCAGGCGAAATATCCAATTGAAAACCTTGGCTATCCCAATCGCAAGGTGGCGAAAGCACGCGCGCATGGGTTTTATGAAGTCGACGGGCCAAAAGAGAAATCGGAGAAGACACCGCCCAAAGTCAGAAATCCCTTGTTCGTTGAATTGGATAGGCCGATCTATGGCGCCATCGCCATGGTCACATCGAGACAGGGGCATGGCCGGCACGTCGGGTTTGTCTATGCAAAAAGCGGTGAAGAGGACTTGATCCTTCTTGGAGGCAATCAGCGGAGTCAGATCAGATTTTCTGCTTTTGCCAAAAATTTACGAACTCAGGTAATGGTGAGAAATAAAAATGGAAAAGCGGAAATAAGAAAATCCGGAAGCTCAAGTTATTTGAAATATTTCATCCCCATTGCTTACTATGAGCAAGCAAAAAGGGATCTGGTAGAGCCCGGGTTGAACGAGGCAAATGTTGTGTCGCTGAATTTAATCTTGGGAATTCCTCCGGAAAAGCCTGGGGGAAAGAAGGGAGGTTTGAGTGAAGATATTTCTTGAAAGGGTGGTCGATGTTTGGTTTTAATAAACTGTTCGTTTCGTTTTTGGCTGCTTTCCTTCTCTGGGGGTCTTCCTCGCAATCCTTCGCCGGATATAGAGACGATAGACTCGTTGTCTGGGTGAATTTGGATGAAAGCCCGAGCCGGGAGTTGATCAATAAGATAGTCAAGGATTTTGTGGAGTCAGGAAGGGTCGATGCTGAGTGCGGTGTTTCCTGGCATGAATGGGGGTCGGTGCTCTACATGAAAAAGCGTCCCCCCGGAATAACTGATGAGTTGATTGGAAAAGTGTTTATCGAAAAAGATCGAAAATCTCTTCAGTATTTGAATCGATTTTTGAAGTCTTTCAGGGACGCCGATAGAGAGATCGACGAAGGTCTGGATGGAGTCATTGTGTACTCCAAAAAGAATGGTCCGAAAATGATGAATTTCGTAACCGGCAGGAAAAAGATCAAGACTTTTGAGATGAGGCCGGGTGACGCGTCACCATCCGCCCGAGATATTGAAGATGCGTTCTGCGTGCTCCTGCCGCCTGTTACGCGTGCGCCTTAGGTTCATCCTTTTGCTCGCCCGTTGAGACCTTGGATTTGCGGAGCTTCCATGAATGGGTATCTTGCGCTTCATGCTATTGCGGGGATCGCCACACCCATGCCACCATCTTCCGCATGCCCTACCAACTCCATTACTGGCCCACCATCCAGGGCCGAGGTGAATTCGTCCGGCTCGCGCTCGAAGCTGCCGGCGCGGACTATGTCGACGTGGCGCGTTTGCCCGAGGGCGAGGGCGGTGGCGGATCCGCTCTGGGTGAGCGGCTGGACGACCCGGAGGCCGCGCGCCCTGCCTTCGCGCCGCCGTTCCTCGTCGATGGCGACATCGTGGTCGGGCAGACGGCCGCGATCCTGCTGTATCTGGGCCCCAGGCTCGGCCTGTCGGGCGTAGGCGAATCGGACGGGCTTTGGACGCACCAGCTGCAGCTCACCATCGCCGATGCGGTGGCCGAGGCGCACGACACGCACCATCCGATCTCGGTCGGCGCCTATTACGAAGACCAGCGCGACGCGGCCGTGCAGCGCGCGAAGGCCTTTCGCGAGGAGCGCATACCGAAGTTCCTCGGCTGGTTCGAGCGCGTGCTGCAGCGCAACCCTGCGGGCAGCCAGCATCTGGTGGGCGACACGCTGACCTACGCCGACCTGTCGCTGTTCCAGCTTGTGGACGGTTTGCGCTACGCGTTTCCGAAGGCTTCGGCGCGGGCACTCGCCGCCACGCCCGCGGTGGAGAGGCTGCATGCCAACGTCAAGCGACGCCAGCGCGTGCATGACTATCTGCAGAGTCCGCGCCGTATCGCGTTCAACGAAGATGGCATCTTCAGGCGTTACGCCGAACTGGACGGCTAGTTCTGCTCCGCCTCGTCGCGGATGCGCAGCGCGGCGTCATACAGCGTATTGCGCGGGGCGCCGCTGATCTCCGCCGCCAGCTTCACGGCCGTCTTCACGGGCAGTTCCGTCAGGAGCAGGCGCAGCACGCGCTCGCCTTCGGCCCCGCCGTCACCGCTCACGGCCACGGGGTGCAGCACCAGCGCGAACTCGCCGCGCGTGCGGTCGCGGTCGGTGGCGAACCAGTCGGGTAGGGCACCTGCGGCGACGGTGGCGATTTCCTCGAACTGCTTGGTGAGCTCGCGACCCACGGTGACGCGGCGTTCGCCCAGCGTGGCCAGCGCGCGTGCGAGGTTCTCGATGCGGTGCGGTGCCTCCAGCAGCACGACCGCGCGCGGTTCCTGCGACAGCGCCTGCACGGCCGCATCGCGCTCGCCGGCCTTGTTCGGCAGGAAGCCCGCGAAGACGAAAGCGCTGCTGGCGTTGCCGTCGTGGCCGCCCTCGGCCACCAGCCCCGCCGCGCCGACCAGCGTGGTCACGCTGCTTGCGCCCGGCAGCGGCAGCACGCGTTGTCCGGCGGCGCGCACCGCGGCCGCGAGCCGCGCGCCGGGGTCGCTCACGCCGGGCGTGCCGGCGTCGCTGACGTAGGCGATGCGCTCGCCCTGCGCGAGCCGCGCGACAACCGCCTGCGCCGCCTCGGCCTCGTTGTGCTGGTGTACCGCCAGCAGCCGGGAGCCAGGGCGGTCGATGCCATAGGCGCGCAGCAGGCTCTGCGTGTGGCGCGTGTCCTCGCAGGCGATGGTGTCCACCAGTTGCAGCACATGCAGCGCGCGCAGCGTGATGTCGGCCAGGTTGCCGATGGGCGTGGCGACGACATAGAGCGTGCCCTGCGGATAATGCTGCGCACCCGCGGCGTCATGAGCTGCCGCGAGGGCTGCGCCGAAAGAGGCGGGAGCGAGTGAAGCCAAGGGGTTTCTCCGTCGGAACGAACAGGCAGCAGAAAAAAGAAGACTCTCGAGAGCCGGCCAGGGAGGGCCATGAAGACCGACACCACAACGAAGCATCGGGGCGATGCGGCGGAAGACGCCGCGCTCGACCACCTGCGGGACGCGGGCCTCGTGCTGCTCGCCCGCAATTATCGGACGCCCGGGCGCGGCGGCGGCGAGATCGACCTGGTCATGCGCGATCCGCGTCCCTCGCCCACGGGCACGCTGGTGTTCGTGGAAGTGCGCCATCGCAGCTCCGGCACGCACGGCGGCGCGGGCGGCAGCATCACCGGGCCGAAGCAGCGGCGCATCGTGTTCGCCGCGCAGCACTACCTGAGCCGGCTGCGCACGGTGCCGCCGTGCCGCTTCGACGTGGTGCTGGTGGAAGACAGGATCACCTGGCTGCAGGCCGCCTTCGATGCCGGCTGACGCGCCGCCCTCGATGAGTGCTCCACATCTCGAACGTCTTGTTTCACAGCCCCCAGTTATCATCCCGCCCCATGCTCGAGCAACGGATTCAGCAGCACTTCATCGACAGTGCCGACCTCAAGTACCAGACCGGGCCGGTCCTCAGCAAACCCATCTCCCAAGCGATGCAGGCCATCCTCGCCTGCGTGACCAGCGGCGGCAAGGTGCTCGCCTGCGGCGCAGGCGTGTCGGGCCTTCTGGCGGCCCAGTTCGCCGCGCAGTTCGTGGGCCGCTTCGAACGCGAGCGGCCCGAGCTCGGCGCCATCGCGCTGCCCGGCGATGCCACCGACCCCGCCGCCGACAGTGCCGACGCGGCTGATGCCGACCGCTTCGCCCGCCAGGTGCGCGCGCTCGGCCAGGCCGGCGACGTGCTGCTCGCGTTGAGCGTCAGTGGCCAGTCGGCCCCGGTGCTGGCGGCGGTGACCGCGGCGCACGAGCGCGACATGACCGTGGTCGCGCTGCTGGGCAACGCGGCATCGGGCGCCGGCGGCGCCATCGGCCGCGCGCTGCGCGAGACCGACGTCCAGATCAGCGTGCCGCACGAGCGTGCGGCGCGCATCCACGAGATCCACCAGATCGCGCTGCATTGCCTGTGCGACGGCGTGGACGCCCAGTTACTCGGAGAACAGGAAGCTTCCTCATGACCTTGACGACCATGACGACGACGACGACATCGACCCAGCGTTTCGCTCTCGCCCTGACACTGGGCGCCGCAATGGTTGCCGGCCTCTCCGCCTGCGTGCCGCTCGTCGTGGGCGGCGCGGCCGTGGTGGGCGTGGGCATGGTGGCCACCGACCGCCGCAGCTCGGGCGCCCAGCTCGACGACCAAGGCATCGAACTGCGTGCCGCCGCCCGCGTGCGCGACATCGCCAACGACCAGATGTACGTGAGCGTGACCAGCTACAACCGCCAGGTGCTGCTGACCGGCGCCGTGGGCAGCGATGCCGACCGCCGCCGCGTCGAAGACGAGGTGAGCCGCATCGTGAACGTTCGCTCGGTGGTCAACGAGCTGACCGTCGGTTCCTCCAGCACCTTCCAGGACCGTTCGAACGACCTCTACATCACCGGCAAGGTGAAGGCCTCGCTGCTCGACGCCAAGGACATCTTCGCGAACTCCTTCAAGGTGGTGACCGAGCGCGGCGTGGTCTACCTGATGGGCATCGCCACGCGGCGCGAGACTGATCGCGCGACCGAGATCACGCGCGGCGTGTCGGGCGTGGTGAAGGTGGTGCGCGTGGTCGAGGTCGTGAGCGAAGCCGATCTGGCGGCCAGCCAGGCGGCGAATCAGGCTGCCGCGCAGCGCGGTGGCACGGGGCCGGCGCCGGTGACTTCGGCAACGCCGTCCGCGCCCTCGTCGTCGTCCACCTCGCGCGTGCCGCTGCCGCCGATGGAGCCGTTGCCCCCCGCGGGCTCGTCGACGCCGGCGCCTTCCTCGAACGGCGTGACGACCTCGCCGGTGCGCTGAAGATCCGGCACGTCAAGACAGGAAAGCCCGCTGATGCGGGCTTTCTTCATTGCGTCACTTGAGCCGCGTGATGAGGCTCGAGGTGTCCCAGCGCCGGCCACCGGCCTGCTGCACGTCGGCGTAGAACTGGTCGACCAGCGCCGTCACCGGCACGCGCGCGCCGTTGCGCTTGGCTTCGTCGAGCACCAGGCCCAGGTCCTTGCGCATCCAGTCGACCGCGAAGCCGTAGTCGAACTTGCCTTCGATCATGGTCTTGCCGCGGTTCTCCATCTGCCAGCTCTGGGCTGCGCCCTTGCTGATGACGCCCAGCACGGCCTCCATGTCGAGACCGGCGCGCTGGCCGAAGGCGATGGCTTCCGACAGGCCCTGCACCAGGCCCGCGATGGCGATCTGGTTGACCATTTTCGCAAGCTGGCCGGCGCCGCTCTCGCCCAGCAGCGTGACCGCGCGCGAGAACGCCATGGCCACCGGCTTGATGCGCTCGAAGACCGCCGCGTCGCCGCCGCACATCACGGTGAGCGCGCCGTTCTGCGCGCCGGCCTGGCCGCCCGAGACGGGGGCGTCGATGAAGTGCAGGCCCAGCGCCTGCGCTGCCTTGGAGAGCTCGCGCGCCACGTCGGCCGAGGCGGTGGTGTGGTCGACCAGCACCGCCCCCTTCTTCATGCCGGCGAAGGCGCCGTCGTCGCCCAGCACCACCGAGCGCAGGTCGTCGTCGTTGCCGACGCAGCAGAACACGATGTCGGCGCCGGCGGCCGCTTCGCGCGGGGTGGCGGCGTGGCGGCCGGGCGGGCCGAATTCCTCGGCCCAGGCCTGCGCCTTGGCGGCGGTGCGGTTGTAGACCGTGACGCTGTGGCCGGCCCTGGCCAGGTGGCCGGCCATCGGGCCGCCCATGACGCCGAGGCCGAGGAAGGCCACGGTCCGCGCGGGGATGGATTCGTAGGTGCGGGGGTTGATGCTGCTCATGGGGCCACAGCTTAAGGCCATTCCGCCGCAGGCCGGCCTCCCGCGGCCTCAGACGATCGCGAAGTGCTCCGTGCCCGCCGCCAGGTCGGTGCTGCGCGCGCGCTGGCTGTTGAGCTTGATCTGCAGCCGCAGGTCGTTGGCCGAGTCGGCGTTGCGGATGGCGTCCTCGAAGCTGATCGAGTGGCTCTCGAAGAGGTCGAACAGCGCCTGGTCGAAGGTCTGCATGCCCAGGTTGCGGCTCTTGCGCATGATTTCCTTGATCTCGCCCACCTCGCCCTTGAAGATCAGGTCGGAAATCAGCGGCGTGTTCAGCAGCACTTCCACCGCGGCCACGCGGCCCAGGCCGTCTTCCGTTGGCACCAGCCGTTGCGAAATCAGCGAGCGCAGGTTCAGCGACAGGTCCATCAGCAGCTGCGCGCGGCGTTCTTCGGGGAAGAAGTTGATGATCCGGTCCAGCGCCTGGTTGGCGCTGTTGGCGTGCAGCGTGGCCATGCACAGGTGGCCCGTTTCGGCGAAAGCCACGGCGTGCTCCATGGTTTCGCGGTCGCGGATTTCGCCCATCAGAATGACGTCCGGCGCCTGGCGCAGCGTGTTCTTCAGCGCGGCTTCCCAGCTGTCGGTGTCGATGCCCACTTCGCGCTGCGTCACCACGCAGTTCTTGTGCGGATGCACGAATTCGACCGGGTCTTCCACCGTCACGATGTGGCCGTAGGAGTTCTCGTTGCGCCAGTCGATCATCGCCGCCAGCGTGGTCGACTTGCCCGAGCCCGTGGCGCCCACCAGGATGCACAGGCCGCGCTTGGTCATCGACACGTCCTTCAGCACCTGCGGCATGCCCAGGCCGTCGATGGTCGGCAGCTTGGCGGGAATGGTCCGCAGCACCATGCCGACCTTGCCCTGCTGCACGAACGCGTTCACGCGGAAGCGGCCGATGCCGGTGGGCGAGATCGCGAAATTGCATTCCTTGGTGCGCTCGAACTCCGCCGTCTGGCGGTCGTTCATGATCGAGCGGGTCAGCGCCAGCGTGTGCGGCGCGCCCAGCGCCTGCTGCGAAACCTTGGTGACCTTGCCGTCGACCTTGATGGCCGGCGGGAAGTCGGCGGTGATGAACAGGTCGCTGCCGTTGCGGCTCACCATGAGCTTGAGCAGGTCGTTGATGAACTGGCTGGCTTGATCGCGTTCCATGATGTCTTTGCTCCGGGAGGGCCTGGGGTCAGCCGGGGAAGTTCTCGGGGATCTTGGCTTTCCCGCGGGCTTCCGCTGCCGAGATGGTATTGCGGCGCACCAGTTCCGTCAGGTTCTGGTCCAGCGTCTGCATGCCCGAGCCCTGGCCGGTCTGGATGGTGGAGTACATCTGCGCCACCTTGGCCTCGCGGATCAGGTTGCGGATGGCCGGGGTGCCCAGCATGATCTCGTGCGCCGCCACGCGGCCCTGGCCGTCCTTTGTCTTGCACAGCGTCTGCGAGATCACGGCCTGCAGCGACTCCGACAGCATGGCGCGGATCATTTCCTTCTCTTCGCCCGGGAACACGTCGATGATCCGGTCGATGGTCTTGGCGGCCGAGGAGGTGTGCAGCGTGCCGAACACCAGGTGGCCCGTTTCGGCGGCGGTCATCGCCAGGCGGATGGTCTCCAGGTCGCGCAGCTCGCCCACCAGGATGGCGTCGGGGTCTTCGCGCAGCGCGGAGCGCAGGGCGTTGGAGAACGACAGCGTCATCGGCCCCACCTCGCGCTGGTTGATCAGGCACTTCTTCGACTCGTGCACGAATTCGATCGGGTCTTCCACCGTGAGGATGTGGCCGTACTCGTTCTCGTTGAGGTAGTTGATCATCGCCGCCAGCGTGGTCGACTTGCCCGAGCCCGTGGGGCCCGTCACCAGCACCAGCCCGCGCGGCTTGAGCGCCAGTTCACCGAAAATCTTCGGCGCGTTCAGCTGCTCGAGCGTGAGGATCTTGGACGGAATGGTCCGGAACACCGCGGCCGCGCCGCGTGCCTGGTTGAAGGCGTTCACGCGGAAGCGCGCGAGGCCGTCGATCTCGAAGGAGAAGTCGACCTCCAGGAACTCTTCGTAGTGCTTGCGGTGCGTGTCGCTCATGATGTCGTACACCATGGCGTGCACGCCCTTGTGGTCGAGCGCGTCGACGTTGATGCGGCGCACGTCGCCGTTGACGCGGATCATGGGCGGCAGGCCCGCGGAAAGGTGCAGGTCGGAGGCTTTGTTCTTGACGCTGAACGCCAGCAGTTGGGTGATGTCCACGGGGCTCCTCGGCTCGGGTTTCGTGACGTTTTGATACGATTTTGGACGATTATGACGATGATTGGCGACGACCTCCAGCAAGTAAACAACCGGATCGCGAAGGCATGTGTAACGGCCGGCCGCGACCCGGCCGGTGTGCGCCTTCTGGCGGTGTCCAAGACCTTCGGCCCCGAGGCCGTGCGCGAGGCGCATGCGGCGGGCCAGTCGGCCTTCGGCGAGAACTACGTGCAGGAGGGGCTGGACAAGATCGAAGCACTCGCCGACCTGCGTTCTTCCCTCGAATGGCACTGCATCGGGCCGCTCCAGAGCAACAAGACGCGGCCCGTGGCCGAGCACTTCGACTGGGTCCACAGCATCGACAGATTGAAGATCGCCGAGCGCCTTTCGGCCCAGCGCCCGGCTCACCTGCCGTCGCTGCATGTATGCCTTCAGGTTAATGTGGACGGCGGAGCGAACAAGTCCGGCGTGCCTCCGGAAGAGGCGCTCGCGCTGGCGCGCGCTGTGGCGGCTTTGCCACAACTTCGGCTGCGCGGGCTCATGGCGATTCCCGAGCCTGCCACCGGCTTCGAGGCGCAGCGCGAACTGTGCCTGCGTGCGCATGCGGTGTACCAGTCGATCCGCGACGCGGGCATCGCGCTCGACACACTCTCGCTGGGCATGAGCGGCGATCTCGAAGCCGCCATCAGCGCCGGCAGCACGATGGTGCGGGTAGGCACCGCGATCTTCGGCGGCCGCAACTACGCCAAGCCGGCCTGACGGGCCCGGCTCACACCCCCAGCGGCAGCCGCGCGCTGTTCTTCACTTCTTCCATCACCGCATAGGTCCGCGTTTCGCGCACGCCGGGCAATTGCCACAGCACGGTGCCCGCGAACTCGCGGTAGGCGGCCATGTCGGCCATGCGGGTCTTGAGCAGGTAGTCGAAGCCGCCGGCGACCATGTGGCATTCCATGATCTCGTCGCGCACCTGCACCGCGGCCTTGAACTGGTCGAACACGTTGGGCGTGGTGCGGTCGAGCAGCACCTCGACGAAGACGGTGAAGCCGCGGCCCAGCTTGTGCGGATCGAGCCGCGCCTCGTAGCCCTGGATGAACCCGTCGCGCGTGAGCCGCTGCACCCGCGCCAGCACGGCCGTGGGCGAAAGCGCCACCGCCTCGGCGAGCTTGAGGTTGGTGATGCGGCCGTCTTCCTGAAGGATCTTCAGCAGACGCAGATCGATGCGGTCCAGGTCGAGCATCGGAGGATTATCCGGCTCGGGCATCGATTCGTGGCAAAAGATGCGGGTTATGGAGGCAGGCTATAGGAGATAGAACCAAGGAACTGCCGCCGGCCTACCCTCGCTTACCCAAGGAGCGAGGGGGCCGAGGCATTCCGTCCCCGTCAGCGGAGCTGGGTCTGCGGTTGCGCGGCCGCTTGCTGGTTCTTCAGTTGGTCGACGAGTGCGCTGTAGGCAGGGCTCGCGCGCAGTCGCGCGTACTCGGCGGCGGCCTCGCGGTAGCCGGGCCTCATCGTGTCGGCACCGGCCTCGCCGCTCTGCCTGGCCGCCAGGCCCGAGCGGATCCACAGCTGCGTGTCGGCAGCCACCGCGGCGCGGGAGTTGGCCGACACCACCACCGCCTGCTGCTCGTAGCCGCTGGTGTAGCCCTGCGTGGGTGCTGTCTTCAGCCACTGCACCGCGTCGGCGGTCACGGCGGCGCGCGTGGTCGAGGAGACCAGCGGCGCGGGACGCGGATCGCCCTCGGCGTAGTTGCCGGCGAAGCTCGGCGCGGCGATCATGCCCAGCAGGGCGGCGAGGGCGGCGGTGCCGATCAGACGGGTGGCGGAAGCTTGCTTGCTCATTCGTTACTCCTTGATGTGTGACGTCGGTTGGTTTGCCTTGGTTGGTGAAGCCAACTCTACGAAGCGGATCTGCTGGGTCGATAACCCGTCGATGACGTTTCTGTCATCTACGGATGTGGCGCATGCCTATCGCTCGCCCGAGGGGATCGTTCCCGCCCGCATCGCCTTGATGGCCTCGGCCTCCACCGCTTCGCGCGCGGCGGGCTGGCCGGTGCGCGCGGCGGGCCAGGGCGCGCCGCGGCTCACGTTGTTCCAGGCGGGCTGCTTCTGCGCCGTTGCCAGCTCTGCCACGACCCTGTCGCGCGACGGATCCTGCTTCGCGTGATCAGGGAAGCGCGTCACGCCGGCCTCGGTGGGGGCGAAGTGGTACTCGCCGGCGGCGGACGCTGCCAGCGGAATCAGCGCGGCGGCGAGAAGGGAGGAAGAAACAAGAAGCTTGCGATGCGGCATGGTCGGTATCTCCTGGTTGGTTGTCCGTCGTCGCCGGGATGGCGCGACCATGCCAATCTAGGAAGCGAGCCGGTCAACCTCCGCACGCCGCGATTACATCGGCGCAATGTCGACCCGGCAGGCCAGCCAACCTCTCTTGCATAACCGCCTCCGCGGCGCGCATAAGCCATGGCGCAACGCGCGGCGGAGGTCTATCGTTGCGCCACCCTAACAAACCAAGCAAGGGAACTCATATGAGCGAACAACTCTCCTTCGTCAGTCCTACAGCCAACAGCCCGTGGGGCACCTATCTCTCGCAGGTCGACCGCGTCGTGCCGTACCTCGGCCCGCTGGCCCGCTGGGTCGAAACCCTCAAGCGCCCCAAGCGCGCGCTCATCGTCGACGTGCCCATCGAGATGGACGACGGCAGCATCGCCCACTTCGAGGGCTACCGCGTGCAGCACAACATGAGCCGCGGCCCCGGCAAGGGCGGCATCCGCTTCCACCCCGACGTCACGCTGGAAGAAGTGATGGCCCTGTCGGCCTGGATGACCATCAAGACGGCAGCCGTGAACCTGCCGTACGGCGGTGCCAAGGGCGGCATCCGCGTCGACCCGAAGAAGCTCTCGCCGCAGGAGCTCGAGAAAGTCACCCGTCGCTACACCAGCGAGATCGGCATCATCATCGGCCCGCACACCGACATCCCCGCGCCCGACGTCAACACCAACGCGCAGATCATGGCGTGGATGATGGACACCTACTCGATGAACGTCGGCGGCACCGCCACCGGCGTCGTCACCGGCAAGCCCCTGCACCTGGGCGGCTCGCTGGGCCGCGTGAAGGCCACCGGCCGCGGCGTGTTCGTCACCGGCCGCGAAGCCGCGCGCCGCCTCGGCATGGACCTGCGCGGCGCGCGCATCGCGGTGCAGGGCTTCGGCAACGTGGGCTCCGTTGCGGCCGAACTCTTCGCCGAAGCCGGCGCCAAGATCGTCGCCGTGCAGGACCACACCGGCACCATCGTCAACAGCAACGGCCTCGACCTCGCCAAGCTCGTGCCCATCTCGCGCACCGACGGCGTGGTCGGCTTCAAGGCCGGCGGCGACATCGTGCCGAACGAGGACTTCTGGAACACGCCCTGCGACATCCTCATTCCGGCTGCCCTCGAAGGCCAGCTCACCGCCGAGCGCGCGCAGAAGACCACCGCCAAGCTCGTGCTCGAAGGCGCCAACGGCCCCACCGTGCCGCAGGCCGACGACATCCTCGCCGAGCGCGGCGTGCTGGTGGTGCCCGACGTGATCTGCAACGCCGGCGGCGTGACGGTCAGCTACTTCGAATGGGTGCAGGACTTCTCGTCCTTCTTCTGGGACGAGGACGAGATCAACGTGCGCCTCGACCGCATCATGATGAACGCGCTCAACCACATCTGGGACACGGCCGACAAGCACAAGATCACGCTGCGCACCGCAACTTACGCGGTGGCCTGCGAACGCATCCTGATGGCTCGCCAGGAGCGCGGCCTGTATCCCTGATCGCGAAGCAACGGTCCCTGTATCCTGCGGGCCCATGAGCGGCCCGCCCATCCACCTCGATCCCGCGTTCATCGCGTCGCCCGATGCCCTTCTTGAATGGCTTCGGTCCGCGGTGACGTGGGACGAGCGCATGCGCGCACGCAAGACCGCCAGCTTCGGCGTGCCCTACGACTATTCGCAGATTGCCTATGAGGCGGTGCCGATTCCCCCGGAACTGGAAGTCCTGTGCGGCAGGATCGAAGCCACGCTCGGGTTCCGTCCCAACAATTGCCTGCTGAACCACTATGCCGATGGCGCGTCGTCGATGGGCTTCCATTCGGACGACATCGCGGCATTGGCACCCGGCACCGGCGTCGCCATCGTATCGGTCGGGGCCACCCGGTCTATCGCATACCGCAGCAAGGCCGACAGCAGCTTGCGCTTCCATTACCCGCTTTCCCACGGCTCGCTGCTCTATATGTCCGACGCCGTCCAACGGGAGTGGCTCCACGCCATTCCCAAGGCCGAAGGCGTTGGCGAGCGCATCAGCCTGACGTTTCGTGCGATCCTGAAATGACGGCGTTGCTCGTGTAGCGCGCGAGTCGCGCTCGAGAGCCTTTCCGCTGGCTGATGATTTCTTGACGCCCAGAGAAGCTACGCTCAGGGGATGAGCACTCCTCCCGCGCAGAACCTTCCCCCGCTTCCAGCACTTCCCCCTGAAAGCGCCGCCCGCCTGCAGGCCCTGATGGCCAGCGGGCAGCGGCGGCTGCTGGGGCTCGTCGGCGCGCCCGGCGCGGGCAAGTCGACGCTCGCGGCGGCGCTCCTGCAGGCGGTGGGCGCGGAGCGTGCCCAGGTCGTTCCCATGGACGGCTTCCATCTGGCCAACGTCGAGCTGCAACGGCTCGGCCGCGCCGGCCGCAAGGGTGCTCCCGACACCTTCGACAGCGCCGGTTACGTCGCGCTGCTGCAGCGCCTGCGCGAGCAGCGGCCCGACGGGGGCATCGTCTACGCGCCCGAGTTTCGCCGCGAGATCGAGGAGCCGATCGCCGGCGCGATCGCGGTGCTGCCTTCGACGCAGCTCGTCATCACCGAAGGCAACTACCTGCTGCACGACGTGGGCCCGTGGGCCGGCGCGGCGGCGATGCTCGACGAGGTCTGGTACGTGGACATCGACGACGCGGTGCGCGAGGCGCGGCTGGTGCGCCGCCACCAGCAGTTCGGCCGCAGCGCCGAAGAAGCGCGCGCCTGGGTGGAGAGCACCGATGCGCCGAACGCGCGGCTGATCGCGGCGACGCGGGTGCGCGCGCATCACGTGCTGCCCTGGTCCTGAAAATTTCGGCATTGCGGCGGGAACGCGCTTGCACGGGCGCGCTCGAAGGCTTGCCGGCAAGGCCGCCGGTTAGCATTCGCCGCTTCATGCCGTCCATGCACTCCAATTCCCTGTTCGCCATCCGTGCCCCGGTCCGTAAACCGGTTCTCGCCCTGGGCCTGCTCTGCGCCGTTCTCGTGCTCGCCGGTTGCGGCAGTACCTCCCGCCGGGTCAACTACGAACCCGAGGCCTTCGGCTCCACCACCACCCACACCCGCGACTACGAGGCCAGCGAGGCCCAGACCTGCGAGGCCGCGCGCCGTGCGCTGTTGAGCCAGGGCTACATGATCACGGCCGCCAACTCCGACCTCGTGACCGGGCGCAAGAGCTTCCAGCCTGCAGCCGAGGTGCATGTGGAAGTCGAGTTCCGCGTGGTCTGCGCGCGCGAGAGCACCCGCGGCGGCAAGACGAGCAGGAGCACCGTGGCCTTCGCCACCGCGCTGCAGGACCGCTACGGGCTCAAGAAGGTGAACAACTCGGCGAGCCTCGGCGTGGGCGCTATCGGCTCGCTCTCGCTGCCGTTCTCGGGCAGCGACGACGCGATGGTGAAAGTGGCGAGCGAGACGCTGACCGACGAGCGCTTCTACGACCGCTTCTTCGCGCTGCTCGATCGCTTCCTGGAAGGCCCGGAGGCAGAAGCCGAGGACGAGGCCGCGACCAAGCCCGAGGAAACGCCGGTCGCATCGCCGGCCCCGGTGCCCATGCCTGCGCCCGCCATCGCTCCGGCCTCCGAGCCGGCGCCGGCCGTCACCTACCCTGTGACTTCATCGCCCAACCGGGGCTGACGCCGAAAGGCCTGAATACCAAGACGCGTCTTACAATCCGGGCATGGCTTCCACCATCCCCGATACGGCGCAATGCGCCTCGCGTCTTCGCTCCTCCGTGTCGTTGCTCTCCCGCCAGCTTCGCGGCGGCAGTGCCACGCCGGAGGGGCCGAGCGTGGCCAAGCTCAGCGTGCTGGGCCAGCTCCACCGGCACGGGCCGTGCACGCCCACCGCGCTGGCGGGGTTCGAGCGCGTCAAGCTCCAGTCGCTGACCCGGCTGCTGGCCGAGCTGGAAGCCGAGGGCTGGATCGGCCGCGCGCCGCATCCGGCCGACGGGCGCCAGTGGCTGCTGTCGCTCACCCCCGAGGGCATGCGACGGCTGAAGGCGATCATGCGCACGCGCGAGGCGGCGCTGGCCGAGGCGATCGGAGCCACGCTCGATGAAGGCCAGCGCGCCCTGCTGCTCGAAGCCTGCGGGCTGATCGACGGCATTTCGGCCGCGCTCGACGGCGGCGCGAAGCCTCCCGGGCCATGAACGGCACGCGCGCGCTGCAACGCCTCGCCGACCCCTGGCGCAACGGCCGCTGGCGTCCCGGCGTGCAGCTCGCCGCGGCGGTGGCTATCGCATGGTGCGTCGCTACCGCGCTGCATCTGCCCGAGAGCTTCTGGGCCGTGATGAGCGTGCTGATCGTCATGCGCCCGAGCGCCGGTTCCACGCTCGACGCCGGCTGGGACCGCGTGCGCGGCACCGCGGCTGGCGCGCTGGTCGGCATGGCGGGCGTCTGGCTGCAGCATCACGGCGCACAGCCGATCGCGACCACGCTGGCCCTCGTCGTACTGCTCGCTTTCGCCAGCGCCTCGGTGCCGGGCATGCGCAGCGCGCCGGTGGCGGCGCTCATCATCCTGTCTGCCGGCGGCATTCCCGGCCATTCGCCGCTGCAGGTGGCGCTGCTGCGCATGGTGCAGATCGGCATCGGCGTGGGCGTGGCGCTGGTGGTCTCGACGGTGATGTCGGAGTACCACGCGGGCGCGCGTTTCGACGAGGGCTGCGCGGCGCTGCTGCGCGGCATCGCAAGGCGCATGTCCGCCTCGCGCCGTCCCATCGATGCCGGGGAGATCGAGCGCATCCAGGCAGGTACGCGCGCCGCGCTGGTCCGCCTGGCGGCGCTGGCCGGCAGCGCCGACCTCGAAGCGCGATGGTGGCGCCGGGGCGGCACGAGCGGCAGCTATCGCGACAAGGCCCGGCTGGCGGCGCGCATCTTCCAGGACGCCACGGTGCTCGACCGCGTGTTCCGCCTAGCGCCCGGCACGCAGGCCGAAGCCGCGCAGGCGGCCGGCGCGGCCATCGCGGGCATGGCCGACGCGCTCGAAGGCAAGCCCGCGCCGTCCGACCTGGACGAACTGGCCCGCTGCGCAGCACAGGCTTCGTCGGGCGGAGGCGCTTCGAACGCGCTGCTGGCGGCGCCGCTGAACCTGCTGCTCGACGACCTGCGGCGCCTGCAAACCACGCTCGCCGCGCGCCCGCCGGCCTAGCCGGCCGGCCGGAGCGGGCATCGAACCGCCCTAGAATCTTCCGAAAATTCATTCGTTTCGGAGAGGGACGGGCATGGAAGACCAGTCGCAGGACGCGCGCTACGCGCCTCCGCAATCCCATGTGGAAGACGTGGTGCAGCCGGGCGGGGGCCAGTCGGGCGAGCTCGCATCGCGCGGCACGCGCTTTCTCGCCGCGATGCTCGACGCGGGCATCTCCATCGTGGCGATCTGGCTCCTCGCGAAGTTCACGCCCATCAATCTCTGGGAAGACGACGGCCTCGGCATGTGGGAGCCCCGCATCTCCAGCGCGGCCTCCGGCGTCGTCCTCTATCTCGTGCTGCACGGCTATCTGCTGGCCACCCGCGGCCAGACCATCGGCAAGGCGCTTTTCAGGATCCGGATCGCGCGGCCCGACGGCTCGCAGGCGCAGATCGGCCGCATCCTCGCGCTGCGCGACGGGCCGATGTTCTTCACCAGCATCTGGCCGCTGCTCGGGCCGATCTACGTGCTGATCGACTGCCTCTTCATCTTCCGCGCGTCGCGCCGCTGCCTGCACGACCAGATCGCCGACACCGTCGTGCTGCAAGCCTGAGCCGGGCGCGACGCCAGTGCGCCTCGACACGCTCTACACCGCCGAGACCCCTGAAGGCATCGCGCTCTCCCTGCGCCCGGCCGGGCTGGTCGCGCGCGGGCTGGCCTACCTCATCGACTTCGCGATCCGGCTCGGCATCTTCGTCGCGATCTCCATCGGCGTCGGCATGCTGGGCAAGATGGGCTTCGGCATCCTGCTGATCGCCTACTTCTGCCTGGAGTGGTTCTACCCTGTGGTCTTCGAGCTGACGCGCGCGGCCGCCACGCCCGGCAAGCGCGTGATGGGCCTGCGCGTGATGATGGACTCGGGCCTGCCCGTCACGCCCGCCGCCGCGCTCACGCGCAACCTGCTGCGCGCGGCCGACTTCGTGCCTTCCTTCTACGGCGCGGGCATCGTGTCGATGCTGTGGCGCCACGACAGCAAGCGCCTGGGCGACCTCGCCGCTGGCACGCTGGTGGTGTTCAGCGACCAGGTGAGCCTGCACGGCAGCGTGCCCCCGGCCGAGCCGCAGGCGCCCGCGCGGCCGCTGTCGGCGCGCGAGCAGATGGCCATCGTCTCGTGGGCCGGGCGCGCCACCCGCCTCACGCCCGAGCGCTTCGACGAGCTTGCCCGCGTCGCGGAACCGGTGCTCGGGCCCGACACCACCGGCGCCTCGGCCTCGCAGCGCCTGCTCGGCGTGGCGCAGTGGGTGCTGGGCCGGCGCTCCGGTGCCGATGCGCAGGGAAGGGCGGTGCGATGACCCCGCTCGATTTCGAAGCCGCCTACGCACCCCTGTGGGCCGAGCTCGAAGCCGTCATCCGCACGGCCGAGACCAAGCGCAAGTTCGACGGCGCCCGGCTCGCCACGCTGTACCGCCGCGTGTGCGAGCACCTCGCGCTGGCGCAGGCGCGCGCCTATCCGATCCATCTCACGCAGCGCCTGGAGGGCCTCACGCAGAGCGCGCACCGGCTGATCTACCGCCGCCACGACTACGGCCTCGCCCGCTTCGCGCGGCTCGCGCTGGTCGACTTTCCCGAGGCGGTGCGCGCGCACCGCATCTACCTGCTGGTGTCGGCGCTGATGTTCATGCTGCCGCTGCTGATGGCGGGCTGGGCCGCCTGGCGCGACCCGGGCTTCATCCTGCACCTGCTCGACGCCAGCTCGGTGCAGGAGTTCGACTCCATGTACGGCGACAGCGCCGAGTCGCTGGGCCGCACGCGCAGCGCGGACGACGACTGGCAGATGTTCGGCTACTACATCATGAACAACATCGGCATCGGGTTCCGCTGCTTCGCGGCGGGCATCTTCGCCGGCGTGGGCAGCGCGGCGGTGGTGGTGTTCAACGGCGTGCAGATCGGGGCCGTGGGCGGCTACCTCATCGCGGCGGGGCATGCCCAGAACTTCCTTTCCTTCGTCGTCACGCACTCGGCCTTCGAACTCACCGCCATCGTGCTGGCGGGCGCGGCGGGCCTGCGGCTCGGCTATTCGTGGGTGGCGCCCGGACGGCACACGCGGCTCGAGGCGCTGCGGCTGGCGGCGCGCCACGCGGTGGTGATCGTCTACGGGGTGATCGGGCTGCTGCTGATCGCCGCCGCGGTCGAAGCCTTCTGGTCGTCGGCGCGATGGATCGCGCCGGCCGTGAAGTACGGCGTGGGCGGAGCCTGCTGGGTGCTGGTGCTGGCCTACCTGGGCTGGAAAGGCCGGCCGAGCGCCGCCGCGAAGACAGGGGACGAACATGCGGGTTGACGGCCTCGCCATCGCGCTGCGGCCGCGGCCCATGGCCGAGGCCGCCGATCTCGGCGCGCAGCTGGTGCGCAGCCACGCGCGCTCGGTGTGGCGCACCTTCCTGCCGGTGCACATCGTCATGGTGCTGCTGGCCCTTGGCACGGTCGAGATCGCCGGCTGGCTGCCCAGCCTACTGATCTTCTGGCTCAAGCCCTGGCTCGACCGCAGCCTGCTCTTCGTGCATTCGCGCGCCGTGTTCGGGCAGGAGACGCGCTGGTCCGACCTCTGGGCCAACCGCCGGGCAGTGTGGGGCGGCCAGCTGCTGCGCACGCTGCTGTGGCGGCGCTTCTCGCCCTGGCGCTCGTTCACCCAGGCCATCGAGCAACTCGAGGGCCAGCGCGGAAGCGCACGGCGCAAGCGGCGCGCGCAGCTGCTGAGCGGACGGCGCGGTTCGGCCACCGGCATGCAGCTGGTGTTCGCCAACGTCGAGATGGCGCTCGACATCTGCCTGCTGTCGCTGCTGTTCTGGTTCGCGCCCGAAGGCAGCTCGCGCGATCTCTTCAACTGGCTCACGCAGTCGGACTCGACGGTGCAGAGCCTGCTGACGGCAGGCGCGTATGCGCTGGTCGTCGGCGTGTTGGAGCCGTTCTATGTGGCGGCCGGGTTCGCGATGTACCTGAACCGCCGGGTCGAGCTGGAAGCTTGGGACATCGAACAGGAGTTCCGTCGTGGATTCCGTTGATATGCGCGGGCTTCGCGTCGCGGCAGCGGTGCTGGCCGTGTGGGCTGCCAGCCTGATGCTGCCGGCGACCTCCACCGCGGCCGAGACGGTGCTGACGCGCGAGCAGGTGCAGGCCGCCGCCGACAAGGTCCGAGCCGACCCGAACATGCCCGGCACCAGGACCGAGAAGAAGCTGCGCTTCAAGGAGCGCGACGAGGAAGAGGAAGAGCCCGAGAAGAAGACCGACAGCCTCGACTGGCTGCGCGACTTCGTGCGGGCCGTGGCCGAGGGGGCGCGCTGGCTGATCTGGGGGTTGGCCGCATTGGCGCTGGCCTGGCTGGCGGTGCGCCTTCATCGATGGATCAGGGTGCGCGCCGGCGGCACGCGGCCCGGCAAGGCGCCGCTGCCCAGCCACGTCGGCAGCCTCGACATCCGGCCCGAGAGCCTGCCCGAGGACATCGGCAATGCCGCCGCCGGCCTCTGGCAGCGTGGCCAGCACCGGCCCGCGCTGTCGCTGCTGTACCGCGGCGCCCTGTCGCGGCTGGTGCACGCGCATGCGGTGCCGGTTCGCGCCGCGAGCACCGAGGGCGAGTGCGTGGTGCTCGCCTCGACCCGGCTGTCGCCGGACGCGCAGGCTTTCTTCGTGCGGCTGATCGAGGCGTGGCAACTGGCGGCGTACGGCGGCCGGCTGCCGTCCACCGCGCAGGTGCTGGCGATCTGCGGCGAGTTCGACCTGCACCTGTCCGCCAAGGCGGCCGCTGCCGAGCTGAACGACAGCCTGATGAAAGGCGCGGCCGCATGAACGCATGGGTGGCCCGCATCCTCACGGTGCTCGTGCTGGCGCTGGCCGGCTTCTGGCTGGTCTCCGCCACCGAATGGGCCGACACCGAGGTGTCGACGCCCGCGAGCGGAGAGGCCAGGACGAACCGCTTCTACGGTGCGCAGGCGATGCTGCGCGAGCTCGGCATGAAGGTGGTCAAGCGCGACAGCCTCGACGCTATGCCGCCCGCGCAGGCGCGGCTGGTGCTCGGCTCCAGCCACTGGGACATGTTTCCCGAGCGCGGGCAGCGCCTGCGCCAGTGGGTCGAGCAGGGCGGGCACCTCGTGATGCCGGGCTACCTGGTCGGCGGCGACCAGCTCGAAGACTGGCTGCCGCTGGTGCGCGAGAAGCCGCCTGCATCGGAAGAAAAGAACGAGAAGGAAACACCCGAGCCGAAGAAGAGGCGGAAATCGGGCATCCCGCGCATTCCCGACCCGTCCGCCAGGGACGCGGACTGCCACACGGTGAACGAGCCCGCAACGGTTCCCGCGAGCTTCGCCGGCGGACGCAGCTACCGGCTCTGCACATGGTGGTCGCCCTCGCGCTACCGGCCCGCCGACAGGCAGCCGCCCGCGCTGTGGACCGCGACCGGCTCGCGCGGCACCGAGGCGATCCGCGTCGGCGTCGGGCGCGGCACCGTCACCGTGATGCCCTGGGGCCTCTGGCACAACGACAGCCTCCTGCGCGGCGACAACGCGCTGTTCGCCGCCGCGGCGGTGCAGGCGCGCGGCGGTGCCGAGATCTGGTTCGTCGCCGAGGAGGCGCGCGAGCCCTTCATGCTGTGGCTCTGGCAGAAGGGCTGGGTGGCAATGGTCGTGGGGCTGCTGGCGCTGCTCGCCGCGCTCTGGCGCGCGGCCGTGCGCTTCGGGCCGCTGGCGCCTTCGGCCGGCACGCACCGGCGCTCCATGGCCGAGCAGGTGCGCGGCACCGCCGGTTTCCTGCATGCGCACGGCCCGGGCGCGCTGCACGTTGCGCAGCTGCGCGCGCTCGACGAATCGGCTCGCCGGCAGCTGCGCGGCTACGCGTTTCGCGATGCGGCGGCGCGAGCAGCCGCCATCGCGCAGGCAACGGGGCTGGAGCCGGCGATGCTGTTGCGCGCGATGGACGGGGCCCGCACCCGCCACGCCGGCGCGATGGCGATCGAGCTGGAAGTGCTCGAGACCGCGCGCCGCCGGCTCGACGCGAACGGGCCGTTCACGCCGCGGACTTCTTCTTCATCACCTTCTTCTTCCTCCTCCTCATCCTCATCCTGAACCGAGAGACGCCCATGCAAGCCATCCAACCCGAAGAACTGACGCGTGCGGCCCAGTGGCTGCAGACTCTGCGCGCCGAGGTCGGCCAGGCCGTGGTCGGCCAGCTCGAGGCGGTCGACCAGACGCTGGTGGCGCTGGTGGCCTCGGGCCACGTGCTGATCGAGGGCGTGCCGGGGCTGGGCAAGACCCTGCTCGCGCGGGCGCTCGCGCAGGCCATGACGCTGCGCTACTCGCGCGTGCAGTTCACGCCCGACCTGATGCCCTCCGACGTCACCGGCCACGCGGTGCTCGACATCGCATCGCGCGGCGACGGCAGCCTCGGCACCCTGCGGGTGCACCAGGGCCCGGTGTTCACCAACCTGCTGCTGGCCGACGAAATCAACCGCGCCCCGGCCAAGACCCAGAGCGCATTGCTCGAAGTCATGCAGGAGTACCAGGTCACGCTCGAAGGCAAGGCCATGGCGCTGCCGCGCCCTTTCATGGTGATGGCCACGCAGAACCCGATCGACACCGAGGGCACCTATCCGCTGCCGGAAGCGCAGCTCGACCGCTTCCTGCTGAAGATCGACATCGGCTTTCCGAGCCACAGCGAGGAGAACGCCATCGTGCAGCTCACCACGCGGCAGCGCGCGGGCAACCAGTTTCCGCTGGAAGCCGTGCGCCCCTGTCTCGACGAGGCGCAGGTGCTCGAGCTGCAGCGGCTGGCCTGCCTGGTGCAGGCCGACGAGCGCGTGATCGACTACGCGGTGCGCATCGCGCGCGCCACGCGCGACTGGCCGGGGCTTTCGTCGGGTGCCGGCCCGCGCGGCACCATGGCGCTGGTGCGTGCCGCCCGCGCCGCCGCGCTGATGGCGGGGCGCGACTTCATCACGCCCGACGACGTGGCGCGCCAGGCGCTGCCGGCGCTGCGGCACCGCGTGATGATCTCGCCCGATGCGCAGCTTGAAGGCCTGAGCGTCGACACGCTGCTGCGTGCCGCGCGAGACAGCGTGGAAGCTCCAAGGCTGTAAGCCCAGCGCGGATGCGAGCTGCCATTCCGATCCCCGCGCGCGCGCCCGTGCTGGCGCTGGCCGGCCTCGGTGTCGCCGCCACGGTGGCGCTGCTGCTGGGCGTGCCGGTGGACTACGTCGCCGTCGTGGCGGGGGTGCTGCTGGCGCTCGGCTTCGTGCTGGCGGGCGCCGATCTCTGGCAGAGCCTGCGGCTTTGGCGCGCCGCGCCGCTGCGCATCGAGCGCAACCTGCCGGGCGCGTTCTCGCTGGGCGTGCCCACGGTGCTCACCCTCACGCTGGTGAACGAAGGCGCGCAGGCCTGGCGGGTGTCGGTGTTCGACGAGCTCGACACGCACTTCGCCTTCGAGGGCCTGCCGCAGGAGCACCTGGTGCCGGCGCTCTCGCGCGTCGCGATCCGCTACACGGCCACCGCCACACAGCGCGGCGTGGCGCAGTTCGGCGCCACCCAGCTGCGCTGGCGCACCCGCCTCGGCTGCTTCGAAGTGCGGCAGACGCTCGGCGAGCCGCGCCGGCTGCGCGTGTACCCGAACTTCGCCGCGCTCGCGCGCTATGCCTGGCTCTCGGGCGACCGGCGGCTGGCGCAGATCGGCATCAAGACATACGCGCAGCGCGGGCTGGGCACCGACTTCCGGCAGCTGGCCGACTACAAGACCGGCGACTCGCTGCGCCACATCGACTGGAAGGCCACGCAGCGCCAGCGCCGGCCCATCGTGCGCGAGTTCCAGGACGACCGCGACCAGTGCGTGCTGTTCCTGCTCGACTGCGGCCGTCGCATGCGCGCCGACGAAGGCGCGCCGGCGCAGCAGGCCGATAGCAACAGCAGCAGCAGCAACAGCCACTTCGACGAAGCCCTCAACGCGCTGATGCTGCTGAGCTACGTCGCGCTGAAGGAGGGCGACGAGGTCGGCGCCATGACTTTCGGCTGCCCGCCCGAAGAGCGCCGCGACTTCGCCCCGCGCAAGGGCAGCGCCACGCTCAACGCGCTGATGAACCGGCTGCACGACATCCAGCCCGGCGCCACCCATTCCGACTACCTGCTGGCCGCGCAGGAGCTGCTGCGCGTGCAGAAGCGGCGCGCGCTGGTCATCGTGCTGACCAACTTCCGCGACGAGGACGCGGCCGAGCTGCGCCCCGCCATCAAGCTGCTGCGCCGCAAGCACCTCGTGCTGGTCGCGAGCCTGCGCGAACGCGTGCTCGGCCACATCGCCAGCCAGCCGCTGGTGCATGCGCGCGACGCGGTCGACGTGGCGGCGGCGCACCTGTTCGAGCAGTCGCGCCGCGATGCCTTTGCGCGCGTGGTGGGCAACGACCCGCTGTCGGTCGACGTGGAGCCGGCCGACCTCGCCGTGGCGTTGGTGAATCGGTACCACGCGGTCAAAAGGGCTGGCCTTTTGTAAAGGTCTTTGCCCACAATGGGTTCTTCATAAATCAGAGGAGAGAGAAGCACATGACGACCGATTTCACCAATCCCAATCCGTACGCCGCGCCCCGCTCCACGGTGGCCGACGTGTACGAGGGCGGCTCCGATGCCGTGCAGCCCGTGAAGCTGTGGTCCGCCAAGGGCCGCATCGGCCGGGCGCGCTTCCTGGCGTACACGCTTTTTTCGTACATCATCTTCATCATCGCAGCCGCGGTGATGGGCGGCATCCTCGGCTTCACCGGCCTCGCGCGCTCCGAGGGCGTGATCGGCGGGCTGACCTTCCTGCTGGCGATTCCGTACCTGGTCTTCTACGTGCTGACGGGCATCCAGCGCTCGCACGACATGGACTGGTCGGGCTGGATGCTGTTCCTGGCGCTGATTCCGTTCGTCGCCTTGATCTGGGTCTTCAAGTCGGGCACCAAGGGCCGCAACCGCTTCGGCGCGCCGCCGCCGCCCAACGGCATCGGCGTGCTGATCGGCGCGTGGCTGCTGCCGGTGATCACGGTGCTCGGCATCCTCGCTGCCGTCGCGCTGCCGGCCTACCAGGGCTACACCACGCGCGCCAAGGCGGCGCAGGTCGAGCGGCCCTGAGCTTTTCTACCTCACCAGCGTCGACTTGCCGAACAGGCTCTCGATGAGCTCCACGGCCACCTCGGCCGTCTGGTTTCGCACGTCGAGCGCCGGGTTCAGCTCCACCACGTCGAGCGAACCGAGCCGCCCGGTGTCGGCGATCATTTCCATGCACAGCTGCATCTCGCGGTAGGTGGGCCCGCCGCGCACGCCGGTGCCCACGCCGGGCGCGTCGGCGGGGTCCAGGCAGTCGAGGTCGAAGCTCACGTGCAGGTGGGTGTCCTCGTCGACGTCCTGCAGCGCCTCGGTCATGGTGGTGCGCATGCCGTGCTCGTCGATGTGGCGCATGTCGAACACGTTCAGGCCCAGCGTGCGGATGGCTTCCTTCTCGTCGCCGTCCACGCTGCGGATACCGATGAAGCGGATCGCGTCGTGCTGCAGCGCCGCGCGCTCGCCGCTCCACCCCGTGAGCACCGCCGGCCCGTGGCCCAGCAGGCACGACACCGGCATGCCGTGCAGGTTGCCGCTGGGGCTGGTGGCCTCGGTGTTGACGTCGGAGTGCGCATCGAGCCACAGCACGCGCAGCTTCTTGCCGCGCTTGCGCGCATGCCATGCCACCGCGCTGATCGAGCCAATGGCCAGGCAGTGGTCGCCGCCCATCATCAGCGGCACGTGGCCGGCGCCCAGCGCCGTGTCGATGGCCTGGTAGACCGAGCGGTTCCAGGCGATCACCTCGTCGAGATGCCGCAGCCCGCTCGGCGGCTGCGTCCAGGGCGTGGCCGGCCCCGCGAGGTTGCCGCGGTCGACGACCGCATAGCCCTGCCGCGCGAGCGCCTCGGGCAGGCCCGCCACGCGCAGCGCGTCGGGCCCCATGCCGGCGCCGCGCACGCTGGCACCGACGTCGGTGGGCGCGCCGATCAGTTCGAGGGTGACGTTGGCATTGCTCATCTCAACTCCTCAGGTGCCGCCACAGGTAGGCATAGCCCAGCGCATCCATGAAGGCGGATTCCTTGTTGTCCGTGGCCGCGCTGTGCCCGCCTTCCAGGTTCTCGTAGAAGCTGCTGTCGTAGCCCAGCGCCTTCATCCTCGCGTGCATCTTGCGTGCATGCACCGGGCCCACGCGGTCGTCGCGCGTGGACGTGGTGAAGAGCACTGGCGGACAGGCCAGCCCCGGCTTCGCGTTCTCGTAGGGCGAGAAGGTGCGGATGAACTCCCACTCCTCGGGCTGGTCGGGGTCGCCGTACTCCGCGATCCATGAGGCGCCCGCCGACAGGTGCGTGTAGCGGCGCATGTCCAGCAGCGCCACCTCGCTCACGATGGCGCCGTACAGGTGCGGGTACAGCGTGAGCATGTTGCCCATCAGCAGGCCGCCGTTGCTGCCGCCCATGGCGCCCAGGTGCGCGGGCGAGGTGATCCCGCGGGCGATGAGGTCTTCGGAGACGGCCGCGAAGTCCTCGCAGGTGCGCAGCCGGTTCTCCTGCAGCGCGGCCTGGTGCCAGCGCGGGCCGTACTCGCCGCCGCCGCGGATGTTGGCAATGACGTACACGCCGCCCTGGTCCAGCCATGCGCGGCCGATGCTGCCGCTGTACGCGGGCTGCAGGGGCACCTCGAAGCCGCCGTAGGCGTACTGAAGCGTCGGGTTGGTGCCGTCGGCCTTCAGGTCTTTCGGGGCGATCTCGAAGTAGGGCACGCGCGTGCCGTCCTTCGAGGTGGCGAAGTGCTGGCTTACGCGATGGCGCGAGGCGTCGAAGAAGGAGGGGCTGTCTTTGATCACCTGCGGCTCTCCCTGCCCGATGGTGCCGATGTAGAGCGTGGTCGGCTGCAGGAAGCCGCTCACCGTGAGGAAGTAGTCGTCGTTCTCGTCCTCGTCGATGCCGCCCGCCGCGATGGTCGAGAGCGCGGGCGCGCCGCCCAGGCTCTCGCGCTTCCACGGGCCCTTGCCGTCCGCGGGCGGCGTGAGCACCTCGAGCTGGTTCACCACATCGTGCATCACGTTGAGGAGCAGATGGTTGCGCGTCCACGAATAGTCGTCGAGCGCGGTGGTGTCGTCGGGCTCGAACAGCACCGTGAGCGTGCGGCTGCCGGCCATGTAGTCGTCGAACTTCGCGGCCAGCAGCGAGCCCGCCGTGTAGGTGGTGCCGCCCACGGTCCAGTCCTCGCGCGGCTCGACGAGCAGCCACTCGCGCGTGATGTCGGTGTCGCAATCGTCGGGCACGTCGATCTTCACCAGCTTGCCGTCGGCGCCGCGCAGCCAGGTCTCGCTCTCGTAGAAGTCCATCTGGCGCGAGACGAAGTCGCGCTCGAAGCCGGGCGTGTTGTCGCGCCAGGCGCTCACGGACATGTCTTCGTGCAGGCCCTCGTAGACCGTCACCGCGCTCTCGAGCGGCGTTCCGCGCCGCCACTCTTTCACGATGCGCGGGTAGCTGGAGCTGGTCATGGAGCCGGGGCCGAAGTCGGTGGCCACGTAGAGGTGGTCGATGTCCTTCCAGCCGACGTGGTTCTTGGCCTCCGGAAGCGAGAAGCCGCCTTCGACGAACTGCTTGGCCTCCAGGTCGAACTCGCGCACCACGTCGGCGTCGGCGCCGCCGCGCGACAGCGAGATCAGGCAGCGCCTGTACTCGGGCTCCAGGCAGTCGGCGCCGTGCCAGACCCAGTTCTCGCCGTCGGCCGCTGCCAGCGCGTCGATGTCGAGCACGGTCTCCCATTCGGGCCGGGGCTTGCGGTACTCGTCGAGCGTGGTGCGGCGCCAGATGCCCTTCGGATTTTCCTTGTCGCGCCAGAAGTTGTAGAAGAAGCGCGGGCCGATCTTGCGGACCATCGGAATGCGCTCGTCGGAGTCGAGCACCTCGAGGATGCCCTGCTGGAGCGCCTCGAACGCGGGCGACTGCGCGTAGGCCTGAACCGTGATGGCGTTCTGGGCACGCGCCCAGGCCAGTTGCTTCTCGCCATCGATGTCCTCTAGCCAGAGGTTCTCGTCTTCGTCCTGTTGCTGATGCTGCTGCGGGGGGAGGCTGGATGTCATGGCCCCAGTGTACGGAGGCGCCGTGAAAGACACCGCGTCTTGTGAGCAGTTGTTGCGGTGCTTTTTTCAGTATCCGTACTTTGGAATTACTGGGGCAAACCCCTGTCGCGCCGGTGCCTGCCCTCGGTGGAAACACTGAATAAGCGAGGGCCCGGGAACGCGATGCGCACGGTATCCTGCCAAGCGGCTCATGCCCCACCAAGGAGACACTACACATGAAACACCTGAGCGGTCTTGATGCCACCTTCCTGCACCTGGAAACGCCGGAAATGCCGATGCACGTGGGTTCGCTCAACGTGCTCGACCTGCCCAAGGGCTACACGGGCGACTTCTACGAGGACGCCAAGAAGTTCATGGCCAGCCGCATCCACCTGGCCGACGTGTTCACGCGCAAGCTCGCGCTGATGCCCTTCGACATGACCAATCCGGTCTGGGTGGAAGACAACGACATCGACCTCGACTACCACGTGCGCCATATCACGCTGCCCAAGCCCGGAACCAACCGGCAGTTGCAGCAGTACGTGGCGCGGCTGCATTCGTCGCTCATCGACCGCAGCCGCCCGATGTGGGAGTTCTACATCATCGACGGCCTCAAGAGCGGCCAGGTGGCGCTCTACACCAAGGTGCACCACGCGGGCATCGACGGGCAGGCCGGCGTGGAAGTGGGCAAGGCCATCTTCGACCTCGAGGCCACGGGCCGGGTGGTGAAGCCGCCGCGCTCGCGCCCGCGCGGCAACAACTACCAGCTGGGCATGGCCGAACTCGCTACCGCGGCGCTGCGCAACACCGCGCAGCAGTACGTGAAGCTCTTCAAGATGGCGCCGGCCATCGCGCGCGCCATCAGCGGACTTGCCAGGCCCGACGAGAAGGCGGCCGAGAAGGACGCGGCCGCCGCGCCGAAGAAGTTCAACCTCTTCGCGCCGCGCACCTCGCTCAACGTGTCGATCACCAACCAGCGCACCTTCGCCGGGCGCACCATCTCGCTGGCCGAGACCAAGTACATCGCCAAGCACTTCGGCGTGTCGCTCAACGACGTGGTGCTGGCCACCGTGTCGGGCGCGCTGCGCCACTACCTGGCCGACAACAACGAGCTGCCGGCCAAGCCCCTGGTGGCCGGCGTGCCGGTGAGCCTGCGCGAGGCGGGCGACGACACGGCGAACAACCAGGCCAGCATGATCCTGGTGAGCCTGGCCAGCGACATCACCGACCCGATCCAGCGGCTGAAGGCCATCAACGCCTCGTCGACCAGCTCCAAGTCGACCATGAACCGCTTCAAGGCGGTGATCCTCGACGACTTTCCGACCTTCGCCGCGCCCTGGCTGGTGTCGGGCATCGCGTCGATGGTGGGGCGCTCGGGCATCGTCAACCTGCTGCCGCCGGCGGCCAACGTCGCCATCTCCAACGTGGCGGGCGCGCCCTTCCCGATGTACTTCGCGGGCGCGCTGGTCACCTGCTACTACCCGGTGTCCATCGCCAGCCACGGCACGGCACTCAACGTGACGGTGCAGAGCTACAACGGCCGCATGGACTACGGCCTGATCGCCTGCCGCCGCGCCGTGCCCGACATCACGGAGATCGGCGACTACATGCTGGCCGAGCACAAGCTGCTGATGGAGCTCACGCAGAAGCACCCGGCCGCAGCCGGCGCCGCGCCCGCTCCGGTGCCGCCGAAGACGGTGGCGGAGCCCTCGGACGACGAGGCCGAAGCCATGCCCGTTGCCGCCGCAAAGAAGAAGCCAGCCGCTCGCAAGAGGGCCCCGGTCAAGGTCGCGGCGAAGAAGGCACCCGTGAAAGCGGCTGCCAAGGCGGCCGCCAAGCCACCGGCCAAGGCCCCTGCCAAGAAGGCTGCGGTCAAGGCTCCTGCCCGCAAGGCCGCCCCAGCCAAGCGATCCCCGGGCGCTGCCCCCAGGGCCGCGGCGGCCTGACCGGCACAAGGGGGCGGGCCCGGAAAGAAAATTGGGGCAGTTGGACTAGTTTTCCGACCGTTCTAGTTTTCCAGGCCTAGGCCCCCTGGAAGAAGATAGGCCCATCGCGGCTGATCCAGTCCCTCTGTTTCCTTCGCGAAGCCCATCAACTTCAAGGAAATCTTCATCATGTCCACGCAAACCTCCATCGCCTCCGCTGCCGTCCACGTCGTCGGCCAGTACAACGACGCGGGCAAGACCCTGGTCGGTGCCTACCGTGCCGGCGTGCACCGCCTGCTGGGCGGCGCCGCTTCGCGCTACAGCGAATTCCTCGGCAGCCGCCAGCTCCCGCTGGTGAGCGAGCAGGTCAAGGCCAACCTGATCGGCGCGCAGGAGAAGATCAACGGCTTCCTGGCCAACCGCGTGGATATCGACACCGGCCGCATCGTCTCGGTGATGGACCGCGTCGCCGCCGGCACCACCAGCGGCATCGAAGCCGTCGCTGGCCGCGTGGCCCGCGTCGAATCGCCGGTCGCCACCTCGGTGATCAATGCCCTCGGCGCGCTGAACCAACCGCTGGCCACCGTCTCGGTGCAGATCGCCGACCGCATCGCCGCCGGCACCAGGCAGATCGAAGCCCGCGTGAACGGCGCCGAAGAAGCCGCCAGGCCGGTCCGCACGGTGAAGGCCAAGGCCGCCGCCGCCAAGAAGCCGGTTCGCCGCGCTGCTGCCCGCAAGGCGGCCTGATCCTGGGGCGCATGGCGCCCCTTTTCATTTTTCTTCCGGCATCTGGAGTACCGAATGGCCACCCGTCCCGACGAAACTGCAAGGTTGAAGAAGAGGGCGGCGCCCGCGAAGGCGGCCAGGACGGCGCCGGCCGCGAAGAAGAAGGCCCCCGCCGCGAAGAAGGCGGCGGAGCAGACGGGCAGCAAGGCCGAGGGCCTGCTGCGCGCCGGCCTCAAGGCGCTGGACAACGTGCGCAACGACGTCGCCAAGCGCCAGGCCAACGTGATCGAAGGCCTGCTCGGCATCGGGCAGGGCAAGGTGCCGAGCCTGGGCCTCGACAGCTTCGGCATCCGCAAGTTCGAGGACGTGTTCGACCAGCGCGTCGCCACCGCCATGCAACGCCTGGGCATGCCCGACGCGGCCGAGGTTCAGGCCCTGCGCGACGAAGTGGCCAGGCTGCGCGAGCGCGTGGCGCAGCTCGAAGCCGGCACGGGCGCGGGCGCAGGCACATCCCGCGGGCGCGGCAAGCGCTGAACGGCAGGCAACGCAGCAAGCCGCCTGTGGCCAGCTCCAACACCACGCGCGACCGCATCCTGCAGGCCAGCCTGGCGCTCTTCAATGCGCAAGGCCTCGCGGCCGTGTCGACCCACAAGATCGCGGCCGAGCTGGGCATCAGCCCGGGCAACCTGCACTACCACTTCAAGGCCAAGCAGCTCATCGTCGAATGGCTGTTCCGGCGCTTCGAGCAGCGGCTGGAGGCCTTGAACGGCTCGTCGGCCTCCATCGCGGCCATCGACGACCTCTGGCTCGCGCTGCATCTGCGCTTCGAGGCCATCGACGAATACCGCTTCATCTACCGCGACATGGCCTTCCTGGCCAGCGAGTACCCGGCGCTGGGCCAGCGCGCGCAGGCCCTCACCGCGCAGAACCTGCTGGCCGCGCAGACGCTGTGCGAGAGCCTCGTGGCCTCGGGCGTCATCGAGACCAGTGCCGAGCAGGCCCGCATCCTGGCGCTGCAGATGGTGTTCACCACCACCTGCTGGCTCTCGTTCGAGCGGCTGGTGCCTGGGCGCGAGGCGCTGGCGCAGGCCGACCCGGGCCTTGCGGCCTTCTACACGCTCACGCTGGTTTCCCCGTATGTTTCCGGCGAATCGAGGGCTTACCTCGATTACCTGAGGGCCAAATACCTCGGATAAATGTCGCTGCCGTCCGACGGGGCATTCGCTTTGCCGGCCTCACCTTCGTTCTGAAGCAGATACAAGAACCACAAAGGAGCCATCCATCATGACCAGCGCTACCGCCACCTACGCCAAGGACGACCTCACCCCGCCGTCGCGCCTGCTGCTGCTGGCCGAGGGCCGCGCGCTGTGGGAGACCGGGGCGGGCCTCGCCATGTGGCCGCTGCTGCAGCTCACGCCGCGCGGCGACGGGCACCCGGTGCTGGTGCTGCCGGGCCTGGTGGCCGGCGACGGCTCCACGCTGCTGCTGCGCCGCTACCTCTGCAGCCGCGGCTACGACGCCCACGGCTGGGGCCAGGGACGCAACTTCGGCCCGCGCGAGGGCGTGGAGCAGGGCATGGTCGAGCTGCTGAAGAAGCTGCACGGTGAGAGCGGCCAGAAGGTCAGCATCATCGGCTGGAGCCTCGGCGGCGTGTACGCACGCATGCTGGCCTCGTCGTACTCACACATGATCCGCGGCGTCATCACCCTGGGCAGCCCCTTCTCGGGCAGCCCGCGCGCCACCAACGCATGGCGCGTGTACGAAGGCGTGAGCGGCCAGAGCTCGCACGACCCGCGTCGCATGAAGTTCGTGCAGCCCACGCCGCCCGTGCCCACCACCTCGATCTTCAGCCGCACCGACGGCGTCGTCGCATGGCGCTGCAGCATCGAGAAGACCGGCCCGCAGTCGGAGAACATCGAAGTCATCGCCAGCCACCTTGGACTGGGCGCGCACCCGGCGGTGCTCTATGCGGTGGCGGACCGGCTGGCGCAGCCGGAGGGACAGTGGAAGCCCTTCAATCGCGGGGTGCTGGGGCCGCTGGTGTATCCGGATCCGGATCGGGGCGCTTGAGTTTCGGGCGCCCGCAGCCCCGCCGTTGCGGTCACCCAGGTCTTTCTCAAGCCTTGGCCAGATGGGCCATGACCTCGTCGACCAGTTCCCTGGAGCCTGAAATCGACAGGCCGACGAAGGTTTCGGCTTCGACCAGGAGATGCTGGTCGGCGATGGTCACCGAATAGCTGTCTATCTCCTGCGAACCGGCAACGGACCAGTCGTGGCCGTCGAGAACGGCCCCCATCTCCCGCAGGGCCTCCGCAAGCTTCTCGCGCAGCTGCTCGTCGTATTCGTCGCCGAGGATGGCGGTAGAGGCGGTGCCTTCATTCATGGTCATCAAAGTCCCAGGTCCTTCCCGCCAGTTCGTGTGGCGGATTCAATTATCTGACTCCATGATTTCCCCCGTTGCTGCAGCCAGTCGATGGTGGGGCCCAGTTTGTCGCCGTACTTGGTCAGATTTCTCTCGTAGATCTTGTCCAGCATTTCCTTGGGGGTGAGGTCCTTGTACTGGACGCCCAGCGCGCGCCTGTCGGCATGCAGCTGTCTTGCGATTTCCTCTTCGCTCTTGCCGGCGTTTCGCATTTCCGCCTCCTTGTCCTTCAGGGAGCGGACCTTGGCTTCGTACTCGGCTCGCAAGGGGGCTTTCTGAGTGACGACGACACCGTCCGCCGGAGCCGTTTCCTTCGCTTGTCCGGTGGACGGCCGTGACGAAGACGGCTTGCCCTCCACCGGCCTGCTCACCGGTTCCAGGGGCGCATTCCTCGCGGTGCCCCCAGGCCGGGGCAGGGGCTCGGCAGCAGGTTTCCCACCAAGCACGGTGACGGCGGCCGCAGATTCGAACGCACTGGCCCCGAACTGATTGGCCGCGGCGACCTGCTGCTCCGAGCCGCCCAGCACACGCGTGGCCGCACCGGGTGCCCCGAACAGCGGGCCCAGCAGTGCGATGCCCAGCGAATTGCCGAAGCGCAGGTTCTGCTCGCTCAGCCAGGCGCTTTCGGCGCCGGAGATGTTGTTCTCCCAGCGAGGCCCAGGCGTGTACACGTCCTGCAGGAACGAGGTTCTTCTCCTGAGCTCCAGCGATTGTTCCGGCGGCAGCGGACTCTTGCCGCTGTAATGGTCGTTCAGCTGCTGCAGCTTCTCGTCCAGCGCCGACTTCGGGATCTCGTCGGGCATCTGTTCGCATGCGCGCTGGAAGGTCTTGGCCGACTGCAGTGCATCGGTCGGTTCCAGGCGCGCGTCGCGGCCGGTGCCGATGAACATCCGCTCGTACCAAGGGAGCTTCTCGAACGCCGCCTTCTCCCGCTCGTACCGTTCGCTGCAGATGCCGGGTCGGCGCCGCAGCATCGGCCCCTTGGGCACCTCGAAGGTCAGCACCCTGCCGAGGGTGCCGTTGCTGTTGAAGGCCGGGGTCGAAAAGGGGGACGAAGACGAAGAGGAGGTGGACAGCACCTGTCCCAGCGTCTTCTTGTCGTCGGGGGTCGAACTCATCAGGCCGATCCGTTCATCTCGCAAAGATCGCCATGGCGGGCAACGGCACGGCTTTCGACGAAGACCGTCTGCGAGCCCGAGATGATCTTCACGTTGCCCGCGCCGAGCGAGACGCCCGAGCGCACGCCGCTTCCCGCGTTGCCTGTCACGCCCTTGACGATGCTGTCGACCATCAACACCTTCTCGCTGCGCGCGAACACGGTGTGCGAGTAGGCGGCCTTCTCGGGCGGGAGGATCGACACGATGTCGAAGGGAACGACCTGCGTGCCGACGATGCAGAAGTCGGGCACGACGTTGACCACCATGAAGCCCGACTCCGCATCGGCGATGTGCTTCTCTGCGCTCATATAGCCACTCCTTGAGCTTCGGCCGTTGCCGCGGCAGCCTCGGCGATCGGTCGGTGGAACAGGTCGACCGCCACCGTGTCGAGTTCCTGGTCCAGCGTGAGCCGCCAGGTCAGGTGCACGAGCATCTCGTCGAGGTCGACGTGAACCGTGTCGAGCGTCATGGCCTCGCTGCGCTCCGCGCCGCCGCCGTCCCTGCACAGCGCCTCGATCCACAGCTGCGGCAGCTGGAACTCGATATGCGGCGCGGAGGCGAAGAAGCCGCTCATGCGCACCGATTCATCTCCCCGCAGGCCGCCGGCCACGACCTGGTCGGCGGGCGCGTACTGGAAGAAGCGCTCGTCGAAATCGTCGGCGTAGTCCATGTACGGCTGTCCGGCATGACGCTGGAGCCAGGCGTCGTCGTAGGTGCCGGCCAGCGCCAAACGCGGCTGCCAGAAGCGCGCGATGGGGCCGAAGCCGGCGGGCTGCGCGTCCTCCTGGTTGGCGTGCTGCAGCGGTGCGCCGGCGTATTCGATCTGCGGTCCGAAGAACGGCAGCCCGGCGGCATGGCGCGCTCCGGGGTGGTCTTCGCGGGCTGCGCTGCCGAACCATCCGGTGCCGCAGGGATTGGCTGCGTGCGTGCGAGGCTGGGCTGCTTCATCGTCTCCCTGGTCGAAGCCCCATCCGCCGTAGGCGAGTTCATAGCGCAGAGGCACGGCGAGCGTGGGTTGCGGATCGGACAGGCCGCGCTGTGCGGTGTCCTCGTGCCAGCTCCAGTGCCGCGGACCCGTCAGGCGCAGCGCCTTGTGCAGCAGCGTTTCCTCCTGCCGGCGCACCAGCAGCTGCGCATGCCACTCGCTCGACGGCGTCCAGCCGAGGGCGTGCGCGGTGCCCGTCACGTAGACGTCGGCACCGGGCTTGCGCAGCAGCACGTCGGTGGCGGCGCGCAGGCTCGACAGCATGGCATGGTCGGCGTCCCACGGCTCGTCGGCGAAGACCGGTCCGCGGTGGAACGCTGCCGGCTCCAGGCGCCCGGGCGCGAGAACGAAGCTCGCGCACACCACCACCACGTCGTGGAAGCGCCGGCCCTTGCCCATCTTGTCGAACTGGAAGTGAGGAAAGGGCGTCGCGTTGCGCAATTGCGCGAGGCGTGGCTCGGGAATCGGCGACGCGGGCTCAGCCATGGCTGTCGTCCTTGTCTGCAGCCATCTTCCCGACGCCGGCAGAAACGGCCGCGGAGACGGTGCCCAGCACCTGCGTCACCTGGCCTGCCGTTCCACCGCCACCGCCAGCGCCTCCGGCCACCTGCTGCGCGATCGACGCGAGCTGCCCCGCCTTGCCCAGCAGGTCGGCCGGGTTGCCGCCCATCAGCGCGTCCAGGCTCGCCAGCGGGCTGCCCGGAGGCTCGGCCGGTGGCGGGGTGGGCACCGCGTCCGGCTGCAGCGCCGCGCCGCCGCCCACGGGGTTGAGCCAGATGTGCTCGCCGTTGACGGTCACGTCGTCGCCCTGCGCCGTGATGTTGATCTTCCTGCCCGTGACCGAGATGGAGCCGTCGGCCTTGAGCTGCACCACCGATGCGCCCACGCGCAGCGAGATGGTCTTGCCGTCCATCTCGATGTGGCTGCCCTTGTCGCCGCCCACGGACAGCAGGTACTTCTCGCCGACCTTGGTGGTCTGCGTCTTTCCGACCATGGTGTTGTCCATCATGCCGACCACGGTGTTGCGCAGCATGCCGACGTTGAAGGAGTAGGCCAGGCCGATGTTCACCATCTTGGCCAGCCCCACGTTGTGCATGTAGGCCATGCCGATGGTGGCCATCTGGTTGCGGCCCACCTTCTTGCTGCGGTCGCGCCCCACGGAATGGGTCTCGTCGTGCTCGACCTCGATGTCCTGGTTGCGCTCTGCGTGCAGCCACACCTGCTCGGCACCCTTCCTGTCCTCGAAGCGCAAGGCGTTGGCGTTTGCCTCGCTGCCGCCCTCGGAGCTGCGCGTGAGCAGGCCGCTCTGCGTGGCGTTGTCGGGCAGGGTCCACGGCGGCATGTTGTCGGCGTTGTAGACGCGGCCGGTGACGATGGGCCGGTCGGGGTCGCCGTTCTCGAAGTCGACGATCACCTCCTGCCCGATGCGCGGGATCTGGATGCCGCCGAAGTTGGTGCCAGCCCAGGGCGATGACACGCGCACCCAGCACGAGCTGTTCTCGTCCTTCGTGCAGTAGCGGTTCCAGTGGAAGCTGAGCTTCACGCGGCCGTACTCGTCGGTCCAGATCTCGCGGCCGGCCGGGCCGGTGACGATGGCGGTCTGCGGCCCGGTTGTGCGCGGCCTGGGCACCGGCGGCGCCGGCGCGCGGAAGACCTTGCTCGACGGAATCACGTCGAAGTCGACGCGGCATTCGAACTCCTGCTGCGAACTCGCGTCGCCCACGTCCTGCAGCCGCAGATGGGCATGCGTGACCAGGTACTGCCGGTTCGATTCGTTCTGCGGATGCCGCTCCAGCGTCATGAGGCAGCCCGGCACCACGGCACGCAGGTTGCCCGAGCCGCTGGCGAGTTCGCCCTGGCTGCCGGTCTCTTCCATGCGCGTGCGCACCAGTTGCTCGCCTTCGGACTCGACGACGTAGTCGCCCGGCCAGCCGTAGCGCTCCCAGGTGTTCTGCGCGGTCTTGCGCGGCATGGCGCTGATCTGCTGCAGCTCGGCCTTGGGGCGCGTGAAGTCGAAGTCGTCCGTCACCCAGCGGCCGCTTTGCAGCTCCTCGCAGGCGTTGAAGCGGTCGCAGTGCTCCTCGCGCACGGTCGCGTCCGCAGGGTGGAAGGGGATGCTCTGGTAGCCCTCGTGGGCGAAGGGCTGGTGCGAGGCCATCTCGTCCACGATGACCAGCTTGTGGCTGCTCTCCTCGTGCTCGAAGTAGTAGTACAGGCCCCATTCGTGCAGCAGCCGGGCGATGAAGTCGTGGTCGCTCTCGCCGTACTGCACCTGGAACTCGCGCGGCGGATAGCTGCGCGTTGCCCGGACTTCGAAGGGCAGGCTGTACTTGCCGAGCACCGTCCTGACGATGTCCAGCACGTTCTGGTTCTGGAAGATGCGGTAGTCGCTCGCGCGCGTAGCGAGCGTGAGCCAGGGCTCGATCACGGCTTCGTAGAGCGCGCGCCGGTTCTCCAGCCGCAGGAAGCGTACGCGTGTGACGAGGCCCGAAATGTGGCGCTGCTGCGGCCCGGAGCCCGGGCGGCCGTCGAGCACGATGTGCGCGGCCAGCATTTCGCCCACAAGCTGCTTGATGGCGACGTTGGCCGCCTGCCGCTCGTTGTAGCCCTGCTGCTCGGGCGTGGCCAGCGTCAGCGTGTAGCGAAACAGGCTGCTCAGGCCCTCGTCGCCCGCGATGGCGATGGGTTCCAGCGCCGGCGCATTGCCGAGCGTGGCATGGCGGACGAGGAAGCGGTAAGGACACGCGCAAGCTGCGCTGCGCCGACAGACATGGAATCTCCCTGGAGTTCTTGGGTTCTTGGCTGACGAAGCAAATCGTAGCAATTCGAGCCTGAAACACCAGTAAGACGATAGATTGCTACAGATCGGGCATTTCCGGCGTGCTTGCGTTCGTGTGCGCAAGATTGCGGCGAGCCATGACTTCCGTCACTTGTGGCGCCGCTGGTCCGCCCAAAACAATGGCGCACCATGCACAGCCTCCCGCCCATCTACCCCCGCATCAGGCACGCCGGCTTCGTGGAGCAGGCAATGCGGCCGGTGCTGGACCTGATCGAGACGCTCGGCGGCAACCGCGAAGCGCACGAGCCGGTGGCCTTTCCCCTTGCCGCGGATTCCGACCTGCTGGTGAGCTTCGTGGTCGACACTTCGGCGCGGTTCGTCACGCTGACCCGCGAGGGGCTGCTGGAGACAGGGCTCGACACGCAGTCGATGTACGAACTGGCCATCGACAACATGCTGCGGCTCGTGGCGCCCAACGTCCGCACGCGGGATTTCGGCTGCTACAAGGCACTCGTCGCGGGCGACGGCTTCGAGGCCTGCATGCTGCTGCTGCCCGATCTCTGGCAGCAGCTTGCGCAGGGCTTCGAGGGCGAACTGATCGCGGTGGTGCCGAGTCGCGACGTCGTCTACTTCGCCGAGAGCCGCGGCGGCGCCGAAGCGTTGGGCCGCATGTGCGCTGCCGCCGAAAAGCTCAGGGCGGCTGCCGGGTCCGAAGGGCTCTCCGACAGGGTGATGGCGCTGACCGCCGATGGCTGGTGCGTGCGCGGCACGCTCGACGCCTTCGCCCCGGCGCTGGAAGCCTGAGCTTCCGCCGCCGCCTCAGTTCCCCGCCCACACGTCCAGCACGTAGCGCTGGTCCGCGATCATTTTGTCCATCCACGTGGTGCTGTCGTGCCCGTGCTCGCGCGCAAGGTCGCTCAGCGTGCGACGCACATCGGGCTCCATGCGCGAGCCGTCGCCGCACACGTAGACCACCGCGCCGGCCTCCAGCAGCTTCCACACGTGTGCGGCCTGCTCGCGGATCAGGTCCTGCACGTAGACCTTGCGCTCGCCGGCGCGCGAGAAGGCGGTGTGCAGCTTCATCAGGCCGCGATGCGCCCAGGCCTGCAGTTCATCGGCATAGATGAAGTCCTGCTCGGGATGGCGGCAGCCGAAGAAGAGCAGCGCCTCGCCGAGCGCGGTGCCCGCCTCGGCCTGCGCCGCGCGCTCCTGCAGGAAGCCGCGGAACGGGGCGAGCCCGGTGCCGGGGCCGATCATGATGAGCGGCCGGGTCGCGTCCTCCGGCAGCCTGAAGCCTTCGGCCGTGGTCTCGCGCACCACGCCGTGCACCGTGTCGCCGGCCTCGGTGCGCGCCAGGAAGTTGGAGCACACGCCCTCGAAGGTGCCGATGCCCGACTTGGCGGGCCCGCTCACCACGCCCACCGTCACGCTGCAGCGGCCCGGCGTCATCGCGGGTGAGGACGAGATCGAGTAGTAGCGCGGCGAGAGCGGCGACAGCATCTCCAGGAACACGGCAAACGGCACCTGGCAGGCACGGTGCTCTTCCAGCAGGTCGAGCAGCGACTTGCGCTTGTGCAGCACCTCGGCCTTGTAAGCGGCCTGCGAGGCCTCGTCGCTGCCCGAGAGGGCCTCCAGCCGGGGTTTCGTGAACGGGCATTCGGTGTACGCCGCCAGTGTGGCGATCTGCTTGCGCGTGGCCACGTCCTGCAGCTCGACATAGTCGCCCAGCAGGCGGTCTACCGCGATCACCTGCTCCACCGGCAGCGCCGCCTTGCGGCCCGTGGCCGCGTGCAACCGCACATGGGCCGTGCGGTCGAAGCCGAAGCGCGCCATCGCGCGTTCGACCTGCGCCGGGCTGTTGCGCGGCACCACGCTCAGGTGGTCGCCGGCGCGGTAGACGAGGCCCTCGGGCAGCATCAGCTCGACGTGGCGCGTGGAGCGGCCGGCCTCGCCGTTGCCACCGCTTTGCAGTTCGCGGTTCTCGATGACGCGCATCGCCACCGCGCCGAGCGCATCGACGATCGCGTTCTTCTGCGGCGGCGGCAGCTCTTCCAGCGTGTAGAGCGGCTCGCTCTGCGCGGGCATGTCGGCACCCGTCTTGATGCCGAAGGCCTTCGACAGCGCAGGCCAGAGTGCGTCGCTCCAGTCCTGGAAGGCGCCGTCCATGTCCTCGCGCGCATCGCCTTCGCCGCGCGAGTGGATGCGCGCGGCGCCCAGCGCCTCGAGCCGCTCGTCGATGCGGCGCGGCACGGCCTGGTAGGTGGAGGCCCAGTCGGTGTTGCCGCAACCGAAGACGCTGAACCGCACGCCGTTGAGCGAATCGTCGGCCTTGTCGAGCCAGCGGTGGAATTCCGCCGCGTTGTCGGGTGCGGCGCCGTTGTACGAGGCGCAGACGATGGCGACCGCGCCGTTGGCCGGCAGCCGTTCGGCGTAGTCGTCGAGCGAGGCCAGCTGCGTCGAAAAGCCGCGCATCTCGCCGGCCTCGGCGAGCTGTCGTGCCAGGTCTTCGGCGGTGCCGAGGTTGGAGCCCTGCAGCACCAGCAGCGAGGTGCCATGGCGCGCCGCTTGCGGCTTGCGCTCGGCCGCCTTGGCGGGCTGTACCGGCGCCGCGGCCGCGTCGCTCATGTTGCCGCGCGGGCGCGTGGCCGGGTCGCGCAGCAGCGCCTTGATCCTGAAGTTCTCGGGCTTGATCGTCAGCGCTTCCTTGATCTTCAGCTTGTAGCCCGTGTGGTCCACCAGGTTGAAGCGCTGCAGGATCATGCCCAGCGTGAGCACCGCCTCCTGCAGCGCGAACTGCCGCCCGATGCAGGCGCGCTGGCCGTTGCCGAAGGGCTTGAAGGCGTTGACCGGGCGCTCGCGCTCGGCCTCGCGGCTGAAGTGGTCGGGGTTGAACCGGTCGGCGTCCTCGCCCCAGATGCCCTTGTCACGATGCAGCGCCAGCGCATGCATGATGACCATGTTGTTCTTCTTGATCGTGTACTGGCCGCCGATCTTCGTTTCTTCCTTTGCGCGCATCGAGATCGCGGGCGCCGTGGGGTAGAGGCGCAGCGACTCCTTCAGCACCTGCATCACGTACTGCAGGCGGTTGACCTGCGCGTAGGTGGGCTTCTGCGTGGTGTCAGGGCCGAACACGCTGTCGACCTCGGCCTGCGCCTTGGCCATGGCGTCGGGATTGTTCAGCAGGAAGTAGATGGCGAAGGAGAGCAGGCCGCTGGTGGTCTCGTGCCCCGCGATGAGGAATTCGATGCACTCGTCGCGGATCATCTTGTCGGTGAGCTTCTCGCCGCTCTTCTTGTCCACGCCTGCGATCATGTAGCTCAGCAGGTCGGGCTTGGTGGCGATGTCGGCGCCGCTCGCGCGCCGCTCCTCGATGATGTCTTCCACCATCTTGTGCATGTAGCGGATGTCCTTGCGCTGCTGGGCGAGCTCCTTCTTCAGCATCAGCTCTTCCAGCGGCAGGCCGCGGCGGTTCTGCACCGTCTCCAGCGTGCGCACCATCGCGTCGACGAAGGGGTGGAAGCCTTCGCGGTAGAAGGAATTGAAGCGGTAGCCGAAGCCGCACAGGCCGATGGTGTCGAGCGTGAGCGCGGTCATGTCGCGCACCACGTCCACCTCTTCGTCGAAGTTCAGCCGCTCCCACTTGGTGACCAGCTGCCCGGCGATGTCCAGCATCATCGGGTGGTAGGCCTGCATCGCACGCTGGCTGAAGTTGGCCAGCAGGATGTTGTGCGGCTTCGACCAGGTCTCCTCGTGCGTGTCGGAGGTGAAGAGGCCGTGGGAGGCCGCGCGCAGCCGGCGCAGCGCGCCGCGCGTGCTCTTGTCGAAGCGCTCTTCCTCGCAGAGCTCGTCCACCAGCGCGGGCGAGGACACCACGATCACCGGCATACCCGGCATGTCCAGCCAGTAGATGCCGCCCAGGTCCTGCGCGATCTTCCACATGTCGAGCACGGGAGAGTCGGAGCCGATCGACAGCAGGTTGCCGACGAAGGGTTTCTTCGCCGGATGCGGGATCGGATGGAGCGAGTTTTTGCCTGCCATGGTCTTGTTGTGCCTTTGGAATGGACCCGCCTCTGATATCCGGGCTTCGAAGCCGGAGTATCCCGACGGCACAGGCGGCAGGCAGGACGGGGTTTCCCTTACAACCCCCGTCCTCTTCAGCAGTCGCGAAGAAAGTGCACGCTCAGGGCCTGACCATCTTGCACTCCGTGCCTTGCGCGAGCTCGTTGCCGGTATAGACCGCGTCGGTGCGGAAGCCGTAGTTGGTGCCTTCCCAGCCGGTCTTCACCGTCTTGCCGTCCACCGGCACGATGGTGTTGACCACCTGCGGCAGCAGCAGCTGGTGGTCTTCGGCGCGCATGCGCACGGGGCCCACCACCGAGTCGAAGTTCAGGTCTTCCAGGGCATGCGCGACCTTCACCGTGTCGGTGGAGCCGGCCTTGTTGATGGCCGCGGCCAGCAGGCGCGGCGTCATGTCGATACGGGGCGCGAGGAAGTCCTTGCCGGTCTTGGCCTTGTAGGCCTTGGCCAGCGCGTCCACCTTGGGCGTGTCGGCCTCGCCCGGGTGCCATTCGGCCACCCAGGTCAGCTGGCCCAGCCTGGCCTGCGACACGGCCGTGACCGTGCCCGGCACCGAGCCCGCGCTGTGGTTGAAGTAGCGCAGGTTGTAGCCGGCATCGCCCGCGGCCTTCAGCAGCAGCGTCATGTCCTGGCCCCAGTTGCCGGTGATGACCGAGTCGGCGCCGCTTTGCTTCACGTTGGCGATGTAGGGGGAGAAGTCCTTCACGCGGCCGATGGGGTGCAGCGTCTCGCCCACGAACTGGATGTCCGGCCGTGCCAGGCCCACCAGTTGGCGGCCGTAGCTCGCCCACTGCTTGCCGTGTGCGTAGTCCTGGTTCAGCAGGTAGACCTTCTTCACCTCGGGCGTCTTCTTGATGTAGTTGGCCAGCGCCTTCATCTTCATCGCGGTGTTGGCCTCGGTCTGGAAGTGCCAGAAGCTGCAGGCCTTGCCCGTCATCTCGGGATCGATGGAGGAGTGGTTCAGCACGATCAGCTCCTTGCCCGGGTTGCGCTGGTTCCAGCGCGCCACCGACTGCACCAGCGCCGTGACCACCGAGGAGCCCGAGCCGCCGGTCACGATGGCCTTCGCGCCTTGGTCGATCGCCGCCTGCAGCGCGCTCTGGCTTTCCTGGGCCGATAGCTTGCTGTCGAACTGCAGCAGCTGCAGCTTCGTGCCGCCGAGCACGCCGCCCTTCGCGTTGATGTCCTCGATGGCGTACTGCGTGTGCATCAGCATCAGCTCGCCCACGTTGGCGAAGGGCCCCGACAGCGGGTCGATGTAGGCGATCTTGTAGGTCGCCTGCTGGGCATGCGATGCGCCGGCCGCGGCCAGCAGGCAGGCAAGGGCGATCCGCGCCAGAGGCGCTTTCCTGAACTTCATGGTGCTTTGTCTCCGGAGGTGTTGTCTTCAGTTCTTCGTTCGCAGCCCGATCACGCGGCTGGCCAGCTTCGTGAGCTCGGCCACCACCTCGTCGGGCGAGAGGCGCCCGCCCGGGCGGTACCAGCTGTAGAGGAAGCCCGGCAGGCTGCAGGCCGCGAGCGCGGTGATCTTTGTCTCGGTGAAGTCGAGGTCGCCGTCGGCGCGCGCCTCTTCGAGCAGCGGGCACAGCCGCTCGTAGAAGTGATGCGCCAGCTTCTTCTGCGCGGCGATGTACTCGGGCCGGTACACCTGCGGCTCGCGGTAGGGAAAGAAGGCCACCGGGTGGTGCGAGATGGTTGCGCGGATCAGCCGCTCCAGGCCGTCGAGCACCTTCTCGCTTGCGCGGCGCGGATCGGTTGCGGCGAAGTCGAGCGCGGTGAAGCAGTCGACCGCGGGGCGCCACGACAGCGTCTCGAAGATCTCCTGCTTGTCGCGGAAGTAGTAGTACACGAAGGGCTTGGTCATGCCCAGCTCGCGCACGATTTGCGCCATGGTGGTGTTGGCGTAGCCCTGTGCCGCGAAGAGCTGCGCGGCCGCCTGCAGGATGCGCTCGCGCTGCGTGTCGGTGCCCTGCGTGGCCGCGCGCTGGCGGCCCGTGCCCTGGGGCAGGTGCGGCTGCGCCGTGACGCCGCTCTGGTCTGCGGAGCCAGAGGGTTTTTGCCGTGTCGCGGAAGTTATACCCATGGGTAGGATTGTTCGTGCACCATGCACCATTGGCAAGCGCCAGCCCCTTGCGGGCTGCTATCGATAACCCTGAGAAAGTGACGCCATGGAGACATTGCCCGATCGCCCGCAGCAGCCCCTGCACGAGTACCTGCGCACCCACGCGCGCGAGCGCGGCGACAGCCCCGCCTGCATCTGGTACGGCCACGCGACGAGCTGGAGCGCGCTCGACCGCGCCAGCGACGCCTTCGCCGCGCGGCTGCAGGCGCTGGGCGTGGAGAAGGGCGAGCCGGTGGTGCTCTTCCTCAACAACTGCCCGCAGTACCTGGTGGCGCACTTCGGCATCCAGAAGATCGGCGCCATCGTCTGCCCGAGCGGGCCGCTCAACAAGGAGCACGAGCTGGCCTACCAGGTCAACGACCTGAAGGCGCGCGTGATCGTCGCGGCCGCGCCGCTCCTGCCGGTGGTGCGCAAGGTGCAGCCCGAGAGCTCGCTCGAGCACGTGTTCGTGGTGCACTACGCCGACCTGCTGCCGGCCGATCCTGCGCTCGACCTTCCGGCCGAACTCGCCGCCGAACGCAAGGCGGAACGCAGCGTGCCCGAGGACTGCGAAGACTTCCTCGCCGTGATGCGCGCCGATGCGAAGCCGCAGCCCGCGGCCATCGGCATGGACGACGTCGCGCTCATGACCTACACATCCGGTACCACCGGCCTGCCCAAGGGCGCGATGCTGAGCTACGGCAACGCGCTCTTCAAGACGCGCGCTGCCGCCGACTGCAACGGCGTGGGGCCCGACGACGTGCTGCTCTCGATCGCGCCGCTGTATCACATCGCCGGCATGCTGATGGGCGTCAACGTGCCGGTGCTCACCGGCGCCGCCTCGGTGCTGCTGCACCGCTTCGATCCGCGCGCGGCGCTGCAGGCCATCGCCGCGTACAAGGTGAGCTGGTGGTACAGCATCGCGCCGATGAACGTGGCCTGCATGCAGGTGCCGGACATCGCGTCCTTCGACCTGTGCAGCCTGAAGATGAACCCGGTGACCAGCTTCGGCATCGCCTTCACCGAGCCGCTGGCGCTGCAGTGGCGCTCGCATGCGCCCAACTGCACGTCCTTCGAGGCCGCCTACGGCCTGAGCGAGACCCATACCTGCGACACCTACACGCCGCACCATGCGCCGCGCTGGGGCACGCAGGGCGTGCCGGTGCCGGGCGTGACGATCCGCATCGTCGATGCCGACACGCAGGCCGACTTGCCCGCGGGCGAGGTCGGCGAGATCGTGCTCACCAGCCCGGGCACCTTCAAGGGCTACTGGAACAAGCCCGAGGCCACCGCCGCCACGCTGCGCGACGGCTGGGTGCACACGGGCGACATGGGCAAGATCGACGCCGACGGCTACCTGACCTTCATCGGCCGCTTCAAGGAAATGATCAAGGTCTCGGGCTACAGCGTGTTCCCCGAGGAGGTCGAAACCATTCTCATCAAGCATCCGGCGGTGGCGCAGGCGGCCGTCGTCGCGCAGCCCGACGCCGAAAAGGGCGAGGTGGTGAAGGCCTTCATCGTGCGCAAGCCCGGTGCCGTGCTCGAAGCCGATGCGCTCATCGCCTGGGCGCGCGACAACATGGCGAGCTACAAGGCGCCGCGCGCGGTGAGCTTCATCGACGCGCTGCCCACCACCGGTGCGGGCAAGGTGCTGCGCCGCCTGCTCAAAGACAAAAGCTGAGAGGTTCCGTTTGCTGTTCTCCAAAGTTCTGATTGCCAACCGCGGCGAGATCGCGGTGCGCCTGGTGCGCGCGCTGCGCGACCTGGGCATCGCCAGCGTGGCGGTGCACGCGCGAGACGATGCCGCCGCGCTGCATGTGCAGCTGGCCGACACGGCGGTGGCGCTCGATGCCGCCGGCCCTTCCGCATACCTCGACGTCGCTGCGCTCATCGCCGTGGCGAAGGCGCAGGGCTGCGATGCGTTGCATCCCGGCTACGGCTTTCTCAGCGAGCGCGCCGATTTCGCGCAGGCCTGCGCGGATGCGGGCCTGGTCTTCATCGGGCCCACGCCGGAGCAGCTCGGCCTGTTCGGCGACAAGGCACGCGCGCGCGAACTCGCCACGCAATGCGACGTGCCGGTGATGCCGGGCAGCGCCGGCGCCGTGACGCTCGCGCAGGCGCAGGACTTCTTCGCCGAGCAACAGGCGCAGGGCGCGGGCGTCATGGTCAAGGCCATCGGCGGCGGTGGCGGGCGCGGCATGCGGGCCGTGCTCAATGCGCAGGAGCTGCCCGAGGCGCATGCGCGCTGCATGTCCGAAGCCAGGGCGGCCTTCGGCATCGAGGGCGTGTACGTCGAGCGGCTGATGTTGAACGCGCGGCACATCGAGGTGCAGGTGATCGGCGACGGCAAGGCCGTGGCCAGCCTCGGCGAGCGCGAATGCACGCTGCAGCGGCGCTTCCAGAAACTGGTGGAGATCGCGCCCAGCCCGTCGCTGCCCGAGGCGTTGCGCGCGCAGGTCACGCAGGCCGCGCTGCGCATGGCAAATGCGGTGAGCTACCGCGGGCTCGGCACCTTCGAGTTTTTGGTCGATGCGGCATCGGCGACGCTGCCCTTCGTGTTCATCGAGGCCAATCCGCGCCTGCAGGTCGAGCACACGGTGACCGAGGCGGTTACGGGGCTGGACCTGGTGCAGCTGCAGATCGCCGTTGCCGCCGGCCAGCCGCTTTCCGAGCTCGGCGTGGAGGCCGGCCGCACGGCGCCGCAGCGCGGCTTCGCTGTGCAGTGGCGCATCAACGCCGAGACGCTCGATGCGCAGGGCAACGCTCGGCCCTCGGGCGGCACGCTTGCGCGTTTCGACCTGCCGGCCGGCCCCGGCGTGCGCGTGGACACGCACGGCTATGCGGGCCTCGCGCCTTCGCCGCACTACGACACGCTGCTCGCCAAGCTCATCGTGCATTCGCCCTCGCCGCGCTTCGAAGACGCGCTGCGCCGCTCGCTGCGCGCGCTCGACGAGTGCCACATCGACGGCATCGCCACCAACCTCGCGCTGCTGCGCGCCATCGCGGCGCGGCCGGAGTTCGCGAAGCAGGCGGTGCACACGCGCTTCGTGGAGGCGCATCTGGGCGATCTGCTCGCCGCCGCGTCGACGCTGGAGAAGCAGGTGCGAAAGACGGTGGCTGCTCCGACCGGGCAGGCGGCCGTCGCTGCCGATGACGAGTCGGACGAACTCACGGTCAAAGCACCTATGCCCGCGCGCCTGGTGCAGTTCGAGGTCGAGGTGGGCGACGTGCTGCCGGTCGGCGCGCAGCTCGGCGTGCTCGAAGCCATGAAGATGGAGCACCTGCTGCACGCGCCGGTGGCCGGCCGCGTGGTGGCGCTGCTGGCCGCACCGGGCGACTATCTCGTCGAAGGGCAGTCGCTGGTGCAGCTCGAAGCCGTCGATGCGCAGGCCGTGCAGGCCGAGGCACGCGCCGAGCATGACCTCGACGCGATCCGCCCCGACCTGCGCAAGGTGATCGACCGCCATGCCTACACGCTCGACGCCAACCGCAAGGCGGCCGTCGACAAGCGCCACGCACAGGGCGGGCGCACCGCGCGAGAGAACATCGCGGACCTGTGCGACACGGCTTCGGACCCCGCCAACTTCATCGAATACGGCGCGCTCGCCATCGCCGCGCAGACGCGGCGGCGCACGCTGGAAGACCTCATCGCCAACACGCCTGCCGATGGCATGGTCACGGGGCTGGGCAGCGTCAACGCGAAGCAGTTCGGTCCCGAGGCCTCGCGCTGCGCGGTACTGGCCTACGACTACACCGTGCTGGCCGGCACGCAGGGCATGCGCAACCACCACAAGACCGACCGGCTGCTGGCTGTGGCGCACCAGCTGAAGCTGCCGGTGGTGTTGTTCGCGGAAGGCGGCGGCGGACGGCCGGGCGACACCGACATGCCGATCGTGGCCGGCCTCAACAACCACACCTTCAGCCAGTTCGCGGCGCTCTCGGGCAAGGTGCCGGTGGTGGGCATCGTGCATGGCCGCTGCTTCGCGGGCAATGCGGCGCTGCTGGGCTGCGCCGACGTGATCATCGCCACCAAGGGCAGCAACATCGGCATGAGCGGCCCCGCGATGATCGAGGGCGGTGGGCTCGGCACCTTCGCGCCGGAGCAGATCGGGCCGAGCGGCGTGCAGTCGCGCAACGGCGTGATCGACATCCTGGTGGAAGACGAGGCCGCGGCCGTGGCCGCCGCGAAGCAGTACCTCTCGTACTTCCAGGGCGCGACCACCGACTGGCAGTGCGCCGACCCGCGCACGCTGCGCCACGTGGTGCCCGAGAACCGCCTGCGCGTGTACGACGTGCGCGCCGCGATGCGCGGCGTGGCCGACACCGGCTCGCTGCTCGAGCTGCGCGCGGGCTTCGGCGCGGGCATCGTCACCGCGCTCGCGCGCATCGAGGGCAGGCCGGTCGGGCTGATGGCCAACAACCCGCATCACCTGGGCGGCGCCATCGACGTGGAGGCGGCCGACAAGTCCGCGCGCTTCATGCAGCTGTGCAATGCGCACGGCCTTCCAATTGTTTCGTTGTGCGACACGCCCGGCTTCATGGTCGGGCCCGAGATCGAGGCGCAGGCGCAGGTTCGGCACGTGTGCCGCATGTTCATGGTGGCCTCGCATCTGCGCGTGCCCTTCTTCGCCGTGGTGCTGCGCAAGGGCTATGGCCTGGGCGCGCAGGCGATGACGGCCGGCGGCTTCGATGCGCCTGTTTTCACGGTGGCCTGGCCCACGGGCGAATTCGGCGCGATGGGGCTGGAAGGTGCCGTGCGGCTGGGCTTTCGCAAGGAACTGGCCGCCGCGCCCGAAGGCGCCGAGCGCGATGCGCTGTTCAAAAAGCTGGTGGCGCAGCAGTACGAGAACGGCGAGGCCATCCACATGGCACAGACGCTGGAAATCGACGCAGTGATCGACCCGGCCGACACGCGCACCTGGTTGGTGCGTGGGCTGTCTTCCGCGACGAAGGCGCAAGGAGCGGCCGTCGCTTACGTAGACACCTGGTAACCGGGCTTTAGACCTCGTCACGTTCGGGGGATCGGTGGCTCCGTACACTGATTCGCTTTGCGTGCATGAACCTGCTTTCCCGATGGGCGGCCCGCCTTCGCGACGTGGCCGTCGCACACTGGGTGGCTGCCTCCTTCCTTGCCCTGCTGGCCGTCGGCGTGCATGCCGTCACGCCCGACGGGCGTCCGCGCCAGCCTGCCGAGGCGCACTGGGTCGCGAGCTGGGCCGTTGCGCCCGTCGACTTCGCCGAGATGGCCGCCAGCCCCGGCGGCGGCAGCTACTCGTCGCCCGCGGGCAATGACCTGCGCGGGCAGACGCTTCGCCAGAAGGTGGAGCTGTCGCTCGACGGAGAGCGCATCCGCATCCGTTTTTCCAATCGTTTCGGCAAGACGCCGCTGCGCATCGCCGCGGCGAGCGTTGCGCGCGGCACCGGTGCCGAGGCGTTCTCGCCGACAACGCTGCGCGTGCTTCATTTCGGCGGCCGCAGCAGCCTCACCATCGCCCCGGGCGCGGAGGCCTGGAGCGACGGCATCGACCTGCCGGTGCAGGCGGGCCAGACCGTGATGGTGAGCGCCTTCTTCGATCGCGCCACGCCCTTCGCCACGGTGTCGATGGTGGAGTCGGGCACGACGTGGGTGACGGCCGGCAACGCGGTGATGACACCGAAGCTCAGGAGCCCGGCGACGCTGGTACTCAACCAGATCGTGACGGGGCTCGACGTACTCACCACCAAGTCCGTTCGCACCGTCGTGGCATTCGGCGATTCGATCACGGCGGGCACCACGGAGGCCACCACCGGCGCCTACCCCGACATGCTGGCCACGCGCCTGCGCGATACCCAGCCTGGCGGACAGGACGTCGCCGTGCTCAACCTGGGCATCGGAGGCAACCGCCTGCTGGCCGATGGCATCGGACCCAGCGGCCTTTCGCGCTTCGAGCTCGACGTGCTGAAGCAGAGCAGCGCGACGCACGCGATCATCCTGCTGGGCACCAACGACATCGGCCGCGCGATGTTCGCCAAGGTGCCGGGCGCTGAACTGAAGCCGCGCGACATGCCTACGGCCGAGCGCATCACCGAGGGGCTGCAGCAGCTCGTGAAGCAGGCGCGCGCCAAGGGCGTGAAGGTGCTGATAGGCACCGTGCCGCCGTTCAGGAACACGCCTTACTGGAGCGAATCGAACGAGGCCATGCGCGAGGCAGTGAACCGCTGGATCCGCGGCAAGCAGGACATCGACGGCGTGATCGACTTCGACGCCGCGCTGCGCGACCCGGCCGACCCGCAGGCGCTGAACCCGCTGTTCGATTCGGGCGACCACCTGCACCCCAACAAGGCCGGCCATGCGGCGATGGCGGCGGCCATCGACCTGCGCGAACTGCAGGAATGAGCCTTTTTCGGGCTTTCTGCGCGTGTGAGTGAGCGCTAGCAAGAGCCAAAAAGACCCCAAAGGCGCGTCACAGCTTTACACAAGACTTCGTGCACGGCTTACAGGAGGTTCACAAGGGCTGGGCAGCATGAAGGCTCCTCCAACAACTCATGAGGAGTTCTTCATGAAAAAACTTGCATTGGCTCTTTCTGTCGGCGCTGCATCGCTTCTGTCGGTGGGCGCACTGACCGTTCCGACGGCCGTGCAGGCGCAGCCTGTGATCACCATCCAGACGCCGCCTCCGCCGCCGCGCTATGAGCGCGTTCCCCCGCCGCGCCGCGGCTACGTGTGGGCGCCGGGACATTACGAGTGGCGTGGTGGCCGCCACGTGTGGATCGGCGGCGGCTGGGTCCGCGCCCGCCCGGGCTACGCCTACCGTCCGCCGGAGTGGCGCCAGGACGGCGGCCGCTGGGTCTACGACAGGGGCCGCTGGGACCGTGACGGCGACGGCGTGCCGAATCGCTATGACCGTCGGCCGAACAATCCGAATCGCAACTGATGCGACCGGTTGAGCAGGGCTGCCGCAATGCAGCAGCCCTGCTCGAGGGAACCCTCTAGCGGATGCTGACCAGCTCGAGGGTTTCGCGTACCTGAAAGGCGGCCGCGCCCGCGCCGCCGCGCGTCTCGGCCTCGAAACGCACCACGCGCCCCAGTTCCTGCGAGTACCAGACGTTCGCGACATAGCGGCCGTACTGGTTTCCGAACACCGAGCCCGCGTTGGGGAAACGCTGCGTGTACCCCCGGTACTCGATGCGCACGACCTTGAATTCCCTTCCGCCGATCGTCAGCGCGGTGTCTTCCATCACCGCCGCGTTCAGGTCCATGTTTGAGCGCGAGCCGCCCAGCGTGGAACTGTAGCGGGCCCTCCAGGCAGCTTCTTCCTTGAGCTTTTCCTTGGTCCAGCCACCTGGCGGCATGACCGAATCGAATTCGCCCGCAATGGCCGAAGTGACGCTGACGACTTCGCCGTTCGGCTTCTCGACCCATCCGCCGTTGTTGAAGCTGATCTGCTCGTCCGTCGAGGGGTCGATCCTGTAGACCACCTTGCGGTAGGTGTTGGTGAGACGGTCGTGCAACTGGTATTCGATGACGCTGGGCCGACCCGCCCCCAGGCTTGCCGGACCGCCAGTGCCGGTTGCGGCGGCGCCGCTGGCCGCACTGGAGACAGGCAGCGAAGCAAGCCTCTCGATCGCCCGCCCTCCGCGTTCGGGCAACTGCGCGATCCACGATGCCGGCATCGCGAGGTTCGCGGTCGGCGCACTCGCGGCCGATGCGGGAAGCAGGCCCACGAGCCGGCCCTGCGCATCGAACACTCCGGCACCGCCGAGTCCTACTTCCGCAGCGCCAGCCAGCTGCAGCGCTTCGAGTTCGCCCGCGGCGCTGCGGCGGATGCCCCCTAGCATGCCCACACCCAGCGTCAGTTCCCTGCCGCGCGGTGCACCGATCACGTAGAGCGGCATGCCGACCTGCAATGCGTTGGCTGGGGCCACTTCGGCGACCGAAGCGGGCAGGTTCGAGATGCGCAACTGGCACAGATCGCGCTCCACGTCCGGCAGGGCCAGCGCCGCGCCGTAGCTCACGTTGTCGCGCTTCAGCGTCACGGTACTGGCCTTCGCGAGCAACTGACAGCTGGTCACGGCGGTGCCCGCGGCGGTGGAGACTGCGCTGCCGGTGGCGAGCACCTTGCCTTGTGCGTCGCTGGCCTGCACCACCCAGACGCTGGGCGAGACGCGTGCAAAGAGCGCGTCCGGCGCGAGTGCGGTGGTGTTGCGCGCCTCCTGCGCGGAGGCCGTCAGCACGGGCAGTGCGATGGCGAGCGCTGCAAGCGCCGGGAAAGACAGGTATTTCATCGCACGCGTATCAGCGGTTGGCCTGCAGGAGCAAGCGCAGATCGTTCAGGGAAGTCCTGGCAAAAGGAGTGGCTTCGGGCGCTGTCGGAGCTGGGGCGCGAGCGGCGGGCGTTGGTGCGGCCACTGCTGTCGTCGGCGACTGGGCGGGTGCGAGAGATGCTACAGCCACTGTTGCTGCGGGAGGCACGGGCTTGCTCACTGCCGCGGGGGCGGAGGGCGCCGAGGCTGTCGTATTGCCTGCGGAAGCCTTGGCCGTCCGGGCGGAAGCAAAGGCGTCGTCATAGGCCAGCGACTGAAGTTCCTTCCGGCCCTCGGCCTCGGAAACACGTTGGAACTCCGGTCGTCCGACGAGCAGGCCCATGCTGATGCTCATCAAGACATAGGCTGTCTGCTTCGGCCGCAGCACGACGTCGATCGTGCCTTCAGCCTCGGTCCGGGCAGTGGCCCGATAGGTACCGGCCGGCCGGTCGATGTAGAAGAAGCTGTTGGGTCGCGACGTGCCCACCACCTGGCCGTTGACCGCGACATCGGGCTGGATTGCCGCCCCCAGGATGGAGTTGCGATAAAAATAGATTCGCCCTTCGTTCTCGCCCAGCGACGGCATGCTGCCCGCCATCTCCGAGAACCGGGGGCCGCTGGCCGAGCACCCGAACAGGCCGGCCGCAAGCACGGCCAGCAACACCCCGCCAATCCAACGTCGCAACATCACGCCTTCTCCTCTTTTTCTGGCGCGAGATGCTACACCCGCCTTCCGGCGGGCCTTGGCTTCAGTCCAAGTTAGCGGAACACCACCGTCCGGTGCCCGTTCAGCAGCACCCGGTGCTCGCTGTGCCACTTCACCGCGCGCGCCAGCACCTGGCTTTCGGTGTCGCGGCCGCGGGCCGTGAGGTCTTCCACCGTATCGGTGTGGTCGGCGCGGGCCACGTCCTGCTCGATGATCGGGCCTTCGTCGAGGTCGGCCGTCACATAGTGGGCGGTGGCGCCGATCAGCTTCACGCCGCGGTCGTGGGCCTGGTAGTAGGGCTTGGCGCCCTTGAAGCTCGGCAGGAACGAGTGGTGGATGTTGATGGCGCGGCCCGAGAGGCTGCGGCAGAGGTTGTCGCTCAGGATCTGCATGTAGCGCGCGAGCACCACGAGTTCGGCGCCCTCGGCTTCGATGATCTCCAGCTGCTTTGCCTCGGCCTGCGCCTTGGTCGCGGCCGTCACCGGGATGTGGTGGAAAGGCACGTTGTAGCTGGCGGCCAGCTGGTAGAAGTCGCGGTGGTTCGAGATGATGGCGCGCACGTCGATGGCGAGCAGGCCGCTCTTCCAGCGGAACAGCAGGTCGTTGAGGCAGTGGCCTTCCTTGCTGACCATGATGACCGTCTTCATCGGCTCGGCGGCCGCGTGCAGCTGCAGCGTCATGCCGAAGCCGGTGGCGAAGGCCTTGAGTTCCTCGCGCAGCACGGCCTCGCTGTGGGCGCCGCAGGCGAAGCGCACGCGCATGAAGAAAAGACCCGTGTCGTGGTCGTTGTACTGGGCCGCCTCCTCGATGTTGGCGCCGTGCTCGAGCAGGAAGCCCGAAACGGCGTGCACGATGCCCGTCCGGTCGGGGCAGTAGAGGTTCAGGATGTAGGCGGGCGAGGTGGGCGTAGAGGTCGTCATCAGGGGCGTAATTGTGGCAGGGGTGCCAGAATCGCGATTTTCCCCTCCCAGATAACCCAACCGCAGGAGCGAGACATGGCCTACCAGGACTTCAACATGGACAACCAGTGGTTGCCCTTCACCCCCAACCGTCATTTCCGCAAGGACCCGCGGGTGTTCGTGGCGGCCGACGGCATGGAGTTCACCACCCACGACGGCCGCAAGGTGATCGACGGCATCTCGTCGCTGTGGTGCGTGGGCGCGGGCCACAACCGCAAGCCGATCAACGAGGCGATCAAGCAGCAGCTCGACACGCTGGACTACGCCACCGCCTTCCAGGTGAGCAACGACCGCGCCTTCAAGGCGGCCGAGATGATCGCCTCGCTGGCCCCGGGCGACCTGAACAAGGTGCTCTTCTGCAATTCGGGCTCGGAAGCCGCCGACACCTCGATGAAGGTGGCGCTGGCCTACCACCGCGCGCGCGGCGAGGGCCACCGCAATGTGTTCATCGGCCGCGAGAAGGGCTACCACGGCGTGGGCTTCGGCGGCATGTCTGTGGGCGGCATTCCGGGCAACCGCAAGGTGTTCGGCTCGGCGTTCCTGCCGCGCGTGGACCACATGCGCTTCATCCACGATCCGGTGAACCACGCCTACATCCACAACGAAGAGCCGGTGTGGGCCGAAGACCCGCTGGTCGAGCTCGAGACGCGCATCCTGCCGCTGCACGACCCGAGCAACGTGGCCGCGATCATCGTGGAGCCGGTGGCCGGCTCGGCCGGCTGGTACCTGCCGCCCAAGGGCTATCTCAAGCGCCTGCGCGAGATCTGCGACAAGCACGGCATCCTGCTGATCTTCGACGAGGTCATCACCGGCTTCGGCCGCATGGGCACCAACTTCGCGTCCGACTACTTCGGCGTGGTGCCCGACATGCTGAACTTCGCCAAGTGCGTGACCAACGGCGTCATCCCGCTGGGCGGCGTGATCTGCCGCGACAAGCTCTACGACGCGATGATGAAGACCGACGCGCCCGAGCACGTGGTCGAGTTCTTCCACGGCTACACCTACTCGGGCCACCCGGTGGCCTGCGCAGCTGCCATCGCCACGCTCGATCTGTTCAGGCAGGAGAACCTCTTCACGCGCGCCGGCGAAATGGGCAAGGTGCTGGGCGACGCCTTCCACAGCACCTTGAAGGGCCTGCCCAACGTCATCAGCATCCGCAGCCTCGGCCTCGCCGCTGCGGTGGAGCTCGCGCCCATCGCGGGCACGCCGGGCAAGCGCGCCTACGAGATCTTCCTCGACTGCTTCCACAAGGGCGCGCTGGTGCGGCCCGCGGGCGACGTGTTGGTGATCGCGCCGCCGTACATCGTGGAGAAGTCGCACATCGACACGCTGGTGAACACGCTGGCCGATTCGATCAAGGCGCACGCCTGAACAAGCGCTGAAAGGACATGCGGCGGCAGCCGCAGATCGATGTCCGGATACGGCGAGTAAAGGCGGTGGGGAACGCGCAGCATGTGAATGTTCGCGGCCCCGCCGCCTTCTCTTTTCCGAGGACACGATCATGCTGAAGCTGCAATTGAGCCGCATCGAGTCGCCGTTGGGCGGGCTCCTTCTCGTCGTCGATGACGCCGGCGCGATCCATGCGCTGGACTACGCGGACCATGGCGCCCGCCTGCATCGTCTTCTGCGCCAGTTGCACGAAGGCGAGTTCGAACTGGCTGAAGGAAGCGCTGCACCGCATGCGGTGGCCGATGCATTGCGCCGCTACTTCGACGGCGATCTCGCCGCCATCGAAGCGCTTCCCGTAGCCACGCTGGGCGACTCGCTTCAGCGCAAGGTGTGGGCCGCGCTGCGCCGCATTCCGGCAGGCCGCACCACCAGCTACGGCGAACTCGCGAAGCAGCTGGGCTTCGACGATCCGCGCGCGGCCATCGACGTCGGCGCGGCCAACGGATCGAATCCCGTCAGCATCGTCGTGCCTTGCCACCGCGTGATCGGCAGGAACGGCGAGCTCAAGGGCTACGCGGGCGGAGTCTTCCGCAAGCGGCGCCTGCTGGAGCATGAAGGTGCGCTGCCCGGCGCCGGAGAATGCAGGCCCGCAATCGCAACGGCGGTGCAGGAGACGATGCAGCTCGCGTTCTGAACGGGGGACCGGCCGCGCGGCGCGCCTCTGCCTCGCCTCGTTCAGGTCCTGGGCTGCGGCCGGGCCTGGCGCTTGAACTCGGCGCAGTAGTCCTTCTCGGGCAGCGGCGGCGTGCGCCAGATGCGGTCGTAGTCGCCGGTCTCGGGGCCAGCCGCCGAAGCCGGCGCCGCCAGCAGCCGCACGGTGGCGATCTTCACGTCGTCGGGCAGGTGCTGCGGTACGCCGAGCGCGCGCACCACGTGGCCGGCGCCGGCGATGAGCAGCACCGTCTGGCCCGGCTTCCTCGCCTTGACGATGGCCTGCGCCATCGCGCGGTCGCGGCCCACCTGGATGCGGGTCATGGGAACGATCTGCGATTCGGGAAGCATCCGGCAATGGCCGTCGCGCACGGCGTCCTGCTGGGCGGTGAAGGCCTCGCCGTTGAGCTGCACGTCGAGCGAGACGTCGGCCATCGCGTTCTTCATGCGCGAGCGCGGCAGGTTGGCGCCGACCACCGGCACGCCGGCGCGCACGGCGGCCATCACGGCGGGGCCGTAGCTGGCCCAGGGCCAGGCCTTGTCGCTCCAGTCGAGCGCGGCCTGCACCTGCGCTTCGGTGGCGGTGGACGCGAGCTGCGCGGTGCTGCGGCCTTCCTCGGCCATCTCCAGCGCCAGCGCGGCGAGGTGGCCGCGCGCGGCCAGCGCCTCGACGGTCTCGCGCTCGATGACGTGGTGCTCGCTCGCGTCGTGCTGCTCGCCGAGCAGCAGGGCATCGACCGGCTGCAGTGCCGCGACGCGGCGCGCGACGGGGGCGTCGGGCGCATCGGCACCCGAGGCGGAAAGGCTGGAAAGCGCCGAGCAGCCCGCGAGCGCGGCCGCGGCGAAGAGGGGGAGCAGCAGCGGCAGCCAGGAAGCCCGAGCGGGCCGGTGAGGAAGAAGCATCGCGCCATACTATGCCCCCGGCGCGCGCCCGCGGTGCCGTCCGCCGCCGCTTTTCCCTGTCGTCCCTTCTTCCGGTCCGTGTCTTCCCGATATCCCGTTCGCGTGCTGGCCACGCTGCTGCTGGCGCTCGCTGCCGCGGGCGCGTGCCTGGCGCTGCGCACGCCGCTGCCCTGGATGATCGGCCCGCTGCTCGCGGTGTCGCTGGCCTCGATTGCCGGCGCACCCACCGCGAGCTACACGCCGCTGCGCAACGCGGGGCAGTGGACCATCGGCACCGCGCTGGGGCTGTACTTCACGCCGCACGTGGTGGCGCTGGTGGCCAGCGTCTGGTGGGCGATCGTGCTGGCGATCGCGTGGGCGCTGCTGCTGGGCATGGGATTCGGGCGCTGGCTCCACGCGATGCATGCGTCGCGCATGCCGCAGGTGCCGGCGAAATCCATGAGAGCCACGACTTACTTCTCCGGCGCCATCGGCGGTGCCTCGGAGATGACGCTGATGGCCGAGTCGGCCGGCGCGCGCACCGACCTCGTGGCCGCGGCGCACAGCCTGCGGCTGGTGGTGGTGACGGTGACCATCCCGTTCGCGATGCAGTGGAGCGGCCTGCACGGGCTGGAGATCAACCCGCCCGGCGTGCGCGAAGTGAGCCCCGGCGGCCTCGCGTTGCTGGCGGTGGCGACCGGCATCGGCGCGCTCGCGATGCGCGCGCTGAAGCGCACCAACCCGTGGTTCATCGGGCCGCTGCTGGTGGCGATGGGTTTCACCATCGCGGGCCAGTCGCTGTCGGCCGTGCCCACGTGGATGTCGAACGCGGCGCAACTGGTGATCGCGGTGAGCCTGGGCGTGCGCTTCAGCCGCGAGTTCCTGCACACAGCGCCGCGCTGGCTGGGCTCGGTGGTTCTGGGCACTTTCGGCATGCTGGTGCTCTGCGGTGGCGTGGCATGGCTGCTGGCGTGGGCGACGGGGCTGCACCCGGCCACGATGATCCTGGGCACCTCGCCGGGTGGCATCGCCGAGATGTCGATCACCGCCAAGGTGCTGCAGCTGGGCGTGCCGGTGGTCACGGCCTTTCAGGTCTGCCGGCTGGTGGCGGTGCTGCTGATCGTGGGGCCGATGTTCCGGTGGATCTACCGCTGAGGGCGCTGCGAGCGAGCGGCAAGGAATGAAAAAAGCGCCCCGAGGGGCGCTTTTTGGTGATTTGTCGGGAAACCGGCCGGATCGGGTTCAGTGCACCAGGACCGGGGTGTGCGCCAGTTCGGCGTAGCCCTCGAGCGTGTCTTCCACCTCTTCCTGCGTGGGGGTGTTGAGCTGCCAGGCGGCGATCTGTTGCTGGAACAGCTCGGCCCAGGAGCCGTCGAGGTACACCTCCTTGCCCGAACGCTTGTCCACGATCTCGAAGCCATGGCGTTCGAGGACCGGCATGTTCGGCTGCGCGGACTCCTCGCCTTCATTGGGCTGCACGTGGACGACGACGAAAGACTCCGAGTCATAAAGCATGTTCATGGCGGGCCCTGTGAGAATGTCGATGGCGTTCATGGGGGTTAGATAGCAATCAACGCGCCAGTTTCAAGATAGGTTGTCTATCTGTAAAACCAACTGGCTAATTGGCCTATCTCTGGCTCCTTTCGCTTCGTTAGCGTGACTTTCTCCTCAATTGGGCGGGCCGGAGGGCAGGGGTTTGCGCAACTGCGCGTCAGCGAAGTCCCCGTTGGCCTCGGTTTGCCTGATCCGCACGGGTAGATACCCGTATTCCGGGGCCAGCCAGAGTTCCAGTTTCCTGTCGAAGGCCTTGCGCGGGTCGCGGGTGAGCTTGCGGGCGATGAATTCGCCGGCGGGCAGGCTGAGCTTTTCCTCCTCGCCGACCACGAAGACCCAGACTTCGGCGTCCCGCGGCCCCACGGTCTGCACCGAGATCCTGGTGCCGGCGGGATAGCGCTGCGGGCTGGCCGCCAGCAGGCCGCCGAGCTGCATCATCACGCTCATGCGGTCCTGCGCGCCCGGCAGCAGCGGCACCGGGGGCGCGTTGTTGCTGAAGACGATCTGGTTCTGGTCGCGCACGAAATGCGAGGCCACTTCGGACTTGCGGCTTTCGGAGTACCGCTCCGGCTCCAGGCCTGAAGGGCCGATGCGCCCGGTGCTGTGCCAGTTGAGCAGGGTGAAGAACACTGCCTTGAGCGTCAGCCGGCCGTCGTAGCGGGTGCCGTCCTGCAGCCAGACCAGCTCGCCGAACACGCCGCGCTGGGGGGAGGCGCCGCTCTGGCCGGTGGCCTCGAAGTCCAGCGTGACCGAGCCCGGGATCTTCATCGCCTGGGTCCCGGCGATGGTGCCCGAGGCCTCGCCGCCGGCCGCCGCCTGGGTGCCGGTTCCGCTGCCGCCGGAAGGCGATGTCGCCCCAGCCGGCGCCCCAGCCGGCGCACCGCCCGCCGCTTCGGGTGGTGCTGCTCCTGAATCGGTAGCAGCCTGGGCTGTCAGGTCGGGCGTTTCCGGTGTCGGTGTCGCGGCTGTCTCGGGTTCGGGCGATGGCTCGGCGGGGGCCGGCTTCGGTGCCGGCTTCGGCCTGGGCACCGAGGCTTCGCGCGGCCGCTTGGGCTTCGGGGGTGGTGCGGGCTTCGCTTCTGCAGGGGCGGCTGCCGGCGCGGGCGCCTCGGCGGCCGGCGGCGCGATCACGATGGTGCGTGTGCTGAACTTGTTCGCCAGCGGCGAGGGCTCCGGCCCGATGGCCATCGGCGCGAGCCCGAGCAGCAGCAGGTGGATCAGCCCCACCAGCAGCGTCAGCCCGATCAGCACCCGCCACGACGGACGCCCCGGCAGGCCGGGAGGCAGCGACGGCGAGGAAGAAGGGGCGACGAGCGTCGGCATCGGTAAGTGGAGTGGGGCGCCGGCCCGGAGGTTCACCAAAGACCACCTCGGTAAACTGCCGCCCGTTCAACCAGTTTAAGTGGGAGCGGCGACCGGCCCGTGCCGGCGGCCCGCTCCAGTCCTCACGCACGCACCGCATCATGAAACTCGCCACCCTGAAGGACGGCTCGCGCGACGGCCAGCTCGTCGTCGTATCGCGCGACCTCACGCTCGCCCACTACGCCACCGGCATCGCGAACCGGCTGCAGCAGGTGCTGGACGACTGGGGCTTCATGAGCCCGCAGCTGCAGGACCTGTACGCCAGCCTCAATGCCGGCCGCGCGCGCCACGCCTTTCCCTTCGACCCGGCCATGTGCATGGCCCCGCTGCCGCGCGCCTACCAGTGGGCCGACGGCTCGGCCTACATCAATCATGTGGAGCTGGTGCGCAAGGCGCGCAACGCCGAGGTGCCCGAGAGCTTCTACACCGACCCGCTGATGTACCAGGGCGGCAGCGACGACTTCCTCGGCCCGACCGACGACGTGGTCGTGCCCAGCGAGGCCATGGGCATCGACTTCGAGGCCGAGATCGCCGTCATCACCGGCGACGTGCGCATGGGCGCCACGCCCGACCAGGCGCTCGACGGCATCCGCCTCGTGATGCTGGCCAACGACGTGAGCCTGCGCAACCTCATCCCGGCCGAACTCGCCAAGGGCTTCGGCTTCTTCCAGAGCAAGCCCGCCACCGCCTTCAGCCCCGTGGCCGTCACGCTCGACGAACTCGGCGAGGCCTGGCAGCACGGCCGCGTGCACCTCGCGCTGCAAAGCAGCTGGAACGGCCGCAAGGTCGGCATGTGCGACGCCGGCCCGGAGATGACCTTCCACTTCGGCCAGCTCATCGCCCACATCGCCAAGACCCGCAACGTGCGCGCCGGCAGCATCGTCGGCAGCGGCACCGTGAGCAACAAGGGCGTGGAGAAGAAGGACGGCCAGATGGAGTGGCCCAAGGGCTATTCGTGCATTGCCGAGAAGCGCTGCATCGAGACCATCCAGACCGGCCAGCCCTATACCGACTTCATGAAGTTCGGCGACACCATCCGCATCGAGATGAAGGGGCTGGACGGTCGCTCTCTCTTCGGCGCGATCGACCAGGAGATCGTGTCGACCGCGGGGCGTCCGAAGGATGCGCCGGTGTCGCTGGTCAAGCCGCAGGCCGGCGACGAGGCGCCGCAGCCCGAAGAGGAAACCCCGGAAGACTGAAGCGGCTCAGTGCGGCCCCGCGCCGCGCAGCAGCTCCTTCTGCGACCGTATCCCCAGCCGACGGAACGCCCGGTACTGGTGGGTGCGCACGGTAGTCAGCTCCACGCCGATCTCGCGCGCCGCTTCCTTGGCCGTGCGGCCCGCCATCAGGTGGCCGATGACTTCGCGCTCGCGCAGGCTCAGCCTCAGCAGCCGCTCGGCGAGGTCGGGCTCCACCGCCTTGCGTGCGCCGACCGCGCTGCGGCCGTGCGCCGCGGTGGCGTCGGCCAGCAGCGTGGCGTGCGCCTCGATGAGCGCGAAATCCGCCGCGCCGAACTCCGGCTGCGCGAGGCTGCGGTAGAAGCTCACCGCCACGCGCTGCCCCGTGGGCTGCAGCAACAGCACCGACGCGCGCTCGCGGATGCCCACGTCGCCATAGCAGGCGGCGCGGTACACCGGGTCGGCCACCTCGTCGGCGCGCTGGTGGCCCATCCATAGCTGCGCGCGTCCGGGCAGCTTGCGCGCGGCGAGCCAGGCCATGTTCGGGTCGAGCAGGTCGAAGCGCTGCGCCACGTAGCGCTCGGAGGTGCGCTCGGCCGTGCTGCCGTAGCTGCTGGCGGCCGACACCAGCTCGATGCGGCCGGCGGCATCGACCACGAACACGGTGCAGAAGGTCACCGGCATCACGCGCTGCATCGCCCTGAGGTAGCTGGTCGCGAGCAGCGGCGTGCCCACGCCCGAGAGCACGTCGCCGACCACGGCCGCGGCCAGCGCGGCGTCTTCTGAAGGGTGGATGCGCCAGCGTCTCATGGCTGGAAAAGGAAGGAAAAAAGGGCGCGCATGAGGGTAAACACTTCGTACGAAGTTATGACATTGCTGCCCCGCGCGCATCGGGACAATCCCGCCGGATGACGAATTCCCCCGCTGCCACCCTCGGCGATGCCGCCAGCGGCCCCGTGCCGCCGAAGCCCGGCGCCGATGCCGGAGTGCCGCCTTCGGTCGGCGCCTTCCACTACACGCGCTACGAACCCCGCACGCCCGAACTCGGCCCCGATGGCATCGAAGCAGCCAGCCACCCCGTGGTGATCGCGGGCGGCGGGCCGGTCGGCATGGCGCTCGCGCTGGGGCTCGCGAACCACGGCGTGCGCAGCGTGATCCTGGAGGCCGACGACACCGTGTGCGTGGGCAGCCGCGCGGCCTGCATCTCGCGGCGCAGCCTGGAGATCATGGAGCGGCTCGGCGTGTTGCCCGCCTTCATGGACAAGGGCCTGCCCTGGACCGGCGGTCGCAGCTTCTACAAGACCGCCGAGGTGTTCCGCTTCGAGATGCCGCACGACGAGCGGCAGAAGCTGCCGCCGATGATCAACCTGGAGCAGTACTACGCCGAGCACTACCTGCTCGCGGAGATCCTGCGCCGCAACGAACAAACGCCGGGACTCATCGACATCCGCTGGGGCACCGAGCTCACCGGCCTCGCGCAGGACGAGGAGGGCGTGATCCTGGACGTGCGCAATGCCCTCGGTGCCTACCGGCTGCGCGGCCAGTGGCTCGCGGCCTGCGACGGCGGCCAGAGCTTCGTGCGCAAGGCGATGGGCCTTGCGCTCGAAGGCACGGGCTACGAAGGCCGCTACGTGATCATCGACATCGAACTGAAGAGCGGCCACCCCACCGAGCGCCGCGCCTGGTTCGACCCGCCCTGGAACCCCGGCTCGACCGTGCTGATGCACCGCCAGCCCGACGACATCTGGCGCATCGACTACCAGCTGCGCCCCGGCCAGAGCACCGAGGAGGCGCTGCAGCCGGCGGCCGTTGCCGAGTTCGTGCAGCGCCACCTCGACGCCATCGGCGAAGGCCACCTGCCGTGGAAGACGGTGTGGACTTCGGTCTACCGCGCCGGCGCGATGACGCTGGAGAGCTATCGCCACGGCCGCGTCGTGTTCGCGGGCAACGCGGCGCACGCGATGCCGATCTTCGGCGTGCGCGGGCTCAACTCCGGCTTCGACGACGCGGACAACCTCGCGTGGAAGCTGGCCTTCGTCGCCCGGGGCCTGTCGGACGCGGCACTGCTCGACTCCTACTCGCAGGAGCGCATCGAGGCCTTCCATGTGAACGCCGAGAACGCGATGCGCAGCACCGAGTTCATGTCGCCGCCGTCGCGCGGCTTCGACCTGCTGCGCGAGGCGGCGCTGTCGCTGTCGGAAGAGCACCGCGGCATCGCGCAGCTCATCAATCCGCGCCAGACGCAGGCGGTGCGCTATGCCGCATCGCCCCTGTCGAGCGAGGGCGACGAACTGCCCGCCGGCCCGCTGCCGGGCGAGGCGATGCCCGAGCAGCAGCTCGAACGCGGCCATCTCACCGACTGGATTGCGCCCAGCTTCACGCTGCTGGTGCTGCGGCCAGACCTCGTCGCGCTGCCGTCCGACGACATCGAGCGGGCACGCAAAGGCGCGCTGCCTTTCGTGGTTCGTGCCATCGCAAGCCCGGGCACCGACGGCGCCGACGCGCATGCCTCGCCGGCAGTGTTCGAAGCGCTCGGCGCGAAGGACGGCGCCGTCTACCTGTTGCGCCCCGACGGCCACGTGGCCGCGCGCTGGCATCGCCTGCCGGCCGGCGCCCTGCAACCCGCGCTGGCCCGTGCGGCCAGGGAGCTTTCAGCATGACCGACACGACGACGACACAGCTCCACCCCGACGCCCGCGACCGCCTTTACGCCGAGTGCGCGCGCGCCATCACCGAGGCGGGCGCCGAGCGCGAATCGCTCTTCCTCGCGCGGCTCGCGCTGCTGCTGTTCGAGCAGGTCGGCGACGAGGCGCGCTGCCGCGCCGCGCTGGCCGACGCGCTGCGCGCTCTGCCCGTACCATCGCTTTCCGCTTCCTGATTTCCGGAACTACATACAACCAGCAGATTGGAGACTGATTCCATGGATCGCCGCACCCTTCTCGCCACGCTCGCCTCCGGCGCCGCGATGGCCGCATCGCCCTTCGCCCGCGCGCAGGAATACCCCGCGCAGCTCATCAAGTGGGTCGTGCCCTATCCGGCAGGCGGCGGCACCGACGTGATCGCGCGCGTGCTCGCCGAGGCCATGCGCCAGACGCTGGGCCAGCAGATCGTGGTGGACAACCGCCCCGGCGCCTCGACCAACATCGGCGCCGACATCGTCGCCAAGAGCAAGCCCGACGGCTACACGATCCTGTCGGCCGACAACGCGGTGCTGGCCTTCAACGAGCACCTGTTCAGCAAGCTGCCCTTCAGCCCCGAGAAAGACTTCACCTACATCGGCGCCATCGGCAAGTTCCCGCTGGCGCTCGTGGTGCATCCCGACTTCCCGGCGAAGAACTTCAAGGACTTCCTGGCCTACGTGAAGGCCAACCCCGGCAAGGTCAACTACGCCTCGCCCGGCAACGGCTCGCCGCACCACCTGGCGATGGAAATGTTCAAGGTGCGCACCGGCACCTTCATCACCCACATCCCGTACCGCGGCGCCGCGCCGGCCATGGCCGACGTGATGGGCGGCCAGGTGCCCTGCATGTTCCTCGACCTGGCCTCGGGCCTGCCGATCATGCAGAGCAACAAGGTGCGCGTGCTGGCCATCGGCTCGGGCGCGCGCAGCAAGCCGCTGCCCAACGTGCCGACGCTGGCCGAGGTGGGCGTGCCCAACACGGAAGTGTTCGCGTTCCAGGGCATCCTGGGCCCGGCCAACCTGCCGGCGGCGGTGGTGAACAAGCTCAACGGCGACCTGAACAAGGCTTTCAGCACGCCGGCCGTGCAGAAGCGCTTCGACGACTTCGGCATGGAAGCGATGCCGGGCACGCCGACGCAGTTCGCGGCGCTGTCGCGTGCCGAGTCGAAGCGCTGGGGCCCGATCATCAAGCAGGCGGGAATCAAGCTGGACTGAGCTCGCCAGGAGCAGCTCTTTTCGCGGGACACCGCGGAACCGGCTTCGCCGGGCCGCAGGTGTCGCCCCCGGTAGGGGGTTGGCGCAGCGACACGAAGTGCGCGGAGCCTGGGGGCGTTACCTTGTATATGCCTTGCGCGAGCCGTCCTCGAAGACTTCGTCGTCGCGCTGCAGTTCGCCGTTATCGTCCCATGCGCGCTCGCGCGTGACGCGGCCCTTGGCGTCGAAGCTCGACTCGGCCAGCAGCGTGCCCTTCTCGCTGAAGCGCTGGTGGGTGCCGACCGGTATCTGCCGGTTTCGGCCCTGTATCTCGTAGCGGCCCTGCGCGGCGCGCTGGCCGCTGTCGTAGAACTCGGTGATCTCGACCGCGCGCGCGTCGCCGTTGCCGCTGTAGGCCGACTTGCTGCGCGGCTGGCCGTTGAGGTAGTAGCTGTCGTCGACGATCGGTTCGCCCGCGCTGTTCCAGCGCTGGTCGCGCACCAGCGTTCCCTTTTCGGAGAAGGCCTGCTCGCGCACGCGGATGCTCGTGCGCTCCACCAGCAGGAAGGCGGTCTCGCGGCGCTTGACGCCTTCCGATGAAAAGCTCTGCTCGACGCGCTGGTTGCCCACCGTCTCGTCGAGCGACGAGGTCTTGCCGTTGTCGTAGAAGCTTTGCGCGCGCACCCGCTTGCCCGACACGTACGCGAGGCGCGAGCGCAGGATGCCGCGCGCGTCGAACAGGTCGACCTGCGAGGGGCCGGTGCCCGAAAAGCCGCAGAGCTTCGCGTCGTCGACCACCGGCGCCAGCGTGGGCGCGTCGGCGCAGCGCAGGGCCGAGAGCTGGCCGTGCTCGGTGAACTCGACCGAGGCGCGCTCGTTGCCTCCGCCGGTGTCGGAGGTCGGATAGAAGATCGCGCGGCGCAGCTTGCCGTCGGGATAGAAGCTGCGCACCAGGCCGCGCTCCTGGCCATCGTCGTAGGTGGCGTCGCGCAGCACGCGGCCGGTGGGCGAGAACTCCCGGGCGCGGCCCTGCAGGTTGCCCTTGGCGTTGACGCTTTGCTCCCTGGCGAGCTTGCCCTTCTCGTAGATGCGCACCAGGCCCATCGACACGCCGTTCTGTATCTGCTCCTCGCGCTGCAGCTCGCCGCTCGCGCGGTCCTTGCAGCGCAGCAGGCCGGTCTTGCCGGCGGTGCTGCTGCCGTTGTCGGGGTTCACGGGGCGGCCGTTGAGTTCGCAGTCGAGCTGGGCGTGCGCGAGGGTGGCGCACAGCAGCGCCAGGGGCGCGATGACGGCGGCCGGGCGCGGGATCATCTGCTTACTTGTCGTAGAGGGAGTCCAGGGAACGGAAGCCCTTGACCTCGATCGGATTGCCGAACGGGTCGTGGAAGAACATCGTCCACTGCTCGCCGGGCTGTCCCTCGAAGCGCACCTGCGGCTTCAGTACGAACTCGGTGCCGGCGGCCTCCAGCCGCTGCGCCATCGCCTGCCAGTCGGGCAGCGCGAGCGCGAGGCCGAAGTGCGGCATGGGCACCATCACGTCGCCGACGCGGCCGGTACGGGCGGTGGCGAAGGGTTCGCCCAGATGAAGGGAAATCTGATGGCCGAAGAAGTCGAAGTCGACCCAGGTGTCGGTGCTTCGGCCTTCGGCGCAACCGAGTACGCCGCCATAGAAGCGGCGGGCGCCGTCGAGGTCGCGGACATTGAAGGCAAGGTGGAAGATGCTTTGCATGGTTTCGGATTATGGGCAGCGGTGCTGTGAGAATGCCGGACTTTCTTTCATCGTGGAGCAAGCCTTGCGGATACTCCGGATCCTCGCCGCGCCCCTGTGCGGCATCGCTTTCCTCTTCACCTTCGGGGCGGCTCAAGCCGCCTGCCCGCCTTCCGCCATCGCCAGCCTCGAGAAGCCCGGCGTCGCCATGCGCAACGGCGTCGACCGCGGCGTGCTCTGGCGCATCGAGCGCGACGGGCGCACCTCGTGGCTGTACGGAACCATCCACATCGGCCGTGGCGACTGGGTGCGGCCCGGCCCCACCATCCAGAAGGCGCTGACGCAGAGCGACACCGTCGCCCTCGAACTCGACATGCGCGACGAAGCCACCGCGCGCACGATGGCCCGCCCGGCCGACCCCGAGCTGCTGGCCCGCATGATCAGCGGCGAGCGCGCCCGCCGGCTGGAGCGCCAGAACAGCGAAGCCTGCGTGCCGCCGGGCTCGCTGTCGAAGCTGCAGCCGATCCTGCAGGTCACGGCGCTGGCCGGGTTGGTGGGGCGTGCCGACGGCCTCTATCCTGAATTCGGCGTGGACGAGACGCTGGCCGTCGCCGCGCGCAACGGCAACAAGCCCATCGTCGCTCTCGAGAATGCGCAAGACCAGCTCAAGGTGCTGACCGGCAATTCCGAAGCCGAGGAGGCCGAGCAGGTCGACGCGGCCCTCGACGAACTCGAATCGGGCAAGCTGCGGGGCCAGATCAAGGAGCTGGCCGACGTCTGGGCCCGCAGCGATGCCGCCCGGCTGGCCCGCTACCCCGAGTGGTGCGACTGCCTCAACACGCCCGCCGAGCAGCGGCTGCTCAAGCGCCTGCTCGACGACCGCAATCCGAACCTCGCCGACGGCATCGAACGCCTGCACGCCAGCGGCAAGGGCGTGTTCGCCGCGGTCGGTGCGCTGCACATGATCGGCCCGCAGGGCCTGCCGACGCTGATGGCGGCGCGCGGCTTCACCGTGACGCCGGTGCTGACCAACGCGCAGGAGCAGACCGCGCAGCCGATGCCCGCGCTCGCGGCGCCGTCGCCGGCGCCCAGGGCCGCGCGCGGCGGCAAGGCGGTCAAGGGCCAGCGCGCAAGGGCCGCGCCTGCCGCTGCCGCAAGAGGTGGAAAGTCGGCCAGGGCGGCGCCCGCCGCAGCCAAGGGCGGAGCCCGCGCACCGGCCAAGGCTGCCGGCAAGACCACGGCCTCCAAGGCCCCGGCCCCTGCCGCCAAGGGCAAAGTGCGCAGATAATCGCGGCCGCCATGCACGCGCTGCACCGATCCACCCGCTCCATCGCCCTCGCCGGGCGTTTGCTGCTGCTGTGGTTCGTGATGTCGCTGGGCGTGGCGGCGGCGTCGCCGCTGGTGAACCCCCAGGCCATGGAGCTGGTGTGCTCCAGCGCCGGTTCCATCAAGGTGGTGGTCCACACCGAGGACGGCGTGAAGGAAATGGGCGCCTCGCACATGGACTGCCCGCTGTGTGTGCTGACCGGCGCTCCGCCGCCGGCCATGGCCGCCCCGGTTTTCGATCTTCCCCTCCCGCTGGGCCGCGTGGTCCAGCCCATTCCCGCCGCGCGCCTGGCCGCGGCCACCGCGGCGCCGCTGCCGGCGCGCGGGCCCCCGACCTTCTCCTGACGCTCTCAAAACCGTAGCCGTGCATGCGCGCCCGAAGCGCGCGCGCGGCTTGTCCGGCCTGTCCGGTTTGAAGCTTCGTGGAGAAGGTTCCTCTTGAAAAAGCATTCCCGCGCCCTGGCGATCGCCATGGCATTTCCCCTCGGCGCGCCCGCGCTGGCGCAGCAACTGCAGCCGGCCGAGGCGTCTGAAGGCGGCCCCGGCGGCCGCTCGCTCAACACCATCACCGTGACCGGCGGCCGGCCGACTTCGCTGCCCGCGCAGATCCCCACCACCATCGAGGGCGTGACGCACGAGCAGATCGTCGAGACCGTCAACGCCACCGACAGCGAGGACGCGCTGAAGTACCTGCCGAGCCTGGTCGTGCGCAAGCGTTACATCGGCGACTTCAACCACGCGGTGCTCGCCACGCGCGCCTCGGGCACCGGCAACAGCGCGCGCTCGATGGTGTACGCCGACGGCATCATGCTGTCGAACCCGCTGGGCAACGGCGCCACCTATGCGCCGCGCTGGGGCATGGTGTCGCCTGAGGAGATCGAGCGCGTCGACGTGCTCTACGGGCCGTTCTCGGCCGCCTACCCCGGCAACTCGGTGGGCGCGGTGGTCGACTACGTGACGCGCATGCCCACCAAGTTCGAGGCGCACGTCAAGCTCAGCGGCTTCGTCTCGAACTTCGACCTCTACAACAGCCATTCCTCGCCGGCCGGCCAGCAGCTCGACCTGTCGCTGGGCAGCCGCAGCGGCGACTGGTCGTGGTGGCTCAGCGCCTCGCGCACGCACAGCAAGGGGCAGGCGCTGGTGTTCGGCAACCGGCTTGTGAGCGCCGGCACCGTGGGCAACGCGGGCACGCCGGTGACCGGCGCGGTGGGCGGCCTGAACCCGTCGAACCAGCCCTGGTGGCTGGTCGGCGGCTCCACCATCTACGACACCACGCAGGAGCAGGCCAAGCTCAAGCTGGCCTACGACTTCTCGCCCACCGTGCGCGCCACCTACACGCTGGGCGCATGGAACAACACCACCCACGGCGGCGTCGATACCTGGCTGCGCGACGCCTTCGGCCGGCCGGTGTACGGCGGGCGGGTGAACATCGGCGGCCGCAGCTACAACCTCGATTCGCCCAGCGCCGCGCTCGCGCCCACCGAGACCGCGCTCACGCACTACATGCACGGGCTTTCGGTGAAGAGCCACACCGGCGGCGTGTTCGACTGGGAGGTGGCGGCCAGCCTCTACGACTACTCGCGCGACACCTCCCGCACGCCCACCACGCCGCTGCCGGGCGCCTTCGGCGGTGGCCCGGGCCGCACCACCGACATGGGCGGCACCGGCTGGAACACCTTCAAGGCGGCCGGCACCTGGCGGCCCACCGGCTCGGCCGAGGGCGTGGGCGCGCATGTGGTCGACTTCGGCTTCCAGCAGGACACGGCGCGGCTTCGCACCAGCGTCGGCAACTCGCTCGACTGGCTCGGCGGCTCGCCCGTCTCGCCGTTCTCGGCCTTCAATGGCAACACCCGGCTGCAGTCGCTCTACGCGCAGGACACCTGGCGCTTCGCGAAGGACTGGAAGACCACGCTCGGCCTGCGCCACGAGCGCTGGGAGGCCTACGGCGGCCAGCTCGGCAACGCCAGCACGCTGCTGAACTTCTCGCCGCGCAAGAACAGCTACGGCTCGCCCAAGGCGGCCATCGCCTGGCAGGCCACCTCCGACTGGCTGCTCAAGGCCTCGACCGGCCGCGCGGTGCGCATGCCCACAGTGAGCGAGCTCTACCAGGGCTCCATCGACGGCAACCGCATCGTCAACACCAACCCGAACCTGCGTCCCGAGCGCTCGTGGACCACCGAACTCACGGCAGAGCGCGACCTCAAGGGCTGGGGGCTCGACGGCGTGCTGCGCACCACGCTCTTTTTCGAGAACACCAGGGACGCGCTCTATACGCAGGCGCTCACCAACCTCGTGAGCACCGTGCAGAACGTCGACGCCATCCGCACCCGCGGGCTGGAGGTGGCGCTGAACGCGGTCGACGTCGGCGTGCGCGGGCTGGACCTGAGCGGCAGCCTCACGCTGACCCGCTCGAAGATCGCCGCCAACAGCGGCTTCGCGGCCAGCGTCGGGCACGACCAGCCGCGCGTGCCGAGGGTGCGCGCCACGCTGCTGGCCACCTACCGGCCCGACGAGCGCTGGAGCTACACCGTGGGCGCGCGCTACAGCGGCAGGCAGTACGGCACCCTGGACAACAGCGACCCCAACGGCTTCGCGTACATGGGCTTCTCGAAGTTCTTTGTGGTCGATGCGCGCATACGCTACCGGATCGACCGGCAGTGGAGCGCCTCCTTCGGCATCGACAACCTGAACAACAACAGGTACTGGGCCTTCCACCCGTATCCGCAGCGCACCTACGTGGCCGAACTCAAGTTCGACCTTTGATCGATGACTCCCCGTTCCAACCGCAAGGACCAAACGACATGAACAAAACGACTTCGATGGCCATCCTCAGGACCACCGCCGCATGCGCCATGCTGGCCGGCATGGGCGCCGCGGTGGCGCACGTCACCCTGCGCCCGGGCGGCGTGACCGTCGGCAGCGACTACGACGCCGCCTTCCGCGTCGGCCACGCCTGCGAAGGCGCCAAGGCCACCACCGGCCTGGCCGTGCGCCTGCCCAGGGGCTTCATCCTGAGCGACGCCCAGGCGCGCAAGGGCTGGAAGCTCGATGTGCACAAGGGCGCCAAGGACGGCGAAGGCGAGGTCCGCTGGACCGCCGAGACGCCCGGGAACGCGCTGCCCGGCAGCGAGCGCGCCGAGTTCGTGCTGCGCGGCAAGGTGCCCGCCACGCCGGGCACGCTGTGGTTCAAGGTGCTTCAGACCTGCGACGTGGGCGCTGCCGACTGGGCCGAGGTGCCGGCCTCGGGCAGCTCCACCGCCGGCCTGAAGAGCCCGGCCGCGAAGCTGAACGTGGTGGCGCAGGGCGTGGCCACGGTCGACGTGCGCGACGGCTGGGTGCGCCAGTCGGTGCCGGGCCAGAGCGGCACCGGCGCCTTCATGAAGCTGACCTCGCCCACCGGCGCGAAGCTGGTGGGCATCTCCACGCCGGCCGCCGGTGTCGCCGAAGTGCACGAGATGAAGATGGAGGGCGACACCATGAAGATGCGCGAGCTCTCGGCTGGCCTCGACCTGCCCGCGGGCCAGATCGTCGAGCTCAAGCCCGGCGGCTACCACGTGATGATGATGGACCTGAAGGGCGCGCTGGCGAAAGGCGCGACCGTGCCGATGACGCTGACTTTCCAGGACGCCAAGGGCGCCAAGACCACGCTCGACGTGACGCTGCCGGTGGGCGCGCCCGAAGGCGCGGATGCCGGCAGTGCGGCGCACCAGCACAAGCACTGACCGGCGCCGCCTCCGCTCTCAGAGCAGCTGGTCGGGCGCCAGCGGTCCGAAGAGCTTGAGCATCAGCCGCAGCATGGCGCCGGCGTCGGGCTCGGTGGTGGCGTCCTTCAGGCTGCTGCCCTGGGGCGCGCGCCACACCAGCGAGCCGTCGACCAGCTCGACGCGCCATGAGCGCTCGCGCATGCCGCGCTCGATCTGCTCGGTGGCGGCGCGCGAAAGCTCGTTACTGCGGATCAGCAGTGCGATCTCGGTGTTCTGCAGCTGGGAGCGCAGGTCGAGGTTCATCGAGCCCACCACCAGCAGCCGGCCGTCCATCACCAGCACCTTGGAGTGCAGCATCGCGCGCGATTCGCCGGGGGCGCTGCTGCCGCCCGAGGAACCGAAGACATTGCCGAAGCTCGCCTGCTCGCTGCGCAGTTCGTAGAGCTCGATGCCCATCTTCAGCAGTTCCTCGCGGTGGCGCGCGTAGCCCACGTGCGCCACCGGCGCGTCGTTGGAGGCCAGCGAGTTGGTCAGCACGCGGATGCGCACGTTGCGGGCGCGGGCCGTGGAGAAGGCCTGCAGCATGTCCTTTCCGGGCACGAAGTAGGGCGAGATGATGGTCAGGTCGGTTCGTGCCTGGCCGATGAGCTGCAGCAGTCCCTCGACCACGGTGTCGCCGCTGGCTGCGATGTCGGAGGCGGCTTCCAGCGAGGCCGGGCCGCGAGAACTTCCGGCCTTGTCGTCGGGACGGCTGACCACCAGGCCCGGAGCCTTCGCGTTGCCGGGGCCGGAGTCGGCGGGAATCTTGCCGGGCTTGTCGGCCAGCATCACGGCCGGCGCCCAGACGAAGGTGGCTGTGCGCAGGTCGAGCGGCTTCTCGTCCCAGGCTCGGGCGCGCTGTTCGGCTGTGGGCGTTCCGGCGCCTCCTTCCTGCTGCCGGGCCGATTCCTCGGCCAGTTCCTGGGCGGCCTTTCGCGCGCGGTCGCGCATGGCCTGCAGCTCCTCGCGGGTGACCAGCGACTGCACCGGGTAGGCGCGCTCGTTGTTCCAGTAGCTGTCGAAGCTGCGCGACAGGTCCTGCACGATGGGGCCGGCGGCCAGCACGTCGACATCGACGAAGTTGCCATTGGTCGCGTTGCCGAAGTAGGCGTCGCCCAGGTTGCGCCCGCCCGTCACGCCCAGCACGTTGTCGGCCAGGAACAGCTTGTTGTGCATGCGCTGCTGGATGCGCGAGGCGTCGTCGATCGAGTTGAGCAGGCGGCTGAAGGTGGAATCGCGCGAACCCGCGAGCGGGTTGAACAGCCGCATCTGGATGTTGGGAATGAAGGCCAGGCCGAGCACCAACGCGTCGCGGCCGGTGGAGTGGAAGTCGTCGAGCAGCACGCGCACCCGCACCCCGCGCTCGGCCGCCGCGCGCAGGCCGCGCACCAGGCGGCCGGTGCTGGCGTCGGCGTGGATCGCGTAGTACTGGAGGTCCAGCGTCTTCTGCGCGCCTTCGATCAGCGCGAGGCGGCTGCCGTAGGCCGCCTGCGGACCTCCCAGCAGAAGGAAGCCGGATTCGTAGCGGGCCTTCTCGGCCTGCCGGCGCTGCTGCACCAGGTCGGCCAGCGCGGTGCCGGTGGCCGGCGCGGCGATGGCGGTCGAGACGGGGCGATCGACGTTCTGCGGCAGTTGCGCGCAGGCGCCGAGGGTCAGCAGCGCCAGCAGTGCCGTCGACCGGCGGAAGAACGTCTGAAAGGATGAAGGCATGCGGCTTTCCCGGGCTTGGAGGGGTGCCG